>JBGSPH010000013.1:0-41139 GCA_041738675.1 Ignavibacteriaceae bacterium
AGAAGGATATTTTGGAAGGTTAAAACAAAAGTATAGAGTACATAGAGGACTATCTCCTCAAAAAAGAAAAAGTTATTTTAACTGGTATTTTTATTTAAAACCAATTTAATTTTAGCAACACAAAATGACTATTATGCCCAGAATGAAAGTGATTCAAGTAGTCAAGCACTGAATTTAATACCAAGTATGAAAAATGTTGCAAATGGTTCTTGGTTTGACCAGGAAGGTTATTGTGAAAATATGTTTAGACATAGATGGGAATCAATTTTTAGATCAAATATTATAGGATTCAGAGTCATAAAAGAAATTCAATGATATAATAAATGTCGACCAATAACACAAAATTATGCTCATATTGCAGTGAAGAAATATTAGCCACAGCAATCAAATGTAAGCATTGCGGAAGTATGATTAATGATCCGTCGTTAATTGACCATACAAGACCGGAAACTTATATAAAACTTGCCCTTTCTAATAAGTATGAATTACTTGAAGAGATTGGACGCGGAGGGATGGCGATTGTTTACAAGGCGAGACAAAAAAATCTTGATAGAATCATAGCACTAAAAATCTTACCTCAGCAATTCACGCATGATAAAGAATTCCTTGAACGTTTTCACCGTGAAGCAAGAGCTTCTGCAAATCTCACCCATCCAAATATTGTAACAATTTTCGATGAAGGATCTGAGAACGGAGTTCATTTTATAGCCATGGAATATCTTGAAGGAAGTGATCTGTATAGTCTAATAAGCAGTAAAAAGCAACTATCACTGGAATGGGTAGTTAGTGTCATTTCCCCAATAGCAGATGCATTGGATTATGCCCATAAAAAAGGAATCGTCCATAGGGATATTAAAAGTGCAAACATCATTATTACAGAATCTGGTAGAGCAGTCTTAACGGATTTCGGAATCGCACGTGCAATAAGCGGTTCAAAACTTTCTCAGACGGGAAGTGTCATAGGTACACCTGAATATATGAGTCCGGAACAAGCTGATGGTAAAAATGTAGATGGAAGGAGTGATTTATTCTCCTTAGGAATTGTATTATACGAATGTTTATCGGGTGAGTTACCATTCAAAGGAAACAATCCTCTGGGAACTGTGTATAAAGTAATAAATTCAGATCCCCTGCCGTTAAGAGAATTAAGGAAAAACCTTCCGGAATGGATATTCTCTGTCATCCACAAATCTTTAAGTAAACAGACAAATTTAAGATTTCAGACAGGAAAAGAATTTAGCAGTGCTTTACTAAATAAAAAGCAATTTGAAATACCAACTCCCAAAGCAGTTGAAAAAGAAAAATATTCATATTCAGTTCCCAAAGAAAACCGTACGATTAAAATTACAAATTCAAATCTTGCAATTAAAAGAAGTAAACAATCCCAATTAAATTATGTGCTTGGCGGATTGATACTCTTACTGCTTATCGCAATCATAGCAATGATAACCACGAATGATAAGACGGTAGCGGATAATAATATTGAAAACAATGCTATTTATGAAAAAAACCAAAGTGAAATTAATAAATCTGGAGATAGTGAAAATCGTGAATTGAATAGTTTATTACTTGAAGCAAGAGATCTATCAAATAACCTATCCTCAATGGATCAGGCTGATAGATTATTAAATCTTTCAAACGAAATTCTTTCGTTAGCTCCTGATAATTCCACTGCTAAAGAATATTTGATCCAGGTGAAAAGTTGGTTGGATAATTCTATAGATATTGCGTCAAGTAATAAGAGCTGGGATAATGCTATTCGTTTATTGAATTATGCAAACAGTAAATTTTGGGGTAATAACTATCGGCAGAAAAAATTTGAAATAAACAAACAAAGGATCAATGATAAAAATACGCGAACCGTTGCAGCATTGAATGAAGATGCTGATCAGATGAAAACTACAGAAAGTGATGATGCCTTTGTGGATAAAAATTCGATTATAGTTGAAGAAAAATCAGTTATAGATGAACCAGTTGAAGAAGAACCTGTATATTTTGTTGCTGTCGAAGAAATGCCGGAACCAATAGGTGGTATTGCTGCCATTCAACAGAAAATTGTTTATCCTGAAATAGCTAAAAGAGCTGGAGTTGAAGGTAAAGTTTATGCTTTAGCATTTGTTGATGAGAATGGAAATGTTACTAATGCTAAAATAATTAAAGGTATTGGTGCCGGTTGTGATGAAGCTGCTCTTGATGCTGTAAAAAAGACAAAATTTAAACCTGGTAAACAAAGAGGTAAACCTGTTAAAGTTCAGGTTTCTATACCTGTAGTATTTAAATTACAATAATTTTTCTTTATTAAAAAAAGTAATTATGATCAATACTCAAATTTATTTTTCTAATTCGAGATTCTTAATAAAGATAGTCAAAGCAATAATTGGAAAGACTTTTCACTTATTAATTAAAAGATAAAAAATGAAAAAAATAAATTGTATTTTATTATTAATTATATTCCACATATCAATTTCTAACGCTCAGGATGTTTATACGAGTTTTATCAGTGATTTAAATAATCTATCTTTTGAGGACAAAAGTGGCAATGATGTAAATATTTACCTACCTTCAAGTTTAAATAATGATCAATGTCTTAGAAGAATAATCGGGACACCAGATCCGATTCTTGGAATGTTTAAAACTCTTTATCAACCTGATAGAAGAATAGAAACTTACGAGAAGGCTATTAGGGAAATACTTATAACATCAAATTCTTTTGACTATTTAATAAATAAATTTCAAAATGATATTAAAAGTATTAATACAACCAACGATGTTCGTGAGATTTTCGATTGGTCGTTGGATTTAATTGAAAAAGGAGCAAAGGGGATAAACAAAAAATATATTAAAGCGGGAACACTTTCCACTGACGCAAAAAACAAATTTGCTACTTTAGGAAGAGAACTTAATAAAGCTTCTAAATCGCCAAACTTTGCTATACTGTCTATGGCTTTGGCAAATATTAAAGCAACTCTTACTTTGGGAGAAATTACATCAGGGGCATTGCTCCTTAATGCTTTGGCAAATGATGAGGCGTTTAAGCGACTACGAGCGATTAAAGAAATTCTTACGTATGAAATAAATTCTGGCACCTTAAAGGATGGAGAAATTATTTTAAATGCCTTAAATAGAGTTGAGATTAATTTAAATGCTGCCAGCTCAGAAATAGGATCCTTCGCAGTTTCAGTGAACGATAATAAAGGACAGATCTTGGAGTCCTCAATTACTCTAGGTACTGCATTAGCTGAGATATCTTTAAAACTCAATCCCTTGATATTCTCATACATTTGGGCATTACATTTGGAATATACGATCCTTAAGAATATTTCCAACCAATGGGAATCATCTCAGGAGGCATGTCTGTTAGCTACTATTACTTATCACATTTATTCTTATCAAAACAATGTAGGCAAGGAGAGCGACATTGAATTACTGGCTGCCTTTGGTCAATATTCTTTTTATCAGAAAATGATTGAAACATTGAGTACGGGTGAAGCAAAGTTCAACGATTTTTTAACTCTTGGACACTTGAATAAGAATTGGATCGACTATTATTCGCAAAGAAAAAATCAAGTTGATGATTATATCAATTCTTTATTAAATATTAGTGATGTAATTACTTTAGGTTTTATTCTCGACTCCTCAGGTAGCATGTCACAAAACGACCCACAAGGTATGCGAAAATCTGCTGTGGAAATGATAATTGACGAATTGAATGGGAATGAAAATGTTTTCCTTATTGATTTTGATGACCATTCATCCTGGCTGAATTCAAATAATTATGAAAATTATAGCAAAGAACTACTGAAAGATGATATTAGAGGAGTCAACTCGGATGGTGGGACTGAAATTGGAGGGGGCTTAGTCACAATGCAAAACGCAATTGAGACGACAGATAAATCTAATTCTAAAGGTGGCATTATTCTCCTGACTGATGGGAAGAATAATAATGCATTTAATTACAGTTTATTGGATTGGTATAATCAGAATAACTTTCCGATTTCTACCGTAAGTTTTGTAGGGGATGTCGACAATAGGTTATTAAGTGATATCGCTTCAATCACAAAAGGAAACTACTTCCGTGCGAGCAACGCTTATGATGTAGTTATGTATTTTCGTGAATTTATAAATAGTATATCCGGTAATAGTTCTTTAGTTCTATCTAGAAATTTAATTCAGCAGGGAGAATCTCAAACTTGCTCATTTTATGTAGATGGTGGTATGGGTTTTATTTACGCTGGAACAAATTGGAGTGGAAGTAAAATAAAATTAAAATTAATCTCTCCCAAGAACAAAATCTTCACTGAAAATGATAATAACGGAGAATGGAGTATCGGTAGCAACTTTGTTTCAGTAAAAACGATGAGTCCCGAACCCGGTAAGTGGAAGGCAGAATTTTATGGCGAAAACATTCCAACTGGTGGTGAGGAGTATGTCTTTCAGGTTACTGGTGATTCGCCAAACAAAATTGGTATAGAAGAAAAACTTCTAATTGGAAATCAAATGCAATTTTCATTACAAAATTCCGGTAAAGGAAATATTTCTAATATTAAACCAAAGATAGAGGTTATTACACCAAAAGACCGGAAAGAAGATATTTCAAATAGTTTCTCAAATAATGGTTTTACTTACAGACCGCGGGATGGGGAAGGAAACTATAATTTTGAAATCAATTTGACGGGGAATGATAACAATGGTTCAACCATTCAAAGATATTTTGCAAGAACAGTTTTGGTTGGAGAAGGAACTCCTTCTAACATAGCCCCTATTAAATTTATGGAAGGAAATTATTTATATACTGATCTAGGTAAGGATATAGGTAATTTTTCAGGATTAGAATGTACTATCTACTCACAAAATGGAAATTCACCAATTGCGAACGGTTATGTTACCTTTGTAAATGAGACTGAATGTACTATAGAAATTCAAAGTTTTTTGAGTGACCAAAATGTGAGTGTTGGTGATATTGTAGAATTAAATGTAGCTCAGTGGCAGCAGGATTTTTAGGGAAGAATTAATGACAACGACAAAGAATTGCCCATATTGTGATGAACTGATTTCAATTAATGCAATCAAGTGCAAACACTGTGGAAGCTTGTTAAATGATTCCGTGACTCCATCTGCCAATATGGATTCGTATACACATACTAAAATATCATTAGCTGCCAGATTTGAAATCCTAAATGAGATTGGACGTGGGGGAATGGCAACTGTCTACAGAGCAGTTCAAAAAAATCTGCAAAGAACAGTTGCACTAAAAGTTATTCATCAGAATCTTATTCACGATAAAGAGTTCTTGGAAAGATTTCACTCCGAAGCAAGACTTGCAGCCTCACTAAATCATCCGAACATCGTTGCTATATATGATGAGGGTATAGAGAATGGGGTGCATTTTATTTCAATGGAATATTTAGATGGTGAAGATCTGCATAGAAAGATAAAAACCAGAGGTAAACTTTCAATTGATCAGACCGTTCAGGTCATCTCTTCAATTGCTGAATCCCTTGATCACATACACAAAAAAGGCTTAATTCATAGAGACATAAAGACCTCAAATATTATAATTACTAGTTCCGGAAGAGCAGTATTGACTGATTTTGGAATTGCCCGAGCAATTAGTGGTTCAAAGCTTTCGCAGACAGGAAGCGTCCTCGGCACACCAGAATATATGAGTCCTGAACAGGCAGACGGTCTTCGGGCTGAGCCAAGAAGCGACCTATATAGTCTTGGAATTGTTATGTATGAATGCTTGACCGGCATACTCCCCTTTTCAGGTGAAAACCCAGTTGCAACTATATATAAGATTATTAATAGTCCTCATCCTCCATTGAGTAGATTCAACAGTTCCGTACCAGATTGGTTGCAATCTATAACAGATAAATCTTTGGCAAAAAACCCGCACAATAGATTTTCATCTGGTAAAGAATTTTCTACAGCACTAAAAGAGCAGAAAATTGTTTCTGTTGTGGACAGACATTTTATACCACCAAGGACGCAAAAATTTGATGTTAAAGAGAAGTTGATAGAGTCTTCACCGAAGGAAAATATCAGGCAATTACAAAACAGAAAGACAAAGAAGAAAGAAATTCGAACTGCAGATAGAAGTAATTCTAAACCAGTTTATTTTATCGGTGGGGTAATTATAATTCTGCTTATAGTTATTGCTGGGATGTTATTTCAAGATTTTATTTTGGGCAGCAGGAATAGAGAAGATTTGATCAAAGATGCACAGTGGGCTACTTTAAATGAATCGGATAAATCACAGGTGTTATCATTAATTGAATCCGGAGATGAATATTTAGAGAATAATAAATTTATTCAGCCTCCGGGCAATAACGCATATGAAAAATTTAAAGAAATTCTCAAAATTCATTCAACAAACAGTTATGCCTCAATCCAACTTGAAAAAATATTTTCCGAAATGTATAAAGAAGCAAGCACTGAGTTAGCAAACGGCAATATAGATAAAGCAAATTATCTCGTTTCGCAGTTACGGGAATATTTCCCCGATAAGGAAGATAAGTTAATAATACTTTTCCAAAATAATGAAATATCCAGACTCTTGAATGAATCTCAGCAGCTACTTTCAAGATCTACTTTATCAATTAGTGAGCTTTCGCAAATTTTTGCTAATGTTTCCACAGTTCTTAGCAGGGAGACTGATAATGAAATTGCCAGAAATTATATGAGTCAACTGGAATCTAAATATTCACAGCTTGGCGAAGAATATTTCAGTTCAAATCAATTTCAGAATGCCTCTCAGGTATATCAACAAGCCAGAGAAAATTTTCCTAATAATGACACTTTCGTAAAGAGATTCAATGATTGCAGAAGTAGATTAGAGGTTGAATCATCAGTAACCGTTCCATCTGTAATTGGAATGAATGAAAGCGAGGCAGCTGGAACAATATCTTCTGCAGGCTTAAGACATGATGTTATAAGAGTAAGCAGGGCGGGTGACAAAGGTACAGTCACTGGTCAAAACCCAGGTGGAGGAGATAGAGCTCGAAGGAATTCTACAGTGTATATTACTGTTATTCAGTAATTGAGTTATATAAAAATAATTAATGAAGATATAATTTATGCCAGTAATTAATACCTTAATCATTTTTCTTTTACTTGTGAGTATTTTACATCCACAAAATAAAGCACTCTCATTTGTTGAAGCTGAAACAAATCCATTTGAGTTTGAAAGTATTCCGATAAAAATAGGGTTGCTGCCTGAGAGTAATCTGGATTCTCTTGCAATAGAAAATCTGTACTTTGTGCTAAAAAATCAACCAAAGATTTTGGAAAAATTTGAACTATATCCCTACAACCAATTTCTTCAAATGCAAAGTAGCTTTAGAATCAGAAATCTATCGAGTACCGACCTCGTTTGTCTAAATACTTTGAATGATTTATTTGGGATAAATCACGTAGTCAGTCTGCAACCTTCACTGGATGGATTGATACTAACAATTAGAAACACTACAAGTGGTTCTATAGAGTTTACAAATATTTTTTTGGATACTGATTCGTCTACAGGCATTAAGGATATCATAAAGTTTTTTTTAGAAGGAGTTAAAGCTGTTTATGTAGATCAGGGAGCGTTAGATATTTTTTATTCTCCGGAGGATGCAATCCTAACAGTTAATCAGACTCAATATCCAAATAATTCTAAGATTACGTTGAGTCCTGGCAAATATTTTATTAAAGTAATTAAAGACGGTTATTCACCAGTGAATGAACAAATACAAATTGAACCTGGGCAGACAGTTTATAAGAAAATAATTTTGAATGAATCTTTCGGTAAGATGAAATTTGAGATTTCACCTAACGACACTAAATATATTGTTAGGTCCGATAAAGATTCATCTGTATTGCTTGAGGGGATCGGTGATATTCCTTTGACGGTGTTACAGGAAGCAGAATATTTATTCAGTTTTTCTTCGCCTGGGTATCTTACTGAAAACAGAAAGTTCAGAATAAGATCAAATCAGTTACTTGATGAAAAAATCGATTTAATTTTTTCTTATTTCATAATTGATAGAATTACTTCTAACAGTGGTCTTATCTACGGTATGAATATTATTACCAACGACGGTTACAAATATGAGATTGAGTATAATATAGCTGGAGAACTTAACGATAATGTCGATGTGATGTTATACCTTATTTCAAAGGATAATCCAGGTGAATTGTTTAAGTTGAATAAACTTTCAGGCGACGTTGGGGACGATATTAAAGTTGGTACTGGTAAAAAGATATTTTGGGATCTGCTTGGTAATCAGATTGTACCACAAAGTCCAAGAATGAAGAACTATAGTTTTTATTTGGAGATTGATTGATAGGATTGATAAAAATGGAATTGAAATGATATTTTTAACGCTTGGATCTTAGCCTATAAATACATTTCATTTAACTCAGAATAACAATTTTTAAATATATCCCATCAAAAGTTGAATTATTTTTCACCCTAACAGGGATTGATAAAGGATTTTGAAATCATAATTCTTTCTGAAAATTGAAAATACAATTTAAAGATAAATCACTGCCACTCAAATTAAGCATATCTGTTGATGCTGCCCAAACCAGATTGAGTTTAATTTGAAATTAGCCCGCGATAGGATATGATTTAATAAATTGTAAATCCCTTAAATAACAAACTTAAAACGATGGTAATATTTGTGTGTACATAATAGTAATATTGCATTTTAATTTAATTGTCCGCTGCTGCATTTAACCAAGTAACATAAGGTTCGTCCTTAATTATACTAATTATTTTATTATTACCTCAAAAGAGTATTTAAGCTTTTTAGATTTTTATTGATTGCTATTCTATTATTTTGTTCTTACATTTGTATACAATTAGAGTGGTTCATTAAAAAACATTATTTATTAACTTTTAATCAAAGTACGTCAACCAATTTGTAATCAGCAGGTCGCGGGTTCGAGTCCCATAGCCAGCTCACAAAAACCCTCAGGAAATAAGTTCTGAGGGTTTTTTATTACATTTCATTATGAAAATTGAAATTACTTTAAATCCTATCGGTTTTCTCCAATCTGATCTTAAGCAGCGTTATGAAACTCCGAGACAAGGTGTGCTTGCAAAAGAAAGTAAAGCAGTTATTCATCTTAATCCAAAACAAAATTATGAGCAGGCTGTAAAAGATCTTGATGGATTTGATAAGATCTGGGTTATTTATCAATTTCATCTGAATAAAAACTGGAAGCCGCTTGTAATTCCTCCTAGACACACAAGAAAAAAAGTTGGTGTTTTTGCAACGCGTGCTCCTTACAGACCAAACCACATTGGATTAAGTTGTGTTAAACTGGATAAAGTTGAAGGACTAAAAATATTTATTTCCGAATGCGATATACTTGATGGCACGCCAATAATTGATATCAAACCTTATTTGCCTTATTCAGATTCATTCCCTGATGTTAAAACGGGTTGGGTAAAAAGTGATCGTACCGAATTGTATTTCCTTTCATTCAGCTCAAAGGCAAAAAAAGCTGGTGAAAAACTGAAATCAGAAAAAGATATTAACCTATTTGATTATGCGCGAATCCAGCTTGAATTTAATCCAACTGATTTGTCTAGAAAAAGAATTAGCAAATACACAATGGCAAAGGCTGATAAAGAAATTTTCGTGTTAAGCTACCAGGATTGGCAAATCCATTATCTTGTTGAGGAAGTTAAAAGAAAAGTTAAAATAATAGACATTACTTTTTTTGAAAGGGAAAAATTATGAAAAATTTATTAGTTATATTTTTTGTACTCACATTTATTCAGCTCATAGTGTATACACAACAAGAGCAAGAATCAAGGACGTTGTTAATTCGTTGTGATGATCTCGGAATGTCTCACTCTGTTAATATGGCATTTAAGGAGTTAATGGAATCAGGATTAAAATTTTCAGCATCAGTTATGTTTCCTTGTGCCTGGTACCAGGAGGCTGTGGATATTCTAAAAGCAAATCCACAAATAACTGTTGGAATACATTTGACGTTGAATGCTGAATGGAAAAATTATCGTTGGGGGCCAATTGCCTGTAGAGATAAAGTTCCATCACTAATTGATAAGGATGGATATTTCTTTCCATCGCGGGCAACTTTTTTTGCTAACAATCCCAAATCGGAAGAAATTGAAATTGAGCTTAGAGCACAAATTGAACGAGCAATCAACAGCGGAATAAAAATTTCTTATATGGATTATCATATGGGGACTGCTGTTGATAAACCTGAACATCGCGCGATTGTTGAAAAACTTGCTAAAGAATATGGACTCGCAATTTCAAGATATTTTGGCGAGGTAGATGTTGAAAGCATGTACGCTGTTGATATTGATAACAAGCAGGAATCTCTGATTAATTTTTTAAGTAATCTGGATGCGGAAAAACTAAACTTACTTGTGTGTCATGTTGGTAAAGATCAACCAGAATTACAGGCAATGCTTGATATGAATTCTTTTGGATTACCTGAAATGAGTAAGCATCGAGAAGCAGAATTGAATGCTCTTCTTTCTGCAACTAAAGGAAAAGTTTTTGAAAAAAATAATATCAAACTTATAAATTACAATGATCGGATAAATGAAATAGGATTAAATAATATGAGATCTCCTATTGAAACCGGTTATTAGTTGCCTTTAGTGATAAAACATTAACACAATTTTAATCTTGGCAAAAATTTGTTTATATCAACAATTGACTAAAACATTTTTTTAATTTAAGTTTGCAGAACACTAATTACTCTTAGGGGAGTTATATGTGTTCTGAATCCGATCGTTTGATAAATAAAATAGATTCTTATCCATATACTATAATAATTATAGCAACCGCAGATTATTATACATTTCAAGCTCTTTCAAAGACATCTCAATTATTAATCATTAAATCCAACTACAGGTGAATTATGAAAACTTTAATTACAAGTTTCCTATTTCTAATTATGTCGTTTTTTTGTATTGCTCAAAGTAGTCTTGATTCAGGACTTGTAGCATACTATCCGTTCAATGGTAATGCAAATGATGAAAGTGGAAATGGCAACGATGGATTTGTTACTAACGCACTACTAACACAAAATCGGTTTAATCAAAATGACGAGGCTTATTATTTTAATGGAAGTAATGCTCGTATAGAAATTCCCGGAAGTGATATATTAAATTTAATTGGTGATATTTCGATTTCTGCATGGGTGAATCCAGAGGAAATCCAGACAAGTGGAAACAGATTGATTGTTGGTAAATCAAATTATCTGAATGCAACAAATTATATTTTTCGGGTAACACCAAATGGTTTCATCCAGTGGGAGTATTTTACATCCTTATTTACGAACAACAATCAATTAACAATTAATAACTGGTACCATATAGTTTTAACTGCAGATAGTACAACCGGTATAAAACAGATATATGTTAATGGTGATCTGATCTTAAGTCAGGTGGTTACAGGCTCGGGTCCTTTTGGTATTGTAACAAATCCTTTAACGATTGGTGCGGCTAAGCATTATGGGACCACCTGGGCAGAGTTTTTTAAGGGAAGCATTGATGATATTAGAATATACAATCGTATTATAGATTCTTCAGAAGTATCATTACTTTATAATGAAACAGGGACTGTTTCTGTAGTTTCTAGTGTCTTTCCGCATCAAAATTCAAATTACTTCCAACCAGATGAAACTATAAAAGTTTTCTTCACACAACCTATGGATTCTGCATCAATTGTATCAGCCAACACTACTTGGCGTCGTGTTTATGTTCACGGCAGCTTAACAGGTAAGTATTCATTTAATGTTTTATATCATTCATCAAACAATTCTTTAGAAATTGTTCCCACTACAACATTAAAGTATGGAGAGCTTATAACTGTATCGCTGGATAGTCTTATAATAACAGCTTCAGGAAATAATATTACTCCATATGTTTTTCAGTTTAATGTTAAGCCAGAAATTGGCACCGTAAAATTTGCAGTTGCGGATTCATTCCAATTAAATTTTTCACCAACAAATATTGTAAGCGGAGATTTTAACAACGATGGTAAAGTTGATGTGATTGTAAGTAATTATGATAGTTTAAAGTACACAGTACTTCTAAATAACGGTGCTGGCGGTTTTACACTTGGTGAAGAAATGACTGGTGAATTTAAACCATATTCCATTTCATTCACTGACATTGATAATGATAGAGATTTAGATATGATTGTTTCTACCAATGAACAAAATAAAATTAGATTATTAAGAGGTACGGGGCAGGGAATCTTTGGTTGGATTCTTCCATATATAGATGTTAATGCGCCGGTAGCAACTTGTCCCGGAGATTTTGATGGTGATGGGGATAATGATTTTGTAGCACTTTTGAATTATGGATTGTTTGATGGAAGAGCTTATCTGTATAAAAATGATGGAACTGGTTCTTTTACACAATCTGGTTATGTAAATATTGGTTTTCCTGCTTCACAAAGGAATGTTGTTGGTGATTTTGATAACGATGGTGATCTTGATATTCTCGGTGGAACAAGTGATTACTGGGGTGTTTATAAAATTTTAGTGAATGATGGAAATGGTAATTTCACTTATACAGGTGGGCCATATATTGGACCGTATCCTGATGAGTTAGCTGGTGGAGATTTTAACGGCGATTATGATTTAGATTTTATAAAATGCGATTGGTACCAAAGTGGAATACAAATAGGTTTGAACGATGGAAGTGGTACCTATAATATCTTAAATCTTGGAAATGTGGGAGGTAGCCCGCGTAACCCAGCGGTAAATGATTTTGATGGCGATGGCGATCTTGATAATGCTAACACTAATGGTAATAGCATTCAAATCCTTACAAACAATGGCTCCTTAAATTTTGTGCTTGATAATTATCCTTTGGGTGTATTTAATGGAATTTCAGCAGCTGATTTCGACGGTAATGGAAGTGTCGATCTTGTTGGTATAAGTTCAGCAACAAATCAAATTAAATTTCTAATAAACTGTGTAAATGGTCTTGTGGCTAACTGGCAATTTAGTGGCAATTTAACAGACACTGCCGGTAACTTTAATAACGGTTTAAACTACGGCGGTACTTACGATTTTGACAGATACGGCAATGCAAACAACTCAATTTATTTTGAGGGGTCAACAAGTTATACAGAAGGAATAAATCCCGGAAATAATTTACCAACTGGAAGCACACCCAGGACTTTTGCTTGCTGGGTAAAAAGCAGTGAGACAACTGTAAGCAGAAATATTTTTCATTATGGAACTGCCGAAGCCGCACCAACAAATTATCATCTATTTCTACAGGAAGGTAAGTATGTAGGGATTGGTAACGGGTATGGTTTTGGGTTTTTACAAAGCAGCAAAAACATTGGCGATAATACATGGCATTTTATAACGACCGTTTATGAAGGTAGCTCTTCAAATCTTCAGCATATTTATATTGATGGCAAGCTTGATATAAGTGATGTTATTTCCTCGACACCAAATACAGTATTAACTAATAATTGGAAAATGGGACAATTTATGGGAGGCTCTCCAAGCTTTTTAGGTAATATTGATGATCTGCAGATTTATAACCTGGCGTTAACCGATCAGGCAATTTGGGATATGTACAAAGCAAGAACAACAGCACCAAACTTATTATTCCCGGGTAATGATTCTACTTTAATTAATAATTTGACTCCATTGATGGATTGGGACAGCACAGTAACGGCTAACGCATATCGAATAATTATCGCGAACGATTCTTTGTTTTCAGTTATGCTAATTGATACTGTAATAAATTCTTCATCATTCCAGGTTTATGAAGGTCTGCTAATTCATATTGATAATCTTTATTGGAAAGTAAGAACAATTAACGATGGCGGAATTGGTCCCTGGTCAGAGATAAATCATTTCAGTTTTCTCTTTACTGATGTTAAAGAAGAAACACAACTTCCAACAGAGTTTGCATTATTACAGAATTATCCAAACCCGTTCAATCCATCAACAACAATAACATATCATTTACCCAAAACTACGGTTGTTGTGTTAAAAGTTTTTGATGTACTTGGAAATGAAATTGCAACATTGGTTAATGAAGAAAAGGCACCAGGCGTTTACAAAACTGAATTCAATCCAGTATCGAGTATCAATTATCCAGCATCTGGAATATATTTCTATCAACTAAAAGCCGGTGATTATTTGGAAACAAAGAAAATGATTTTAATGAAGTGAGAACTTTATGAAAAAATTATTATTGCTCTTAATTCTACATTCTACATTGTACATTGTTAATTGCTTCAGCCAGCAGTATGGTTGGATTGACATCAGCGGAAACATACCTCCATTTCCTTATGATACTACTATAATTAATAATGGGCAGGACACAATAATAGCGTCTTTGACAGATGTATATTTCGTTGATGATGACGAAGGTTGGGTAACAACTTATCACCCTTTCCACGATACTGCAGCTATCATACATACTACCGATGGTGGTGAAACGTTTGAAGTACAAACAACAATTCTCCCCTGCAACGCAATATGGATGAGGAATGGACAAGAAGGATATGCTGGCGGACAGAGCGGCTTGATTTATAAAACTACCAACGGCGGGCAAAACTGGAATTTCCACGGAACTATAGTCAATACGGTTATGGGTATTTCTTTCCCAGTTACAGTTGATACTGGCACAGTTTCAGGTCTTTGGGGCTCAATCTGGGGTATAACGCAAACAGGCGTATTTAATTTTAACTGCGGTCTTGCGAGCAGTTTTTTAGGAACAAGCACCACGTCTTCAAATCACTCTTGGACTTGTGGCTCATCATCTATTTATTTTGTTGATGGTTCCGGTTGTAGTGAACTTCCTTCTCCTACAGGCACTTTTAATAAGATACAATTCATTAATGATCAATTGGGGTGGGTAGCTGGCGAATCTGGTGGGGTTGATACAGGTTTGGTTGCGGGTTCACCTGATGGAATAAACTGGGTAGTTCTTGGTTATCCACCTGCAAGTATGTCTGGTCTGTTTGCACTTGATTCAAACAATGTTTGGGCTATAGGAAAGACGACAAATCGAGAGGGGATTATTATGCTTACTACAAACGGTTCTGATTTTGGTTTTGACACAACCACTAGTACTGGATGGTCAAACGTAGTATGGAATCAGGAAGCTGCAGGACTTTCTACCGATATTCTCGCAGGAGTATATTTCACTTCTCCGACAAACGGTTACGTTGTGGGAAACAATAAAACATTGCTCAAATATACACTGCTTACATCATTAGAAGATGAGGGAGAGCAGCCAACAGAGTTTAAGTTAGAACAGAATTATCCAAATCCGTTTAATCCAAGCACAAGAATAAAATATACAATTCCAACCCCTCCTTCATCCTCCCCTTTGGCAAAGGGGAGGAACGAGGTGGGGTTCGTTACTCTAAAAGTTTATGATATTCTTGGTAATGAAGTGGCAACTCTGGTTAATGAAGAAAAGGCACCAGGCAGTTACGAAACTGAATTCAATGCAGCATCGAGATTCAAGAATCCAGCATCCGGTATTTATTTCTATCAACTAAAAGCCGGTGAATTTATCCAAACAAAGAAAATGATTTTACTCAAATGAGAACTTTATGAAAAAATTTTTCTTTTTCTTAATTCTAAATTCTACATTGTACATTGTAAATTGTTTTAGCCAACAATATGGTTGGGTGGCACTAAATCCACCTTCGATTCCAAGCACACCAGATTTTTCTGATCTTTATTTCATAAATGATTCAATGGGTTGGATTTCCTCCGGCAGCACCAATAATGTTTTTAAAACAACTGATGGAGGGTTGACCTTCACAACTCAAAACACGACACTTACGACAAATGCAATCCATATGGTGAGCGCCACAGAAGGCTACTGCGGCGGAGCCAGCGGATTTGTATACAGAACAGCCGATGGAGGAACTAACTGGAATTTTCACGGAACAATAGCAAGTACTTTGATCGATATGACTTACCCACCTTCTGGCGGACTTGGTTATGCCTGCGGATTTGATGGGGTAATATATTCATTTACTTCTGCAGGAGTAACAGCAATGACAAGCGGGGTAAATGGGCACCTTTCTTCTGTGTCTTTCCCTGTTAATAGTTTAGAAGGATGGTTTTGTGGTGTTGGTAGCATCATACGACACTATACCGGTGGAGCCTGGGTAGGAGATCAGGTAAATATAACCGGAGCCTGGAATGCCATATACTTTGTAAACAATCAGAACGGATGGGCGGTTGGTGATGATGGCAAAATTATTCATACGACGGATGGACAAACATGGTCAGTGCAAAGACCTAGTGGCAGCGGCTCTTCCCTATTCGATGTATTCTTCCTGAATGCAAATGAAGGATGGGCAGTCGGAATAAATGGAACAATCCTTCATACAACCAACGGAGGCACAAACTGGAATGTTGAAGGGGCTGTTCTTACTACTGATTTCCTTACAGGAGTCCATTTTACTTCGGCCACAAACGGTTACGTTGTGGGACAGAGTAAAACATTGCTCAAATACACTCAACTTACATCAGCAGAAGATCAGGAAGAGCAGCCAACAGAATTTAAGTTAGAACAAAACTACCCAAATCCATTTAATCCCTCAACAATTATCAGTTTTCAGTTACCGGCAAGTAGTAATGTAACTTTAAAAGTTTGTGATGTTCTTGGAAAAGAAATTGCAACTCTCGTTAATGAAGAAAAGCCTGCTGGAACTTACGAAGTTGAATTTAATCCAGAATCAAGTATCAGGCATCCAGCATCCGGAATCTATTTCTATCAACTCAAAGCCAGAGAATTTACTCAGACGAAAAAAATGATTTTAATAAAGTGAGGTTAAAATGAAAAAGTATTATTTAATCAACACAATTGTCTATTTCTATTTTGTTCTTGCAAATTTCTCTTTCTCACAAGGATGGCAATATCAAAATCCGAAGTCAGAAGGAAATGATTTAAAATCATGTTCCTTTATTGATGAAAACAATGGTTTTGCAGTTGGATTTAAGGGAACAATTCTAAAAACCACAGATGCTGGAATAAGTTGGGAAAAATTGATAAGCCCAACTAATAATGATTTATATGGTTTTTATTTTATTGATCCAATAAATGCAATTTCTGTTGGTGACGGTGGGATAATTCTACGTTCTACAACAAGCGGTAATTCCTGGTCTTTTCAATCCATCGGAATCTATCAAAATTTATATGCTATTGATTTTCTTAATCAAAATTTTGGAATCATTGTTGGAGACTCTGGAACAATACTTCGCACAACTGATGGTGGAGTAAATTGGATTTCTCAATCCAGCGGAGTTTTAAACAATCTTAAAAGTGTTGATATAATTGATGGAAATAATATTACAATTGTAGGAGAAATGGGAGCTATTCTTAGGAGCACAAATGCAGGAATATCCTGGGCACCTCAAACAACTCCTGAAATTCAAAGTTTTTATGATGTGACATTTTCAAATATTAATAATGGAGTTATAGCGGGTTCTAATGGCATCATCCTGCATACGACTGATGGTGGCATCAATTGGAATTTCACAACACCAATAACCAATGAAAATTTATACTGTGTTAAATATTTTGATAGCAGTAACTGGATTATAGTTGGAGCTTCAAATATTCTGTCCTCATCAGATCAGGGTACAACCTGGAATAGCATACCTGATATGTATTTCTATGAAACCTTTTATGATTTTGCCATATTAAATTCTAAAGCTGCTCTTGCGGTTGGTTACGGTGGTGTGATAATTAAAACTAATGATACTGGATCTAGTTGGAAGATGCAATCGGGAGGACTTGCAGGAATATTTTTAGATGTTGATTTTATAGACAACAATACCACTACTATTGTTGGAGATAGAGGTGCAATATATAGAACTACTAATGCCGGCATCAGTTGGATTCAACAAGCATTTGGAAGTTGGGACTTAAATGCTGTTGAATTTGCGGATATTAACAACGGTTTTGCTAGTGGACAAGATGGAAGGATAATTCATACTTCTGATGGAGGAAACAATTGGACTCTTCAATTTCAAAACAGTTTTTATTATTGGTTTAGCGATTTATCTGTAACAGATATTAATAATGCTACTGCCGTTGGCCAAGGAGGAAGGATTTTAAGAACTACTGATGGTGGAACTAATTGGTCACTCCAATCAAGCCCTACGGGACAAAATCTTTACAATGTGGATTTTATTGATAATAATATCGGTTTTGCTGTTGGAGATTACGGAACAATTCTTCATACAACCGATGGAGGAAACAATTGGGAAATTCAGAATTCTGATCAGCCTAATTCGAGTTTATATAGTATTTCATTTATTGATGCTAATAATGGAATTGTTGTTGGTGGTGATCCAAGTTCAATTTATTCCTTAATCCTAAAAACAACAAATGCAGGCCAAACCTGGATTACTATTAATCAAACTACGGCACAAAACTATTTATACGATGTTCAATTCATTACACCATTTGTAATAACAGCAGTCGCAGGCGGTTATGGTGAAATTTATAGAAGTACTGATGCAGGATTAAACTGGACAATGCAGGATAGCGGTAGAGTATCAAATGGTTATATGGGAGTATCATTTATTAATGAATTGAATGGATATGTTGTTGGATATAATGGAACAATTCTTCATACAACTGATGGAGGAATAACATTTATTGGTGAAGAGAAAAGTAATTCTTTCCCACAAAATTTTATATTATTTCAAAACTATCCAAATCCGTTTAACCCAAGTACCAGTATTCAGTATGCAATAGGCAGTAAGCAATTTGTGCAACTAAAAGTTTATGATGTTTTAGGAAATGAGATTGCAACTTTAGTAAATGAAGAAAAACCTGCAGGAACTTATGAAGTTGAGTTTTCCGCCAAAGGCGGACCAAAATCCAGTATCAAGTATCCAGCATCTGGTGTTTATTTCTATCAGCTTAGAGCAGAAAATTATATTCAAACCAAAAAAATGATAATCATCAAATAATTATAATTTCAGTTAAGTCTCCGTTACATTTAGTATTGGAGACTTCTTTAATTTTAAGAAATTATGAGTAATCTTTTATAAAAATTTTTTCGGAATAACTACTTAAAAATCTTTTGCTTTTTTACCTTCGAGCTTTGGTATTACTTTAGTTCAACTCTCATATCCTAATAATTACTTCTTAAATTATAAATAAACCACTCATAACAACTTAATAGACAAGGTGCATTTTAAAGTTATGTTAGCATCAAGCTTAAAATTAATTTCACTAAAAAAGGAGCAGGCAATGAAAACTTTAATGATCTTGTTAGTAACACTTTTATTGATCCCGTTTGTCTCAGCACAAACAGAGCAATTTTCGGTAGAGAAAAAATCTGCAATAGTTGATAATCTAAACATTGGAATTAAGTCCGACAATTACGGTCTTCGCACAAGTTCTGCTGATGTTTTATTCGATTTAATTAATAAATCGTATCTTAAGAGCGAAGACGCTTCAAAAACTATGATTCCACTATTGATTATGCTGGAAAAAGGACAAACTGATGAAGAGCGTATTTCTGCCGCATTGGCATTGTTCAATCTTGGTAACAATATCGGCATTTATCGATTAAGAGGAGTTGCAAAGTTTGACGATAACGAAAGAGTTAGTAAAATTTGCAAAAACTTATATTACAGTTATCATAAGTTAAATGGTACTGAATATCTTATAGATATTTAATTTTAGTTAAACGTATGTGCTATCTCTCCTAAGGGCAGGTTAAGAATTTATATTTTTATCCTGCCAATAATAATTTTTGTCACCAGATCAAAACACTTCTCTTAATAAATATCTCCATCTGCACAAAATCTAAGTTGATTAATTCTTTTAATTATAGTTCAATATCCTCTTATTCTTTTATATTTTTGCTTAGACATTTAAGAGAGAACTAAAATGAAATATAGAAAACTTGGTAATTCTGATGTAGAAGTTTCAGAAATTAGCCTTGGATGCTGGACGATGGGCGGACTAAATTGGGTAAACGGTACACCGAACGGCTGGGCTAATGTTGATGAAAAAGAAATTTCTGATGCAATCAATTATGCAATCGATCACGGCGTTAACCATTTTGATAATGCAGATGTTTACGGCAATGGCAGAGCAGAAAGAATGCTCGCTCGAATTCTAGGTAAACGTACAAATAATTTTATAATTGCTACAAAGATTGGCTGGTTTCCGGGTACAGCTGAACACGCCTACCAACCGTCGCATATCCGCCATCAATGCGAACAATCCTTAATTAATCTTAATAGAGATTACATAGATTTATATTATTTCCATCACGGAGATTTTGGTGTGAATGATAAATATCTTGATGATGCTATTGAAGTAATTTACAAACTGCGTGATGAGGGTAAGATTAGATTGATTGGTCAATCAGCTTATTCACATGAAGATTTTGTTAAACTTATTCCTAAAGTAAAACCTGATGTAATTCAAAGTTTTTCCAGTGCGTTAGATGATAGATTTGTGCAGGACAATTCCCCAACTCGCCAGCTTTTAGATAAATACAATATTTCATTTGTTGCATTCGGTCCGCTGTCACAGGGCTTATTACTCGGTAAATACCATCAAGGCAATCCACCGCAATTTGATGCAGGAGATCATCGGGTAAATGCCGAGAGATTTAAACCTGAAAATCTTGCAAAGCTTGAACCGAAGATTGAAAAACTTAAAAACAAGTTTGGTCCATCTAATCAGGAACTCTCACGCGCGGCTCTTCAATATCTTTTATTTTATAAACAGGTTGGAGCAGTAATACCAGGGTTTAGAAATCTTGATCAGGTTAAATCTAATTTGAGTGGAATAGATAATCCGCTTACCTTAGAAGAGTTTAATTTTATTAAAGAGGTTTTTACAGACTAATATTTTATCACAAATGAATAAATACCATGAAAAATATTTTCATTTCACTGATTTTTATATTAACATCTATTCCATTCGTTAATATTTCATCACAGCCAATGGAGCGGGGAATCAACATCATACCAAAACCCAAAAGCCTGATTGTAAATGAAGGCACCTTTAAGTTAAATGCTTCTACAAAAATATTTTATGAAAATCAAGCAAAACAAATTGCTGAATATTTAAATGAAATGGTCAATCCATCAACAGGTTTTAATTTAAATCTTAATGAGTGGAACAATAAAGTAGAAGATAATTCAATTATCATTTCTATTTTCAATACAAACAATGATTATGGAAAAGAAGGTTACACTCTTGTTGTAAATAAAAACAATGTAATTATTGAAGCTGCTGAATTGAATGGTCTGTTCTATGGCGTTCAAACACTTCGCCAACTGCTTCCAATTGAGATAGAATCAAAAACTAAAGTTGAAAATGTTGAATGGAAAATTCCTTGTGTTGTAATATTGGATGAACCTGAATTTTCATGGCGTGGACTTAATCTTGATTGCTGCCGCCATTTTATGACAAAAGAATTCGTAAAAAGATATATCGATTTACTAGCATATCATAAGTTCAACACACTTCACTGGCATTTAACTGAAGATCAAGCCTGGAGAATAGAAATAAAAAAATATCCTGAACTTACTAAAAAAGGTGCTTTCAGGACTTACGATGATGGATCTGTTTATGGTGGTTTCTATACTCAGGAAGATATTAAAGAAGTTGTTGAATATGCAGCAAGCAGATTTATAGATGTTGTTCCGGAAATAGAAATGCCAGGGCATTCTACAGCAGCCATATCTTGTTATCCTGAAATTTCCTGCACAGGTGGTCCCTTTGACGTCGGTACTCTTTGGGGAATTTATTACGATATTTATTGTGCTGGTAACGAAAAAACATTTCAGTTTTTAGAAGATGTTATCAGCGAAGTAGTTGAACTATTTCCTTATAAGTATATCCACATTGGCGGAGATGAGGCACCAAAAAACAGATGGAAAGAATGTTCAAAGTGCCAGCAAAGAATTAGAGATGAAGGATTAGCAGATGAACACGAACTTCAAAGTTATTTTATAAAGCGAATGGAAAAGTTTATCAACTCAAAAGGAAAACAAATTGTTGGCTGGGATGAAATTCTTGAAGGCGGGCTTGCACCTGAAGCAACAGTGCAATCATGGCGCGGTGTTAAAGGTGCGATTGACGCTGCTAAACAGGGGCACGATGTAATTGTTTCTCCAACTAGTCATTGTTATTATGATTATCCAGTTGATGTAACAGACATGCAAAAAGTTTATTTATTTGATCCTGTTCCACCTGAATTAACTGAGAACGAAAGAAAGCGCGTGCTTGGGAGTGAAGGAAATATGTGGAGTGAATATGCTCCTCAAGAATTAATTGATGATAGATTATTTCCCAGAATGCTTGCACTATCAGAAGTTGTTTGGAATTATCCTGCAGAAAGAGATTTTGAAGAATTTAGAGAAAGGGTACAGAAACATTATGATAGACTTGATATGCTTGGTATTAGTTATGGATTGGAGACAAAACCGTTTGAAATCACAAAAGAATTCAATGCAAACACAAATGCTTTTGATTTACAAATAACTCAGCTGCAGCAGGACATAAATCTTTATGTCTATAGTAAGCAGCGTGGTCCCATGATGTCCAATCCAATGGGAGTAGAAAGATTTAATATTCAGGTTCCACAAACCGAAGAATTAGAATTTAGTTTTGCACGCAGCAAAAACAATGTTGGAAAAATCTTTAAACATAATTTTACTTTTAATAATGTAACAAGAAAGAACGTTAAGCTAACTTATCCATTCAGTGAAAAATATTCTGCTGGTGGAGTTGAGGCATTAACAGACGGAATGCGCGGCTCAGATAGTTTCCGCGGTGGGGATAAATCCTGGCAAGGTTATCAGGGTACAGATTTTGAGGCTGTGATTGATTTAGAAGAAATTACTGATATAAATATAATGTCAGTTGGATTTTTCCAGGCATCCTCATCTTGGGTAGTATTTCCAGAGTACATTGAGTTTTTTGTTTCTGAAAATGGAAATGAGTTTACAAATGTTGGCAGAGTCGATGTTACTTCGTCTATACGAAATCCCGACTGGGTGCAAAAAAATTTTTCAATAGATGTTCAGAATACTAAGGGCCGGTACGTAAAAATATTTGCTAAAAATCTAGCTGAACTTCCCGCATGGCATCCCGAAGCAGGCGGTAAACCATGGTTGATGATTGATGAAATAATTGTAGAATAGTGTGTATGAAAACAGCAATTGTAATTGGTGCGACTGGATTAGTCGGAAATTTAATAACTTTAAAACTTCTTGAGGATAATCGATATAATAAAGTAAAAGTATTAGTTCGAAGATCCCTCAATATTAATAATCTAAAACTAGAAGAACACATAGTTGATTTTGATGAAATTGAATTATGGAAAAATAATTTAATTGGAGACGAACTTTATTCTGCTCTTGGGACTACAATAAAAAAAGCAGGTAGCAAAGAAGCACAATACAAAATTGATTACTCTTATCAATATGAGGCTGCAAGCGCTGCTTCTAAAAATGGCGTTAAAATATATTTACTTATTTCTTCCGCCGGCGCTAATTATAAATCAAGTAATTTTTATTTACGGATGAAGGGGAGTTTTGATGAAAAAGTTCAGCAATTAAGTTTTAAGCAGATTCGAATCTTCCGACCATCAATACTTGTTGGTGATAGAAATGAAAATAGATTTGGTGAATCACTAGGAATAAAAATAGCCGGAACAATTACTAAAATTATTCCGGCTTTAAAAAAATACCGGCCAATTGACGCTGCACAAGTTGCAGAAGCTATGATCAAATCTGCGAATCAAACCATATCAGATAAAATTATAATTTATCATCCAGAAGAAATATTTTATCTTTAATTTTATTGCTGAGCAAGCTTGCCAAGATTGAATCTTTTTCTATCATTTGTATCAAGATAAAGTTTTCTAAGTCTTATTGATTTTGGAGTTACTTCAACCATTTCATCATCTTCAATGTACTCTAATGCTTCCTCCAAAGAAAATATTATAGCCGGAGTTATCTTTACTGCTTTATCAGAACCGGAAGCACGCATGTTAGATAATTTTTTACCACGCTGCACGTTTACTTCAATGTCATTTTCCTTTGTATGTTCACCAATTATCTGTCCCTTGTAAACAATATCTCCAGGGTTTATAAAAAACTTGCCTCTGTCCTGCAATCCATCAATTGCATAAGCAGTTGACGGACCTTCTTCCATTGATATTATAACGCCGCTTTTAACATTTCCAATTGATCCTTTAAAAAATTCATATTGATAAAATCTGTGATGCATAATAGCCTCACCCTGAGTTGCAGTTAAAACTTTAGTACGTAAGCCCATAATTCCGCGTGATGGAATATGAAACTCAATTTTATTCATACTGCCTTTATTTTCCATCTTCATCAATTCACCCCTGCGTTGTCCAACAAGTTCAATAACTTTTCCAGCAAACTCAGTTGGAACGTCCACCACCATAACTTCAATGGGTTCTGCTTTTCTATTTTCAATCGTTTTATAAATAACTTTTGGTTCTCGTATCTGAAGTTCATAACCCTCACGGCGCATATTTTCGATTAGAATTGATAAATGTAAAATTCCACGTCCGGAAACTCTGTATGCATCCGGTGAAGCCGTTTCCTGAACACGTAAAGCAACATTGTGTTCAAGCTCTTTAAACAATCTATCACGAAGTTGGCGAGAGGTTACAAACTTTCCTTCTCTTCCGTAGAATGGAGAGTTATTAACCGTAAACGTCATACTTATCGTTGGTTCATCAATAGAAATTATTGGAAGTGGCTCAGGATTTTCTGCATCAGCAATTGTATCACCGATATCAACATCTTCTATTCCAACTATTGCACAAATATCTCCACAAGAAACTTCTTCAACCTCAAGTCTGTTTAATCCTTCAAAGATAAAAAGTTGTTTTATTGAGATTGGGTGAATGGTACCATTTCTTTTTATAATTGAAAGTTTTTCTGATTTCTTGAGTTTTCCTCTAAACACTCGTCCTATACCAATTCTTCCAACGTAGTCATTGTAATCTAGGGTCATTACCTGAAGTTGTACTGTTCCTTTTTTTGTAGAGGGGGCAGGAATATCATCTAAAATCGCATCGAGTAAAGGAGTTAAATCTGTGCGTTCATCTTTTAAATCTTTTACTGCCCAGCCATCTCTACCGCTTGCATAGATTACAGGAAAATCCAATTGATCTTCATGAGCATCAAGTTCTATAAACAAATCATAAATTTCATCAAGAACTTCAACAGGTCTATTATCCGGTCGATCAACTTTATTAATAACTACAATCGGTAACAAATGAAGTGCTAATGCTTTCTCAAGTACAAATCTTGTCTGCGGCATCGGACCTTCAAAAGAATCCACAAGGAGTAACACTCCATCTGCCATTTTTAATACACGCTCAACTTCACCGCCAAAATCAGCGTGACCAGGAGTATCAATGACATTTATCTTAAAATCTTTGTAAGGTATGCTAATATTTTTTGCAAGTATAGTTATGCCGCGCTCTCGTTCAAGATCATTCGAATCAAGAAATCTCTCACGTACTACCTGATTCTTTCTGAAAACAGCACATTGTGTTAATATTTGATCTACAAGCGTAGTCTTACCATGATCAACGTGGGCAATTATGGCTATATTTCTTATCTTTTTCATCGTTCTCCAAGTGATTAAAATTTGAGGTGCTAATTTACGGAAGTATGGGCAGAAGTCAGAATGACTTGTGCCTTTACACAATTGATAAAATTATGTTATGGAACAGAACGTTAAACGACATCAAAAGACAGCAAACAATAAATTTGACTATTGATTCTTAAAATTAATTTATCTATTTCTAACACGGAATTAATAATAATTTTCAGAGTAATATGCGCTCTGCTATTCAATCAATTGTTTCAATAATTTTTCTTCTAGGATTTTTCCAGCTTAGCCTACCACAAGAAAAAAATATCTCTATCTCCGGTTTTATTTATGATGCTATAACAGGGGAGGCATTGATCGGAACAAATATTCTTGTTTATAAAGATACCATAAACATAGACTTCAATCTTGTATATGGTGCAGCCGCAAATAATTTTGGATTTTATATGATTCCAAAACTGAATAGAGAAAAGTATTACTTCGTTTTCCGATACATTGGATATAAAGCTGCTGTAAAAGAAATTGATTTATCATCATCGGAGTCAAATTTAAATTTTAATGTCCAGCTCAAACCTGAGAACATAAAATTAGATGAGATAGTTGTTGAAGGAAAAAAGATTGATAAAAACGTTCTAAGCACTGTGGATGTTTCTCCCGAACTACTGACAAAACTTCCCAGCTTTACCGGTGAAGTAGATTTATTTCGGTCACTTCAGTTATTGCCGGGTGTTAACAAATCATCGGAACTCTCAAACGGATTATATGTGAGAGGCGGTTCACCGGATCAAACTCTAACATTAGTGGATGGAGCAATTTTATACAATCCTTCACACATCGGAAATATTGCAAGTACTTTTAACTCTAATGCTATAAGAGATATTAAATTAATTAAAGGTGCATTTCCTGCAGAATACGGCGGCAGACTTTCGAGCGTATTAGATATTAAATTACGATCTGGTACTAAAGAAAAAGAAACGGGAACCATAGGATTAGGGACCATAAATTCTTTTTTTTCACTGGAAGGACCACTTAAACAATCCGCAACGTATATGATTGCCGGCAGATGGATGTATTATGATATATGGCAAAGAAATCTTAATAAACAAAGCTCCGTACCGCGATATAATTTTTACGATGTTAATGGAAAGATCAATTATAATATTTCAGATGCCAGCGCATTTTCTCTTAGTTTAATGTTTAGCCGTGATAACATGTATAATCCTCCAAATGATGATATTATTTATGATATACAATGGGAGAATTTAAATGCTACGTTAAATTGGGTGCAAATAAATTCTAATTCTTTATTTTTGAATTCTTCTTTAAGCTTTGTTAACTATGAATTTTCGACGAAGATTGGTATTGGAAGTAATACCACCAGTTCCGCATCATACTTTTCAAACCCAAATATTAAAGATCTAATTTTTCGTCAGAATGCGGAAGTAAATTGGGAAATGGATCAGAAATTAAAAACTGGATTTGAGATTTCATTCCACAACTATGATCTTCTTTACAATGAATACTATGATGTTAGCTATGAAAATGACCCTTATGCTGGAGAAAATATTAATTCCATTGAAGCTGCGTTGTTTTTTCAAAATGAATCTGAATTTTTTAACTCTTTAAAGACCAATATTGGTGGAAGATTAATTTATTTTAATGCAGGAGGACTTTTAACATTTGAACCAAGAGTTTCGTTATCCTATGAAATATTTAATAATTTTTATGTGAAGAGTGCAGCAGCAGTTGCAAATCAATATCTTCATTTGATTACCAGGAATGATATCTCACTTCCATCTGATCTTTGGTATCCCGCAACAGCTAATATTGAACCAAGCCATTCCACACAGTTTGTTTTGGGATTTGATAAATATTTTGATGAAGAAACATATCAGACTTCATTAGAAGGCTATTATCGGGACATGAAGAATTTATATGAATTCAAAAACTCACCTGAGATTGATCCCATTAATAGTTCAATTGAGGATCAATTTATTAAAGGGGTAGGTGAAGCTTATGGTTTAGAAGTCTTTTTCCAAAAGAGAAAAGGAAGTCTGCAAGGATGGATTGGATATACTTTATCCTGGACAAAAAGAAAATTTGATGAATTAAATCTTGGTAAAGTATTTTACCCCAAGTATGATAGAAGACATGATATCTCAATTGTTGCAACTTATAATTTAAATAATGAAATTACTTTTGGCGCAACATTTACTTATGCAACAGGTATGAGGTATAATTCACCGACAGGACAATTCGTTTTTAATCCTATTGGTGTTTCAGGGTCGCCGCAAACTTTACTGGATTATGCAGGTCTTAATAATTCTAAGTTTCCTGCTTATCACAAACTGGATTTAAGCTTTAACTATAAAATTAAGTTTTCAAAAGTTGAACTAAATTTATTTGCAAATCTTTACAATGTTTATAATCGAAATAACGCATACGCACAGTTTATTGTTTTTCAAAATGATAACAATGAAGACCAAGCGCCGGAACTAAAAAGGATTTCACTTTTCCCATTTATACCTGCTGCGGGAATAAGTATAACATTTTAAATATGAAACACTTTAAAGTAATATTATTTTTATGTTTATTATTTTTCATCGGCTGTGAAAATGAAGAATTGATTAATCCCGAATTTGATTATCAACAAAAACTTGTGATCCAATGCCAATTTTCTGTTGATCGTAATTTTCCGGGTGTAATTGTTACAAGGACATTACCTTTAGATGTTGAATTTAATATTAATCTTGCAGAGATAACAAATGCAACTTTGTATTTAAGAATAAATGGATATCAAATAATTCCTCTACATTACTTCGAGAATGGAGTATATAAACCCTTGTACGATTTTAGACCTATAGAAGGTGATTATTATGAATTATATGGAGAATGGAATGAATATAGTTTTTATGCATTGTCAAAAGTTCCAGTTAAACCTGTTGTAAGAAATGTTAATTTTAATAGCAGCGGATTTTATAGTGAAGTGGATGTAATTACTTCTAAAGATGAAGTTTATGCTGCACTTTGGGCTGTCGATCAAGGCACCTATCAAACCGCGAATGATTTTTATAATGTTTCAGTACCCTCGTCTTATACAAATAACAATACTGTTAGTGTACGAAGTGCAGAGTATCCAGTAGAATATCAATCTTCGATCTACGATGGAAGAAGATATATAAGTGTTTACTCCTTTGATCGGTCTTTTGATGCTTACTTTAAAACCAAAACACAAAATGAAGAAATTAATAATCCATATGTTCAGGGATCTGGAAGCACTGTATGGAATGTTAAAGGTGAAAATGTGATTGGTATGTTTATAAGTTATAATAAGTCAGATTTTATCTTTGTTAATTAATAATGATGAAAAAAAGATTTAAATTATTTTTTCTTCTATTTGCTTTGATTTTCCAAAGCTGTTTAGACGATAATGCTGTGCCTGTTGAGGACATAGTACTTGATGATACAGCGGAGATTTTAAGATATTTAGAAAGCATCGGAGATTTTCCTAATACTGAACTAGCTCCGGCTTTAGTAACTGCCACGGAACTTTTTAATAATATTTCACAATATTTTATTTTGGATATCAGAACTCCTCAAGAGTTTTCTTCTGGACATATTGAGTTAGCAATAAATCTCACATCATCAAACCTTTATGAGATAGTTGATTCGTTATACAATACTCATCCTAATAAAAAAATCGTTATTGTCAGTCAAAATGGGCAGGCTTCATCATATTTTGCATGCCTATTAAGATTAGCAGGATTTGAAAATGTTTACACACTAAATTTTGGAATGGCCTCATGGAATATGTTTTTTGCAGATGAGTGGTTTGGAGCGTTAGATAGTGTTGATCAATCATTTACCAATATTGAATATCCTAAAAGACCTTTTACACATTTACCAAAATTAGAATTGCCACCATCACTCAAAACCATTCAGGAAAAAACTATTTACACGATTACAGAAATTATTGGTAAAGGCTTTATCAATGGAATTAATTATTCCGAAAATATATCTACCGGCATAGCTAATACACATCTTTTGATTTGTTATGGAGAGGTGAGGTTATACAATGAGTTTGCAATAGGAGGTAAAGGACATCCTGAAAATACAGTTTGGTTTAAAAATGCTACTCTGTTCGAGTTTAGAAGTGTGAATAGTTTGCAAACGTTACCAAACGATCAACCAATTTTAATTTATAGTGGTGATGGACAATTGAGTGCTTGCATGGTTGCATATTTAACCGTGCTTGGTTATAATGTTAAGACTTTACTCTTCGGTGCAAACCAATTATTTTATGCAAGATTAAATTCAGAGCCAGAAATAACAAAATATGTATTTTCAGTTCAAGATATAATGAACTATCCTTACATTACCGGTAACTAATTATTAACCAACTTTAATTACAACTTTACCAACTGTCTGTCCAGTTTGAAATTTCTTCACCGCACTTATCAATTCTTTAAATTCATAAACTTCACCGATTAGTGGTTTGGGAAGATTCATCTCTAAAATATTGTTTAGGTATTTTTTCATAAGTCCAACTTTATCCCACAAATAGATTAGATTAAATCCCATCACACTTTTATTTTTATCCGATAGTGAAAGAGGATCAACTTTAGGGCGGGTTAAATATTTTGTAAGAACCCTTAAATAATTTGGAGAAGAACCACCTGTAGAAAATTGCGCTGCTCCATAGACTATTATTCTTCCGCCCGCGCTCATTTGTTTAAAGCTTTCTGAAAATATTTTCCCGCCGATGCATTCCAAAACTATGTCAAGGTCTTTGTTTGCTAAACTCATTTTTAACTTTTCTGAAAAATCATTTCCGCGAACAATTACATCATCATATCCTTCTTTTTTAAGCAGATCAATTTTATTGCTACTTCCGATGGAGCCAATTGTATAAGCATTAAATCTTTTAGCAATTCGATTTGCATAAATACCAACTCCACCAGCAGCAGAATGAATTAAGACAGTTGATTGATTTTTAATATTTCCAAGTTCGATAAGTGAATAATAGGCTGTTAATGATTGAACGATAAAAGCTGCACCTTCTTCAAAACGCCATCCTTCTGGTAAATGCTGAATATAATTTTTATCGATATTTATAAAGTTTGCATACGCTCCAAATCTAATAGCACCCATAATTTTGTCACCAATTTTAAAGTCGGTTACATCTTTACCTTTTTGGATTATGATTCCGGAATATTCTAAACCTGGGACGAAACTTTCCTTTGGAGTTGCAGAATACAATCCTTGTATTGCAAAAATATCTGCAAAGTTTAGTCCTATCGCTTTTACCTGGACTGTAACTTCATTTTCTGATGGATCTGAAATATTTTCAGTTACAATTTTTAGATTATTGATTGAACCTGCTTTGTTTATTCGATATGCTAATCGTTCCATTTTCTAACTTTATTTTTTATTGATTACCTAATATAAATTATTTATATAATAGGATGAGAATTCGAGACAATTGCTTTAAATTTGTAATAACATTTTTACAATCCATTGTCATACTGAGAGAAGTCGAAGTATGACCTTACTCTGATAACTTAAATATACTTTAATTAAGGATTTTATGAACGAACAACTAATAGAATGCGTACCAAATTTTTCTGAAGGACAGCGTCCTGAAATTATTAAACAAATAACCGATGAAATAGAAAAAATTGAAGGTGTAAAATTACTTGATGTTGATCCCGGCTACGATATGAACCGTACCGTTGTAACATTTATTGGCAATGCAAGCGGTGTTAAAGAAGCAGCATTCAATTCAATTAAAAAAGCTGCAGAGCTTATTGATATGAGTAAGCATAAAGGCTCACATCCAAGAATGGGTGCAACAGATGTTTGTCCTTTTGTACCTGTAAGCGGAATAACAACTGAAGAGTGTATTGAACTTTCAAAAGAAGTTGCAAAAAGAGTTGGTGATGAACTTGGTATTCCTGTTTATCTTTATGAAAAATCTGCAACAAAACCTGAAAGAGAAAATCTTGCAAAGATAAGACAGGGTGAATATGAGGCTCTTGAAGAGAAATTAAAGAAACCTGAATGGAATCCGGACTTTGGTCCTGCAAAGTTTAATGCTAAAGCTGGTGCTACGGTTATTGGTGTCCGAGAATTTCTGATTGCATATAATATTAATCTCAATACACGCGAAGAAAAATATGCGACCGATATTGCATTTGAATTAAGAGAAAAGGGAAGAAGTGCTCGTGAAGGCGGTGATGGACCCTTCTACTTTAAGAGTGAAAAAATATTAAAGTATGAAAAAGATAGATATCCCTGCGGCAGTTGTGATTTTATAGGAAAGAAAATTGAAGAGACGATCAAACATTGTAAAGAGGTTCACAATTATGATCTCGTTGAATTGCTCGATCTGAATGGAATTGATTCTAAAAAACCAGAAGGACAATCAGTTAAAATTCCTGGTAAGTTTAAGCACTGCAAAGCAATTGGCTGGACAGTCCCAAAATACGATCGCGTGCAGATCTCAATAAATCTTACAAATTATAAAGTTACATCAATGCATCACGTATTTGATGAAACAGAAAAACTTGCTGCTGAAAGAGGACTGCGTGTTACAGGCAGTGAAATAATTGGAATGGTTCCTTATCCAGCTTTGCTTGAAACAGGAAAACATTATTTAAGAAAACAACATCGTTCAACCGGAGTTCCAGTTAAAGATATTTTAAATACTGCTGTACAATCTTTGGGATTGAACGATGTTTCAGAATTTAAAATTGAAGAAAGAGTTTTAGGGTTGCCAAAAAATCTTGATACTGCACTGGTTGAAATGAAGCTATCAGATTTTGTTGATGAAGTATCTAGGGAAACTCCGGCTCCCGGAGGAGGTTCAATTGCAGCTTTATCCGGCGCACTTGGTGCAGCATTATCTTCTATGGTTGCAAACCTTACTGCAAACAAACGTGGCAGCGATCCTGAGACAGATAAAATCTTAAATGAGGCGGCGGATAAAAGTCAGGAAATAAAAAACTTTCTAGTAAAAGCTGTGGATGATGACACAAATGCATTCAATGAATATATGTCCGCGAGAAGATTGCCCAATAAAACTCCGGAAGAAAAGAAATCCAGAGAAACAGCAATGCAGAATGGATTGAAGCAGGCAGTTCGTGTTCCTTTAAATACTGCTCAATTAAGTTATCAGGCAATTGAAATAGCACATACAGTCGCAAAGTACGGTAATCCAAATTCCATTACAGATGTCGGCGTTGGAGCACAAAGTGCGTACACGGGAGTTCTTGGTGGGATTTATAATGTGCTTATCAATCTTAAAGATATTAAAGATGAAAAGTATAAATCTGAGATGAGAAAAAATTGCGAAGAATTAAAAGATAAAGCCCAGAAAAAACTTGGTGAAGTATTGCAGTTTGTGGAAAATAAATTATAATGATCTTAACAAACCCATTTCCTGAAATGAACTGGGTTTGTAATTCCACTCACTCATACACCTCATAATAAATGTCGTTGTGGTAGAACCTAACATTCTGTCCTAGAGCTAAAAACTGAGCGGTCTCGGGTTCTTTATTTAGTAAAGTAAAGTAATCATCAGAATTAAATTGTATTCGTTTCTTGTTTTTCATTTCTTGTCTCTGCAATTCACTATCAACCCAAAACTTATCCTGCTGATAAACAGCTCTACCTAAAACATTTTTTACTTGCTGGGAAAGATTTTGCAAATTTCCTCCAGAATCTCTGTAAGATAATCGATCTTTCCCTTGTTGTGTCTGGCTAAAATTAGTTGCTGAGTTTAAGTTCTGAAATTCTTCACTAACTTCAACACTTCCTCTTCCACTTTTATCTTTCATTCTAAAATAATCTGCTTCATTATTTCTCCTCAATTCAGGTCTTGGGGCAAGAGATTGCAAACCATCGACTAAACGTCCACCACGGACTCTAATTTCTTCATCTTCCATAATTAAATAGCTTGTATATGGAGTAATTATTCCGTGTTCCCGTGCAAGCGCGGTTACTTCATCGACAAGTTCTTTATCCTCACCATTTAATCTTATCACATCAAGTAAATATCCAATTCTTCTGGAAGCCCACAGAGGTGGAATGAAATTGTATTCATCATTTGTGGAAGCAAAGTTATCTTGCAATGAAAATTCTTTTTGCTTGCCGTTTAATTTTCCAGATAAAGTAATCTTTGCATTACCATCTCCCTTAAATCTTCCAAAGACTAATAAGTTTGAACCCTTAAATAAATCAGGAAGATCTTTTGGATATGTTTGGTAAACTTCAACATTATTAAAATCGAGTTTCAAATTACTCAGAACAGGAGATTGAATCTTATCATAAAAATTTGATACTTTTATTTCAATATCTTCTTCATCGCTTACATAAGTCCGCCATGCTTTAGTTGCATCTGTAAGTTTATCAAGTAAATGTGTGTTTATTTCATCACCGATTCCAAATGTAAAAATGCGGGATTTGATTTTGTTTGAATTTAAAATTCTCTTGACCAACTTCTCATCATTCATTTCGCCTATTGTTGGTTTGCCGTCAGTTAAAAAAACTATAAAGTGAGGACGATTTGAATCTTTATAATTTTTAAAAGCAAGATTAAAAGCTTCTTCAATGTTAGTTCCTCCAATTGCCTGAAGATCATCGATAAATCTTTTTGCTTCGTTTATATTTTGTTTGTCGGCTTTCTTTAATGAATTAAATAATGAGTATGCTTCAGTAGAAAATCTTATCACATTAAAGTGATCACCTGCATTTAAATTATTTACACAATAAAGTAAGGCTTTCTTTGCCTGTTCTAACTTTTCTCCACTCATACTTCCGGAAACATCCAGAATAAAAGTGATGTCTTTGTTTTCGATACTTGTTTTATCAATCTCAATTGAAGGTGACGCACTTAATAAAAAGTAACCATCATTATTTCCAGTTTGATAACTAATTAAGGATAATCCAACTGATGATGAGTTTTTGGAAAAATATAGTTTGAAGTCGGTATCAGGTTTTATGTCTTCATCTTCGTATGATATGATTGAATGGTTATCGCTTTTATTTACAATATCAACTTCGTGAGTTGGACAATAAATGTTTTTGATCTTTTCATTTGATTTTAAGTCTATCTTAACTGAAACATTTTTAAGAGGTTTTGCAGAAAACTTTTCCGTGTTAAGCGGATAGATATATTCAAACAGATTATTATCCGATTCTAAAACCTGTGAATAGCTAATTGATATTTTCTTTTCACTTCTTGGTTCGATAGGGAAGATGCGTAATTTTAAAATATTCTGCTCACTATATTCAAGCAGAGCAGGATCGCGCATTTGTCTTACAATATCTTCATAAATCTTTCTAGCTTTATCAGAATCAAGCAGCTCAGCTTTTGTTTCTCTGCCGTTTATAACCATTGTGAAGTTTTTAATTACTGCTCCCTTTGGAATTGGAAAGATATAAAAGCCTTCAAGTTGATAGTTTGATGGATTATAAAATGATTGTTCAATACTTGTAACTGCAGATTGTCCATCAATCTTTACCTCCACATTGTGATAAACAACTTCCAATGGAAACGGATTTGGTAATGGATTGGGGCGGGGAATAACAATAAATCCATCTGCAAAAATATTTATGCTAAAAAATATGGTTATTATAATAAGCTGTTTAAGAATTTCGAGTTTCATAATATTCTCAGAGTTATTTCATTTTTAGTTTTCTTGGCGACTTTGCGTCTCTGCGTGAAATGTTCTCTCGCAGAGACGCTAAGACGCAAAGTGATTTATTGAAATTTATAATTCTTTTGCTTTGCCTGTTCACGAATTGTTTTAATCATAACTGCATCAAGTGTATTATCAGTTTTATTCTCAAGCATCTTTTTAGCTACGAACTTACTTCTCTCATCATTTAAATTATTAATTTTATCCTGGATTTGATCACGTTCTTTTTCCATTTTGTCTATATAAGCTTTTCTTTCCTTCACAGTCATCTTTTTCATTTCATCAGGTAAATCTTCATCCTTTAACTCTTCAATTTTTACTGATCCTTCATTTGTTGCATCTACAAGATCCCAGCCGGAATTTTTGTATTGAGCACCAGATTTTGTTACAGATCTTTCAACCATTACACCCGGATTAAGACTCATCGAATTTGCATCCTGCTCAGCTTGCATCTCTTTCTTTTCTCTTCCGGCATTGCCAAATGCGATATAAGTTTTATTAAGCTCTTGTCCAAGTTTAATTATTTCAGCATCCTGCGGTGCATCTATATGAACTATAGCGGCATTATGATCAATGTTCATATACTTTCCATCAGAAATGTCTGCGCCATCTTTCCACATGGTTTGAACACCCTCATCATAATTTCCGCAGAAAATTGTATTAACAACGATTCCTTTTTTAATAGCTTTTTGGCAGGCAGTTTTATAATCAACACTGCCTTGCGTAAACGGTTCATTACCCGCAATAAAAATTATTTTGAGGTTATTATTTGATTTGTTCCATTGAAGATTTTCTACCGCATTTAATATCACTTTGCCGCAATACTCATCACCACCGTTTGTGCGAAGTTTAAAGAGTTCATCAGAAATTTTATCCAGATCCTGTGTAAATGGTACTATGTTTCTTAAGTATCCTTCATCAGCAGGAATGCTTTGTTTCCCATATTCATATAAAGCCACGTTCAAATTGACCTGCTGCCCATCTCTCTTAGAAGTTGCAAGTTCATTTACGATTTTCCATAATTGGCTTTTAGCCTGATCAATAAGTCCATCCATACTTCCGCTTGTATCTAACAGCAGAGCAAGCTGAATAGAATTATCCTTTATAGGTTTTTTATCAACCATTTGATTCGAAAATGAAACTATAGAAAAAGAAATAAATATTATCAGAACTACTAGCGATTTCATACTAACCTCCGTAAAGCATTAATGAATTTATAAAACTGATGCTTTAACCAAACGGGATTCAGGTTTGTTCCAGTTTTTTTGGGATTATTTTAGGGAAAGTTTTATGACCTATTTGATTTCAAAATCAAAATAAGTTTTTGCGAAGGGTTCATTTCTTAATGTAAAATGCCACCATTCTTCAGCAAGATTTTTAAAGCCGTACTTGTCCATAAGAGATTTTAAGAGTAATCTGTTAGCTCTTTGCTGCGAAGTCAACTTAATATTTTCTGTATGTGAAAGTGAATGGAAACAATCAAAGCCTGTGCCCATATCAATAGAATTATCTTTAAATCTTTTTTCTACTGATTCAAAACATTCACATTGTTTATCGATTTGAAATTCTGGTTGAGAGGGAAGAGGTATTGGTACGATTGTTAAATCAACTGTGCTGCCACGGCTATGCCCTGATTTTTCTGCAATGAAGCCATCAACAAACAATCTGCTTTTATCTAAATTTGGATAAAATTCTTTTTTAGTTAGTGTGTCATTTAAATCTTTTGCCCATCTTACAAAATGATTTACTGCGCGTTGGGGGCGATAAGCATCATAAATCTTTAATGATAAATTAAATTTTCTAAGTTCTTTCTGAACTTTGGCAAGTGAATCAGCAGCCGCTTTTGTGATATAACATTTTTGAGATACATAACCATCAACAGGAACGCCAAGAAAATTGTGCGGTGTAAAATATCGCATATCGAGAATAACATCGGGTATCACCTCACGGATTTCTACAAATCCATCTGGAATTTCCTGTGAGAAATATTGGAGAGATAGAGAAAAAGTAATAAAAATAGTTAAAAGTATTTTTTTCATTACTTTAAGATAATTAATTATTCCTGCGTCCAATGGCAATCAGTGCAGAGATGATTTTCTATCGATTCACCTAAATCAACTGGATGTTGAAATTTCAAACCATTTAAATCAACTCTGGTAATTCCATTATTATCCGTCTGCGAAATAATTTTATGGCAGCTATTACAATCGTTAGAAATTACTTTACCATCATCACTAACATGATTCCCATCATGGCAACGGAAACAACCAGGTGTGTAAACATGTGAAATGTTATCCGGAAAATGTTTCCAATCGGCATTCATATAAGGGAAATAATTTCTTGCATAAATCTTTTTTACCACTTCAATGCTTTTTTGAATAGCATCTTTTTTTAATTTATGAACATCAGGATAATTAGAAACATAAAAATCGGTTATTCGCTGTTGAATACTCTCTAAAGCCTGCTCTTTGGTTACATACTTATCTTCCAAAACTTCAACCGAAATACTTTTAATATATGGAATCGATTCATCAACCATATTCTTAGAAAGCATCTCATTCATCATTTTATCCGGCTGATGATAAATATGTGATGGACGATTATGACAATCAATACAATCCATCGATCTCAGATTATCATTATCAAATTTCTTCTCATCAAACTTTACGTTTTTGTCTCTAAAAATAGTTTCTTTTCCATCTTTCAATGTAACCTTAACCCAAGGAATTTCCAATCTTCTTTCATCAGAATGGATGTAAGAGATTATATTATCTGGATTGACATGCCAGTGAATTCCCTCAATAGACCCTAATTCACTTTTACCTCCACCGATTTTAATGAGCATACTTAAATTAGATTTTGTATTCTGTTCATCAGAGAGGTAATAACTGTAATCAACTTTTTTCTCATTATAAAAATGTGATGGTGTATGACATTGCTCGCAAGTCCCCACTGCCGGTCTAAGAGCATGAACCGGTGTTGGAATTGGCTTAGAGTATTTATTGAACAAAACAGAATAAACCTGGTAAGCTCCTGAAAATTTAGACTTTACGTACCAGCTGGTTCCGGAACCAATATGACATCCAACGCAGCCAACGCGGGAGTGCGGAGAATCAAGATACGCAGTGTATTCAGGTTCCATTACTGCGTGGCAAACAGTTCCACAAAACTCATCAGTCTCTGTGTACTCGTATGCTTTAAAACTTCCGAACGCAGAAAATAACATTAAGACAATTGTTCCTACAGAAAAAGTAACAAACAATGCTCGCTTTTTAGGATCGTTTAAATCGATTACAGGAAATCCCTGTTTTCTAATTTTACCTTGTCGTTCTCTTTTTCTTTCCCTGAATATTCCAAAAGCAATTAACAATAAACCAAAAATCAAAATACTCGGAATAATGATGTAAGTAAGGATTCCCATATAAGTATTTTCTTCCGCACTAAAGAAATCTAGTACAAAAAGAAAAATTATTAATCCAAAACATAATGATGCTAAGGCTGCACCAACTAAAGTGATGGGATTGTAAACATAATGTGGGAATCTTTTCTTCATAGTTTTCTCATAGAATAAAAGAATATTGATATGTACTTAGTATAAAAATAAATGTTCAGAAACTAAACTTCATCGTCCAAATCTTCTTCAGATTTCTGTCTTTCTTCAGCTAGTTTCTTTTTTATTCTTTCAAGTTCAAGAGGATGCTCTTCAGCCATTTCTTCTTCGGTAACAGTACCCTTGAACCAGGCAAGACTCATTGGATAAACATCGGGATTAAAAATGACAAAGTAAAAGTGCCAAATAACTATTGCCAGGAATGCCAACCAGGCTTCGTAGTAGTGGATTGTTCGGGCAATGTCCCAATCAAGTTTAGAAAAGACGCCAATGTAGTCAATGTAAATCCACATTAATAATCCGGTTAGAGTCATTACAATAGTACCCCAAACTAAAGCCCAGTACTCAGCCTTTTCTACATAGCTGAATCTGTCTAATTTAGGTTTTACTTTTGAAAATCCGAGATTAAATTTTGCTACGCCAACTGCATCAGTAAAATCTTTAAGTTTTGGGAAAAGATCTTTTACTAACTCTCTGCCTCTTTGTGTAAAAGCGATATAATAGATATGATAAAGGCTAACTATAATCATTGCAATTGCCGCTATTCGATGTATCCAACTTCTATATTCAACAACGTCGGTTGATAAATCTCTAATATGGCTTACCCACCAGGTGTTTGGATATCTAAGCATAAATCCGGTAATAACAAGAATCATAAAACTAATAGCCATTGTTGCGTGCTGAATTCTTTCGTTAACAGTCATTCGCAGGTAAAGCGAGTGACCGTGTCTTTCTTCTTTAATATGTCCGCGCTGTTTTAGTTTTTTAATTTTGGATTTTCTGTAAAGATCAATAAAATTGTGTAAAAACATTCCACCAAGAACTGAAAAGAGAAGAAAAATATATGTTGTTGAGATCCAGTATAAAATTGGTTCATCTTCTTTTTCAAGGGTAACGTGAATGTTCCCTTGAGTAAAAGTTTCATTTGCTCCAGGATGACAAGTACCACAGGTTTGTACAAGATTATCTTTATGAACCATTGAGGTTGGGTCACTTGATGGTTTAATATTATGAACACCATGGCAACTTCCGCAGTTAGCAACAGTAGCAGAACCGCCGCTTAAGGCAAGGCCGTGATAAGATTCGGAAAATGTTTTATATCGATTTGCGGCAATACCATACTTTTCAGAAAGCTTCATTGATTCATGACAAGGTGAACAGATTTGTCTTGAAACATTCTGAAAAGCAACAGGTGAATTTGGATCATCTGTCCTTAAGATATTATGCTCTCCATGACAGTTGGTACAGGAAGGTGCATCACCATTTCCTTTTGCAACTAACTGACCGTGAATACTCTCGCTAAATTCCTTTTGTACATCAGAGTGACATTTACCACACGTAACAGGAATATTAAGTCTGTAAACGCTTGATCGCGAATCAGTTCCTTTAATTACTTGATGAGAAGTATGACAATCAGTGCAACTGGCTGCATCACCATTGTTTTTGTTATGCAATGCAAAGCCATGCACACTATTATCATAAGCATGAATAAAACCCGCTGATGGTGCAGTTCTCTGCCTAACTTCATCATTGTCGAGATGGCAGGATAGGCAAAGTTGTTCCTGTGCCTTTTTCATCTCAACTTTATTTTCTCCGAAAGCAGATTTTGTAATTGCAGATTTATGACAAGTTATACAATTGGGTGCACTTTTATCTCCGCTCTTAAAAGCCTCAGCATGATTAGAAGTTAGATAATGTTCACTTGCATCTTTATGACAGTTACCACAAGTAACAATCAAATTTTTATTATTCCATTTACTTTTAGGATTTTTTGGAGAAACAACATCGTGAATTCCATGGCAACTCTTGCAGGATGTATCCGGACTTTTTCCAAAACCTTTTGATTTTAAAATTTGCGGATGAAACGAATGTTTTGTTAAGACCTTTTGATGGCAGCTTACACAATTGATTTCTTTAATATTTTCTGCATGCGGAATATTTTCCGCATCAAAACCTTTGTGGCAAGATACACAGCTTAATTTTGAGTGAGTAGAACCTTTATAAACATCTTCATTAACAAACAGGGAAATTTCTTTCCCGTTTTTTTCCATAGTGAGTTCATTATCACTATGGCACATTAAACAATCATCATTCGATTGAGCATATATATTTGTGGGTAGAATAACTAATCCGATTACAAGGAGGGTTTGTATTTTTTTTAAGATGTTTGGGAAGCATCTTAATTTTTCGTTTGATGATAA
>JBGSPH010000058.1:0-119848 GCA_041738675.1 Ignavibacteriaceae bacterium
TGTTCTATGGAACATTTTTTGAACTTTAACATTTTCAGGGAAGTGTATGAGGTTATATTAATATTCAATTGTCATTCTCGCGTAAGCGGGAATCCAAACATCTCTAGCAAAATGGATTCCCACTTTCGTGGGAATGACAAAACGGATGAAATTATGAGTGTAGCCTCTTATCAGGTTTAGAAGTTGTAGAAAGTTTAAAATCATTATGATTGTTGATTCAACCCGTCCGCATATAGCTGTTGTTGGAAGAAGAAATGTTGGCAAGTCTTTGCTTGTAAATTCCTTACTAGAACAGGATGTTTCTAAAGTTTCGGATATTGCAGGAACAACTACTGATCCACTTAAAACAAAGTATGAGCTTTTGCCTTATGGTCCTGTTGTAATTGTGGATACTGCAGGTATTGATGACGAAGGTGAACTAGGCAGACAGCGAATTACAGAAACAATAAAAATTTTATCATCATCAGACTTTGCTTTGGTTGTACTTGATGCCCGCGAAACTTTGCAAAGCAAAGAGCTTGAACTTTTTGCATACCTTGATAAACTTCAGATCAATTACATCGTAGCTGTAAATAAAATTGAGTTTGGTATTAATCCTGTTTTGCTTGAAGAACTTAAAGAACTTCGGATGACACATTTTGAAGTTTCCTGCAAAGAGAAAGCAGGAATTGAAGAGCTTAAACGAAGAATGATCCGCCTGCTTCCGGAGGATGATGAACCACCGTTAGTAAAAGATATTGTAAAGCAGGGTGATAATGTTGTAATGGTGATTCCCACTGATTATACACTGCCGAATAGAAAATTAATTCTTACTCAAGTTCATATGATTCGTGAAGCACTTGATGAGAATGCTGTTATAACTGTTTGTCGTGAGAAAGAACTCGTATCAACTTTAAATAATTTAAAATCATATCCTGATCTTGTTATCGTTGATAGTAATTCAGTAACACGAATTGCGGAAGATATTCCTGCTAAAATTAAGTTTACTACTTTTTCACTTATAATTGCTCGGCACAGAGGCGACCTTCCTTTATTTATTAAAGGTTTGCGAAAAATAGATGGACTTAAAAACGGTGATAAAGTTTTAATTGCTGAAGTCTGTTCGCATCACACGCAGGAAGATGATATTGGGACAGTAAAAATTCCCAAGTGGCTGCGCAGTTACACAAAAAAAGAATTGCACATAAATATTGTTCACGGTAACGAGCTGCCGGATAATTTATCGGAGTACAAACTTGTTGTTCATTGCGGCGGATGTATGTTAACGCATCGTGCAATGCAGACAAGAATTAACGAAGCAAAACTTATGGATGTACCCGTTGTAACTTACGGAGTAATAACATCCTACATGCACGGCGCAATACCACGCGCACTTGTTCCTTTTGCAGATGCTTTTTCTGAGTGGGGAAAAGTTAAAAGTAAATAAGTCGTTGCAAGTTTTTAGTAGTCATTTCGAAGGAGCAAAGTGACTGAGAAATCTGTAAACATTTTTAATAAGATTTCTCTCCCGATCAAAATCGGGAGAGAAATGACGTTAAACAGTTTTACTAGAATAAAATTATCACTTTGTCCTATCTCACAAACCCTTTCCATTTTTCAATAAATCACTTCTCAAAAGCAAGAAAAGATATTTGCTAATTATTATTTATTGCTGTGTTTTTTTTACTTAAAAGCGCTTTTTACTTTACAAAATCTGGCATTTTGCATGCACAACCGTTACGACTATATCGAATTACTTGAGGAAAAAATGCACAATAAAATATTTGAAAATTACCAACCGAATGATAGAAGCACATTAATTCCCCTTCTTCAGGAAGTACAAACCATCTACGGTTATCTACCGGAAAATGCTTTAAGAGATATTTCTAATTTCGTAAAAGTTCCACTTAGCCGTGTTTACGGAGTAGCAACTTTTTATAATCAATTTCGCTTAATGCCGCTTGGTGAAAACATAATTCGTGTTTGCCGAGGAACAGCTTGCCACGTTAAAAATTCTGCAAATATACTTTTTGCATTGGAAGCGGAATTAGGAGTGATGGCTGGGCACACTACACGCGATAAAAAATTTACTCTTGAAGTTGTTAACTGTATCGGAGCATGTTCAATCGCTCCGGTTATTTTAGTTAACGATGATTATCACGGAAGAATTTCTGTAAAGGATATTCCAAAGATTTTGAAAAAATATCAGACTGTAAAAAAAACTGAGACTGCTGAGGCAACCAAATGAGAGATTTTAATCAACTGTGCTGCGAAAAATGCTGGCACACAAAAGACAAACCATGTGAACATTTTATTCAATGCTGTACAGAAGGTCCGCTTTGCCATCACGATGATAAATGCGAACACGAAATATCATCACTTCGTAAGCGTTTAAAATATGAAGAGCATGAGCTTCCAATAATAATAATTGGAATGGGTACCTGCGGACTTGCTTCCGGCTCAGCAAAAGTTAAAGAAGCAATTGAAGCTGAATTGAAAAAATTAAACATCGAAGCGATTATTGAAGGCACAGGCTGTATCGGTTATTGCGCTGTTGAACCAATCGTTGATATAAAACTTCCCGGCAAAGACAGAATATCTTACCAGGAAATTACCGTAAAAGATGTTTCAAGATTTATAAAAACAACTTTGTTGGATAAAGAAGTTTACAAGGAAAAAATTCTTGGCAGTCACGGAAAATCAAACGGAGTAATAAGTTTAAAACAAGTTCCTTTCTTTGAACATCAGCAAAAAATTGTTCTTGCAAATTGCGGCGTTGTAAATCCCGAATCAATTGATGCTTATCTCGCTAACGGCGGCTTTAAAGCATTTGATAAAGTTTTAAGATTGATGAAGCAGGAAGAAGTCATCAAAGAAGTTTTGGATGCAGGATTAAGAGGACGCGGCGGCGGCGGATTTCCTGCAGGAAAAAAATGGGAACTCGCGCTTAAGCAAAACGCAGAACAAAAATATTTAATTTGTAATGCTGATGAAGGTGATCCCGGTGCGTTTATGGATCGTTCACTTTTAGAAAGCGATCCTTACAGAGTTGTTGAGGGAATGGCTATTGCAGCTTATGCAATCGGTGCAAGCGTAGCTTACATTTATTGCCGCGCAGAATATCCGTTAGCAATTGCAAGATTACAAAATACTATTGCAAAATGTGAAGAGTATGGAATTCTTGGTGATAACATTCTTAACAGCGGATTTTCACTTCACATAAAAATTAAAAAAGGCGCAGGCGCATTTGTTTGCGGTGAAGAAACTGCACTCATCGGTTCGATCGAAGGTAAACGCGGAATGCCGAAGCCTCGTCCACCGTATCCCGCAATTGCAGGATTATTTGGTAAACCAACTGTAATTAATAATGTAGAAACTTTTGGAAATGTTCCTCCATTAATAATGATGGGCGCACAAAAGTTTTCATCAGTAGGAACTGCAACATCAAAAGGCACAAAAGTATTTGCATTAAGCGGTAATGTAAAGAACACAGGTTTGGTTGAAGTTCCTATGGGAACAACTTTACGTGATATTGTTTTTAAAATCGGTGGCGGCATTCCTGATAAAAAAGAATTTAAAGCTGTACAAATTGGCGGACCTTCCGGCGGATGTTTACCTGAAAGTGTTATTGATACTCCAGTTGATTATGAATCGTTAAAAGAAGTTGGTGCGATGATGGGATCAGGCGGCTTTGTTGTGATGGATCAGGAAACCTGTATGGTTGATGTTGCAAAATACTTTTTAACATTTATACAGGAAGAAAGCTGTGGTAAATGCGTTCCTTGTCGTGAAGGTACAAAACGAATGCTTGAAATAATTGAACGCATTCCAAAACGTTACGGCAATGATGGAACCAAACTTGATCAATTGCAAAGATTTAAGGGAATGATTCACTTACAAAGATTAGCTGATGTAATTAAAGATACTTCACTTTGCGGATTAGGACAATCAGCACCAAATCCGGTTTTATCAGGATTAAGATATTTCCGCAATGAATACGACGAGCATCTATATGATAGAAAATGTTCAGCAGGAGTTTGCAAAGAGTTACTAACATTTACAATTGATAACGAAATATGTTCAGGCTGCGGATTGTGTGTTAAGAAATGTGCTGTTGATGCCATCGTTGGTGAAAAAGGACAGGCACATTACATATTGGATGAGAAATGTGTTAAGTGCGGTATGTGTTATGAAGTCTGTCGCGCTGAAGCGATAAATATTAATTAGAGATTAAGTTCAAGATCAAGTTGAAAAAAATGTCAAACAATAAAAACCAAATAACAAAGAAAAAAGGAAGTTTATACTTTATCGTAATCTTTATGTCTTTGGTTCTTATTCCATTTGATTTGATTGAAGCTCAATCAGGTAATAGTAAATTCCAATTTGGAATTAAAGGAGGAATTAATCTTAGTTCATTCACAGAAGAACATAAAGAATTGCTTAATGGTAGTACTTTCGGGGCTTTTGCAGACTATTATTTTCTAGAAAACATAGGTATTACTCTTGGTTTAAATTATTCTCGTAAAGGTGGTGTAATGAGAGCCATAGTTCCGGCACCACCAAGTTTTAATCCAACAGCAGATCCAATTTCTTTCGACCTATATGTTAGGAATAACTACTTTGAGATACCTGTTGCGTTGAAATATAGATTTAATTTGGATAATGAAATGTCAGTAATTCCTTTCGTCGGTTATTCATATTCACTTCCACTCTGGAATCAGGAAAATTCTGAGAAGAAAAACAAGCAACAGATTCAGGAAAATCAGATAATTAAATATACCGGAAAGGTTTCTGACGACATGGCTGAAATAAATTCCTTTTCATCTTTAGTAATTGGGGTAAGAGTAGAATTTAATAAGTTCCTTTTGGATTTAGGATATAGTCTTGCGTTAAGTAGTATTGGTGGAGCTTCAAGTATTAGTAATCTAGAATATAACCTACAGTCAATTACCATATTGATTGGATATAGATTTTTATAAAAAGTTCAGGCTTCTACAGGCTCAGTCTGACACAGAAAACAAAATTGAAATTTTGGAGTTATAAATGGTTCAGTTAACAATAAATGGAATTAAAGTAAACGCAGAAGCAGGAATGACAATTCTTGATGCTGCTAAATCAGTAGGAATATCTATACCAACACTATGTCATCTAAAAAATTTAGATCCAACCGGTGCGTGCAGAATTTGCGCTGTTGAAGTTGAAGGTTTTAGAGGATTAACACCTTCGTGTGCTTATCCGGTTTCTGAAGGATTGGTTGTTACAACAGATTCACCAAGAGTACGCAAAGCAAGAAAAACAATTGTAGAACTTCTTGTAGAAAATCATCCGCAGGATTGTTTGATTTGTGTACGTAATAAAAATTGTGAGCTTCAGGATTTATCAGACCAATATGGAATCCGTGAGCATCGTTATGTTGGTGAAACGAAATCCCACGCGATAGACATTTCAAGCGCATCAATGGAACGCGATCCTGCAAAATGTATTCTCTGCGGCAGATGTGTTCGTGTTTGTCACGAAGTTCAAAAAGTTGGCGCAATAGATTTTACAAAACGCGGGTTCACTTCAATCGTAACTACACCTTATAATAAAGGTTTAAATGTAAGCGATTGTATTTTATGCGGGCAATGTATTCTTGTTTGTCCAACTGCAGCTTTGCGTGAAAAGAGTGCAGTTAAAGAAGTTGCAAATGCAATCTACAACAGAAAAAAATATTGTATCGTACAAGTTGCACCTGCAGTTCGCGCTTCACTTGGTGAAGAATATAATATGCCGCTTGGAACAGATGTAACAGGATTGCTAGTTACAGGTTTGAGAAGATTGGGATTTAAAAAAGTGTTCGATACAAACTTTGCCGCTGATCTTACAATTATGGAAGAAGCAACTGAGTTGATTAACAGAGTTCAAAATGGCGGAAGCTTACCGATGTTTACAAGCTGCTGTCCTGGCTGGGTTAAATATGTTGAGATGAACAGACCGGAAGTATTGGAACACGTTTCAAGCTGTAAATCTCCTCACGAAATGGAAGGTGCAGTTCTTAAAACTTATTATGCAAAGAAAATGGGAATTGATCCTGCAGATATTTATGTAGTTTCAATTATGCCCTGCACAGTTAAAAAGTATGAATCAAATCGTGCGGAACTTTCAGAACATGCAATGGCGGATGTTGATGCAGTTTTAACTACGAGAGAACTTGTGAGATTTTTTAAAATTGCAGGAATTGATTTTGATGATTTACCGGAAAGTGATTTTGATAATCCGCTTGGTGAATCAACAGGTGCGGCTGCAATATTTGGAACGAGCGGCGGAGTTATGGAAGCTGCTTTACGTACAGCTTACTTTAAAATGACAGGAACAGAACTCGAGAATGTTGAATTTGATGAGATACGTGGAATGGCTGGAGTTAAGGAAGCAACGATAAAAATTGGTGATCTTGATGTTAACATTGCAGTTGTTAACGGAATTGGAAATGTTGATACGATTCTTGATCAGGTGCAGAATGGAACATCCAAACATCATTTTATAGAAGTTATGGCTTGTCCAGGCGGATGTATAAACGGCGGCGGTCAGCCGATTCATCAGAAACCTGAAAAGGTTATGAAACGAATTAAAGTGCTTTACAAGATTGATGAAAATGCAAAGACGAGAAGATCACACGATAATGAAGCAGTAAAAAATTTGTATAAAGAATTTTTTGGTGAACCAAATTCACATAAGGCACATGAGATTCTTCATACAGAATATTTTGATAAGAAGAAGATGTTTAAAAATTAAATTATTTATTTGTCATTCCCGAGAAAGCGGGAATCTATTTTAGATTAAAAGATTCCGGGTCAAGCCCGGAATGACACAAAGCAAAATGAATCACGCAATAGTTAGTACAATAAGCGATAGATGTAAAAGATGTTACTCTTGTATTAGAGAATGTCCTGCCGCTGCTATACGTGTTATTGATGCACAGGCAAAGGTGATTGAGGAAAGATGTATTGCCTGCGGTCATTGTGTTAAAGTCTGTTCACAAGATGCAAAACAAATTTTTTCTGAAATTGATGACACATATCAGCTTCTTCAATCAGGAAATTCAATTGCTATAATTGCTCCATCGTTTGCTGCATCATTTCCGGATGAATATAAAAAAGTTCCTGCTGCACTAAGAAAACTTGGATTTACAAAAGTTATAGAAACAGCATTTGGCGCTGATCTTATAGCAAATGATTATATGGATTTAATAAAAGCTGATAATGATAAAACAGTTATAAGTTCTGCGTGCCCTGCTGTTGTAAGTTTTATTCAAAAATATTATGTGGATTTAGTGCCTAATCTTGCACAAGTGGTTTCACCTATGATTGCACTTGGCAGATATCTTAAAAAAGATTTTGGTGAAAATGCAAAAATAGTTTTTATTGGTCCCTGTGTAGCAAAGAAACACGAAGCTCAGGATGATGAGGTTAACGGTGTAATTGATTCTGTCCTAACTTTCACAGAATTAAAACAGATGTTTGATGAGAATGGCATAAAGATTAGTGAATTTGAAAACAGCGATTTTGACGAACCGCATGCGATGATGGGAAAAGCATATCCTCTTGCAGGCGGATTGATTAAAACTATCGATGTAAGCGGTGATATTCTTGAAAAGGATATAATTGTTGTTGAAGGAAAGAAAAAAGTTTTAGAGATTATTGAAGAGATTGCTAACAATCATATCAATGCAAAGTTTACGGATATTTTATTTTGTGAGGGATGCATTAGCGGACCCGCAATCGATACCGAATTAAATTATTATGCAAGACGAGAAAAAGTTATAAACTACATTGATGAAAAAATTAATAATGTTGATAAGCGCGTTTGGAAAAGTAATCTTTATAATGCAAGAAAATTAAATCTGCAAAGAAGTTTTAGAATTGATAATCAGCGCAGACCATATCCATCTGAGGAAAAAATAAAAGAAATTCTTGCTCAAACAAAAAAATATTCCGTAAAAGACGAATTGAATTGCGGTGCGTGCGGTTATCCAACCTGCAGAGAATATGCGGTTGCAATTGCAAAAGATCTTGCAGAAAAAGAAATGTGCTTGCCTTATGTTCTGGATGAATTAAAAATAGCTTACGATAATCTAAGCGATACGGAAGAACAATTGAGAGTTGCTGAAAAACTTGCATCGATTGGACAGCTTGCGGCAGGCGTTGCACACGAAATAAATAATCCGCTTGGTACGATTTTGCTCTACGCATCAATGTTAAAAAGAGATTTAGAAAAAATTTACAATGATGATCAACGTACTGAAGATTTGGAGTTAATTGTTGAGGAAGCGAATAGATGCAAAAACATTGTTGCAAATCTTTTAAACTTTGCAAGACAGGGAAAATTGAATCTTAAACCATTTGATTTAACAGAAACGATAAGAGAAGTTTTAAAACCATTTACTATTAATCCTGTTTACAGACAAATAATTTTTAAGTTTGATATCCAGGAAAACAATTATTTAATGATCGGTGATGAAGAGCAGATAAAGCAAGTGATAGTAAATATTATTAAGAATGCCTGCGATGCAATGAGTGATGCTCTTAAGAAAGAATTAATTGTTAATCTTAATTCTGATAACCATAATTTTAAGATTGAAATAACCGATACTGGAAATGGAATTCCTAAAGAAAATCATGGTAAAGTGTTTACTCCATTTTTTACAACAAAAAGTATGGGTAAGGGCACTGGACTCGGCCTTGCAATTTCTTACGGTATAATTAAAATGCACAAAGGAAACATTACATTTACAAGTGAACAAGGAACAGGTACTACATTTAAAGTTGTATTACCTAAATTTCAAGTACATCAAACAAATGAAGGAAACGAAGGAACTAAAATTTTATGAGCGAAAAGAAAAAAATATTATTAGTAGATGATGATTTAGATCTTCTTGAACAAAATAAATTATTAATCGAATCTAAAGGTTACGAAGTAATTACAGCAAACAGCGGGAAAGAAGGATTTGAGACTTTTAAAAAAGTTAAGCCCGATGCCTGTGTTGTGGATTTGATTATGGAGGAACACGATTCGGGTTTTATACTTTGTTACAGAATTAAAAATGATGAGCACGGTAAAAATATTCCTGTATTTATTCTTACTTCCGCAACTTATGATACAGGTTTCAAGTTTGGAGCATCAACATCCGAAGAAAAGGAATGGATAAAAGCTGATGCACTTCTAAATAAGCCTGTAGTCATTGAAGAATTTGTTCAAAAGCTTGAAGCGTATTTTGAATTGAAAAAGTAATACCCCTTGTCACACTGAGCGAAGTTTGAAAATTGAGCTTATAGTACTTCGAATTGTCATTTCGAAGGAGTCCTCGACTGAGAAATCTTATTGAATTAATAATCAGATTTCTCCCTCTGGTCGAAATGACAAACTAATTTTGATTTGAATCAGTAACCGTGTCAATCCGCCGCGGCGGACGGAATGACAAAAATAGAAAATATGAACACCTACAAACCAAAAGTTCTAATTGTTGATGACGAAAAAGGTCTTCGTGTTGGTGCACAACGATTACTTACCCGCGAAAACTATGAGGTAACAACTGCAGAAAATGGAACTGACGGAATTAAGTTCGGAACAGAAGCAGAATTTGATCTTGCTGTTATAGATTTAAAGATGCCGGATGTTGATGGACTCGAGGTTCTGCAGCAGATCAAAAAAAAATATCCACATACAATTTGTTTTATCGCAACAGCTTACGCAAGCTATGAAACTGCAGTTGAAGCTACCAGATTAGGCGCACATAGTTATATTCCAAAACCATTTACACCCGAAGAGCTTTTGTCTAATCTTAAAGAAGGTTATCAGAAAAGACTTATAAGTCTTGAAGCTGAAAAATGGCGCAAGGAACGCGAAGAAAGATTGCTTGAAGTTGCTTTTGAAAAAACAAGAATGAACACTATTGTAAATGCAATTACAGATGGTGTGCTTGTTGTAAATAAAGACGGACTTGCTGTTCTTTACAATCCTGCCGCATTAAGATTTTTAGAAGTTGCAGGTATCGCCGTTGAAGAATACATTCTTGATAAACTTCGTCCGGAAGTTCTTGAGTTTTTTAACAAGCTTGTTAATGATACATCAACGGAACATAAATCTTACACGATTCAAATTGAGCTTAAACCAAACAGGGATTTTTTTATTGAAGTTACTGCTTCTGCTGTGCGTCATCCCGGAGAAAATATTGCCGGAGTAGTATTTGTATTTAAAGACATTACCGAACTTAAAAAAATTGAGTTTGTAAAATCACAATTCGTTTCGATGGTATCACACGAACTTAAAGCTCCGATTGCTGCGGTCTATGGATTTTTAAAATTGTTTAATGATGATTCGATTACTTTAACTGCTGAACAAAAAAAAGAATATGAAATCCGTTCTATGATTCGTTTAGATGGTTTATTAAAAATGGTTAATGATCTTTTGGATATATCACGAATGGAAATGCAAACTGTTAATCGCGAAATAAAGAAAGTTTGCTTGCACGAAATCATTTCATCAATACTCGAACTATTCCAAATTGATATCAGCAAAAAAGGTTTACACGTTGTTTTTGATAAAGATAATTCGGCACATTGCATTAATGCTGATAGCGATGAGATTATTAGATTGTTTACTAATCTTATAAGCAATGCAATTAAGTATAATCGTGAGCAGGGAATAATTAACATTAATCTTTTCCAGGCAGATAATTATCTTGTCACAGAAATTAAAGACAGCGGAATCGGATTAAAGCCGGAAGAAAAAAAGAAATTATTTACAGAATTTTTCCGTGCTAAAAATGATAAGACGAAGAACATAAGCGGTACAGGTTTAGGGCTGTCAATCGTCAAACGAATTGTTGATTCATACTCCGGTAAAATAGAAGTTGAATCTGACTATGGCGAAGGAACAACATTTAAAGTTTTTCTTCCATCAGCTGAGATGTCAGTTATATAAGCCTGAACCAAGGACAATACTAAACTGACGGCAAGTATTAGCTATAGTCAAATAAATTTCTTCATCGATGAGTTAGTGCGGAAAAAATATTAGGACTATTTTTAAATTAATTCTCAGTCTTTTAAAGAGGCTTTTTATTCACATATAGCAGGGGCTTTATTATGAAGCACTTATTCAGTTTCATTTTTACTGTGCTGATCTCAATTACATTTATTGGCACAAATCTTTTTGCACAACCTGAGGGAATTTCAGTCGTTAAAACAGCAAACGGCTACTCAGTTAACTTTTCTTTACAACAGTATAATTTTTCTTCAATCACAAAAGAAGGAAATGATTATACCGAAATCATCATTCCAAATTATGGCACAGAATCAGAAGTTGGAATGCCGGCCCTGCCACAAATTTCCTTTAATCTTTTTCTTCCAAGTGATGATCAAAAACTAACAGTTAGTATAAACTCTTTTGATCAATCAACACAGATTCTCGATAAAAAGATTTATCCTAAACAAATGTACTGGAGCAGAGAAAATTCTTTCAGTGCTAGACCATTTACTATCAACTCTGATTATTATAATTCAGTTGGAGTTGAAAAACCACTTGTTAAACTTTCTGAACCATTTGTTGTCGGTGGTGTTTCTGGAGTTATGGTTACTATCAATCCGTTTGCTTACAATCCTAAAGATGATAAGCTTACAGTTACTAGCACAGCATCGTTTGAGATTAACTTATCTTTAGTTGGTGAAGCAACAACACTAAAATCTGAAGCCTACAATGAGTTTTTAAAAAATGTTTTAGTTGGATATCAACCAACAGAAGCTTTGCTTGCAATGAGATATTTAATAATCACTGCTCCAACTTTTGAAGCTGGATTAGCTTCATTTATCACGCATAAATCTGCACAAGGTTTTACCGTTGATATTTTTAACACAACAACAACCGGAACAACTACAACCGAAATCAAAGCTTTCATTCAGGGCAGATATGATAATGCTGCAACACGTCCTGAATTTATTTTATTAGTTGGCGATGTACAGCATATTCCATCATGGATTGGAACCGGCGAAGGAAATCCAAATACAGATTTAAATTATGCACAGCTTGCAGGCACGGATAAGTTTGCTGATGCATTTATTGGCAGATTTTCTGTTACCACCGTACAGGAACTTCAGAACGCACTTGCAAAATCCATTTACATGGAAAATTATATTGCCACTCTTGCAAAGAAAAATATTTTTATGTCTTCAACTGATAATTATTCAATTACAGAAGGCACACATAATTATGTTATCAATACTCATTTTCAACCTGCAGGATGGCAAAACACAAAACTTTACACAGTTACTTACAATGCAACAACACAGCAATTGATTGATGCATTAAATGCTAATCAAAGATTTGCAATTTATTCCGGGCATGGTGCTGAGACTTACTGGGCAGATGGACCTCAGCTAACACAATCGCAAGTCAGATCTTTAACAAATACAGTTATGTACCCATTTGTTTATTCTTTTGCCTGCATTACGGGTTCATATCAAATAGCAGAAAGTTTTGGCGAAACCTGGATACGTACAACAAACGGCGGATCAACTTTTTATGGCTCATCTGTAAATTCCTATTGGGATGAAGATGATATTCTTGAAAAAAGATTAATTGATGCTATGTTTCTTGAAGATCTAACTCGTGTTACACCAATGTTTGATAAAGCAAAGTTTGATCTTGCTACACATTACGGCGGAGTAACAGCAACAGTTCTTCGTTATATGGAAATGTATAATTTAATGGGCGATCCTTCAATGCCTGTTGAAAGACAAATTCCTCCGGATACTACACCACCAAACGCAATTACAGATTTAAGCGTTGGTGATGCAACATCAAACTCGCTTACATTAAACTGGACAGCGCCTTATGATTCAACTTTTGGAGGAGTCACTTCTTATGATCTTAGATATTCCAATAGTCCAATTATAAATGATGTTGATTTTAACAATGCATCACAAAGAATCCTTACGGGGGTTTCTGATACTGCCGGAACTCCAAGATCATTTAGTATTGATGGATTAGATTTTAACACAACATATTATTTCGCTGCTAAAGCTTTGGATATGTGGAATAATAAATCTCCAATGTCAAATGTACCAACAGGTGTAACATTGTTTCCACCGTCTGCCATGCTTAGTGCGGATTCAATGCATTGTCTTTCTGTTCCTGATACCACATTTACAGAAACACTTGTTCTATCCAATAACTCCACACAAAATTCTACTTTAGATTATTCAATCACATTAACAAACAGTACTTTCCCTGATAATGTTCAGATAGTATTAACAGGTATTAATCAGAATATTGAAGGAAAAAAAGATTACAAAAAAGATTTTCCACCATCTTACAATGGCTTTAGTTTTAAAGGTGCTGGTGGTCCGGATTTATTTGGATATAGATGGAAAGACAGCAATGAACCAAATGGTCCTGATTATGTTTGGACTGATATTGCCGCAAATCCAAACGCAGTTCAAGTAACATTTCCAAATGGTACTTTAGATGATGGATACACAAATGCAGTTCCTATTGGATTTGATTTTAAATTCTATGGAACCAGTTATACAAACTTTTATTTAAGCACAAACGGGTTCTTAAGTTTTAGTGCATTAACATCTGCATATTATTCCAACTATGGCATTCCTGATTCAGATGCTCCAAATAATATAATCGCAGCTCTCTGGGATGATCTTGATGGAAGAACACAAGGAACAGTTCATTACCTAAGAGAAGTAGATAAGCTTACGATTCAGTTTACTAACTGGCAAAGATATAGTGCAACTGGTTCGTTAACATTTCAAATTGTTTTAAAATCAAACGATAGAATATTGTTCTATTATAATAATCTTAACGCAACGTTAACCAGTGCAACAGTTGGAATTGAAAACGCTGCCGGTACCGATGGATTACAAATTGCTTATGATGCCTCTTATCTTGCAAACAATTTAGCTGTTCAATTAGGCGCTGATCCAGAATGGTTAACATTAAATAATTATACAGGAACAATTTATAATGGTAATTCTGTTAACGTTGGTTTGATGATTAACACTGACGGACTTGATCTTGGTGATTATTCAATGGATATGGAAATAACAACTAACGATCCTGTTCATTCATTAATGATTGTTCCAATTACAATGACAGTTTCCAGCGAAGTTCCCGTAGAACTTGTTTCATTCAATGCAGAAATGTTTGATGGAGATGTTGTTCTTAACTGGAGCACTGCAACAGAAACCAATAATAACGGTTATCAAATTGAAAAACGTGAAAAGTCAAATGTCAAAGATCAAACTGAGTTTAGTTCTGTTGGATTTGTTAGTGGTAAAGGAACAACTACTGAAAAAACATTCTACTCATATTCTGATAAGAATGAAAAACCCGGAACATATTTGTACAGATTAAAGCAAATAGATTTTGATGGAACTTTTAGTTACAGTAATGAAATCGAAGTTGAAGTAACCGGGCCAAAAGATTTTGCTTTATATCAGAACTATCCAAATCCATTTAACCCAAGTACAACAATTAAGTTTGCGTTACCAGTAAAAACAAACTTAAGCTTAAGTGTTTACAACACGCTTGGCGAAAAAATAGCAGAAATATTTAATGGAGAACTTGAAGAAGGCTATCACGAAATGATGTTTAATGCTTCAGGACTTTCATCAGGAATATATTTCTACAAAATAGAAAGTAAAAACTTTAACTCAACAAAGAAATTGATGTTGTTGAAATAAGCCCCATCTCTAAATCCCTTCTCCCAAGGAGAAGAGACTTTTAAAATTTAAGGCACGAGCAATCGTGCCTTTTTTATTGATTACGAAAAATATTTCAGAAATTTACTTCATCAATATCATTTTACGGGTCGAAGTAAAATTATCAGCTTTTATCGTATAAAAATAAATTCCCGATGTAATATCATTTGCATCAAACTTAACCGAATGTTTCCCAGCCTCCATAAATCCATTTACAATTGTTGCAACCTCTGAACCAAGCAGGTTGTAAACTTTTAAAGTTATGTTGCCTGATTTTGCTAGAGTATAATTTATTTCAGTACTCGGATTAAACGGGTTTGGATAATTTTGTGATAGTGAATATTCTTTTACAGTTTCAAAATCCACTTCAACAGAATTATAAATTTTAGAAGTCCCATCAAAATCTATTTGCTTTAATCTGTAATAAGATTTCCCATCAGCAGGATTTTTATCCACAAAAGAATAAGCAGATTTTTCAGTTGTCATTCCCTTGCCATTTACAAATCCTAATTTCTGCCAAGCCGAATTTGATTTTGTTGATCTTCTTTCGATATCAAATCCCAGATTGTTGGTTTCGGTAGAAGTAATCCAGTTTAACAATACATTGTCATCCCTGGTAATTGCAGTAAATGAAGTAAGTTCAACCGGAATAATTCCATAAACAAGAATTCCAATATCATCAACAAACCACCCATCTTTAGTAACAGAACCATCAGACTTTAATTCAAATTTTAACTTAACCTGATTTGTATTATAGTTTGATAAATTCATAATTTCATTAACCCAACTCGTTTGGATACCGTCATATAGTGGTTCACCAACAGGCTGAAAAGAGCCGCTGCCCGGCGTTGTATAAATGCCTGTAAGAGGAGTGAATGTAGTTCCATTATTAGTTGAAATTTCTACCTGTCCGTAATCCCATCCGCTTTCAATATCAAACTTTGTCCAGAAAGATAATCTTGGATTTTCACTTGCGTTAAGATCAATTGCATTCTTCAACGTCATCGTAACAGTTGCACTACTAACATAACTTCCGGTTTTACTGTCTGTAAAAGAGGTTGGTGATGAATAAAAACTTAAATTTGTTGCTTCCCACTTTGGTGTGGGTGGTGTTGCAGTAATATTCCAGAGAAGTAGAGGGTCATTTGTTGTATCCGCAAAAATCATAATAGGCGTACCAGTTATAAAACTTAAAGTATCTACAAACATTGGTGTGCCGGATGTGGAAACGGAAAGAAGCATCTTAACATTTACATCGGCTGGCATAGCACTGCTGATTGTAAAAGATAAATTCTGATTTATATTTAAAGTTGTGCGTGCGGGAATGCTTCCAATATTAACTACCCCAGAGTTGATGGTAATCAAAGGATTATTCGAACTAAGTGATAAAGAAATATTTGATGCATCACTTAATCCTTTATTTTTTAACTGCGGAATTATTAAATCAACATTATCTCCAGGATTAAAATACTGCTGTGAGAAATATGGATTGATAGCCGATACATATTCTCCGGCAACGTAAGCATAGTACAGATTAGGCATAACATTTTCTATTGCCAAAGGAAATATTTCCGGCTGGCTTGGCCAAAATCCTGTACTTCCAACTTCGGGCGTCATTGCAAATATTTTTCCATGATTAAGAAGTATATCGCCGTCATAAAAATAATCATCACTATTACCGCGTGTGCTGTACCCAACTGTCTGCTGATCGGTTCCATAAGTATATCCGTTGTATGCAGTCATATCGCGTGCAAATTCTCTGAAGGTTGCTGAATCAGGAGTTTCCTGCTCAAGTGCACCGTAGGGATAAATTAATAAATTACTGTATGTGTGATAATTTAGTGCGTTTTTAAAATATCTGGTAGCAAGAAAATTCTTTAAGCTATTTGTTTCAGGCTCAGAGAATGGTGTAGTTCCTCTATATGTATCGCTGAATGGATCTGTACTTGAGCCGCCGTTAGGTGCATTCCAATAACTGTATGGACCGTAATTTCTATTAAGATCAACACCATAACTACTGCCATTATTTTTACGGTTCTTTCTCCACATTCCGCCGCCGGTAGGATTGGTTATACGATTGTACTCATAGCCATCCGGATTAAGAACAGGAATAAAATACAGTTCTCTGTTATTCACTATATATTGAACGGATGAGTTTGTATTATAATTTTCTAATAGATAGTACATAAAATAAATCATCTGCATCATGCTCTGGGGTTCACGTGCATGATGAAGTGCGGTGTAAAGTATTTCAGGTTCTGTTTCATCTACATCAGGATTATCGGAAATCTTTACCATATAGATTGGTCTGTTTTCTATGGTATTTCCGATAGAAGCTTTTGTTGTAATTAAATTTGGATATTGAGATTTCATACTATCTAATTGAGCTATTGCTTCGGCAAGTGTGTAAAATCCTCCCATAGAGCCGAAGCCAAATCCTTCAACTCCAAAATTATCTTTGCTGTTCTGAATAATTGAGGCTTTCTCGGTCTCTGTAAGTTTTGGTTGTTTTGAATAATAATCAAACCAGTCATCAATCAGTACTTCATAACTAAAATTTGTCATTTGAAGTTTTTGAAAATCATCATCATCTAAGAAAACAATAACTGCCTTATCTTTAGTTACGTTTGGATGATCAAATTCCAACCCGGCATTTTGCAGTTCAGCAATATCCTGCAGACTTTGAATATAAATTTTTACTTGTTTATAATTTTGAGCATTAACTAATATCGAAAATGTAATTGCAAGCAAAAGTGTTAAGATAAATTTCATATATAACCTTTTATAAAATTATTTTTTTAATGTGTCAAATTACAAGTATTATTTAAATTAGTCGCCGTTAAAATCGATTTTTTTATAGTAATCGATTATATGATGAATTGATGTTTATTCAAATATTATGCGGAAATAAACAAATAAAAGGTAAGTTTTATGGGCAAAATAACGGTTTATGAAAAACCTACTTGTACAACTTGTAGAAAAGTAGCCAAAGCTTTCTCAGAGCAAGGCATAGATTTCGAAAAGGTTAATTATTACATCCAACCATTTTCAAAGAGTAAGCTGAAAGAACTTTTGAAAAAAATGGATATGAAGCCTTCTGAGTTATTAAGAAAAAATGATGAAGCTTATAAAAAATTAAAATCAAAAATTGTTCAGCTTACTGAAAATGAAATTTTAAATCTGATGATTAAAAATCCTGATCTCGTTCAAAGACCGATAGTTGAAAAAGGGAATAAGGCTATACTGGCAAGACCACCCGAAAGGATAAAAGAATTATTATAATAATTGTATTCGATTTCAAGTTCGTTCTGTATTAAGCATAACATTTTGTAATATTTTCTTACAATATTTTATTTTCTGCCTGCATAATAAAACTATCATTCGAATAAATTAGTGTACTCATTAACTCTTGTTTGATTGTGAGACGTTAAAAATTTTTTACTAAAGCAATTATTACCACTTTTGTCGGGTAAATATTTCTAAAAGTGTCGATTATCCATATTTTTCAATCTCACTAATGCAGTAAATAACTTGGCATAAGTGTTGCCAATTTTTGATCGTTAAACGCAATATTAATATATATTAGCTCGAATTATATAGTGACCGATCAAATAAATAAAAGCATATCCGAAGTACTACGGGATTTTTTCAAGAAGAATCAATTTGATGAGTTTATCTCACTATACCAATCGTCTACGATTGTTAAATCTGATTCAGCCACCTCTCCGGCTTTAAAGCAGCTTGATTATAAAATTCAAGATGGAATAAATTATCGTTCACAGGTTGATCTGCTTGTTACATTTGCCGGAAATAATCTTGCAAAGGAAAAATTTCTTTCGTTATTACTTTTTATCAGTCAGGCATCAATAACTAATGGTGAGTTTTCAACTGCTATTGATATAAACCAAAAAATAATTTCGCTTACTGATAGAGATGGCGACATGATTGATCTTTATGCCAACGCTCATCTTTTAATCGGTGAGATTTACAGCAGGCAGGCTAGATGGCAGGATAGTTTTAATTATGTTAATAAAGCTTTTGATATTTATTCATCCATTAATGATGTAAAGGGAATTGCTAAGAGTGAAAATCTTCTTGGCACTATTCACGGTGATCTTGGAGATGTAAAAAAGGCTATCGAAAATTTTGAATCCGCACTTGAAAAATCTAATGATGAATCTAACTATATAGAAAAAGGTAAGATAGAAATTAATTTAGGCATCATAAGTAATATAAAAGGACTGTTCGATGAAGCATTAGTTAATTTTAAGCGTGCTCTTATCAATTACAGTAAAGTCGGTGATAAAAATAGAATTGCAGAAATTCATCAAAACATTGGAATGGTGTATTCTAAAAAAGGCGAGTACAACCTTGCAATTAATGAGTTTGATGAAAGTCTTGCATCTTCAGTGGAAAACAATTACTTACAAAACATAGGCATTGTTTATCTTAGCAAAGCTTTTGTATATACTAAAATGAAAGATTTTTCTTTGGCGAATGCTTTTGCTGATAAATCAATGGAAGTTGCTCATAAGCTAAATGATAAGTTGACTATTGCAGATGTATATAAGATTAAAGGAATTATCCAGAGAAATTTGCAGAATTATATACTCTCGGAAAATTACTTAGAAACAAGTTCACGTATAAATAGTGAAGCCGGAAATCAATTGAACAGAGCAGAAACTTATCAGGAACTTGGCGTACTATACAAAGAGATGGGAAAAATACAGCAGAGTAAGGAAAACTTTAAACTTGCACTTGAGTACTTTAAGAAAATAAATTCTGAACCCGATATTGCACATCTTGAAAATCTTTTAGCCTCCAAATAAAAAATGCCTGCCCGTTAGAGCAAGCATTTTAATCTTTATTAATCTGAAATACTAATTTCCAAAATCCAATCCTTTTAAGCTGTCCAAATCTCCAAAACTTGGTAACGCAATTGCGGCTACAATCATTCCTATTACAAAGTAAATAACAATTGCGATAATAATAACCACAACAAGATACCCGACTAATTTATCTTGCGGAGTATCCTTAACAATTTTTAATCCTAAGTACATAAGATAGAGGGAATACAAACCTAATATTCCTAAAATTCCGAGTATTGGAATGATGCTAAATATTCCGGCAATCCAAGCCGCGGTGTAAGAATAAACAGCAACCTTTAGTGAGGCCTCCATATTTTTAGTAGAACCGAAAGATGGAGCTAATGCATCGATTATGAAGGCTACAAGATATACCCCAACTATACTAAGTATGTAATACACAACAGCGTAAATTAGTCCGTTTGAAACCGGAATTTTATAAGAGCCAAAGGGTCCTAAAGAAATGCCAATTAATGACTGTCCAATAAACGTTGCAAGCACCGGAATGAGTGCCAGAATCATTACATACTTTGTAAACAAATCAGCAGTTGTGGTTTGTTCATTCTTAATTACTTCCCATTCGGTTTTAGGTGTAATAAGAATATTTTTAACACGGTCAACAAGATTCATATTGTACTCCTATAATTGTGATTAATGCGCTTAAATAGTTCAAGTGCTTTTACTGTTCTATTCCAAAGTCTTTCCAGCTTTCAAGTTTTCCAATATCAATCATATCTACCGCAGCTTTCATCTGATCCATAGAAACATTATTTCCGTTTGCTTCAATTACAAATCTCTTAGCTACAAGTATAGATAACTCCCCGTATTTACCCTGATTATCATATTTTTCAAAACCTTTATTACCTTTGTATGTTATGGTTTTTTCATACCCGGTTTCATTTTCTTTATCGATATCAACCATATACCAGCCAAATGAAGCTAAACCTGATAAACCGGAAACGCTTCCGAGATCTGTAATTTTTAGATCAATCGAGACACCGCTTTCATCGTCGCTGTAATCGGCATTTGCGTTAGAAATATTCATTCCCATTGCAGCAACTTTTTCTCCCTCTATATTGGTGCGTTTCAAATCTCCAAGAGTTTCGGGTAGTAATGCTTTCAGTTCTCTAAAATCAACGGGATTTACTTTTTTGCCTTCAGTAAAGTTTTCAGAGACTTCTTTCATTTTATCGGCATAATTTTCAAGATCACTTTTGTTAGAGGATTCATCCTGAAGTTTGTCTGATTTATTATCTCCGCAGTTATAGAGAAAAAAAGAGAAGGAAATGAGGGCAAGCACTAATAATTTATTTGTCATACTAACTCCTTAATTATTAATTATTTTCACCCAGAATTATTTGAGGACTATTTAGATTTCGGATTAAGCTTTAGAAAACTAAGAAAAATACATTTGCGTCACAATAGTTGGCATATAACTTTTTAATTTCTTGTATAACAGTAATTTGCTAATTAAATCTTATTTATGATTTGGCTAGGCTTTATTAAATTGTACAATAAAATTTATCGCTTAATTATTTAAGGAGTAATTATGATCAGTCAGGAGTTGTTAGATATTTTATGCTGCCCGGAAACAAAAGCAGATCTTGTGTTAGATGGAAACACTCTTGTATCCGTTGATAAAAACACTAGAAGACGATATAGAATTGAAGATGATATTCCAATTATGCTCATTGAAGAATCTGAACAGCTTGGTTTAGAGGAATGGACTTCCATCATGAAAAAGTATGGTAAAGGTGTTTAGTTTCTTTTCGTGATATTTTGTGATCTAGTGTTTTGGATGTAGTAATCTTTAATAAATAATCTTACAAAAATTATTGTCGCTAAATCTCAAATACACTAAGTGCGTCAAAAAATATTAATGCCTATCTTTGAACTACATTTGTTCATATTTTATAATCAAAAATCGACATAACAATGGATCCAATTAATATTATCATCGGACTTAATATCATCGCCACATTTGGGGCTAATGTCGGAGCAGCTAAAAAGGGAATTAAAGATAAAGTCGGAGTATTTAAGGATAAACCCAAAACTTATCTGCAAACTCTACCACTTGTACTCTCAACGCTGGCTCTTGTAGTATTAATTATAAGTCTTTTTCAAATCGGAACTTTAGAATATAAAACTGAATACCAAACAATAAGGGTTATCGGACTAGCTTTATACATTGTTTTTTCCTGGGTACAGATTTGGTCCACAAAAACTTTGGGTGATGATTTTTCTCAGGATATTGCTATTAAGAAAGATCATCATCTTGTAACAAACGGACCATTTAAGTTTATCCGACATCCCCAATACCTTTCACAATTTTTAATGGATCTTGGCGGAGCAGCGGCAACTTTAAGTTTTGTACTCGCACCGTTAGCGTTGATTCAGATTCCGTTCTTGTTTATGCGTGCTTCTATGGAAGATAAACTTCTTGAAAAACATTTTGGCGAGAATTTCAGATCATATAAAAAGAAAACCGGAATGATGATCCCATTCATAGGGTAATATATTTACTGCAATGAAATTCAATCTATTAATATTTTTCATAATCATTTCTTTATTCCAGACTTTTGCGCAAGATGGTAATAATGTTCTTGTTGTAACAAAGGACGGAATGAAAAATATTCCCGCTTATGTGCGAGAGGGCACCGTATATTTTTCACTAAAAGATTTTGCAGATGTAATTGGAGTTAATTATTACTACAACGAAGATGCACAAAAAATAGAAATTAAGTTTAATAAATATTACGTAAAGGCTTCTGCAAGAAATCCTTTCCTTGTACTGAATGAGAAAAATGGGGACAAACAATTAATTGTCCAGCTTCCGACATCAACTTATTTGATTAATAAAAAAGTTTATGTTCCACTAACGTATAGTTTAAGTACTCTGCAGGAAGCTTACGGCTATGAGCTAAAATATGAAGCCCCAAATAAAATTGTTATTGGAAAAAGCATTGATATAACAACCGAACCAACTGAAGAAACATCCGCCAAATTCAACATAACCGGAATCGTACTAAACGAAAAAGCAAATGGAACTTTAATAACGATTAAGTCAAATAAACGAATTCCATCTTACCACAGCGCATTTAAGAATGATGTTCTTACGCTAACTTTTAGAAAAGTAAATATTGATGTTGATAACGTAAAATACATTGGTGCAGATGGAGTTGTTAAAAAGATTGAAGCAAAAAATGTTGGTGCTGATGCGGTAATTAATATTACTGTTGGTAAAGAGTACACGACCAATGAAGTAATGAATATAGATAACAGTAATGATATTCAAATTACAATTCATAACAAGTTGTTTAAGCAAAGTAGTTCTTCAAACAAGCTTAAAGATAAATGGGAGTTTGATGTTATTGTAATTGATGCTGGTCATGGTGGACAGGATGCCGGTGCAATAGGTGTAAACGGTGTTAAGGAAAAAGATATAAATCTAGCTATCGCGCTAAAACTCGGTAAGCTTATCGAAGAAAATATGAAAGATATTAAAGTTGTTTACACGCGCAAGACTGATAAGTTTATTGATCTTTACAAGCGCGGTAAAATTGCTAACGAAAATAATGGTAAGCTTTTTATTTCAATTCATTGCAACTCTGTTCCTAAAAAGCCGAGTAATGCAAATGGATTTGAGGTTTATCTGCTTCGTCCCGGAAGAACCAAAGAAGCAATTTCTATCGCAGAGTTTGAAAACAGTGTAATACAGTATGAAGAAAATCCCAATCGATATGAAAAACTAACTGATGAAAATTTTATTCTTGTTAGCATGGCTCATTCATCTTATATGAAGTACTCTGAGCGTTTTGCAGAATATTTGCACAAGGAGTTTGTCAAACACCCCAATCTTTCTTCCCGCGGAGTTAAACAGGCAGGATTTTATGTTCTCGTTGGCGCATCAATGCCAAGCGTACTTATTGAAAGTGGTTTTCTATCAAACACAAAGGATGCAAAACATTTAAGCACTTCTACCGGTCAGCAGAAATTTGCAGAGTATGTCTTTAATGGAATAAAAAAATACCGCGAAAGTTATGAGCTAGAAATGCAGGATGAGTGAGTTTAATCCTCCCCGTCCCTCCCTTTCAAAAAGGGAGGGGGTTTGAAATTCCTCCCCTTTGCGAAAGGGGAGGCTAGGAGGGGTTCGAATTAAGGAGACAAAATATAATGACACAACTTTTCAACAAGCTGACTGAAAAGGAAAAAAGAAGAATCTTAAGAAAGAACTCAACTGCCTCTGAAAAAATCGTTTGGACTTACCTAAGAAGAAAACAGATTTTGGGTGAGCGCATTTTAAGACAATTCAGTATTGATTTTTATGTGCTGGATTTTTACTGTCCAAGATTAAGGCTAGCGATTGAAATAGATGGCGGCTCACATTTTATAAATCAAGATGCAATTGATTATGATAAAGAAAGACAAGCCTATATTGAAAATCTTGGAATTGAATTTTTAAGATTTAGAAACGAAGAAGTAAATCAATCAAATGATTTTGTGATTAGTGTTATAACTGATAAGGTTAAAGAGTTGCAGAGAAGGAACCCTCCCCGTCCCTCCCTTTCAAAAAGGGAGGGAGTTTAGATTCTCCCCTTTTAGAAAGGGGAGATAAAGAGGGGTTATTCTTAAGCAATTCTTTTTGTAAAATTGTATTATAAATATTTAGTAAGTGACTCTTATGAAGTTTGTTCTGGTTCCATTTCTGGTGTTAGTTGTTTTGTTTCTTTCATTATCCTGCAATGAAGGGTATGATTTTTCTCAGGCTTCGCTGGGTTTGGGATTAAGGGATTACTCCTGCACAGAAGCCTGGATTGAAGTGCAGATTGACAGCAATGATAAGACAGCTAATATTTATATAAAGAAAAACGGTGAGATTATTCAAACCGTAAACGTTGGACAGTCCAGCACATTATTTTATTTTGATTCTCTTCTGCCAAATACCAACTATACTTTTGATGCAGTTACTTATGAAGACGGCAAAGAAGTAAAAAGCAATCCCGTTACATTTACAACCTTAGACACAACCAGCCACAACTTTTCCTGGCAGACTTTTGAGTTTGGACAGCACGGCAGCAGCACACTTTATGATGTTGCGATAATAGATGAGAACAACATTTGGGCAGTCGGTGAGATTTATATGAATGATTCGCTTGGTAATCCAGACCCCAAAATATATAATGCAGTGCGTTGGAATGGACTAAGCTGGGAGCTAAAAAGAATACCAATTTTATTAAATGGAACACCTTTTTATCCTATTATTAAATCCATTTTTGCCTTCAATGAGAATGATATTTGGTTTGAAGCAGGAATTCATTGGGATGGAATAACGTTCAAACAAATTCCATTTAATATTCCATGGAATGGGAATGTAAACAAACTCTGGGGCAGCAGCAGTAATGATTTATACGTAGTTGGCAGTGCGGGCAACATTGCTCACTACAACGGCACAATCTGGAGTAAGATAGAGAGTGGGACTACAACAATTCTAAACGATGCCTGGGGAATAACAAACGAACAAAATAAGACAATAGTATATTGTGCTGCTTCATCTTTCTTTGTCCCGGGCGATAAAAAGATATTAAAAATAGTTGATGGAAAAGTTGATTCAGTAAATTGGGGTAAAGATGTAAGACTATACTCGGCTTGGACAAACAATGAAAACTTTCTTTACGTAAGTGGTGAAGGTGTTTTAGTAAATAAACTAGGCACTTGGGAACAAATTAATTTACCAGCAATATCAAGTAACTCAATCCGTGGCAACGATATTAATGATGTTTTTGCAGTGGGCTCATTGGGAACGATTTTTCATTTTAATGGAATTAGTTGGCAGGTAATAAGCAGTTATACTCAAAAGGAAAACTATAGAGTTGACTTTAAAAATAATGTTGTTGCAATATGCGGTTATTATAACGGTAAAGGATTTGTAGAAATAGGAAGAAGAAATTAAATCTAATCCAATATTCTCACTTCATTAGAAAGTTCATTAACATCACCGGGCTGGATGGGGAAGTGAGTGGAAAGAATTTTTCCTGCTTGCTCAACTGCGTTTAATATTCCTTTACAGAAATTTCCGTGTTTAAAGTCCAAACTCATATTGTTTGATATTTCATCCCATACAGATTGCTCTACAAGTTCATTTATTTTCTTATCTGCAAGAATGCAAAACTCTTTTGCATTAAAAAGCATAAAAATTAAAATACCGGTTGAGCCTTTTGTTTTACCAATCTTTGCAGACACAAATTCTTTTTCTGCAAGCGTGCGCACGGATTTAGTTTTTTCAAGCCAGCCGCGTTTTTCTTTTATAGTAATTACAAGTTCGCCGGAAGTAGATTTTTCAATCTCACTAATCTTTGCAGAGATTGATTTTAGTTCTGCTTCATTTAAGTATTTGTATATAAATTTTTTAGACATTGTTTTTATAATTCAAAATTCTAAAGTTAAAATTCAAAAGAGTTGGGTTAATGTCAAACGGAAAAAGTGAAACGTAAGACGAGAAACGACAAACGAGAAAATGTAATTTTGAAGGAGTCATCGACTGAGAAATCTAAATAAATTATAAATCCAGATTTCTCCCTGCGGTCGAAATGACAAAACAATAAAAAAGCGGACCTTGCGATGCGCTTTGTGGAAAACAGATAAGATGAAAACTATTTTTTATAAACTGAAACATCTCCGCCGGATGTAGCTGCAATTAAAGGGTTGCCTCCTTTATTAATGTTTCCAATAATTTTTGTATCACTAAGTTTTTTAACATTATTTAAAGTTAAGTTGCAATCAACATCACCGCCGGAAGTTTTTAATTCTGCTTCAGCATCAAAATCTGGAGGAACTCTCACATCGATATCGCCACCGCTTGTTGAAAGCTCTATTCCCTGATTTTTTCCAGAATACTCAACAGTAATATCTCCGCCGGACGTGCTTGCTTCAATCTTTGCATTATTGCAGAATAAATTTATATCTCCGCCGGAAGTGCTGGCATAAAAGTTTCCTTCAAATCTATCACCCCAAATATCTCCGCCCGAAGTTTCTAGATAAATACCACCAGTAACCCCGGCAACTTTAATATCACCGCCGCTTGTATTTGTGTAAATATTAAAATTTGAAGGAATCTTTACTTCAATTTTAAGACTAAGATTAGAAAACCAGTTCCACTGACTTCTTCTTTCAGCTTTAACTGTGATTTCATCCGAGTTTGATTCGAAAATAAAATCATATTTTTCTGCTGCTTTATCATTTCCAATTATCTTAACATACACTTCAGATTTATCCCAGGGGGTAAAGACAACATCACCGCCATCACAAGTAACATTAATTTTTTTGCCAGCTGCAATTTGAAATGTTTTTTCTTTAATAACTTTTTTGTCATCGGATTTAGATGAGGCTAATGTTTGGTTTAATGATAAGGCAAAGATTAAAGTTAAAGCGACTAAATACTTAGCAAATATTTTCATTTAAAACTCCTATAATATTTTATCCATTAGACACTCAAAACTACATTATGGTTACTGCAGATGAAAAGCTTACTTAGTGATCGGTAAATAATAATGATAAAGGGCGATTAAATATTAATTAACTTTGCTTACTTTACATCTAAATTCTTATAATTTGAAACAAAGGATCCAGGAATAATATGAGTGAAATTAATCTAATTCCATTAACGGCATATAAAGAATTCCAGAAGGATGAAATGATAAATCGTTCTCAGGCCCTGCTGGAAGATCTTCTAAGAAGGAGAACAGTAAGAGATTTTTCAGATAAAAAAGTTCCCAAAGATATAATAAGCAATTGTCTTGCCGCGGCTAATTCTGCTCCGAGTGGAGCCAACAAACAGCCGTGGCATTTTGTTGTTGTTTCTAATCCACTCGTAAAAAAGAAAATAAGAGTTGCAGCAGAAGAGGAAGAGCGTGAGTTTTATTCATTACGTGCGCCGCAAGAGTGGCTTGATGCACTAGCACCTTTGGGAACAGATTCCAATAAACCATTTCTTGAAACAGCACCTTATCTGATTGTAATATTTTCAAAATCTCTTGAGATTCTTTCTGACGGCACAAAACAAAAAACTTACTATGCTTCGGAATCTACAGGAATTGCAACTGGATTTTTAATCAGCGCAATTCATAATGCAGGATTAGTAAGTCTAACTCATACCCCAAGTCCGATGAAGTTTTTAAATGAAATTCTGGGAAGACCTCACAATGAAAAACCGTTTTTAGTTTTAGTTGTTGGATATCCTGCAGCAAATGCTATGGTTCCCGATATTGTTAAGAAAGGTTTAGAAGAAGTAACAACTTATTTGTAGCGGTTTAATTTTTAGTTTCGCCATTCAAAACATCAATAGCCTGATCCACAGAAAGGTGTGTACCGTAAATTACAAGTGTATCAGCCGCTTTAATTATTTCCTTTGCGGATGGATTTGAAATTGTTTTACCATCACGCACTATTGCAATAATTGTTGCCTCCGTTTTTGCACGCAGATTTATTTCAGTTAGATTTTTGTTGATATGAATATTGTCATCATTAACGTAGTATGTTTCAGTTAATCCTTGAGCCAAAATTTCATCTAGATGAGTAAATGAACTGATATCCACTCCTTCTTTTCGTAAGAAGCTGTATGATTCTTGACGTAGAATTGTGGTTTGTTTCATAATAACATTAAGGGGGATATGATATCTCTCCAGTACTTTTCTGAATATTTGTAACGCAGTTTCAAACTCTTCAGGAATTACTTCGTCAGCTCCAAGTTTTTTAAGTTCATCTACTTCTGTAACAAATCTTGTTCTTACCAATGCATAAATATGAGGATTTAATGTCTTAACAAGCTTTAAAGATCGTTTTGTGACTGCGGGATCAGATATAGCATAAACAATGGTATTTGCTTTATCAATCTTAACTGCCTTTAAAACTTCTTCTTTACTTATATCGCCATAAATTATTTTTTCGCCTTTTATTTTTTCTCTTCTAACTGTATCGGGATTTAATTCTGTTACTACATATTTGATTCCCGTTTCTTTTAATACTCTTGCAAGATTACTTCCGTTTAATCCAAACCCTGCAATGACTACGTGAGCATGTAAGTTATCAAGATAATTTTCACTATGCTTTTTATCCTTTTCCAAGGCTGAAGTTTTACCTGCTATAAAAGGGGAAAGTTTGATTAATAGCGGAGTTAAAATCATAGAAAAAATTGTTGAAGCAAGAAAACTATTATAGTAGTCGTTGCCAATAAGTTTAAAGTTTAATCCAGCTTGTGCAAGAACAAAAGAAAATTCACCGATTTGTGCCAAACTTAATCCGGCAAGAATTGCAATTCGTAGGGGATACTTCATAAAATAAACAATCGCAACAATAACAAGTGTTTTAACTATTAGTACTCCAAGAGTAAGACTACTAATTAACATAACATTTTCTAAAACAAACTGAAGGTTGAGCAATAAACCAATCGAAACGAAAAAGATACTGTTAAATGCATCGCGAAAAGGTAAAATATCTGAGAGGATTTGATGATTGTAGTCTGATTCAGATAAAATCAAACCCGCTATAAAAGCCCCAAGTGCAAATGAAAGTCCAAATGTATGTGTAAGATAGGCTGTTCCAAGTAATAACAGAATTACTCCAATAGTAAAAGCCTCTCTTGATCTTAAATTAGCAATCTGATAAACGATAAGCGGCATTAAAAATCTTGCCAGCAAAAGCAATCCCGCAAGTACACCAAAGGCAATCAGCAGTTTTAGTGCAATGTCTCCGCCGCTTAATTCACCAAAGCCACTTAATATAGGAAGTAATAAAAACATCGGTACAATTGCAAGATCCTGAAAGATGAGTATTCCAATAGATATCTTTCCTTGTGGAGAGTCGAGTTCATCTTTATCTGAAAGAATTTTTAACACAATTGCTGTGCTGGACAAACTAACAAGCAGCGAAAAGAAAATTGCCTTATTTATTTCTATTCCCAAAGCAGAAAAGATTATTGTGCAGAAAATAATTGTGATAAGAAGTTGTAAACCACCCGCAATGAGAAGAAATTTTTTAATCCTGATTAATTGTGAAAGTGAAAACTCAAGACCAATTGTAAACATCAATAGCATAACACCAATTTCTGCCATTACACTAATCTGGTTTACGGATTTAATTAGACTAAATCCGTAAGGTCCAATCAGCATTCCTGCAATTAAAAATCCAACTATACTTGGCAGATTGATTTTTTTAAAGAGAAAAATAATTGGCAGAGATACCAGAAGAATTACAACAATATCTTGAATTATTAAAAATTCATTCATAGAAAAAAACAATTTTAATAATAAAATTTATGCTAAAGCTTTTTTGTAACAGCGTCTTCGCTTGTGCTGCCGTGCATCATAAAGTTTCCACTGTGCTTGTACTTTTTCGTTGCTCTCAAGTTCACGGTTAGTCTCAACATATTTGATTCCGTTTTTAATACAAACTTTATTTATCTGATCTATAAGTAAAGCATTTACACCTTTATTCTGCAAGTCGGTTCTAACTGCAGTAAGATACAAATCAAGGGAATCACTTTTTTTCATTTCTCTTAAAATGTATAAAAATCCAAAAGGAAAAAGTTTACCGTTAATCTTTTGAAGAGCATTATTTAATGATGGCATTGTTATTCCAAAAGCAGCAAGCTTATTGTTTTCATCAAGCACGAGAGGAAGATACTCAGGACGAATGAATGAAAAGTACTGCTTAACGTAAGAATCAATCTGCCTGTCTGTCAACTCAACAAATCCGTAAAGATCTTTATAGGTTTCATTAATTAAATAAAAAATATCTCTTGCATAAGGAAGCATATCTTTTGCTTTTTTATACACAGGTACATGAAGTTTATTCCTTTGCAAAGCAATCTGTGCTATCCGGGCAATCTTCTCGGGTGTGTCTCTAAGTATTCTAACACTAAATTCAATCCAGTCAATATCTTTTGTATAACCAAGCTTTTCAATATGAGTTCGATAGTAGGGATAATTGTAAATGCTGCCAAGTGTGCTTACTTCTTCATAACCTTCAATCAACATTCCCTCACCATCCATATCAGTAAAACCAAGCGGGCCGTGAATGCTTGTCATTCCTTTTTCAACCGCCCATTTTTCAACTGTTTCAAACAACATTGATGAGATTGAATCATCATCTGTAAAATCTATCCAACCAAATCGTGCTTCTTTTTTATTAAACTTATTATTGAATTTTGAGTTTATGATTCCTGCAACTCTGCCAACAACGCAATTATCTTTATAAACCAACCAATATTTTGATTCGCAAAAATCAAAAGCAGGATTATCCTTTTTGTTTAAAGTTTTCTTCTCATCACAACGTAATGGTGGAATAAAATATTTATTGTCTTTGTATAAATCATATGGAAATGAGATGAATTTTTTTAGATCTTTATTAGATGATACTACTTTAAGGGTTAAACTCATTTGTAATGAACTTCTTTTGGATATTTGTTAATGCTAATATAATACTTTTAGCATTCGGCTGTAAGATGAAAAGTTCTGAAGTTTATACTATTGTTAAATCAATCACTATTCTTTCTTATCAAAGTTTGAATAATTAATTAAACCAATTACCCCGTGCGTAAGAAGAAAAAAAGGAATTAAGACAATAAACATTACTTCAATAGAAGGTAGTTTTACTTTCCATACGGGTATAAATTGAAGAATAATAATTATGGATAGTATCATTATAAAAATTATTGATAAACTATTTGATAAAATCTTATATGAAAATTCCAGATAAGATTTACTATCCTCTATTTTTTCTTTTTGCAGAACAAAAGGGCGCAATGCCAATATTGCCAAAGCTGCCAATCCTTTAGTCCCCAATAAACTGATTGATAGAACTGTTCCGAATCCAACAAATATCTCAATCAGAAAAGCAATATTTAAATTTTTATACTTCAAGTAGTGATATCTTTTTTATAAAAAATTATACCCAACCACGGAGTTTACAAGCCTCTGCAACTCTTGCAACACCAACAAGCATTGCGGCAAGTCTTGGATGTATCTTTTTTTCCTTAATTGCTTCTTCTACTCTGTGATAAGCAAGGGTCATTTTTTTATCAAGTCGTTTATGAACTTCTTCCTCCTCCCAAAAATAAAGTGATTTATCCTGAACCATTTCAAAATATGAAACAACAACGCCGCCAGCACTACCAAGTATATCCGGGATTACGTGAACACCGTTTTTAAAAAGTATTAAATCCGCTTCTGGTGTTGTTGGGCCATTAGCAAGTTCACAAACAATTCTTGCCTTTATCTTGTTTGCATTTTTACCGTGAATTGCGTTTTCCAATGCAGCCGGATAAAGAACTTCGACATCCAGCTCAAGTAGTTCTTCATGTGCAATTTGCTTCGCTCCTTGATAATTAAGGACACTTCCTGTTTTCAATTTATGCTGCACTAACTCAACCGGATCAAAACCATTTTTATTGAAGATTGCTCCACGCGAATCACTAACAGCAATTAGCCTGCCGCCTCCAAGAATTTCAGGATGCAAAAGTGCAGCACGCTGCCCGGCATTTCCAAACCCTTGTATTGCAAAATCTTTTGTTGGATCGAATCCAAGAGAATTGCATGCTTCACGAACAGAAATAACTCCTCCGCGGGATGTTGCATCTCTTCTTCCTTCTGTTCCACCAACTTGCTGTGGTTTATCAGTGAATGCACCCGGATTATGTTTAAAGGTTATTGTTTCATATTCATCCATCATCCATGTCATTGTTTGTGGATTTGTGTAAACATCCGGCGCAGGAATATCTATATCAACACCAAGCAATGGAGAAATTGCACGAACATATTCTCGTGACAGTCTTTCAAGTTCTCTTTCACTCATATTTTTTGGATCACAACAAACACCGCCTTTACCTCCGCCGAGAGGAAGATCAACTACCGCTGTTTTCCATGTCATCCAGCAAGCCAGAGCACGAATAGTATCTACAGTTTCTTCAGGATGAAATCTTATTCCGCCTTTTGCTGGTCCTCGTGCATAGTTGTACTGAATTCTGTATGCTTGAAAAATTTTTACATCGCCGCTATCCATTTTTACTGGAAGCGTAAAACTGGTTTCAAGCTGAGGGGTGCTCAATAATTCTGTTGTGGCTTGATCTAAATTAAGAAGTTTTGCCGCTTCAATAATTTGCTGCTGCGCCACGTGAAAGGAGTTATATGAATCCATTACTTTTCACCATTCTTTGGTTTATTGTTTTTAATTTGTTTTTTGTTTTCGCTTTCAGGTATAGCATCAAGTAGTATTCTGTACCAGCAGTTTTTACACACGATGGCACGATCAACCTTTAAAAGTACCTGCTGCCAGGAACTTAATTTGTTTCCGCAGTGCGGACAGGAATCCGGCACTTTTTCATTTAACATTTCACTATCTGCCAAATTACACCTCCGGTTTCATAATAATTCCTTTATTCTGATGGCCATTCATTTTAATAATAATTGGTTTTTCGAACCTTATTAATCTTGTAAACTCCTTAACCTCAACGGGTTTTTGAGTTAAAAGCCAATTCCAGTCCACAAATCCTTTATCAGAAATATTATTAACGGTAAAGTAGCCTATCATAAATGATGTTATGTTCTGGAAAAAATGCGATCCTTGTGAAGGTTCTACAGACATATCTTTAAAACTTGTTTCAACAATAGCACGCGCACCTGCAATCTGTTCCCATCCAACAGGTATTCCAAGCCACGGATCCAGAGATCCCCATCTGCCAACACCTATTAATAGATATGGACGATGCTGATCAATTAGCTGCTGGTTGAAAGAAGCAACTTCCATTGCAACTTCACGACTTTTTGCACGATTGAATGTGTGGTAATCAACAAATACAATATCGAATATATCCTGAATTATTCCATACCCTAACACTTGACTGCTTTTACATATTAGTTTTTCAGAATTATTACTCTCGATATCAATATTATCTACTTCGTGTGAAACAACTAATGGTCTCATCTGCAAAACGCCAAATTCCTTTTTACCGCCTTTGGCAGATAAGAGATTTACGGCAAACTCTATCTCCACAGGGGTGCCCATTCCCCACGTACCCATATCAAGTAGTAATTCCAGAATAGATGAAAGTGGAAATATTTTGTTTTTTAATATCGGTCCAAAAGTGACCAGTCTTGAACCTTGCCTTGAAAGTCCATCATAAATCATATCATTATCAGGTGAATATACTGAACCAACAGGGTTAAGTGTACCATCTTTTTCAGAAACAGAAAGATTAAATGTTTCAACTAAAGTATCGTGAGTTGTTTCTACAAATCTGTTTGTTTCATCCAAACGTAAAGCATAAAATTCACGCTGACTGTTTTCAAGTGCGTCTTTTGAAGAATAAAACTGAATTAAATCAGTTGGATATTTGGGGCAAAATCTTACAGTTAAACCGCCATCCACAACCCATTTGCCTAAACCAAGTGCGGCCGATATAATTCCATCTGTAGATTTTTGTGGAGGAAGCGGATAAAAATTATAAGATTTAGCAACGCCAGAAAAATGCGGATAAAATCTATTTTCATGTTTACTCCCAACCATTTTTTGAACTATCACAGCCATCTTTTCTTCTTCAAGTCGATATGAAGTTATCTTAATATAGTTTTTAGGAGCCTGGTAAAATGTTGATGCATAAACTCTCTTTATTGCACTAAGTAAATCATTCAATCGTATTAATGGATTGGACTGATTATTAGGCAGCATATATGTTTCATAAACACCTGCAAATGGATGATACTGCGAATCTTCCAATAAGCTTGATGATCGAACTGCCAAAGGCGAGTGAATTATCTGTAAAAAACCTGAAAGTTCTGCAAGAATATCTTCCGGAAATATTTCTGCTTCTAAAAATCTTTTAGTTATTTCTGCATCATCATTACACTTTAAAGCAAAACTTCTAAGATTATTATTATCTAAAAACTGATCAAAAATTTCGGTGCCAATAACTACGGCGGCAGGAACAGAAATATTAACGTTTTCAAAAGTGTCCCGAACATTATAATCATTAATTAAAGTATTAACAAAACCAAGTCCTCTTGCTTTACCTCCCAGCGATCCGCCCCCTATTCTTGCAAAACTACTTTCGGGATCAAAAGTTTCTTTGTTGAAGTCTGTTATAATTCCACGTTGACGCATAGAGCGGTAGTTCTGAAGTGAAACAATAAGATCTTGTCTGAGTGCTTCATGGTCAGGATAGTCAGAAACTTTTCTTGGTCTTAGTTGATGTGCCAAGCCAAACTCTGTTCTTGCCTTAAGCCAATTAGAAAAATGATTTCTTTCAGCGTGAAATGTTATACTTTCAATGGGCACTACTCTTAGTGATTCTTCAAGAGCTTTTAGATTATTTGCACGTGCTACTTCAACACCACTATTTATTTTAAAGACAAAATCTCCAAAACTAAAATGCTGATTCATAAATTGTCTTAGCTCATTAAGTAAAGTTGGAGAATCTTTAAGAATAAAAGAGGCATCTACATTTTGAGCTTCGCTTTGGTTTTTAGGATTTGTTGAGGCAAGGAGAACAGGAATATCAGGATGTTCTTTTTTTACTGCTTTTGCAAATCTAATACCTGCCTCGGGGTCTTGTTTTCCTTTTCTTGGAAAGTCTATATCTGATATTATACCAAGACAAAGATCTTTGTACTTATTAAAATACTCTGTTGCTTCTTCATAGTTAGAACATAAAAGTATTTTTGGTCTGGCGCGCATTCTTAAAAACTTATGTGTAAGATTTATTCCTTCCGAAATAAGTCTTTGAGATTGTGAAAGCATTTCAGTATAAATGATAGGAAGGAAAGAGGAGTAGTATCTTATGTTGTCTTCAATAAAAATTACATTTTGTACCCCAACCATTTTACTATCGTGTTCAACGTTCATCCTATCTTCAAGATATTTTACCATTGCAATTATAATTCTAAAATCACCTTGCCAGATAAAAACTTTATCAAATACGTTTATTTCAGGATTGAGAAGAAGATATTTTAATTCTTTATTATCGTGAGCAAGTAATACAATTGGAATATTTAGCCCTGATTTTTTTGCTTTTTTAGCAAAACTTAAAGGATGCATATCTTCTATATGCAACGTTGTAATGATAAGATCAAATCGGCTTTCTTCCATCGCAAGAGAAATTGCATCCTGACCGCTGGATACACGTGTAAGCTCAGGTGAGTGAGAAAGATTTAAACCTTGGTATTCATTTCGAATAAGTTCGTACAGACGTCCGTCTTCTTCAAATAAATAGAGGTCGTAAAGGCTTGAGACAAGAAGTATATCTCTTATACGCAAGCGCATAAGATTTTGAAAACCCTGGAAACGATTTCCGTAACCATGCTCTACAAAAAGTGCCTCAGATGAACTTTTTAGATCGTCGTCCCTGTCCATTTTTCTCTCAGTTACAGGTTGAAGAAATAATTCTTATCCAAATTATTAAAAATTATGCTAAACGTCTATTGGATAATCAACTAAATATTTTAGCGTAATAAAAAAGGCGACTCCGAAGAACCGCCTTTTGCTTAACTACACAAAATAAGAACACAAGAAAAATTTAAACAACACCCTGATCCATCATTGCATCAGCAACTTTTAAAAATCCAGCAATGTTTGCACCATTAACATAATTACCCGGTGTACCAAATCTTTCTGAAGTATCAACACAGGTTTTGTGAATGCTGTGCATAATCATCTTCAGTCGATTATCAACCTCTTCTCTCGTCCATCCGAATCTCATACTGTTTTGTGCCATTTCTAACCCTGATACGGCAACTCCGCCTGCATTAGCAGCTTTTCCAGGACCGTATAGAATTCCTTTGTCTAAGAAAATATTCACGCCATCAGGAGTGGTAGGCATATTTGCACCTTCACTAACAACAAAAACTCCGTTGTTAATTAAGTTTTGTGCGTCTTTTGCATTAATTTCATTTTGTGTTGCAGAAGGGAAGGCACAATCTGCTTTATGATTCCATAACGGATTGAATGGACCATTTGGATCGATCGGGGAGTAAACAGCTTTCTTATATTTGTCGGTGTATTCTTTAATTCTGCCTCTGCGAACATTTTTCATTTCCATTACAAAAGCAAGTTTTTCTGCATCTATACCTTCCTCATCATAAATGTATCCATTAGAATCTGAAAGAGTTAAAACTTTTCCACCAAGCTCAAGAATTTTTTCAACAGTGTATTGTGCAACATTTCCACTGCCGGAAACCAGACATTTTTTCCCTTCAAGTGTTTTATTTTGTGTTGTAAGCATTTCTGCGGCAAAATAAACTGCACCATAACCAGTTGCTTCAGGACGAATAAGCGAACCGCCCCAATTTAATCCTTTACCCGTCAATACACCCGTAAATTCATTTCTAAGTTTTTTGTACATCCCAAACATATAACCAATTTCTCTTCCACCGACACCAATATCACCAGCAGGCACATCTGTATTCGGTCCGATATGACGGAAAAGTTCACCCATAAAAGCCTGACAAAATCTCATAATCTTTAAGTCACTTTTTCCTTTTGGATCAAAATCTGACCCACCTTTGCCGCCGCCCATTGGCAATGTAGTTAATGAGTTTTTAAATACCTGTTCAAATGCTAAAAATTTTAAAATGCCAAGATTTACAGATGGATGAAATCGCAAGCCACCTTTGTAAGGACCAATTGCGCTGTTCATTTCAATTCTGTAGCCGATGTTTATATTAATTTCGCCCTGATCATCAACCCAGGGAACGCGAAAGATCATTATTCTTTCAGGTTCAATTATACGTTCTAAAATTTTAGCGGAACGATATTCGGGATGGCGCTCAAAACAAACCTCAAGTGATTCAGCAACTTCCATAACCGCCTGATGAAATTCAGGTTCGGCAGGATGCTTAGCTTTTACTATTGACATTAGGTCTTTTACATAATTGGACATATAAACCTCCGAAAGAATTATTATTTAAGAATTTTAATTGTGATAAAAGGAACTAAATTTTAGAATTAAACTAAAGGTTGGATATTTGGTTTAAAAGAATTGAAATTGTGAAAGACATGTAACAGAAACCGTTACGAGCCGATTAGATATTCAATTAACTAAAGTTCAATTAGTTTATTTTGGACAGCGTATTGTGTTAATTCAACATTTGATTTCATTGACATTTTTTCAAATATTCTATTTCGATAAGTATAAATTGTATTGATACTAAGAGAAAGCTCAGCCGCAATTTCTTCAGCACTTTTTCCTAAGGCAATATTACACATTATTTGGTATTCGCGGTCGGAGAGTTTATCGTGTAAGAAAATATTATTTCCGTATCCAAAATTATCGGCAAGCTTTTCTGCAAGTGAAGAGTTTATGTATTTTCTTCCGGATACTATTTTTCGAATTGCTATAACAAGTTCAGTCGGAGCACTAACTTTTTTAAGATAACCAGATGCGCCAGCTTTAATTGCTCTTAAGCCGTATTGATCTTCACTAAACATACTTAATATCAAAACAGGAAGGTTCGGATAAATTTGCTTAATATCTTTTAACGCTTCAAGTCCACTTTTACCCGGCATATTAATATCAAGTACAACTATGCTCCATTGTTCTTTATTTAGGAGTTCCATCAAACCCGATGCGTTTTCAGCTTCTCCACAAACCAACATATCTTTTTCTTCTGCAACAATTTGTTTCAATCCCTCGCGCACAATCGCATGATCATCAGCTATAATGATTTTAATTTTATCTTCATTCATCTTTTTCCCGATCTATTGGAATTTCGACCGTTACTTTTGTTCCTTTACCAGAAATGCTATCAAAAGAAACCTGTCCACCGAAAATCATCGCCCGCTCTTCCATTCCATGAATGCCAAGAGATTTAAAGTCTTTAATCTGTTCTGCTGAGATTCCCTTGCCGTTATCAATAACCTCAAGATTAATATTTTTTTGATCAGTCAGCAATGAAATATTAACCTTATCCGCTTCTGAGTGACGAGCAATATTTGTAAGTGCTTCCTGAAATATTCTGAAAATAGCTGTGGATTTATCAGAGTTTAATTTCAATTCTTCTTTTGGTAAAACGATTGAACAATTAATATTGGTAAGTTTTTCAAACTCTTCAGTCTGCCACTCAATTGCAGCAATTAAACCAAGCTCATCTAATATTGTTGGCCTTAACTTAGCAGAAATTTTCTGTACTGATTCAACTGATTGATCAATAAGATTTGAAAGAGATTCAACTTTTTCTTTCAAGATAATCTGTTCAGGATTTAGTTTATTCCCTAAAAGTGAAAGCTGAATTTTTAACACTGTTAAAACTTGTCCAAGCTCATCGTGAATTTCTCTTGCTATCATTGTTCTTTCTTCCTCTCTTACAGATTGGAGATGAGTTGCAAGTTCTCTGAGCAGCCTACTGGATTTCTTAAGTTTTTCTTCTGACAGTTTTCTTTCGGTTATATCACGGGCTATTGATAGAACAGTTAGTTTATCATTAAATAAAAATAAATGTGAGTTAACTTCAACCGGAAATAGTTTTTTATCCTTTGCGCGATACACAGTATCATATATAACGTGTCCTTCATTCATAAGCTTATCGATAACAATATTAAAATCGTTAATAGAGTTTTGTGATATTATTCCTGAAGGACTAAGGAGAAGAAATTCTTCTTTTGAGTATCCTAATTTTTTACAGGCAACATTATTTACTTCAATAAAATCGCCATAAGATTTTTCAGGTGAAAGCTGAGTTACAAAAACAACATCATTAGCACTGTTAAAGAGCATTTTAAACTTATATTCACTTTCGCGCAGCTCTATTTCAGATTTTTTTCTTTCTGTTATTTCTTTAATAACACTTAGAGTTATTTTATGTCCATCTGTTAGAGTTAGAAATGAATTCGAAAATTCAAACCATGCTTTTCTTCCATCCCACAGAGTATTTTCTCTTTCAAAAAAAGTTTTTATTTTATTTTTGCGGATATCCTGCTGATAAGCTTTTAATGCGGATTCTTGTTCTGGCTTAGTATAGACAATTGAAAAAGGTTTATTCAACAAATGATCTTTATGCATATTAAATATTTTACAAAATGCATCATTTACAAGTAATATATTTCCTTCCTCATCAATTAATCGCATTCCATCTACAGAAATTTCCCATAACTGCCCAAATAATAGGTCGGCATTAAGTATATCTTCTTTAATAAAAAGTTCGGTCATTCTTATTTTAAGGTTAATATTTTTTTAATTAATTCAACCTGGATTCAAACTCAAGCTTCACTAACAACTACACCCGGTTTTAGTATAACGCCGCGATTTTCGTGACCATTAATTTTAACACTTATCGGCTGATCAAATTTTAAATGTTTTGTAAATACAAGTTCGTCCTCTGGCTTTTGGTTATTAAGCCAATCCCAATCAATAAAACCAATATGATCAATTGAGTTTACAGTAAAATACCCAACTCTAAATGAAGTAAGATTCTGAAAAAAATGCGAGCCTTGTGATGGCGTAACTTGAAAATCTTTGAAACCGGCTTCAACAATTACAGAAGCTCCGGAGATCTGATCCCATGTAACCGGTATGCCTAACCAGGAATCAAGTGATCCCCATCTGCCAACACCCAAAAGCAAATAAGGTTTTCTTTCTGCTACTAACTTTGCATTAAGCTTACTTACTTCCATAGCAACATCTTTGCTCTTCCCTCGTTCAAACTTATTAATGTCCACCATAATGAGATCATAAATTTCGTTTATCGCACCATTGCCCAATACCTGCGAGCTTTGGCAAATCATATCTGATTCTTTAACATCACCAATCATTAACTCTTCAATCTCTCTGCTTAATACCATTGGACGCATTTGTAACATTGCAAATTCTTTTCTATCTCCGTGCAGTACACTTAAATTTACTGCAAACTCAATTTCAACAGGAGTGCCCATTCCCCAGGCACCCATATCCAATAGCATGTCTAAAATTTCGGGTAAAGGAAATATTTTATGCTTTAGTATTGGTGCAAAAGTAACAACACGAATTCCATCTCTGGAAATTCCATCATACACTGTTTCATTTTCTTGTGAATATGTTGAACCAACTGAAAACAGTGTTCCATCTTTTTCAGAGTTTGAGAGCGCGTAGCTTTTTACCAATGGATCTTCAACACTATTGGGATGATGATCAAGTTTACCGTTTAAATCTAATGCATAAAAATCCTGTTGTGCATTTTTTAACGTTTCTTTTGTTGAGAAAAATTGCATAAGATGTCTCGGATAACGCGGGCAAAATCTAATTGTATTTCCGCCTTCAACAACGGTTTTACCCAAGCCCAAAGCAACTAAAGCAATTCCATCCATAGATTTTTGGGGTGGAACCGGATAGAAGTTGTAAGACTTAGCAACACCTGCAAAATCAGGATAAAATCTTTGTTCTTTTTTTGTTCCTACCAATCTTTGAACAATTACAGCCATCTTTTCTTCTTCTAAACCATAGTTAGTTACCTTAACATAATCCTTAGCTTTCTTATGAAATGTTGATGCAAAAACACTTTTGATTGATTGTAATAATTCATCTAGTCTTACATCAATATCAAGATTGCTATTGGGAATCATATATGTTTCATAAACCCCGGCAAATGGTAGAAATTGTGAATCCTCCAGAAGGCTTGATGATCTTACAGCTAACGGGCAGGTAGTTATTTCTAAAAACTGCCTCAGCTTATCAACAATATCAATTGGGAAGTGTGGTGAATCAACAAATTTTCTGGTAATCTCCAAATCATCAGCTTCAGTAAAAACATATTGATCTAATTTGTTCTCCTTAATAAACGCATCAAACACTTCTGTACCTAAAACTATGGCCGAAGGAACACTAATTTCAACATCTTCAAATTTATGACTGATATCATAATTAGTAATTAATGTGTTAATAAAACCTAAGCCTCTTGCTTTACCTCCGAGGGAACCACCACCGATTCTTGCATAAGTATTGTTTGGATCAAACAGGTCTTTTCTAAAATCAAGAATTATTCCGCTTTGCTGAAGTTTTCGGTATTCACGCAACGAACTTAATAACCTGTCTCTTAGACCCTGAACGGATCCAAAATCTGTTACTTTATGAGGTCTTAACTTTAAAGCAAGATAAAACTCTGTGCGGGCTTTAAGCCATTTTGAAAAATGATTTCTGGATGCGTGATAAACCAAACTTTCATCAGGTATCTTTACCAGGGCTTCTTCCAACTGCGATAAATTAACGGCTCTAAATACTTCTTGCCCTGCGTTATTTGTAAAAACAAAATCACCAAAACCAAAGTTTGTCATCATAAATTCTCTTAACTCTTGTAACAGCCGGGGAGAATTTTTATGCATAAATGAAGCACCTATTTGATAGGCTTTTTCTCTAAAACTTGCATCGCTGGATTGCAGTAAGATGGGAATATCATCATGATGAGATCTTACCTCGGTTGCAAATTTTATTCCTGCCTGCGGATCTTTTACTCCGTGATGTTTAAAATTTATATCAAGTATCAATCCTAAAACATATTCCTGGTATTTCTCATAATAATCCCAGGCTTCTTCATAAGTTGTGCAGAGAAGAATTTTAGGACGGGCACGCATTCTTAAAAATTTATGAGTAAGATTAATACCCTCTCTAACAAGTCTTTGGGATTGCTGAAATACTTCACTAAATATTATTGGAAGATAAGATGAATAAAACTTTATATTATCTTCAACTACAATTATTGATTGAACACCAATGTTCTTTGTATCGTTCTCAACATTAACACGGTCTTCAACATACTTTACAATTGCTATTAAAAGCCGATAATCTCCGCTCCAGATAAATATTCTTTCAAAGATTGAAGTATCGTAATTTGTTGTAAGTTCTTTTCGTTCACGATTATCATAAGCGAGTAAAATAATTGGGAGATTAATTCCGGATTGTCTTACCATTTGAGCAAACTTTATAACATGCATATCTTCAATATGCAGAGTTGTAATTATAAGATCATAATTATGTGTACCGCTAAGCATTTCAAGAGCTTCTTCACCGCTTGTAACATGAATAAGTTCCGGAGCAAAACTTAAATTTAAAGCCTGATATTCTTCTCTGATTAATTCATAAAGTCTGCCGTCTTCTTCAAAGAGATAGTTGTCATAGATGCTTGATACAAGTAAAATTTCTCTAATTTTATAACGCATCAGTCGCTGAAATTTCTTTATTCTTGAACCGAATACGTCATCTAAAGTATGCTGCTTAACTTTTGTTGATCTGTTTTCCATAAATAAGATGAGATTGATTTATTGATGGCTAAAATATAATAAAATTGAAGTCGTAATTCAGAAGATGTAATAGGGAATATATAATAAAAAAGGCGACTCTTTCGAATCGCCTTAATTGTACATTGTTAATTGTACATTCTAAATTATACAAGTCCTTGATCCAGCATAGCATCAGCAACTTTTAAGAAACCTGCAATGTTTGCACCGTTAACGTAGTTACCAGGAGTTCCATATTTTTCTGCAGTTGTAATGCAAGTATCGTGTATTCTAACCATTATCTGATGTAATCTTTGATCGACCTCTTCACGGTTCCAGGGCAATCGCATAGAGTTTTGTGACATTTCTAATCCTGAAGTTGCAACTCCGCCTGCGTTAGATGCTTTGCCAGGAGCATAAAGAATTTTTGCAGCTGTAAATACTTTAAATCCTTCAATTGTTGTTGGCATATTTGCACCTTCGCAAACACACATACAGCCATTTTTTACTAGTTCATTAGCATCAATCTGATCTAATTCATTTTGAGTTGCACAGGGCAGGGCAACATCACATTTAACTTCCCATGGTCTCTTGCCAGGAACGAATTTAACTTTATATTCTTTTGCGTAATCCTCAACTGCATCTTTATTACTTGCGCGGAGCTTTAACATATAATCAATTTTTTCACCTTTAATTCCATCTGGATCATAAATGTATCCATCAGGTCCGGAAAGAGTAACAACTTTACCACCTAATTCAGTTACTTTTTGAACTGCACCCCAGGCAACGTTTCCAAATCCGGATACAGCAACAGTCTTTCCATCAAACGTAGTCTGTTTAGTTTTTAGCATTTCTTGAGCAAAGTAAACAACACCATAACCCGTTGCTTCAGGACGAACAAGTGAGCCGCCCCAATTAATTCCTTTACCTGTTAACACGCCTGTGAATTCGTTACGCAATCTTTTGTACTGTCCGAATAAGAATCCGATTTCTCTTCCGCCAACTCCTATATCACCGGCAGGAACATCTGTGTTTGGACCAATGTGTCTTGATAATTCAGTCATAAAACTCTGGCAGAAACGCATAACTTCGTTATCAGATTTTCCTTTAGGATCAAAATCAGATCCGCCTTTACCACCGCCCATAGGCAATGTTGTTAAAGAGTTTTTAAATACTTGTTCGAATGCCAAAAATTTTAAAATTCCCATTGTAACTGATGGGTGAAATCTTAATCCGCCTTTGTAAGGACCGATAGCGGAATTCATTTCAATTCTGTATCCGCGGTTGATGTGAATTTCTCCCTGATCATCGAGCCAGGGAACTCGGAAGATGATAGTTCTTTCCGGCTCAACCATTCTTTCTAAAATTTTCATTGAGCGGTATTCCGGATGGCGTTGAAGCACAAGTTCAAGTGAACCCATTACTTCTTCAACTGCTTGATGGAATTCTGGTTCAGAAGGGTTTTTGGCTTTGACATCAGCCAATAATTTATTTGTGTAGTCAGACATAAAAGACCTCTATTTTTGTTTGTTGTTCATAAATGATGAACTAAATTTGTGATAAATAATTTTTTATTAATTATATAAATGGACAGAAAATTTTCGGAGTGTGAAGTACTTTTTCCCCTTAGAATTATTATTGTTGCGTTTAGCATTTAGTGTTAAAATCAATATTTTTTGTACGTCAAAATTAGAAAGAAAAAGAGTAATTCCCTAAATAATTAAGGTAGATTGCAATGGTAATATTTGATTTCTTTAGTTTATTTATGTGCGGATTTTTAAATCAATAAATGTTAATTGAATAGTTTTCTAAATAATTAAGAGAGGTTAGTTATGTCCTTAGAAATAATTAAGGAAAAAGTAGCTCAAGCCGTTGATATTTTAAATGAAAAAAATATTGATATGTGGGTTACATTTGTTCAGGAAACCAAGGTTTTGAAAGATCCAATTATGGATATGACTGTTGGAGATCACTCAACCTGGAAATCTGCTTTTATCATCAACAAAGACGGTGATACCACAGCAATTATTGGTGATATGGAGCTGGAAAATTTTGTTAAGTCCGGTGTTTATAAAAACATTGTTGGATATTTGAAATCATTTAAAGAACCATTTGTTGAATATGTAAAGAAAAAAAATCCGCAAACAATTGCAATTAACTTTTCTGTAAACTCAGTTCTTTCAGATGGATTAACACATGGAATGTATTTGTTGTTGATGGACTATCTAAAAGGAACAGGTTACGAAAATAAAATTATAAGTGCTGAAGAAATTATTTCTCCTTTGCGCGGAAGAAAATCTGATAAAGAGTTAGCGATTATGCAGGAAGCTGTTGATGAAACACTTAAGATTTTTGATATGGTTACTGATTACATCAAACCGGGATTGACTGAAAAAGATGTTGCTGATTTTGTTTTGAAAGTTACAAAGGGAAAAGGATTTGGCCTGGCATGGGATGAAGAAACTTGTCCTGCTGTTTTTACAGGACCAAATCCATCTAACCCCCACTCTGGTCCAACAGATAGAAAAATAGAACGCGGTCATTTAATCAATATGGATTTTGGAATTTATCACAAAGGCTACTGTTCTGATTTACAAAGAACCTGGTACGTTTTAAAAGATGGAGAAACAAAAGCTCCGGCTGCGGTACAAAAAGGATTTGATGTTATTCGTGATTCAATTCAAATGGTTGCTGATGCTTTAAAGCCAGGCGTAACCGGAGTTGAAATGGATGACATCGCAAGAAATTATATTGTTAAAAATGGTTATCCTGAATATCCTCATGGACTTGGTCATCAGGTTGGAAAAGAAGTACACGATGGCGGTGCAGGACTTTTTCCTCGCTGGGAAAAATACGGTAACTCTCCGTTTTTAAAATTAGAAGAACGTCAGGTTTTTACTATCGAACCGAGATTACCTGTTGAAGGCTACGGAGTTTCTACACTGGAAGAAGAAGTTTATCTTACAAAAGATGGATGCAAGTTTATATCAAAGCCGCAGAAAGAGCTTATTTTAATCAAAGCCTAAATTTATATTCGGCTTGGTAATTGTTGCCAAGCCGGAAATATTTGACTGCAAAAAACTATTAACATTTCTACAGTTTCGGTCATTTTTACAAAAATTCCATCTCAATTTTCAGCTATTCAAGATTAAAGCCTAATAATTTTAAAAAAAATCAAGTGTCTTTTAAGCATTTAATTGTCTTTATTGGAATGAATATTGTTTAATTCGGATTCTCAAAAAGACAAAAAATTATTTTAGACTTATAGATATGTGAGAAAACTTGAAAAACGATAAAACATTTTGGAGTGATAATCATTTGGGTGTTTTGGAAAATACAAATTTTTCAGAGTATTATCTTCTTGCGGATGATCTTCCTGTTTTGTTATGCCGCTTTAAAAAAGACGGAACAATCTTTTTTGTTAATAAAGCATACTCCAAATTTTTTAACACCTCTAAGGAAAATTTATTAGGCAGTAAGTTTTTTATATCTTCTTCCGAACTGGATAAAACTGATTCGCAAAAACATTTCTTAAATCAATTAAAAAAACAATTTTCATTAAAGCTTAGCGATGATTCAATTCACTGGATTGAATGGACAATTAATAGAATTGCTGAAAAAAATTCAAGTGAGTTTGAATATCAGGCTGTTGGGCATGATATTTCTGAGCATAAACTTCTGGAAGAACAATTAAGTAAAATTTCTGCCGCTGTTGAACAAAGTAATTCTACGGTGGTTATTACTGATACCAATGGAAATATTGAATATGTTAATCCCAGATTTTCAGAAGTAACAGGCTATACAGCAGAAGAAACATTAGGAAAACACACACGCATTCTTAAGTCCAGCAAGCATGATGAAGACACATACATTGAACTTTGGAGTACAATCTCAATTGGAAAAGAATGGCAGGGAGAATTACTAAACAAAAAGAAGAATGGTGAACTTTATTGGGAGTTAGTTTCAATATCGCCCGTTAAAAACAGTGAAGGAAAAATAACAAATTATCTTGCGGTTAAAGAAGATATTAGTGAGCACAAAAAATCTGAAAAGTTAGAAAAAGCACTTTACCAAATTTCACACTCAGTTATTAATAACGAAAATTTATCTGATCTTTATTCATCAATACATAAATCGCTTGCAGAAGTTCTTCCGGTAGAAAATCTTTTTATTGCACTTTACGATCAACAAAAAAATCTACTAAGCTTTCCTTACTTCGTTGATGAATTTGATGAGCCATATGAAACCGAACCACCCGGCAGAGGATTAACCGAATATGTTTTAAGAACAGGTAAACCATTACATGTTAATCAGGAAATATTTAAATCTCTTGTTGATGCCGGTGAAGTTGATCTTGTAGGAACAGATTCACTTGATTGGATTGGCGTTCCACTTAGGATAGGAGATAATACAATTGGTGTTATTGTTGTTCAATCATATAATGAAGATATAAGGTTAGGTGAACGCGATTTAAATGTTTTGATATACGTCTCTGATCAAATTGCACTTGCAATTGCAAGAACAAGAACGCATAACCTATTAAAAAGTAGTGAAGAGCGCTATAGACTTTTGTTTGATAAAGCTGCTGATCTGATTGCGATTATAGATCCAAGCGGAAAAGTTCTGGATTTAAATAATATTTTTGAAGACGAAACCGGATACACCAGAGAAGAAGTAATTGGCGTAAATATTTTTGAATCTGGATTTCTAACATCAAAATCTGCTGTGTCTGCTGCGTTTTATCTTTCCACGTTACTTATAGGAAAAGAAGTACCAATTTTTGAAATTGATGCAATCAAAAAAGATTCGAATTTAATCAGATACGAATTAAGGGGAGTTCCTATACAGGAAAAAGATGATTTGATAGGTGTTCAGGTAATTTTAAGAAATGTTACAGAGCGTAAAAAAACAGAAGCAAAACTTTATCAAAGTGAAAAATACTTATCAAATCTTATGTCCAGTTTACCGGGTATGGCATATCGCTGCAGATATGATCATGATTGGACAATGGAATTTGTAAGCCAGGGCTCTTTAGAATTAACAGGTTATTTGTCCGATGAATTAATTTTGAATAATAAAATTTCGTATGCAGAACTTATTCATCCCGAAGACAAAGAAAATGTTTTTGTTACAGTCAGGGAATCAATAAAGAAAAAAACTCCTTATCAGATTGTTTATCGAATAAGAACAAAAGATAGCGGAGAAAAATGGGTTTGGGAAAAAGGAAATGCACAAATCTCCAAGAAAGGTAAAGTAGAAAGTTTAGAGGGATTCATTGCCGATATTTCAAGTCGCATTAATGCTGAGGAGGCACTAAAGGAAAGTGAAGAACTTTACAGAAAACTTATAGCAACATTACCCGATATTATCGCTATAACCGATGTTAAGGGAGATATAATTTTCCTAAATGAAATTGGTGTTAGATTTACGGGGTATTCAAGTTTTGAAGAAGTTAAACACCAGAATTTTATTAATTTTATTTCTGAGGAGGAGAGAGAACGCGCTGGTTTAAATTTTAAAAAAATATTTAACAAAAACATTGGAACTCAGGAATATCGTTTTACAAATAAAAATGGAGAAAAATTTCTATTTGAAATTCAGCGAGAAATTTTAAGAACCTCCGATAATTCACCTTACGGACTTATATTTTCATGTCGTGACATAACCGCGAGAAAAAAAGCAGAAACCGAACTTGCACAATCCGAAGAAAAATACAGAACACTAATTGATAGTATTCAGGATGGCGTCTTTTTAATTGTAGATGAAATAATTCTATTCGTTAATAGAGCCTTTTGTGAGATGATAGGATATGAGGTTAATGAAATTGAAGGTGGTTCATTTGTAAAATTTGTTGCACCAGAAGATGTTGATCTTGTTGTTGGAAACTATAAACTAAGACAGGAAGGTAAACCTGCACCATCATCCTATGAGTGGCGTATGCTTCATAAAAACGGTGGAAAAGTTTTTGTGAATATGAGTGCGAGAGTAATTAATTATCAGGGTAAAAAAGCTACTATTGGTACCATTAAAGATGTAACGCATCAGAAAAAGTTGGAAGAGATTTTACTAAATCAAAAAAATCTTTTTAAAGGTGTTGCAGATGCGGCTAATATTCTTTTAACTGAAAAAGATTTTGATCTGGCGATAACAAATACGTTAAAATCTCTTGGGCAATCGTCAGATATTGATAGAGTTTATATTTTTGAAAATTCAACAGACAGTATTACCGGCGAACCGATTATGTGTCAGAAATTTGAATGGACCAATGGAACGGTTTCTTCACAGTTAGAAAACTCTGAACTTCAAAATCTGCATTACTATCCCATGTTTGAAGACTGGTACCCAATATTAAATAGCGGAGGAATAGTTAATAGACTGGTAAAGGATTTGCATCCAAAATTAAGAGACTTACTTTCTGAACAGAACATTAAATCAATTCTTCTTGTTCCAATATTGGTTAATAATAAATTCTGGGGTTTCATCGGATTTGATTACTGTCAGTCTGATAGAATATGGAGTGAAAGTGTAATATCCATTTTGCAAACAACTGCAGCTAACTTAGGCGGAGTAATAGAGCGAGAACTTGCTAAGACCGAACTGATAGAAGCCAAAAATACTGCAGAAGAAATGAGCAAATTAAAATCCAACTTCCTTGCTAATATGAGTCACGAACTTAGAACACCCCTGATTGCAATTCTTGGTTATACAGAAATATTACAAACTGAAATTGAGCATCAGGAATGGAATGAAATGATTTCCACCATTATGCACAGCGGGAAAAGACTTCTTGAGACACTTAATTTAATTTTGGATCTGTCCAAAGTTGAATCAGATAATGTTCAAATAAACTATAAAGAAATTAATATTTCTAATGAAGTAAATGATATCGTAACTATGCTTGCCCCGGTTGCACAGAAAAAAAATCTTTATCTAAAAGCTGTGGTTGAAAAGGAAGTTATTCTCTCTAAGCTTGATAAAAGAATTTTACATTCTATCATAACCAATCTTGTAAATAATGCAATAAAGTACACGCACAATGGTGGAGTTAAAATTGATCTTAGAGTTGATAGACAAGATGGTAAAGACAATGCAGTAATTAGAGTTGTTGATACTGGAATAGGAATAGCCAGAGAAGATCAGGAAACAATTTTTGATGAGTTTAGACAGGTTAGCGAAGGTTACAATCGCCATTTTGAAGGTGCGGGATTAGGTCTTACAATTGCCAGAAAGTTCACAGAAAAAATGGGTGGCAGTCTTTCACTGGAAAGTGAAGTTGGTAAAGGTTCTACATTTACTGTTGTATTTCCGGCAGAAGAAGAAATTGTAAAAACAGAGCCTGTAAAAATTTCAGCGATAGAAAATATTCTTCCACATGCGGTCGGCAAATCCAAAAAAGTTTTGGTGGTTGATGATGATTTTGCTACGAGAAAAATTGTGGAGTTATTTTTACGTGGTGAAATTGAACTTGAATCGGCTTCCAACAGTATAGAAGCAACAGAAATGGTAAATAATAATGTTTATTCTTTGATCTTAATGGATATTAGTCTTGGCAAAGGCATTAGCGGAGTGGATCTGCTTCAAAATATTAAGTCACTGCCTTCGTATAAAAATATTCCTGTTGTTGCTGTAACGGCTCATGCTATGGTCGGTGATAAGGAAAAGTTTTTATCGTCGGGTTTCAATGATTATTTATCCAAACCTTTTACCAAAAAAGATCTAGTAAATAAAGTTCGTAATTGGGTTACTAATGGAAACGGTAATGGAAGGGCTCACTAAAGAAAACTAAAACTCACATATACGTTGATAAGACTCGAGTAAATTTTCTTTGTACTCATCTAAACTAATTTCAATTGCACCAAACATTTTAAGATGCTCTGTCATGTACTGAACATCAAGAAGAGCAAAATCTTTTTCTTTAAGATGATAAAGAAGAGCTATTAGTGCAGCCTTGGAAGCCTGGGATAATATTGAAAACATCGACTCTCCAAAAAAAGCGCCGCGAAAAGTAACACCGTATAATCCACCAACAAGGATTCCATCTTTCCAGGTTTCAACCGAGTGAACATGACCGCGTTTAATTAATCTTTTATACGCTTCAACAAGTCTTTCAGAAATCCAAGTATGCTCACGGTTAGCGCAGCCTCTAATTACAGAAATAATATCCGAATCATAAAGGATTTCAAAACCTAATTTATCAATTTCTTTTTTTGTAGAACGCGGGATGTTAAAATTATTAATTGGGATGATGCATCTGGTTTCCGGTAAGTACCATTCTATTGCTCCGGATTCCTGATCAGCCATAGGAAACGCACCCGTAGCATAAAGCCTGAGCATATTATTGGGTTTTAAAAACTCGTCTATATTTTGGCTTTCTTTAGTGCTCATTTTTATCACTTAAATGCAAATTTTCGAAGCATTTTTTTTTTGAAAATTACCTTAGTTAAGTTAACACATAAATTTTTTTAATTCTTTATAGTTTTGATGAAAAAAATAGCAGTAGTTGCTCTAGGAGGAAACGCGCTTCTTCGGGGAAATGAAATCGGCACTATCCAGCAGCAAGAAAAAAACACATACGATACATGTATCAATCTATTAAATCTACTTAGAGAGGATTACAATCTTGTAATTACTCATGGTAACGGTCCGCAAGTTGGAAATATTATGCTCCGTAACGAAGCTGGATACAACAACTATAAAATTCCTAAAATGCCCTTGGATATTTGTGTTGCTGATTCACAAGGCGGAATAGGTTATATGATTGAAAGACAAATTTATAATTTGTTTAAAGATCAAAGAATTAAAAAAAATGTTGTAACCTTAGTTACACAGGTTTTGGTTGATAAAAATGATGCGGCGTTTGAAAATCCCACAAAACCAGTTGGCGCTTTTTATCTTAAAGAAGAAGCTGATCTGCTTGCAAGAGTAAATAATTTTGTGTTCAAAGAAGATCCAAGAAAACGCGGCTGGAGAAGAGTAGTTCCATCACCGCAGCCTGTGGATATTTTAAATAAAAAAGTAATTAAAGATTTAGTTAATAAAGGGAATTTAGTTATTGCTTCTGGCGGGGGCGGTGTTCCCGTTTATCGTGGTGAAGATAATAAATTATATGGAGTTGAGGCGGTTATTGATAAAGACCATGCTTCAGCTTTGCTTGCTGCAGAGATTGGAGCCGAAGCTTTTTATATTCTTACGGATGTTCCTAAAGTATATTTAAGATTTCATAAACCGGATCAAAAAGAATTGGATTTAATTACCGTTGATGAAGCTCAAAAATATTATGACGATGGAGAGTTTGCCGCTGGAAGCATGGGACCAAAAATTCTTGCTGCAATTAAATTTGTAAAAGGCGGTGGAAAAGAAACCGTTATCACTGATTCAACAATGCTTGGTAATCCTGATAGCGGAACTAGAATAGTTGGTAGTAAGTAGATAATTTTAGGTTATGAGTATTTTTCAGGAGGCTGCCTGGTTGATTATATGTAAAAATTTAAAAGTCATTTCAAAGCAGTCTTCGACTGAGAAATCTAATTAGTTGTTGTTGTCAGATTTCTCCCGTTGGTCGAAATGACAAATTAAAACAAGATTTACGACATATCTTCCTTGTAAGCAAATTGAAATTAAGAATTACTAAAAAATTATTTCTATAAAATAAAATTGGAGTACTTATGGCAGTTAACATGAAAGGCAAAGATTTAATTTCTATTGCCGATCTTACACTTGAAGAGATTTATGGAATTTTTGATGTAAGCAAATCTCTTAAAGAAAAAAAATATACAGGCGAACCACATCGTTTGCTTGAGGGCAAAACACTTGGAATGATCTTCACAAAAAGATCTACAAGAACAAGAGTTTCGTTTGAAGTTGGTATTTATCAACTTGGCGGCATTGGATTGTATTTTGGACCAAATGATTTACAGCTTGGAACAAGTGAAAGCATCGAAGATACAGCAAAAGTTCTTGCAAGATATTTAGATGGAATTATGATTCGTACTTTTGCACACAGCGATGTTACGGATCTTGCAAAGTATGCAAACATTCCTGTTATAAATGGATTGACTGATCTACTTCATCCATGCCAAGTTTTGACTGATTTGTTTACAGTGCTTGAGAAGAAAAGAAAATTGCAGGGATTAAAACTCGCATACATCGGTGATGGAAATAATATGGCGCATAGTTTATTAAATGGCTGCTCAAAAGTTGGAATGAACATAGCAATTGCTTCACCATCAGGCTACAAACCTGATAAAGAGATTGTTGACAACGCTAAAAAGTTTGCAAAATATATGGGCAGCAAAGTAGAAATACTAGAAGATCCGGTTGCCGCAGTTAAAAATGCAGATATTGTTTATACAGATGTTTGGGCAAGTATGGGCCAGGAATCTGAAGCTGCTGAGCGCAGAAAGAAATTTATGAAGTACCAGGTAAATCCAAAGTTAGTTAAAAATGCTAAAGAGGATTACTTGTTTATGCATTGCTTACCTGCACATCGCGGTGATGAAGTTGTAAACGAAGTTGCTGATTCGATTAACTCAGTGATTTTTGATGAAGCAGAAAACAGATTGCATGTTCAGAAAGCAATAATGGCTTTGGTTATGTGATTTGCTCAGCGTCTCTGCGTCTCCGCTGTAAGGATTTTTTCACCGCAGAGGCGCTGAGTCGCAGAGATCACTCATCAATCTTCACTTCAAAATTTACTATCTCATAACCTTTATAAGTTTCATAAGCGGCAAATATCACTCCGCACAAAACAGAAATCATTCCAAGTAAAAAAAGAATTGTTATAAAAGAATTAAGTCTTGTTAAATCAAACAAAAACCCGAATCCTATTAAAAGAGAAGTAAGCACAAATAAAGCGACTGCGGTTGTGTATGCTAAAACAGCATTTCTTACAAGTCCAACTCTGTAAACAAGTTTAGTTATTTGCATTGAAATACTTTGAAGACGTTGGCTCTCCTGGTAATTAAAATTTTTATCTTCTGTTGTTTTATGAATTGCTTTCCGACGTTCTTCATTAAGCAAACGAATACGATTTACAACAAGAGAATATTTATTATTCATCCCAAGTAATAAAAGCCCGCATGCAGAAATCATAATTCCCGGCGCAAGCATTAGCTGAATGATCTCAACAATCGAGGTAATGTTGGGCATATTTTATAATAATTAATTTTACTTGGAGTAAATATAATTATTTAAAACTTCAACAGTTGTTTTACACTGGTTAAGGTCTATTTCTAAAAGATCACGGAGAGACAGTACGCCGACAAGCATTTCGTTATTAATAATTAATATATGTCGTGTCTTGGCTTCTTTCATTTTTGCAAGCACAGATTCATTAGATTCATCAATCTTCGCAATAATAAGATTTGTACTCATTACATCATCAACAAGAGTTGAATTAAGATCTTTATCTTTTGAAATAACTCTTTTAACCAAATCACGTTCAGAAAATACTCCGATTAATTTTTCATCATTCATTACCGGAACTAAACCAACCCCTTTTGAAGCCATATAGTTAACGGTATCTTTAATTGTGGAACGAGATTGAACAGTAAAAACTTCGCGCCCTTTTAATAAATCTTTAAGTGAATCCATTTTTTTTACTCCAAAATTTTTTTTAGAAATATAATCTTTTTATCGAGAAGTGCAAAGAGGGATTATTTAGTGAAATAAAAAGTTATCGGTGTGCAAAAAGGGGAAAGGGATTAAAAAGTCTATAAAAAGCGTTTAAACTTCAGTTCTTCTTATAAAATCTTCAATAACTTTATCTGTAGAATTAATTAGTTCTTCTGGTTTTCCGGTAAAATAAATAATTCCGTCGTTCATCATAGCAACACGGTTGGCAACGTTTTTAACGCTGTACATATCGTGTGTAACCACAACAGATGTAACGTTTAATTTTTCTGACAAATCCTTTATTAGCTGATCAATAGAGTCAGACATTATTGGGTCAAGTCCGGTAGTTGGTTCATCATACAGGATGTAAGAAGGATTTGTAACAAGTGCTCGTGCAAGTGCAACACGTTTTTTCATTCCGCCTGAAAGCTCAGAGGGCTTTAAATTCAAGACATCTTCAAGTCCAACTAATGATAATTTTTCTTCAACAATTTTTTTTATTTCATTTTTAGAAAACTTTTTATTTGATTCGACTAAAGGCAATCCCACATTTTCTTCAACAGTCATTGAATCAAATAAAGCAGCACCTTGAAATAAAAATCCAAATTTTTTTCTTAAATCGTAAAGTTCCTTTTGTGAAAGATCGTTAACAATTTTGTTTTCAACTTGAATATAACCTGAATCCGGACTGAGCAATCCAACAATGTGTTTTATCAGAACACTTTTACCACAGCCGCTTCTGCCAATAATTACAATAGTTTCACCTTGTTCAATCTTTAGGTTAACACCTTGTAAAACTTTTTTGCTGCCGAAGTTTTTATGTAGATCTTTTATTTCAATCATATTTAATAAATTTATTGATAATCAAAAATAAAGAAAAAGATTTACTTATAGCTCCGAAAGAAATTTAAAAATAAAAAAGCCGGATTTTTTCAAACCCGGCTTTCACCATCATCATCTAATCGTTACCTAAGAATTAGTTATTCACGATTATCTGAGCACCTAAAGCTTGTGTGCCTGTGCCAGCAACAAAACCTTTAGCAAATACAGTATAAATTTTTCCTGCAGTTAATGCGATATTAGGAAGTTCTAATACCACAGTTGAGGTACCTGCTAATCTAACCTGTAAATTATAAGTTGCAGCATCAAGCGGAGTAAAAGCAGAAGCTTCTTTGAAAATGTAGTCACCAAAAACTACTGTTCCATTAGTTAAGGTTATATCAACTGCTGGAGCGTCTGGTGATAAATGTATAAATCTTACATGAGCTTTTCCACTTGCAGGTGAAGTTAAGTTATCTTCTAAAACAATTGCTTCGATAGCGGAAACACTGTTAACAGCAAAAACTGAATAATTTTTGTTTGCTGCTAAATTTAAATTTGCCTCTATTGCTGTTGTTGATGTTCCGGTTACATTAACTTTTACATTTCTGGTACCAGAGTTTAATTCTGCATATCCTACACTATTTGGAAATGTAAGATTTGTTGCAGCAATTGTGTTATCAACTAAAAGATCAACTCCCGGTGCATCCGGTGAAGCGTGAGTTACCAAAACCTTTGAAGTTGATGGTACAGGTGTTGGAGCCATAACCTCATCATCTTCACTGCAACCAGTAAAAACAGTTATTCCGAAAACCAACATTAAGAACAAAGAAAGATATTTACGTGCGAACATTAGAACCTCCTGATATATATTATTTTGATTATTTGTGTTACCTATATGCATAACAGAAGTAGTTTGAAATGAGTTCCAAAAGTTTTAGGGCACTTATTTACCCCTTTAAATATTTATTGTGTTATCTTTAAAGAGATAAAAAAACATCTGTAACCGGAGATTGCTATGAATCGTATTTTAATAGTTACTATTACAGCTTTTTTAGTGGTCACTTCATCAAACTTGAAACCTCAAGAACGATTTCCTTCTTATTACTCACAAAACGAAATGGAACTTGCAACCCCTGGGACTATTTTATTTGGATTGGGAGGATACAGCAACCCTGCAACTTTATCATACTTATCTCAGCCAAATCTTTACTTTACCTGGAGTGATAGAAATTCTGATTTTGATGATTTTAATAATTTTGGATTATTTGCTTCCTTACCAAACCTCGGGTTTAGTATGGTTGATAAAAAACAAAATGATTACTCTATAACAGATTACAAACTTTCAGCTGCTTTCGGTTCTGAATCTTTTAGTTTTGGAGTTGGCTATGGTTGGTCATCGGGTGATATTAATTATTATAACAGATCAAATCTATTTACACTTGGTGCGATTTATCGTCCTGCTAATTTTCTATCCTTTAGTTTAATCGGAAACCTTCCAACAAACAACGAGAGAGAAGGTATAATCGGTGTTGGGTTGCGGCCTTTCGGAAATTATAACCTGACTTTTTTTGGTGATTATATTCTTACGCAGGATACAATACCAGAGCAAGTAACCTGGAGTGCCGGAGCTACGATTGAACCAATTGATGGATTAAGAATTGTTGGAAGATATTTTGAAGGAAAGGCTTTTAATGTTGGTGTGCAGGTTGGATTGGGAATGTTAGGCTTAACAACTATTAGTCATTTTGATGAAGAATCTAATAGATCACACAATACTTATGGAATTAGAATCGGTGCTGATGATAGGAACTTATTGAGAATCTTTTCCGGGGATGATAATTATGTAAGCATGAATCTACAGGGAGGGATCAAGTATCAAAACTTTAAGTTATTTGATAACAGCAACACTCTTTTTAATCTTATTGAGCAGCTTGATGCAGTAAAAAATGATAAATCAGTTTCCGGGATTGCCATAAATCTTTCAGGGGCCAATATCAATAAAGAAATGTATTGGGAACTGCGCGAGAAACTACGAGAAATAAAATCCTACGGTAAAAAAGTTTATATCTATATAGATCGGGCTGGAATGGATGAATATCATTTTGCATCCATTGCTGATAAAATTGTTCTCGATCCTATGGGGACAATTTCTCTGGAAGGATTTCTCATGGGAAGAACATTCTTTAAAGGTTCACTTGAGATGCTTGGACTAGGTTTTCGTGAGTTAAGATATTTTAAGTATAAATCCGCTGCAGAAAGTTATGCCAGAGAAGATTTTAGTGAAGCAGATCGTGAGCAAAGACAAAAATTAGTTAATGATAATTATTACCTTGCACAAAGAGATATCTGCGAAGGAAGAAATTTTAGTCCATCATACTTTGATAAACTGGTTGACAGCACTTATATCTTTTTACCTGACGAGGCAGTTAAACTGAAACTGGTTGATACACTTGCACGATGGAGCGATATTGGTGATATTATTAAAAAGTACGAAAGAGAAAATAAAAGTTTAATAAGTGCAAGCTCGTTAGAAGAATTTAATTTGCCGGATGATTACTGGGGGTCAAAACCAAAGATTGCTGTTATTTATGCCATCGGTGGAACAAGTATGGATGACGGAATCAAAGCCAGAAGTTTGGTTAAGTATGTTGGAGCCGCGATGAAGAGCAATAACGTTAAAGCAATTGTTCTTCGTGTTGATTCTCCCGGCGGCGACGCTCTTGCTGCTGATCTCATTGCTGAAGTATTGCGAAAAGGAAAAGGGAAGAAACCGATAATTGTTTCGCAGGGTTACGTAGCAGCTTCAGGCGGTTACTGGCTTTCTATGTTTGCGGATACAATTGTTGCAGCACCAAATACAATTACAGGATCAATTGGTGTGATTGGATCTTTTATGTTTAATAAAACATTAAAGCAGGATCTTGGACTTTCTGTTGATCATGTTCAGAAAGGAAAATTTGCTAATCTTGGTTTTGGCGCAACACTACCATTGATTGGTATTTCTCTGCCCGATCGAGATTTTAGTGATGAAGAATTAAAAATGGCTGAAAAAGGAATCAAAACTCTTTACAATGGATTTGTTAATAAGGTCGCTCTCGGAAGAAAAAAATCTTTTGATGATATAGAAAAAATTGCACAGGGAAGAGTATGGTCCGGAAGTGATGGATTGAGAAATGGATTAGTTGATGTGCTTGGAGGATTGGATGCTGCAATAAAAATAGCATTACAGAAAACCGGCCTTACAAATAAGGAATATGAGATAATTGAAATGCCTGAACCGGAATGGTTTGATCTCCATGCATTTCTGCCGAGCTTTTTAAGAATAGAACAGAAGATTGTTGAAGATCCGTTTATAAGAGATTTGAAATTCCGCTTGCAATACAATGGATTACCAATGCCGCTTTTACCGCTTGATTTTATTGACCAGAATATGATGTATGAAGAATAAGAATTTTTGTTAATTGCATTTTAGCGTCTTTGCGCGAAATCTTTTTTCTCACGCAGAGACGCAAAGTCGCTAAGTTTATTTTAAAAGAATCATCTTCTTAGTTTCAACAAAACTTCCCGCTTGCAAACGATAGAAATAAACGCCGGATACTAGGTTCTTGATACTGGATGCTGGATGAAAATCTACTTTGTAAGTTCCTGCAATTTTATAATCGTCCACTAATGTTGCAACATCGTTACCCAAAACATCATAAATTTTAAGCTGCACTCGAGACCCTTCGACTTCGCTCAGGGTGACATTTGGGATAGAATATCTAATTGTTGTTACGGGATTAAATGGATTAGGATAATTCTGTGCTAATGAGAATGTTAGCGGGGCATTCACATCAACTTCTACTTCATCTGAGTATGAGAACGTTCCATCGAAATCAATTTGTTTTAATCTGTAGTATGTTTTTTGCGTAAGCAGTTCATCATCAACAAAAGAATAATTACCAATCTCAGTTGTTGTTCCTTTGCCATCAACAAATCCAAGCTTCAGCCAATTCTTCTTATCGTCGACCGAAGACTTTAGACTGAAGACTGCTTTTTCAATTTCAAATCCTGAATTATTCAACTCACTTGCTGTTTGCCATTCAAGTTCAGTTTTCCTATCGACTACATTTGCGGTAAAGGAAGTAAGCTCAACAGGAATGTTACCATAAACCATTATTGCGATATCATCAACATACCAGCCATCTTTTACTAAAGATCCATCAGTTTTAAGTTCAAACCTTAGTTTAACTTGATTACTGTTATAACCGGCAAGACTAATTTCCTCTTTCACCCAATTCGGTCTTAGTCCATCATAAAGAGGTTCATTTGGTTGGAAGGTGCCTGTGCCCGGTTCTGTGTATAAACCTTGCAGCGGAATCCAGGTTGAGCCATTGTTTGTTGAAACTTCAACCTGTCCGTAATCCCAACCACTTTCAATATCGTACTTTGTCCAAAATGTTAATTTAGGATTTTGATGAGCCGATAGATCAATTGGATTTGTTAAAGTCATAGTTACGGTTGCGTTACTTACATAGTTTCCTGTTTTACTATCGGTAAAAGATGTTGGTGTACTATAGAAAGTCGTAGTGGTTGCTTCCCATTTGGGCGTAGTTGGAGTTGCGGTAACTGTCCATAATAAAAGTGGATCATTAGTTGTATCTGCAAAAACAAACATTGGTGTACCTAGAATAATACTAATAGTATCTTGTTTAACAGTTGTCCCGCTAAAACTTGAAGTTAATAATAACTTTGCTGTAACATCTGTTGGAGCAGAAGCTGAAACACTGAATGATAATGGACTTGTTAAGGTTGCACTACTTCTTGATTGTATAGAATCAAACTGTGCAGAACCGGCAGTTACTGTTAAATATGGACTAAGTGAACTCAACTCTAACTGAAGGTTATATGCCGTACCTAAGCCTTTATTTTTAAAAACACTGTTCATAAATATTACATCACCAGGATCAACATAATTTTCACTTAATCCAGTATTAACAATTTCTACATAAGCTCCGGCTACCCATGCATTGTAAAGGTTTGGTCTTAACATTGCCTGACAAAGAGGAAAGATTCTACTTTGCGGCGGCCAAAAGTTGTCACTTGATGAACCAATCTCAACAGTGTAACCAAATGTTTTACCTTTTAATGTTTGTTCCCCGTACATCCAATCCCTAACAGAGCCATTGGATTGATAACCAAGAATTTCTCCACTGGTGCCATAAGTAAATCCATTATAAGAAGCCATATCAGAAGCAAATTCTCTGTAGGTAGATGAATCAGGAGATTGTTCATTTATATATCCCCAGGGGTAAAGAAAAGCATTTTGATAAGAATGTAAATTGAAATGAGTCTTATAGCTTTTTAGTAATGCTAAATCTTTTACCGCCTGAGATTCAGGTTCAGAAAAAGCTGATGGACCTCGGAAAGTTTCATCACCCGGGAATGGGCTGGAACCAATATTATCATATCCCCACGCAAAACCAAAGTTTCTATTAAGATCCACTCCGTAACTTCCATCCCCATTATTTCTTCTGTTCTTACGCCACATTCCGCCGCCGTTTGGATTTGTAGTATGGTTATACTCATATCCATCTGGATTGAAGCAGGGAACAAAATACATTTCACGATTATCAACAAGATAAGTTACTTCGGAATCCGTTCCGTAGTTCTGAAGGAGATACCATATAAAGTACATCATCGAAGCCATTGATTGAGGTTCACGTGCATGAATCAATGCATCGTAGCCAACTTTAATTTCATTCTCGTTTACATTTGGATTATCTGAAATTTTAACCGCCCATATAGTTCTTGATTGCTGACTTGTTCCTATAGAATATTTTTGTGTTATGATATTCGGATATTGTACGAACATTGAATCTAAGTTTGCAACAATTTCTGCAAGTGTGTAATAACCGCCCATTGATCCATAACCGAATCCATCAACATTATATTCTCTCTTGCTTTCATTTAAATATGAATCCTTTTCTTCGCTGGATAATTGCGGTATTGAATTGTAATAAGAATTCCAATCATCAATCAAAATCGTGTAACTGAATCCAAGAGAAGCGATCTTATTCAATTCAGTTTCACTTACAAATAATGAAAGTTTATTGTCTTTACTTAATCCGGAATGCTCAAAGTCAATTCCATTTTGTGATAATAATACCAAATCATTTGGACTTGAGATTGGAATACTGATTTGTTTAAAGTTTTGTGCAGATATAGTGATTGCTAAAAATAAAAATGCCACAATGATAAGAGATTTCATAAATATTCATTCCTTACTAGAAAAATTTGTACGCCAAAAATAAGTTTAAACTTTAAGAGTTTCACCTTCTGATTTTGCAATTACAACCGTACCGCAGGTATCACTAAAAACATTTACAGCTGTTCTGCACATATCAAGAATTCTATCAACAGCAAGAATTAATCCCACACCTTCTAGCGGCAAACCAACCGCAGTGAGTACAACAGACATCATTACTAATCCTGCCATAGGAATTCCTGCTGCACCGATAGATGCCAGCAAAGCGGTTACAACTACAATTAATTGCTGCACAAATCCTAATTCAATTCCATAAGCCTGAGCTATAAACATTGCTGCTACACATTCGTACAATGCAGTGCCATCCATATTAATAGTTGCACCAAGCGGAAGTACAAAACTCGAAATTTTATTAGATACTCCTGCTTTGTTTTCAACTGCTTCGATAGTTAACGGCAGGGTTGCAGATGATGATGAGGTAGAAAAAGCTGTTATGATTGGAAGAGACATTGCTTTAAAATGTAAAAATGGATTTACTTTGCCGACAAACTTTAAGAGTAACGGAAGTGTTATAAAAAAATGAATCGATAATCCGGCAAGTACAGTGATCATATAAATTCCAAGATGTTGTATCATCGAAACAAGTTTGGATTTATCTGCAGCCTGATCAGCAACCACACCAGTTACAATACCAAGAATACCGAGTGGAGCAAATTTTATAATGAATGAAGTTAGTTTCATCATCACTTCAAAAATGGCGTTGAAGATTTTGATCATAAAATCTGAGTATTCACTTTGTACTCGTGGAATAAAGAAGCCAATCATAATCGCAAAGAAAATTATTGCAAGCATATCTGCGGAAGCAAGAGCATCAAAAATATTGGTCGGAATCATTCGCATAATTATATCTCCAACACTTCCGGTTGATGAAGTCATTTCCGGAACATCCGTTCTAAAACCAAGATCAGCACCAACGCCGGGCCTTATGAAATCAACTAGAAGTAATCCCGTTAAAATTGCAAATACACTTGTTGTGAGGTAATAAGAAATAGTTTTTATTCCGAGTCTGCCTAAACTGTTGGTGCTTCCAAGATTTGCGACTCCGGAAACGATGGATGAAAAGACCAAAGGAACTATTATCATTTTAAGTGCGCGTAGAAAAATGTCGCCGAGCCATCTTACATAACCTGAATGTTCTGGAATTGTAATACCAAGAATTATTGCAAGAACGAATGCAATTAGTATTTGCCAGTGTAGTTTTAGTTTAAGCATAATCTAAAATGTTGAGTGTTAAATGTTTAATTGTAAATGAACTATAAAATATTTTTCAATATCTCATCGCAAACAGCATAACCCTTAGAAGTAAGCTTTATCCAGTTATTATCGATTGATATATGTTGTTCATTCTTTAATAATTCAAAATATGAATAATTCTTTTTAATCCAATCATCCGAAAATCTTTTTCTGTATTCATTTAAATCTAAACCAGAACTGCGCAAAGCTAGCATAACATATTCATCATGCATTTGTTCTTTAGAAATAATTTCTGAATTCATAATAGCGTTATTATTCAATTCCATTTCAGAAATATATTTTTTCAGACTGGAATAATTCCACCACCGTTTACCATCCATAAAAGAATGCGATGATGTTCCGAAACTTAAATAACCTCTGTATCTCCAATAAGCATTATTGTGCAGACATTCATAACCGGGTTTTGTAAAATTAGAAACCTCGTATTGATAAAATCCATTTGAGATAAGAAAATCAATTGTAGCTTCATACAGATCGGCGTCGTAATCATCATCCTGCATTGTAACTTTTTTATCGAGTACAAGTTTGTTTAGGATTGTTCCTCGCTCAAGAATTAAACTGTATGTAGAGATATGTTTTATTGGAAGTTGTAAAACTGTTTCAAGATTGTTAATCCATTTTTTCTTTGTTTGATTGGGAAGATTAAAAATTAAATCAATACTGATGTTTTCAAATCCAACTTCTGCCGCATTATTCACAGTTTGGATTGCAGTTTGTTTATCGTGTATGCGAGTGAGAAATTTTAATTCTTCTTCATCAAACGATTGAATGCCGATGCTAATTCTGTTTATTCCAGTTTCTTTAAACTGTTTTAGTTTGGCTTTATCAACTGTGCCTGGATTTGTTTCCATCGTAATTTCCGCCTGTGCATCAATCGTAAAATATTTTTTAAGATGATGAAGCATTTCCTCCAGATATTTTGGTTCCATTAACGAAGGAGTCCCGCCGCCAAAAAATATGGAACTAAAAACTCTATCTTTAGAATAGAGCCTGGAAAAATATTCCATCTCTTTTTTTATTGCTGTTAAAAATGATTGAACATTATCAGAGGTTATAATAGAATAGAAATCACAGTAAATACATTTGTGATCACAGAAGGGAATATGAATATATAGGGCACTATTGTTCAATTAATAAATCTTTTAATAAAAAAGAGACGATATCTTTTGGGATATCACCTCTAATTATTCATGTTATTGGTCAATCAATCAAGGCTTTATTTTTAGTTCTGTAAGAATATCAACCTTACTTGATAATTGATACGGACTGCTGTCTGATTGCACATTTGTTGCCTCAAGTGTTGCTACAAAACATTTATCTTCCTTCGGGTTAGTCAAATAAGCGTTTATATCATCTATTTCCTGTTGTGAAAGTGTTATCTCAAGAGGATTATTTATGTAAGTATTGGCTACAAAATTTGTAATAGTATAATCAAATAGTTTTGTAAAACCATCTTCCTGATATAAAGTTATTGTTAGAGTCTGTGCCCTTAATCCGCTCGTAGCATTGGTTGTGAAATAAGCAGAGGATACATAACGGATTTCTTCAAGTTCATCTACATTATCCTCATAATCTTCAAAATCAGAAAGACATAAAGCACTTGAAATAAAAATGGTTTGTCCAGCTCCAGCTGTGCTAAATTCAATATCCATTGCAAGATTAACATAAAGATCATCAAACGGATCACAGCCATTTACAAAAAAAAGTGAAATTCCAAACAAGGCAGCTGCAAAAAATTTATTTAGTTTTTTCATTTTCAATCTCCTTAAAAATCTAATGATAGACCGGTGGTATAGGTCGTAAACTTGGTAATATTAACATCAGCATTAATTACAAAAGCTGCGAATTTAAAAGCACCGCCAAGTGTTAGTCTAAAATTGTTATCACCGTCTACAGTTATATCGTGTATTTGGTTCCCAGTTGCAGGATAGTAATTATTTGTATCTTCAAAGAAATAGCTAAGATCCATACTTGTTGATTCATATTGTAATCCGCCATAAACAGTAAAAGCAGAAAAACTTTTACTTGCATGAACATTGAATGCAAAGTTGTTTGATTTAACTTTAGTATAGTTAACAGGATCACCATCATCAAATTCAAAATTAAAATTGTTAATAAGAATTTGAACTGCAATATCCAGCGGAATCAGGGGAAAGTGGCTGCTTATTTCGTGCTTAAGTCCAAAACCTAAAAGTCCAACTTTTGCATTATCAAACTTAACTTCAGGAAAAAATCTTATCATTAATTCTGTATTAAACATACTTCCTGCGAATTGAAAAATTCCTGAAGGAACAGCATTTAAGGATAGTCCAGTTGGATAAGTATAAAATCCATTACTGCTCAGATAGTAACTACCTTTATTACCAAAAACTGTTGCAGTAGGACCAACATCTCCAATAACATTATCTGGCGGATTCGGTTGAAATGATTTTTGATCCTCAGGAACGACTGACCACATACCGATTATACTGAATTTAAATCCAAAAACTTCTGGCACATCAGCATCATAGTAAGCACCCGAATTGAAATAAGTACCGAACCAAGTTGAAAGGGGCTGCATATATCCTTCGGCATCAGTCGGTTGAAGGCTGTTTATATTAATATTTTGCGGGAATGATACTGCACAGAAAAGTATTAAAGAAAAGAGAACTCCTAATAAAAATATTTTCATATTTGCTTCCTTTCAATCAGAATTACTTATACAAAGTTCCACTAATTTTTTTTTAAATACAAAAACTATTTTTATTTATTTAAGATGAGTTGTTTTGCACTTTCTACGCTGGCTGTAGTAAGCTCCTCACCGCTTATAAGTTTTGCAACTTCATTTACACGTTCATCATTAGAAAGCTTTTTTATGGAACTTACGGCGCGACTATCAACCTGCTTTTTCTCAACAGCAAAATGATTATTTGCCATTCCGGCTATTTGCGGAAGATGAGTGATTGAAATTATTTGATGAAATGATGCTAAATCTTTTAATGCTGCTCCGACTTTTTGTGCAATTCTTCCGCTAACGCCCGTATCAATCTCATCGAAGATTAATAAAGGAAGTTTATCCGATTTAGCAAGAATAGTTTTTAGGGCAAGCATTATTCTTGAAACTTCTCCGCCGGATGCAACTTTTGTTAATGGCTTCACATCCTCACCAGCATTTGTGCTGATGTAAAACTCAACTTCATCAATTCCTGTTTCTGTGTAATTATAGTTTTTATTTTTTACGATCACAGAATGAGCATCATTTTTATCAGTTTCATTTTGTTTCATATTTACTTTAAAGATTGCATCAGGAATACCAAGTTGAGCTAAAACTTTTTTCACTTCGATTTCAACTTTAACCGCATATTTTTTTCTTGATGCAGCAAGTTTTTCGGCTGCATCTCCCGTTGATTTTCTAAAACTTAAAATTTCTTTTTCCAGATTATTTATAGCTGCGGAAAAATTATCAGCAAGCTCAAATTCTTTTCCGATCTTTTCGCGATGTTCAATTATCTTTTGAATTGATCCGCCGTATTTCTTCTTCAAAAGATTTATCGAACCAAGTCTATCTCGTTTCGTTTCAACTTCTTTTGGATTAACATCAATTCTGGATTTGTAGCTGCGAAGAGAATTTGCTAGTTCTTTAACAACAGCTAAAGCAGAATCACATTCACCCTCAGATTCTAAAAAGCTTTTATCAATGTTTGCAAGCTGGTTTAATTTATGTTTTGTTTCACCAAGTAAATCAATTACAGAAGGTTCACCATCATAAAGCTTGTTATAAACATCATCAGTTAACTCTAAAAGTTTTTCAGAATTTTCAAGAATATTTAAATCGTTGCTAATTAATTCATCTTCATCCGGCAGGGGATTTATGTTATCAATCTCCTTTATCTGGAAACCGTAAATCTCCTTTTTTTCATTTAACGATTCTTCTTTTGACTTTAATTCTCTTAACTCATTTTGTTTGCAGTTTAATTCTTTATATACAGTTTTATAATCTTCCAGCAGTTTGTGGTTATTTGCAAATTCATCAAGGAACTCTATATGTGTTTCGGTGCGTAGTAATGATTGATGTTCGTGTTGTCCGTGTAAATCAACAAGTAAATCTCCGAGTTCTTTAATAATATTTAGTGAAACAGGAGAATCATTTACAAAACATCGATTAGAACCTTTAAGTGAAATCTCTCTGCGGATAATTAATTCCGGCTGGAATTCAATTTCATTTTCTTCAAGAAGTGATTTTACTTTTTTATTCAACTCAACATCAAATATTCCTTCAACAAAGGATTTTTGTGCGCCTTTGCGTACAACCTCAGTAGATGCACGTTCACCAAGAAGCAAACTCATAGCATCAATCAAAATTGATTTACCTGCGCCTGTTTCACCGGTAATAATATTAAGTCCTTTTCCAAACTCAACATTAATATGATCGATAAGTGCGTAGTCTTTTATTTCTAAACTTTTAATCATAATTAAATTTACTGTTTAATTAAAAATAATCCGATTTATCTGCAACTTCAAAAACAATCATATTATAAAACTTTTTATTCTAAACCAGAATGCATTATTTTTTGGCAGCATCTTTTTAAACACTTGGGTAACAATAGTGTATTTAACGGCAAGGGAGAAAATATGAAAAAGCATTCCATCCTTATCCTACCTCTTATTTTAGTTTTGAATTGTTTTTGTTTCTCGCAAAGTCAGAATACAAATCAGGAATATCAAAACATATTAAAAGAAATTGAAAACATACAGCCTGTATCAGTTGCAGCAGTTCCTGATAGTGGATTAATAATTCAACAAGATGCGGCAATATTTAAACTAATAAATGGTGAACTTTTTAGATGCAGTCAAATAGCTGGTTCAGAGCGATTGTTATTATTTAAAGGTAAAGGAAAATTTTCTTTTTCACCTCCCTCCCAAATAGAAAAAGATCATCTATACAGATTTTATGAGAAGCATAGTTTAGATGAAGAATTTTACTATCTAATAATAATGTTTTCTGATCCGGCAAAACTAAGATTGCTTGGTGATTTAAAATTTATTGAGAAGTCTGACTTATCCGACATTAAAAGAGATTTTCAAAAATTTATCAATTATACCAGCGATTCCGATGCCGGATATTTTCATACTGAATTTATGCGGTCATTTCTTAATTATCATACTAACTCGCTATTCTATGCTCATATTGGTTTAACAAAAGGTGACCCGGTATTTTTTAAAATATCTCCCTATAATAGAGAAGAAGTTTCCTTTCTTAAAAAAAGGGATACAAAATTTATGATTAGTTCAGACTATCAGGAAGTAATTAGCAGTTATTCATTGCCAAAGTCAGTTGATAAAGATAAAAGTTTTAAGGAAGATGTTATAAAAATTAATAAGTACAATATCATTTCAAAGATTGAGGATAATCTGGATTTTAGCGCAAAGTGTGAAATTAACTATGAGCGAAAATATACCAACAGTAATTGGATAAAATTTTCACTCTATTATGAACTTATTGTGGACTCTGTTTTATTAAATGACCAGCGTACTTTTGACTATTACCGCGGTGAAGAAAATTCTGAACTCTGGATAAAGTTAAACCCGCTTTCTGCTGACAATAAAATTACAGTTTTTTACAAAGGTGATTTATTAGAGAAAGACGAACTTAGTTGGATTGCACTAAAATCACCTGATTATTGGTTTCCAAGATATTCTTATCGCGATAACGTTTTACATGATTTGACCTTCACTTATCCTGAAAAATATAAGCTCGTGAGTATTGGTAAGAAAGAGTCGGAAGAAGAATCCGATGATTTTATTACGTGCAGATGGAAATCCGTTGAACCAGCGCATAGTGCATCTTTTAATATCGGTTTTTTTGAAAAGTTTGAATTAGAAGATGAAAGTAAAACGAAGGTTAATGTATTTATTTCCAAATCAGGACATCAGAAACTCGCTAGTTTGTTAGCTTCATATGGTACACTTTCGGGCGCAGATATGGACGAAAAAATAGCAACAGATGTACTTGGAAGCATTCAATTCTATAAAGAAATGATCGGTCCAATTCCCTTAAATGAATTACAAGTAACTGAAATACCCTACTTACATGGGCAGGCTTTTCCCGGATTAGTTCATCTTTCCTTCTTAAATTATCAGGGAATTGAAAGCGATATGGCCGACGAACTATTCCGTGCTCACGAAGTTGCGCATCAATGGTGGGGAATAGGTGTAAATTTTGATACGTATCATGACCAATGGTTGAGTGAAGGTTTTGCAGAATACTTTGCTTTGTGGTTTGTTCAGGCCGCATTTCAGGATAATGAAACATTCTTTAAAGTTCTTGATAAATGGAAGGATGAGATATTTAATAACAGAAAATATCTTTTTGGCAGCGGACAGGAAGCCGGGCCAATTTGGTTAGGCAGCAGAACAAATACAAGTGATACTGAAGGTGATTATGATTTGATAATTTATAAAAAGGGCGCCTGGGTGCTGCACATGCTTAGAAACATGTTAATAGATTTAAAGACAATGAATGAAGAACCTTTTCAAAAGATGATAAAAGAATACTACAAAACTTTTTATGGTAAAAAAGCTACAACTACAGATTTTAAAAATATAACTGATAAATACTGTGGACAGGATATGAGCTGGTTCTTTAATCAATTTGTTTATGGAACTGAGGTTCCGTCCTATATATTCTCATACAAGTCAGAAAAATCAGCGGAAGGTAAAGTTATTGTAACCTGTAAAATTATTCAGGAAAATGTGACTGATAATTTTAAGATGTACGTTCCCATTAAAATAAATTTATCGAATGATAGATTTGCAAGAATGAGAATTGAAGTAAAAGGAAAAGAGACAATAGTTAAACTTCCACCATTGCCGGAAGAACCCGAAGAAATAATTTTTAATGATCTTAATTCAGTTTTGTGTGAAGTTGAATATGATTAAAAATTTACTGCTCAGTATTAATTATCTGAGCAGTATCATTTTCTTTGATTCAATAAAATCTCCAGCTTTTAACCGATAGAAATATACACCACTTGTTAAAGCAGAGGCATTAAAGTCAACTTTATGAAATCCTTTCTCCTGCTCTTCATTTACTAAAACTGCAATCTCTTCTCCAATCGCATTAAATAAAATTAGCTTTGTATTGATTTTTTCTTTGAGAACATATCCGATTGTTGTAGTCGGATTGAAAGGATTAGGATAGTTTTGTTCAAGAGTATAATCATCAAGACTTCTTACATCAACTTCAATGACACTTGAGTATTCATAAGTACCATTGAAATCAATTTGTTTTAGTCTGTAGTAATATTTTCCATCAGTCAAATCTTTATCGATGTAAGAATATTCTGATTGATTTGTAGTTGTTCCTTCGCCTCTAACAAACCCGATAGTGGCAAAATCACTATCAGCAACTCTTCTTTGAATTTCGAAACCGTTATTGTTCAGTTCTGTAGAGGTAGTCCATTTTAGAATTATTTTTTGATTTTGAGCTTGTGCCGTAAATGAGTAAAGTTCGACTGGAACGACACTAATTTCCATATAATCCAAAACACCTCGCAAGATTGCATTTGCAGTGGAATCATATTTACCTGTGTTTGAGCAGGAAGGACGGTATTTATCTTCATAAGTAAGTGCCATAATATTTTCTCCATGATTAAGCCAACACCAGCTTTCCGGATATTGCAACGCTGTTCCGGAAGTCCAGCTTATAAAATAATTATAAGGCTCAATTGCATTCGGAAAATACGACCGCACTCCATTTATAAACTGCTGCTGCAATAATGCAAAGTTTGGCGATGTTCCGTTTTCATGATGATATACAAAATACCTTGTACATAATGATGATGAATGCATATTCAACATAACTTCAATTGGATTTTGCGAAGCCATTAACTGAGTAAACCTAGCTTTTAACGCAGCAACTTCAGGCTGATGCGGAAATGTATTCCAGTTTGCTTCAAGATCAATGTTGTTTGCGTTGCGTCTTGGTAAACCTAAAACAACACCGTCGGGATTGTACATTGGGATTACATAGAACACACAATTTGTCCTTGCTGTTTGCGCAAATTCAGTTTCAGATAAAAGAATTTTAATCATCTCATCTGTTACATAAAATCCTTCTGTTTCCTGTGGATGTGTTCTTGCGTGGATATGAACAGTTCGTTTACCTACAACATTATTCGGATCGCTTGAAATTGTTAACTGCCATAGCGGTCTGCCCTGCACACTTAAACCAATGGAATCTATCTTTACATAATCGCTCGTTCGCCAGAGTTCAAGATCAATTAATAAACTATCATAACTGTAATCCATATACTCGGGAGAAATATATTGCCCCAAATCCGAATCATCCATTGGGAAACCGCATTTATCATACTCAACAACATTTCCGTTTACAATGTTTATTTCCTTTTGTGCATAAGAAACGAATGATATTAGAATCGATAGAATCAGAAAAGTTTTTAATAATGCGTGCATTTTAAACCAATGTTTTTGTTAAGTGAAAAATAAGCAAAGGACTGATGAATTACAGATAAGAATATAAAAGTGGAGGCCACCTAAAAGGTGGACTCCACACTTTTTAATACCAGAAATGTAATTGCAGTACAAACGAATCATTATCAACAGAAGGATCTTCCAAAACTAATCTGTACTGAGGGCGAACTTCTATAAAACTGTATGGATGAAACTCAAAACCAAAAACAAATCTTGAGGTTTCGTCTGCGTCAATATCAGCATTGTAATCAATTCTATCGTAACGAACAATTGCTTCAAGTCCTGTTAAAACCACGTAAGCGGCTTCCACCATAAGCATACTAGATTCTACATTCGGTGAAGAAAGATCATTTGCAATATCATATTCCGCAAGCAATGAAAAGTCAGTATAACCAAACCCGAAAAATCCGCCGTACATATTTGTGTTTAAAGTTTCTTGTGTGTTCTCAAGTTTTGCGGAAGAATAAGAACCTCCGAACAATAAACCAACTTCTCCAAACCGTGGTGTAACTTCTACTCGCGCTGTGTAAGTTGGATCCTTAGTGTAGTTGCTGGTAACATCCGTAATATTAGAACCGGCACTGGCGCTTGCATAGAGCCAATCATCGGCAAAAAATCCAACTTCAACTCCGGCTTCTCTATAGAACTGATCAAAAATTAATCCTTGTCTTGTGTAAGCAGTATGGTCATCCAATCGAATTCCAAAGTTTGGTGTGTAAACACCTGCTTTAATATAGCCGTTACCCGGAAGAATTCTTGCAACTCCAAAACCTTCCCACAGATCATTTACAAAATCATATTTACCAACAAGATTAATTTGCTTTGATAATGCAAAGTTTGTGTGAAGTGCTGCGGTCATATTTTGGAAATAGGTTCTGCCGCTTGATTGTGAGTATATGTATTGAGTTCTGTAATCAAGTCCGATAGAAATGTTATCGGATATTCGTGGAGACATAATAAAATCTTTATCTCGTGCAGAGATCATGCTTAAAGTATTTTTTCCCCAGTGCCAGCCGTTTTCATTTCTAATCTGTCCGCCACTTGGATTGTAATGACAATCAGAACATTTGTCACCAAGTTTAACTGCAAATCTTGGCAGTGCAAAAGAATCAAATGAGATTGAACATAACACAAAAAACAAAAACGTTAGAATTAGTTTTTTCATATTGCTCCTTGAATTGTTAGTTATTCTGTTGTGAATATTACAAATAGTGTTATAACATACAAACATTATTTTTAGGCTTTTTGAGTTATTGAATAAGTGCAAGTAGTTTAGAAATAGTGACATGATAAGTTAGAAGTGTTACAGTCCTCAGGTTGTGTTGCAGAATTCTAATTCGCGTCATTTCGACCGAAGGGAGAAATCTTTTATGCTGAATAGTAGAAAGATTTCTCAGTCGAAGACTCCTTCGAAATGACTATTAAAAGTTATGCAACGACCCTTCAGTTGGCAGTTTGCAATCTGCAGAAAACAAATAATGGCTTAATGAAAATTTAATAAGAAGAATTTTTGAGAATACCTGATAACCAGCATCCAGTATCAAGAATCAAAGTCTTCTTGCAACCACAACCGTGGATTTAATTGTTTCAACAATTCCTGAGTTATCATTTAATGCTTCAAGGAAAATAATATAAATCCCCATTCGCAAAGCATTGTTTTCATCATCAAGCCCATCAAAAATAACAGAGCCGCTTGAGCCGCTGGCTTGATTGTTTACTAATGATCGAACAAGTCTTCCTTTGCTATCGAATATTTTTATCCTAACCTGTGCAGTTGCTTGTGATAAATTATAATTAATAAGAGTAAAATCTTCAAAGCCATCATTATCAGGTGAGAATGGATTAGGATTTACAGAAATAGTTGTTGATTGATTTAGATTTTCTGCAAAGATGCTGTTTTGATTTCCTGGTGTTCCTCCAAGTGAATTAACAGAAGTGCTCCAGTTTAAAGGATCATTCCCGTTTAAGTTTGGATTTATTCTTTCCAAAGATTTGTTTTTTGTTGATGCAATGTTTCTATTATTCCAATCATCACTATAAAAGATTGAATCAATTATATTACCTCTTACATCTTTTAATAAAATTAATTCTCCTGTATTTACAAGTCCCAGACTTGTAACACCAACAATATTTTTGTTTTCATATTCGAACAGATTGTAATTAACTATCGCAGATGAATCTGCAATCAAAATAAAATACTCTTTTGGTTGAATTACAAAACTTGTTTCAATTAATTTGTTTGAATTCCCATTTTCATCTTCAAACTTCCAACCGCCAATGTTAACAGGTTCAGAGCTTAAATTATAAAACTCAACATACTCGCTATTATTTGTTTCCGGATCGTACATAATTTCATTAATTATAAGAACGTTGCGATCATAAGATGGTACATTATAGATTGAGTTCTCTAAACCGGGAGTGCTTCCATTTGCATCAAGCGATGTAACCCAATTTGTGCTATCGTTAGTTTGTTCATTCAAAGAAATTCTTTCTAGCGAATAACCTTTCTTTCCGCCCCAAGTTGAACGATAAAACAAACTATCGATAATCCCGTTTCTGAAATCGTAAATCACTACGCCATCAGAAGTATTTCCTAAACTTCCAAAATTTGAAAAGAAAACCTTAGCAATCGTATTTGGATGAGCAGAATTAAATGATGTGTCCTTAGCTACTATAAATATTTCATTCGGCGCAATAAACATATCATCACTTGTTATAAAATATTTAGTCGGCGTTGTTTGCACATCACTAATAAGCCAATTTTTAATGTTGATTGAATCTGGACTTACATTAACAAGTTCAACCCACTCAGGTTTTTCATCCGTTGGATTATACATTACTTCGTTTATTTTAACAATGCTTTCTGCAAATCCCGGTTCAATTGGTTTCTCAAAATAATTATTAAGTGTATCTTCATCAGAAATAAAGATAACTCTTACAGCAGTTAAAATTTTGTTTTGAAGATTTTGTAGTTGAGTTGATGAAGTTATTGAAATAGAATCACCGGAATTTAAGTTGGAAGAACTAACTGAACTTAAAAGAAAATCTACAACTTGGTTTGAATCTGTATCGATATAAAATTCTGTAACAAAACTTTGCCCTGATTGACGCCCATTATTTTTAATTTTAGCAGTGATGGAAACGTTTTCTCCTGGAATAGGAAATCTTGGAGAGAAATAAATATCCGCAACAGATAAATCGTATTCTTTAGGAGTAACACTATTTATTCTTCCCGGTGTGCTCTGTTCAACATCAACACTGCTCAACCAATTAAAATGATGGTTAGATAAATTACTTGTAGAAATTCTTTCAAGAGAAAATCCATTTGTGCCGCCCCATTGATTAGAATAGAAAACAGAATCAATTGTAATTTCACGATTATCTTTTATCACAACTCCATCCCGATCATTATTGAAAGAGGGGAGAGAGATTTCTAGAATTTGTGATGAAATAAATCTATGATAATTTGTTATGGAGGAATCCTTTGTTAAAACCACATAACCATTTGCAGGAATTATAAAATCATTTTTAATGGTCGCTTTAACCGGAGTTGTAACAACATCCCAAATCGTCCAATCTTTTAAGTTCATTTCGATATTGGAATTATTATAAAGTTCAATCCATTCTGGTTCGCCTCCAAATGGTGCAAACATTATTTCGTTGACTACAATTGTTTGATTTGGATAGCCAGGCTCGATGGTTTTATAAAATGAATTGTTAGTTGTGTCTTGATCTTGTGCAAATAAAACTTTTACATGAAATGCTTTTTTATCTTGAAGATTCTCAACTGCAAAATTGAATTGATAAGCCGCTGAGTCAAGAGAGGTAAGAGTTAAATTTGAGAGTGTTTCAATAAATAAATCTGGGATTGAATCCAGATTTGTGTCTTCGTAAAGATCAATTGAAAATGCTGCTGAATTTTTCCCAATGTTTTTAATAGATGCCGATATTTTAATCGTGTCTCCAAACAATGGAAATTTTGGAGTAAACAAAGTACTATCTGCAAGCAAATCAAAATCTTTTTGAGTAACAGAATTATAAGTCCCCGGTGTAGCATTAAAAATATTTTTTGAGGGTTTCCAATTTGAGGAATCTGTCGAAGAAGAATTTACATCTACTCTCTCCAAAGATTTATTATTACTTCCACCCCAGGTTGATGAGTAAAAAAGTGAATCAATAGTTCGGTTCAGTGAATCAAGTAAAATTACTTTATCATTCGTATTGTTTAATGTTGGAAATGAAGCGAACACATAACCAGAATTAATGTTATAGAAATTTAAAAGTAATGAGTCTTTTGCAATAACAAAAAACTCATTTGGATTTAGAACTGTTGATTGAGAAATAATCTTAACTGTATCTGCGGCGTCTGCTATTTGATAATTCTTCAGATCAATAATCTTATTGCTGCGGTTGTAAATCTCAATCCACTCCGGCTGAGGAGAAGTTGGAGCGTACATAATTTCATTAATAACAATATCATTTCTCATTTCGTTGATCGAAACTCCGATTATGCTTTTATAAGAAAAATTGTTTGTTGTATCATCATCGGGGACAACATCAACAAAAGAAATAAAAATATTATTTCCATCAATAAAATCTGTGGTGATGAAATTGAAAGATGAACTATCTCCGGGATTAATCAATAATCCGTTTTGAGTTGAAATAAACTCGGACGGTTGAGCAATCGAATCAGCATTAGCATCACGATAAAGATTAACATTAAAATTCGATGAAGTGTTTAATCCAATATTTTTTACGACAATTTCAAATTGAATTTCTTCATTAAAAATTCCGTAATCATTTTCACTTTTAAATGATGAGATGGTTAAATCATTATCTTTTGGAGTAATAGAGTTTATACTGCCGGGAGTAGCTTTATTAATACTAATTGAACTTCCCCAATTTACAGGATCATTACTCAAACCATTAGCAGAAATTCTTTCTAAAGATTTTCCTCCAGCATTTCCTCCCCAAGTTGGCTGGTATGAAACAGAATCTATTTGTGTTCCATAAAAATCTTTTAAAACGATATTATCGCCAGTATTATTTAACGTTGGAATATCAGTAACAAAAACTTCTGAAGGAACAGAGTAATAATTTGATATATCTTCACTCTTAGAAATTACAAGAAATGAATTTGCAGGAACAATAATATCATCCAAAAGACTTTCTGGTAACAAAGTAATTGATGTATTTGCATCTGATAATTTCCAGGAAACTATGCTGATATTTTGACTGGTTTTATTATAAAACTCAATCCACTCAGGCTCACCCGAAGATGGCGCGTACATAATTTCATTAATTACAATATCATTAAAATTATTTCCTGGTAGAGAAACGGGAAACTGTTTTATCAAAATATTATTTATAGGATTTTGATCTTCTACAAAATTTACCCTTGAAATAATTTGATAAAGATCTACCGGAGGGGAATTAAGTATCGTGGTTACACTAACAGAATCACCTGAAGAAAGATTTGAATATGATTGATTAAAAATTCTTTCACCAATATCGCCAACTGAATCTTTATTAACATCATTAAAAATTTCTATCGAGTAATTTGCTGCGTTTAGAATTCCAATGTTCTTAACTTTTGCTGTTATCGTTACATCGTTTCCAACAATTGGATTAAGCGGTGAAAAAGTTAGTGAGCTTAATTCTAAATCGTAATTTGTTGGTGTAACTGAGTTTGTAAATCCTGGTGTACCGTTAACAACGAGTGAGTTTGCATAGTTTGTTTGTAATGAGTCACGATTTAAAATTATCTTTTCATCAGAAATTGCAGTTGGGTTGTTGGCAGAATAGAAATAATAATCTATTGTATCATTAATACTATTTAACAACCATAAAGGTCTGCTTGTAGTGTTTGCCATCCCTGATGTACCGAACGAGTTATCCGCAATCTTTAATATTAAAGCATTGGTGGGAATAAGTGCACTATAAATTCCTGTTACGATGTCATAATCATTTTCAAAAATAACTGCATAAGAATTTGGGGCAAGTGTCGTCCCAAATCCTGCATCTATAATTTGATCGGTATTTGAAGTATAGTATTTAATTTGATAGGCACTTAAATCAACAGACTCTGTGCTGCTGAGATTATAAATTTCAATAAATTCATTAGCTCCTGTTGGAGCATTGAACATAACTTCAGAAAAAATTATTAGAGTATCTGATTGGGAGTATGCTGAAATTAAAAATGAAAATGTAAAAAGAAATATTTTCTGAATCATTTTAAACCCAATAAATATTTATACAACAAATAGATTGTTCTTTATTTTTTTGATGGCGGCTCTTTGGAAGCAATTGCTTCAAACAATTTTGTAGGCATCATTCTTAAAATCTTTGCACCCAAAGTTGTTTGCCACGGAAACTCAATTATCCTTTTATCTTTCCTCAATCCATCTAAAATAATTTTACTGCCTTCTTCAACGCCCAATAAGAAAGGCATCTCAAATTCGTTTTTATCTGTCATAGCAGTTTTAACAAATCCTGGTTTAACAGTTACAACTTTAACATTATACTTTTTAAGTTCAATCCTTAAACTTTCTAATAAAACTGTAAATGCGGCTTTGCTTGCAGAATAAAATCCGCTTTTAGGAAAACCTTTTCCATCGCCAAGACTTGATACCCCAACGATGGCTCCACGTTTTTCAGAAATAAAATCCGAAAGAAGCTGCTCTATACAATAAACTGCACCAAGTACGTTTGTGTTAAAAGTTTTTTCAGCTTCCTCAGATTTGTAATTTAATACGCTTGATCTGAATGCCACACCTGAATTGAGAATCGCGATATCAATCTTGCCAAAATCTTTTTTTACTTTTGAAATAGTTTCTGCGACCTCAACTTTATTGGTAACATCGCATCTATAATTATGTATCATCGTTTGACCTTTTAATTCACTAGCCAAAGAATCTAAAAGCTCTATTCTTCTTGAGAGCAAAGCCAGTTTTGCCCCTTCGAGTGCTAAGTCCTTTACAAGCTGATATCCGATTCCTGATGAAGCGCCGGTAATGAGAATGACCGAATTTTTGAAATTCATGATAAATCCGAGTTTTAAGATGTGGCAAATAATCGATTTGAGAGATTAAAATCAACTGAATGGTAAATAAAATTTACAGGTTTTGTAAGAAGTGCTGAATAAAAATAAAAATCAAGTTGCGATAAAAAGAATTTTTACCGTATATTTTGGCACAATAATAGCAAAAATTATTCCAATGCCATCTGACAAAATATTTGCAATAAATGACGTTTTAGTACGGGACGAGATAGTAGAAATTCCCTTTTCCTGCGATTTGAAGAAATGCAAGGGTGCTTGCTGTACATTGGAAAGTGAGCTTGGTGCCCCGGTTATAAAAGCTGAAATTGAAGAGATTGAAAAGATATTGCCCATTATAAAAAAATATCTTTTACAGACTAATATTGATGAAATTGAAGAACGAAATTTCTACGAAACAAAAGACGACGAAATGATGATTACGAGTGTAAATAATCGCGATTGCGTTTTTTCGTTTTGGGATAATGGAATTGCAAAGTGTGCAATTGAACGTGCGTTCTTTGACGGCGAGGTTAAATTTAGAAAACCAATATCTTGTCATCTTTTTCCGATAAGAGTTACGGATTTTAGCGGTGATGTCTTGCGATACGAAAAATTTAGTGAATGTGCTCCGGCATTAGAAAAAGGCAAAGAAGATAACATCACCATATCCGAGTTTTGCAAAGATTCTTTAATAAGATTATACGGGGAAGATTGGTACAATAAACTTATGAATTATTCAGGTAGATAAAATGCTTTCACTCAGTCAAAGGCTTACACAGAGCCAAAAACTTTCGCCGCAGCAGATACAGTATCAAAAACTTCTGCAGTTAAATACTCTTGCTTTAGAACAGAGAATAAAAACTGAATTGGAAATGAATCCTGTTCTTGAAGAAGAAATGGAAATGACTTTAGAGCAGGATGATAAAGAGAAAGACTCCGATTCTGAAACTGATAAGGAAGATGAGTTCTCTGATAAGGATAACGAAGAGTTTGATCTTGAAGATTATTCTAATGATGATGATTTTGATCATGAAAAAATAAACCGAAGTGCGGATGAGGAAATTTACCAGCCACTTGCCCCGCAGAGAGAATCGTTAAGTGAACATTTAACCGATCAACTAAGATTACTTAATCTAGAAGAAAATCTTTTTATTCTTGGTGAAGAAATAATTGGTAACCTTGATGAAGACGGATATTTAAAACGCGATCTTGCCGAGATACTTAATGAACTGGATATGTTCGATCATATTAAAATAGATGCACAAACAGGTGAAGAACTTTTAAAGCGAATTCAAAAATTTGATCCGATTGGTATTGCATGTAGAAGCTTACAGGAATGTTTAATAGTTCAACTTCGTGAAAGTAAATCCGATCCATACACAAAATTTCTTGCAATCAAACTTCTTGAAGAACATTACGATGAATTTACCAAACGCCGATTCGATCTTATTAAACATCGAATGAATTTTACTGATGAAAGTTTGCGTGATACGATTGCACTGATTCAAAGTATGAATCCCAAACCGGGCGAAGGAAATATTTCTTCGATGGAAAGTAACCAGGTAACACCTGATTTTCTTGTAGAAAAAGTTGATGAAAACTGGATCATAACTTTAAACGATAGAAGTATGCCTTCAGTTACTATCAGCAAGCATTATCTGGAGATGATCGATTCTAATAAACGTGGAAAGAAAAATCCACGTGAAAAAGAAACGTATAAATTTTTAAGAGAAAAATTTGAGTCAGCAAAATGGTTTATTGCCTGTATTCAACAGCGCCGGGAAACGCTGATGAAAATTATGCGTGCTATTTTGGAAAGACAATATGAGTTCTTTGAAAAAGGTCCAAAGCTTTTAAAGCCAATGATTTACAAAGACATTGCTGAAGAAATTCAAATGGATATATCCACGATTAGTCGTGTTGTAAACGGCAAGTATGTTCAAAGCCCAATGGGCATACACGAATTAAAATATTTTTTCAGTGAAGGTTTATCTACTGATTCCGGTGAGGAAGTTTCAAACAAACACATCCGCGAAAGATTAAAAGAGATTATAGAAGCGGAAGATAAGAAATCACCATTCAGCGATGATAGGCTTGCAGAACTTCTTAATGAAGAAGGAATTCACATAGCAAGAAGAACAGTCGCAAAATATCGCGAGCAATTAAAACTACCCGTAGCACGCTTGCGTAAACAAATGATGTAAATGAATTATGTCCTCGATGTAATAGTTATATTTCTTCTTTTTACTCTTTATGGATTTGTCCATTCAGTTGCTGCCTCGGAAAAAGTAAAAGTATTCTTTAAAAAAACATTTGGCAAATTAATAGCTTTCTATCGTTTAGGCTATAATGTTTTTGCGCTGGTTGGATTATATTTTATTTGGGAATTGGCGCCTCATCCATCATTACAAATCTATAAACTCCCATCACCTTACGATTATCTAGTATTGATTCCGCAGTTTGCTTCTCTTGTCGGAATGATATGGTGTTTCAAATATATTTGCTTCAAAGAGTTTATTGGATTAAATCAGATAGATCGTTATTTAAAAAATGAATATTCTGACAATGAGCTTGATGAAAACTATACATTGCGAATTGAAGGTCCATACAAATACAGCAGGCATCCAATTTATTTTTTCTCAATTATTTTTTTACTGTTTAGAGCAGAGATGAGCTTGTTTTATCTCACAATGTTCATTTCGTTTACGGCATATTTTTACATCGGTTCTTACTATGAGGAAAAGAAAATGGTTAGATTGTTTGGTGATGATTACAGAGTTTATCAACAGAAAGTACCAAGAATATTTCCTTATAAAATTTTGCAATAGTCTGCAGCTGTCATTCCTGCGAAGGCAGGAATCTGTTTTTATATAAAGTGATTAAAAGAAGAATTTCAAAAGAAAGAAATAATTATGAAACAAAAAATAAGATCAACAACGATCCTCGGAATTTTACATAATGGAGTTGCAGCACTTGGCGGTGATGGTCAAGTATCCCTCGGAAATACTGTTATGAAAAAGAACGCAATGAAAATTAGAAAAATTGCAAACGGAAAAGTGCTTTGCGGATTTGCAGGTGCATCATCAGATGCATTTACACTTATGGAAAAATTTGAAGATAAACTTGAACAGTACCGTGGAAATGTAAGCCGTGCTGCAGTTGAACTTGCAAAAGATTGGCGCACTGATAAATATTTAAGAAAGTTAGAAGCGATGCTTGCTGTTATCTCCAAAGATACAGCGCTTGTGATCTCAGGGACCGGAGATGTTATTGAACCTGACGATAAGATTGTTGCAATTGGTTCAGGTGGAATGTATGCACTAGCCGCGGCACAAATGCTAAAGAAGCATAGTAAACTTAATGCAAAAGAAATTGTCGGCGAAGCATTAAAAACTGCAGCCGATATTTGTATTTACACAAATGATAAAATTAATGTAGAGGTTATAGAATAGATTATGGAAAAAAAATCTTTTGATATGAAATTATTTACTCCTTCGCAAATTGTTAAGGAACTTGATAGGTATATAATAGGACAGACGGAAGCTAAACGTGCCGTTGCAATTGCAATTCGTAATAGGTGGAGGCGTCAGCAGGTTAAAGATATTCTTCGCGAAGAAATTATGCCGAACAATATAATTCTTATTGGTCCAACCGGAGTTGGTAAAACAGAAATTGCACGCAGACTTGCAAAACTTTCTCAGGCTCCATTCGTAAAAGTTGAAGCTTCAAAATTTACAGAAGTTGGATATGTTGGCAGAGATGTTGAATCAATGGTTCGTGATCTTATTGAGGTTGGCGTTAATCTTGTGAAGGCAGAAAAAGCTATTGAAGTTCAGGCTAAAGCAGAAGAACTTGCCGATGAAAGAGTACTTGATATTTTAATTCCACCGGTTAAAAAAACTAAAACCACACCGTTAGTTCAGGATGGTGAAGAACAACCCGCAAACGGTGAAGAGAACGAAGCTTATCAAAATCAAAAAACCCGCGAATGGATGAAATTAAAAGTTAAGAACGGCGAGATGGATGATAAGATGATTGAGTTTGATTCTCAGGCGCAGTCTTCAATGGGAATGCAGGTTCTGGGCCCGTTTGGTATGGATGATATGGGGATTAACATCCAGGAAATTATGGGCAACATTATGCCTAAGAAGCGAAAGAAAAGAAAAACTACTGTTAAAGAAGCCAGACAAATTCTTTCGCAGGAAGAAATGCAAAAACTTATTGACATGGATGTTGTTCAGAAAGAAGCGATTGAAAGAGTTGAAAATTCAGGGATGATATTTATTGATGAGATTGATAAAGTTGCCGGCGGCGGCAAAGGACAGGGTCCCGATGTTAGTCGTGAAGGCGTTCAGCGTGATCTTCTACCAATTGTGGAAGGATCAAACGTAAATACTAAATATGGAGTAGTCAGAACCGATCATATTTTGTTCATTGCATCCGGAGCTTTTCACGTTTCAAAGCCATCGGATTTAATTCCTGAGTTACAAGGTAGATTTCCAATTCGCGTTGAACTTAACAGCTTAACTGAAGAGGACTTTGTTCAGATATTAACAACTCCGCAAAATGCATTATTAAAACAATATGGTGCGTTGCTGGAAACAGAAGGAGTTAAATTAAGTTTTAGCAAGGATGGAATAAGAGAAATTGCACGCATTGCAACAGAAGTAAACGAGCAGGTTGAAAACATCGGCGCAAGAAGATTGCATACAATTCTTACAACTTTGCTTGATGAAATACTTTTTGATGTGCCGGATAAAATCCCTTCTGATACGGTAAAGATTGATGCAAAATTTGTAAAAGATAAACTTGAAAAAATTGTTAAAGACAGAGATTTAAGTAAGTTTATTTTGTAAGGACCCACCCAAAACATTATTAAAGCATAAAAATGTATGTCATTCCCGCGTATGCGGGAATCCATACGCTATAAGTAAAATGGATTTCCACTTTCTCCCGAAGCGAAGCTTATGGCAGCGTGAATGACAATCATACAGAGCCACTTTTCACATAAATCAATTCTGTGAACAATCAGCAAATAATAATTTCTTTACTTTCCAATAATCATTTCTTAAGTTTGATACAACAATAAGTCAAACTGGTTAGATATGAAAAAAATATGTTTTGTTTTCGTTTATCTAATTTATTCATTCTTATCTACTACTGATGCGCAATGGGAAATGAGATACCCAGACATTCCTTCGGATTTTATAAACGATTTGGTATTTACATCTGAACTTAACGGATATTTTGTTAATGAAGGCGGAGGTGTTATCCAAACTACTGATGGCGGTACTACGTGGAGCCTTAAGGATTTTTTTCAAGATCAAAATCTATATGAAATAAAATTTATTGATGAGCTAACTGGATTTTCTTACGTAACTAAGAATGTAATATATCCAGGAGACATATCTTTGATTTATACAAATGATGGCGGTAATAATTGGAATGAATCTCAGACAGCACTCTGGGGTGCCTTAACATTTCTTCCGATCTCAGAAAGCAGAATGATTCAATCTACTTATAACAACATTCAGACATTGAGTAATTTTTATGGAAATTGGCAAACAACTTATAGTATTCCTAAATTTTTAGCCGGTGATTCTCTTTACTACCTATGGGAAGAGACATTTGGAAGTATTTTTGAATTTGATTTACTTAATAACGGCGACATACTGGCAATAGGAAACAGTTGGAATGCAAAGTTCTACAACCAAATATCGGATTCTGTTTCATTTATTTTAAGGAGCATTGATAGCGGCGATAACTGGGATACTCTTTGGTGCGATTTACCTTATGAGTTAAAGACAATTTCATTTATAACTGATCAAGTTGGATGGATAGCCGGGGAACAAAACAGAATTTATAAAACAATTGATGGAGGTATGAACTGGAATCTACAATATGCAGATACCATTTCACCATACTCGTTAGTTATAGAACAAATATTTGCCCTTGACGCAACGAATATTTTTGGAAGCACGCTTGGTGGTTTTATAAAATCTACTGATGGAGGAATTAGCTGGCAGTCAAGTTCATTTCCCGGGTATAATTCCCTGAAAATCTTTTTTAAAAATCCTCTTGAAGGATATGCATACGGCAGCGACTTATTGAAAACGACTGATGGAGGAATTAGCTGGGCAAGAGTTAGTCAATCGATAAAAGATCAGATTATAAAAATTGATTTTGTTAATACCTTAAAAGGTTGGGCACTAAGTTATGATAAACTTTATATGACAACAGATGGTGGTTTTAATTGGCAGCCGCAATTTTCTTACAACGGGGGGATCTACGATGATTGGGGATTAGAGTTTGTGGATTCACTAAAGGGTTATATAATAGGTTATGAACAAGCTTATACAACCCTTGATGGAGGACTATCGTGGGATTCATTGTCTTTGGGTGATGGTGTGATAGTTTGGGGTGGTGATGTTGATTATTATAAGGCTGAATTGGGTATACTCTGCAACGTGATGCAAGAATCTGTACCAGGTTCTCACATTTATGATATACCAAGCATACTAATTACCACAGATGGCGGATCGAATTGGATAAAAAAAACATATTCCATTAATGCAGAATATGGTGCTTTTCAAAAAATCCAATTTGTGGATCTCGAGCATATATACGGAATAAATTATAGAGGATTGTGGCTCTCAAGTGATACTGCGAATACATGGCAGCTCATATCCAATGAAAATTATTTTATAGGATCAGCCAGTTTTGATTTTATTAACCCAAGTGATGGATGTTATAGTCAGGTTGGTTCATATCTTAAGTTTACAACTAATTCTGGAGTGAATTGGCAGGAATATCAATTATCTAAATATATTTTTATTAATGATTACCAAATGGTTGGAAAAGATATATCTGGTAATTACAGAATATTTGGGGTTGGTAATGATGGAAGGATATTAAAATATACTATGGATTATTTTAATCCGGATTCATATCCGAAAACTTTTACTTCCGCTGATCTAAAATCTGTCTCACTATACATGGAAGACCGTCTTCCTTATTTATGGGCAGGCGGTGAGGGATTTACAATCCTGCATGGTACTACTGAAATAGTAAGTGATGTAAATGAAAATCAGAATAATATTATGAACGATTTTGTTCTTGGACAGAACTATCCTAATCCATTTAACCCAAGTACAAAAATCAGCTGGCAGTCGCCAGTCGGCAGTTGGCAAACTTTAAAAGTTTTTGATGTTTTAGGAAATGAAGTTGCTACTCTTGTTGATGAATATAGACCCGCAGGAAATTATGAATTAGATTTTAACGTAGGGCGGGACTCCAGTCCTGCCCTTGCAAGTGGGATTTATTTTTATCAATTAAAAGCAGGGGATTATGTTGAGACGAAAAAGATGATCCTTTTAAAATAATTTCTTAAAGTCCCCTTCTTTGGGAAGGGGATTTCGGGGTAGGCTTTCCTTTAAACCTTCTCATCATACGGACAATGACGGCAGCCGCTGCCGCAGCAGTATCCGCGCTTTAATAAAAATTCTGCAGTAAGTACTGCAAATCCAGTTTCCGGATCGATGTAGATATCATTTCGCTCATCAATAGCATCTTTGTGCAGTTTAATTATCTCATCGTATCTGGGATAATTTTTATTTAATCGTGAAATCTTGTATAAACTTTCTTTTGATTTTAATTCGGGCATAGAGTAAATAATTTCCTTCAGTGTTTTATCAAATATAAAAAAGAGTTCTGATTGTTCTAATAACCTAATATAATTTCTATTAACCTTTCATCAGAACTAATGTTTCTTTGTGATAATTGAACAAATTAATACTCAATTAGTGCATATTTTTGGCATGTAAATGTTTCAAGATAGTGTATCATAAAATATTTTTTAAGCTAATTTATTCGGAGGATATATGTTAAAATTTAATTTACTAATTCTGTTATCATTAATGCTTTGTTCATTTTCTTCATTTGCCCAGCAGGATACAACAAAAACTGATGATGAATGGGATTGGCATTGGGACGATATGGATGACTGGGACGAATGGGTTGCTGATTATGGATTTAAGAAATCAAGACCGGCAATGTCGCTGCAATATGGATTAGCAAATATGAGCAGAACCGATATTCAATCGCAATTTGTTGATCCGGCTTTGTTGGAGTTAAAGTTAGGATATATTAAAAATAGAGATGCCTGGGGAACAGATTACATAATCAGGCATTATTATAAGTATACATATTTGAGCAATGAATCAAATAAGCTGGCAGGAAAAGAAGCAGCTGGAAGTGAAATTGAATCTGATATGTGGCGTTTTGGTGCTGGATGGTCAAGCGGATATGGATATAAGCTTGGCGAAAACTCTGCAATTATTCCTTACTACACTTACACATTAAACTGGTCTAATATTAATTTTAGTTATCCGGATGCGCTTCCTGATACGAGTATGGATATTCAGACTTTAAATCTTTATGATGAATCATTTAGATTTGGCACAAGCACTGAAGCCGGCGTTAGAGTAAAAGTAATCGAAAACCTGATGCTGGATGCCGGATATGAAAGATCAATTGTTTTTCAAAGACACTTATTCTGGAAATGGGCAGGAAGTGCATTAATTGAGGTTGCTGCACAGGGTTTGCTGGATAGCTTTATAAATGAAGTGTTTGAATCATCTCCTGCCGCGGGACCCGTTGTAAACTTTTTGTTAAAGAATGCTCTTGCTTATGGTTTGTATGAACTCAGACAAGATGAAATGAACTGGCCATTCGGTGGAGAACCACCTATAGCTTACGATCAGTTTAAATTTGGCGTAACAGTAGTTTTTTAATATAAAAAATAAACCCGGTTCAAATTAATGAATCGGGTTTGTAATAATAATTACTATTTAAATTTCACTATTATATTCACAATTTCAGAACTGCTTCCTGTCCTTACTGGCGGACCCCATGTTCCTGCACCGGATGTAACGTAGTAATGTGTGTTTCCTTTTTTCTTATAACCCCAGCTTAATTCGTAAATCATGCTTGTAATTAAATTAGCCGGCCATATTTGCCCATGATGAGTATGACCGGAAAGCTGTAAGTCAATTCCATTTTGCATTGCCTGTTCTAAATTGAATGGTGTATGGTCTAATAGAATCTTAGGATAATGAGCAGGAATATCTTTTACAATTTGTTCTAAAGATTTTCTTTGTATTCCGGTAAATTGAACCATTGAGCTGTCTTCTCTTCCGATTACATAAAAACTGCTATCGATCAATTCATATCCATCGCGTAAAAATTTTATTCCCAAATCTTCTGCATATTTCACACAGGATTCAACTTCATTTATAAACTCGTGATTACCATTTATTGAGTAAATGCCATATTTAGGATTTAGTTTTGTAAACGATTTTCCGATTCCTCTTTCCTGTAAAATTTTTGCTTTATCATCAACAATATCCCCGGCAAGTAAAATAATATCTGGATTAAGTGAATTCATTTTATTAACAATTTTAACCAGTAATCTTTCACCATCGATAGGGGAGAGGTGAATATCTGAAGCCATTACAATGTTAAGTTCATCAAGTTTGCTTGCACCTTTTGGAATTGATATTTCAAGATTTCTGATTTCAATATTTCGTTTGTTTAAGTTTCCAAAGAAAACAATCAATCCAACCAAGGCAATTACAACAATTGCTGTTATTCTTTTTGCGCTTTCGTAATTGTTGGTAATGATTGATGGGAAAAAATGAAACCAGCCATTAAACAATCTTAATATGTCAATCAGTAAAAGTGAAAGAATAAAATATGCTAGGAATGCAAACCAGATTGCTCCAACTCCAAGTATGATATCATAAGCAAGTGGATGAAGAAACTTATATAGCACTTTTGCAAGCACGTATCCGTAGGCGATAACGATGAATAATATCGCATAAATAGGTTTTAATATTGGATATGAAGAAATTACTTGCCAACCGCGTAAAAACACATAAAAATTAAGTGATGTATAAACGGTGAAGAAAATGATAAAGAATAAAGCCATAGTCCTCTAATGTTTTTTTTAGTGTTAACAAAAGATAGAGAGATAAGTTCAATTGTATTTTGGTGTGAATCACAGAAAGCATTTTGTAATAAATATTTAAGGTCAATTCAAGGAGTTTACGACGAGAAATCTGATAGAGCCAAAGAAAGATTTCTCACCAACTGAAGCCGGATTCGAAATGACAGGAACTTGAGATTTAAAACAAAAAATCCACTGCCGGATGACTCACATTCTGCTTCAGTTAAGATCAGGATTCTCCTCTGAGCATCATCCGGCAATGGATGAAATTTTACTGTGTCTTCCCTTGTCCCTGCCTGCCGCAGGCAGGTTCGCTCAGGATGACGATTAAGTTCTATTTATATGAGTTAAGCACTTTCATATAATTTGCACGTTCAAATTTTGCAGGATCATCAACATTCATATAACTCATGCTGCCGCGCATTTGTTCGATTGATTCGTATTCCTTTTCTTCCATCCAACTTTTTAAGTTTGTGGTTACATCTGCGATATGACCGATACCAAACTTTAATAATGATGATAACATTTGAGTAACTTTTGCTCCTGCCATAACCATCTTCAAAACATCTTCAGCAGAATATATTCCGCTTGTAGCAGCAAGATCGGCATTAACTTTTCCGTATAGCATTGCAATCCATCTTAACGGTAATCTCATTGCCATTGGAGTGCTTAAGATTACATTTGGCACCACATCGAGTGTTTCAAGATCAATATCCGGCTGATAGAAGCGGTTGAACATAACTAATCCACTTGCACCCGCATTACTTAACTCTGTTGCCATATAACTTGTTGAACTAAAGAATGGATGCATTTTAACTGCAAAAGGAATTTTTACAGTTGATTTAACAGCCTTAACTATATCAATATAAGTTTTTTCAATTTCGCTTCCGGATTTTTTTGCATCTGTTGGAAGAAGATAAATGTTTAACTCAAGTGCGTCTGCACCGGCTTGTTCCATTTTCTTTGCGTAGTCTGTCCAGCCGCCAATTGATTTGCCATTCAAGCTTGCTATGATAGGAATATCAACAGCTTCTTTTGCTTTACGTATGTGATTTAAATATTCATCAGGACCAAGTTTAAACTCAAAAGGTTCAGGTAAGTATGTTGTTGCTTCAGCAAAACTTTCTGTGTGAGCAGAAGTATGATAATCTAATTCTAATTGCTCGTGCTCAATCTGCTCTTCAAAGATCGAGTAAAGAACAACAGCACCTGCGCCTGCATCTTCCATCTCTCTTATGTTAGAAATCTTTTCAGAAAGCGGACCTGCTGAAGAAACGATCGGCGATTTTAGTTTCAATCCTAAGTAGGTTGTTGTGATATCCATTTTATTTTCCTTAACTAATTTTTATTTCAAAATTTATTTGCTGCCATTCCACCCCGATTTATCGGGGCGGAATTTCTTCAATTAATTATTAAGCTGATTTCTCGGGTTCGTAAGCTGCAAATCTTTCATAATCTTTCCATTTTCTTATAACATCTTCCTGCGCTTCTTTTATAAGCACAGCAGCCTCTGCTGGATGAGATTTTGTCAACATCTTATATCTGGTTTCCATATAAGCATAATCTTTAAATGGAATCTTCAAACCTTTAGAATCAAGTTTAAATGGATTCTTACCTTCTGCCGCAAGATCAGGATGATAACGGAACAATGGCCAGTGACCTGAATCCACAGCAGCTTTTTGATTTTGCATTGCTGTTCCCATATTTATTCCGTGTGCAATACAATGGCTGTAAGCAATAATCAATGATGGACCGTCATAAGCTTCAGCTTCAAGAAATGCTCTTAGAGTATGCTGATCGTTAGCACCCATTGCAACTTTTGCAACATAAACAGTTCCATAACTCATTGCCATCAGACCCAGATCTTTTTTAGCACCGGGTTTTCCTGCGGCTGCAAATTTTGCAACTGCCGCACGTGGAGTAGATTTTGAACACTGTCCACCTGTGTTAGAATAAACTTCAGTATCAAGAACTAAAATGTTTACATTTTTTCCTGATGCAATTACGTGATCTAATCCGCCGTAACCGATATCATAAGCCCATCCATCACCGCCCATAATCCAAACAGATTTTTTAACAAGATAATCTGCTAAGCTTAAGAGATTCTTCAAATCACTTGATTTTCCATTTGCCCCGGCCTTAAGCATATCATCTAGTTTATTCTTTAGTGCGCTTACTCTTTCTCTTTGCTCATAAATTTCAGCTTCATCTTTTTGTGTTGCATTGATAAGAGCATCAACTAAATCGTTACCAACTTCTGATGCAAATCTTTTCAATAAGTCTTTTGCCTGAAGATTGTGATTATCAATTGCTAATCTGAAACCGTAACCAAACTCAGCATTATCTTCAAACAACGAATTTGACCATGCTGGTCCGCGACCATCTTTATTTGATGCCCATGGAGTTGTTGGTAAGTTTCCGCCATAAATAGAGGAACATCCTGTTGCATTTGCAATGATTGTTCTATCCCCAAATAACTGGCTTACTAATTTTACATAAGGTGTTTCACCGCAGCCTGAGCAGGCACCGGAGAATTCAAACAATGGTTCCAGGAATTGTGAGTCTTTAACTTTTGATACTGCAACAACTTTTCTGTCTAGATCAGGAATGTTGAAGAAGAAATCCCAGTTTGCTCTTTCCTGTTCACGGATTGGAATCTGCTCAGCCATATTGATTGCTTTAAGCTTTGTTTCCTTTTTGTTCTTAGCAGGACAAACATCGACGCAAAGACCACAGCCTGTGCAATCTTCTACTGCAACCTGCAATGAATAATATAATCCTTCACCATAATCTTTTGATTTAAACTTGGTTGATTTAAATGTTGCTGGTGCACCAGCTAAATCTTTTTCATCAAAAATCTTTGCACGAATTGTTGCATGAGGACAAACCATAACGCATTTGTTACATTGAATACAGGTTTCCATATCCCACACAGGAACTTCCAAAGCGATGTTTCTCTTTTCCCATCTCGTGGTTGTTAATGGAAATGTCCCATCAATCGGCATTTTACTTACAGGAAGCAAATCACCTTCACCCGCAATAATTCTTGCTGTAACCTCTTTAACGAAATCAGGAGCGTTGCCAGATACTGCCGGCTGCAATTGCATTTTACTTGTTACTTTATTTGGAATTGTAACTTCAAAAAGATTTGCAACTGTTTTATCAACAGCATCAAAGTTCATCTGAACAATCTTATCGCCTTTTGCACCGTAAGTTTTCTTGATTGAATCTTTAATCATACTAATTGCTGTTGCTTGTGGAAAGATTTCAGAGATAGCAAAAAAGCAGGTTTGCATGATTGTATTAATTCTAGCACCCATTCCGGTTGCCTCACCAACTTTGTATGCATCGATAATAAAGAACTTCATCTTCTTGTTGATAAGATCTGTTTGAACTTTTTCTGGTAAAGAATCCCATACATGTTCTTTATCTATTTTTGTGTTAAGCAAAAATGTTGCACCTTCACTTGCGTCTTTTAACATATCCATCTGCTCTAAGAAAACCTGCTGATGGCAGGCAACAAATCTTGGTTTGTTAATAAGATAAGTTGATTTGATTTCCTTTGGTCCGAATCTTAAATGTGATACGGTTGTTGAACCGGATTTTTTAGAATCATAAACAAAGTAACCTTGTGCAAAATAATCCGTGCCTTCACCAATAATCTTAATTGAATTTTTATTTGCACCAACAGTTCCATCTGCACCGAGGCCATAAAACTTACCGCGGAAAGTTTCATCAGATTCAACTGAAAAATGAGGATCAAATTCTAAACTTGTATTTGTAACATCTTCAATAATTCCAAGTGTAAAATGTGCTTTAGGTTTTTCTTTAGATAAATTATCAAACACAGATTTAACCATAGCAGGAGTAAATTCTTTAGAAGATAATCCATATCTGCCTCCGATAATTTTTGGAAAAGCAAATTGAAGTTCGCCTGCCATATACTTTTCTGAAATTGCATTTACAACATCTAGATAAAGTGGTTCGCCGCCGGAACCTGGTTCTTTTGTTCTGTCTAAAACTGCAATTGATTTTGTTGTTTTAGGAAGTGCTTTTATAAAATATTCTAATGAGAATGGTCTGTATAATCTAACTTTTAACAAACCAACTTTTTCGCCTTTGCTGGTAAGATAGTTTACTGTTTCTTCAGCAGCTTCACTCCCGGAGCCCATCATTATAATTATTTTTTCAGCATCAGGCGCACCAACGTAGTCAAATAAATTGTATTGTCTTCCGGTAAGCTTTGCAAACTTATCCATTTGCTTTTGCACGATTGCAGGACAAGCATTGTAAAATGGATTTACTGTTTCTCTACCTTGGAAGTAAACATCAGGGTTTTGTGCAGTTCCTCTCATTACAGGTCTATCAGGCGTTAATCCTCTGTTGCGATGTGCGATAATTAATTCATCATCCATCATTGCTTTCATATCTTCTTTTGTCAACTCTTCAATCTTCATTACTTCATGCGAAGTTCTGAAACCATCAAAGAAGTGAATGAAAGGAATGCGTGATTCCAAAGTTGCAGCTTGTGCAATCAAAGCAAAATCCATTACTTCCTGAACTGAGTTTGAGGATAGCAAAGCAAAACCAGTTGAGCGTGTTGCCATAACATCTGAATGATCGCCAAAAATTGAAAGTGCCGCGGCAGCAATTGATCTTGCTGAAACATGAAAAACTGTTGAGGTTAATTCACCGGCAATTTTAAACATATTTGGAATCATTAATAACAAACCTTGTGAAGCTGTAAAAGTTGTAGTTAATGCTCCGGTTTGTAATGCGCCATGCACACTGCCGGAAGCACCGCCTTCACTTTGAAGTTCGCTGACTGAAGGAATCATTCCCCAAATATTCTTTTTGTTAACTGCGGCCCAGGCATCACACCACTCGCCCATATTAGAAGAAGGAGTGATAGGATAAATAGCAATTACTTCGTTTGTATTGTATGCTACATACGCGGCTGCTTCATTGCCATCGATAGTTACTTTTTTTCTGTCCATTATTTTACCGTTTAGTTATTAGTTTGAAATTTTTTCGGTTATTAAGTGCCTATGTTTACCCAATAATAGTACCAAGCAAATAGCCTTAAAAACAAAGAATTTAACCAATAAACAAAGATTTATTTTAAATGTGAAGAATTAGGGAGAGCGGTATTTCCCACTTTTAAGAATAATATTTTGCGAATGGAAACTGTTCTAATTTGTAAAATAATTTCTTTTAGGGGATGAGAGGAAATATGGTATTCGGGTTTAGGGTATGAGGGATAAGGAATTTATGTCTTTGAGTTTTTTATTCTACTACTCCAGCACTCCATAAAAATAATTGTGATTAAATGAGTAATAATCTAAATTTGTAAAGAATCTAAATTGCTTGCTCACTAATCATAAACTTATCAGGAGGTAAGATGGATCCATTGAATACAGGATTTAATACTAATTACAGACCAATGTCAATCGGGGATTGGTTAATTACTTTTCTAGTTCAGGCAATTCCACTTGTGGGATTTATAATGCTGTTTGTTTGGGCTTTTGGTGATGGGACACATCCAAGCAAAAAATCTTGGGCACAGGCATCGTTAATTTTTGCATTAATAATGATAGTGCTTGCAATAATTTTCTTTGCAGCATTATGGTCAATGTTTAGTTCATTTTTCAGTGGGGCTTACAATATTCAAAGTGTATAATTAAAATACAGTAAAGACGACTTGCTGAGTCGTCTTTTAATATTTTATTTGCAGAAGATAAGCTTTGTGAAATGATTGGTTAATAGAGACGAGCCGCCGGCTCGTCTTTACTTTGAATACCCAGATTTATTCCTAACTATGCCTTATGGAAATTAATTGTTGTTTTTATTTATAAGGTTTATCAGGACTTTGATAATTGTATCTTTTTCTTTCGGCTTACTTTCGGCAATAAGCAAGCACATTGCGACTAAAGCATTATCGGCAATTCTCTTTTTGCCATTTTTTGCATAAAGATAATTATTCAAATTCATAAACCATAAAAATAATGCGGCAGCAATTCTTTTATTCCCATCTACAAAAGAATGATTTTTTATTGTAAAGTATAATAAATGAGCAGCCTTTTCTTCAATGCTGGGATATAGCTCCTTTCCATTAAAGGTCTGATAAATGGCAGCTACCGTCCCTTTAAAGGACTCATCTTTTTCTCTTCCAAAAAGTTGTGAGCCATTAAACTGTTCTTTCATTTTTTCAATTACTTTGATAGCTTTTTGATAATTGATCTTGAAGGATTTCTTTCTTGATACAACCTTAATATCAAGTTTTTGATGATCATAATCATCCAAAACTTTTAAGCCTAAAGCATAATCTGAAATAACTTTTAGAATACCTGAAAATTCATCTCGCTCTAACTGGTAATTACCAACAACATTTGAAAATATTTCAAGTGTTTTTTCAAGTTCCTGAATTCTCTCTGTTTGTTCTTTTAATCTTTTTTCATTTAATGCATAGCCTTTTACAAGATAATCCTTTAACACTTTATTGGCCCAGATTCTGAATTGTGTGCCTCGGATCGAGTTTACCCTATAACCAATTGAAATAATCATATCTAGATTGTAAAAATTGCTTTTATAGGTCTTACCATCACTAGCAGTATGTGCAAATTTTGCACATACTGAATTTCTAATCAATTCTTCAGATTTAAGAATATTCCCGATATGTTTTGTAATGACACTTCGCTCAGTTTCGAATAATTTAGAGATTTGTGCCTGAGTTAGCCAGAGTGTTTCCTCTTCCAGTCGAACATCAAGCTGTGTTGAACCATCGAGAGCTTTATATATTACTATTTCGCCTTTTGAAATTTCTTTCATAAAATTTCTTTTCTAACTATGCCTAACAGAAATTATATCTCCATCTTTAACAATGTACTCTTTTCCTTCTAAGCGCCATTTGCCAATATCTTTTGCTTTTGCGAATGAACCTGCTTCAACAAAATCATCGTAATGCACAACTTCTGCACGAATGAACTTTTTAAAAAAATCGGAATGGATTTCGCCTGCTGCTTCCTGCGCTGTCATTCCTTTTTTAATAGTCCACGCACGGCACTCGTCTTCACCTGCGGTTAGGAATGATTGAAGTCCAAGTAAATCATAAGCTTCTCTAATCAACTTATCCAAAGCAGATTCACTAATTCCATAGTCACTCATAAATACGCTAGCATCTTCTTCAGGAAGATCAGACATTTCTTTTTCAATCTGACCAAAGAAGGATAATGCTTTTGTGTTAGGTCCAAGTTTATTTTTAACGAGTTCTTCTAAATACTTTCCGGTATCCTTTATTTGAGATTCATCAAAGTTTAAAGCTATAAGCATTGGCTTAACTGAAAGAAGCTGATAAGTTTTTAAAATGTGTAATTCGTCTTTATTAAGATTTGCATCACGTAATGGTTTTTCCGTCTGCAGAATTTCATAACATTTTTCAAGTACAGGTAACTCACGTTTAAGATTTTCATCCTGAGTTTTTAGAATTTGTTTCTTAATTGTTTCCAATCTCTTTTCAAGAATTGCCAGATCAGATAAAATAAATTCTGTTTCAAAAGAGTTTATATCACGCATCATATTTATTGAGCCGTCCGGATGCGGAACAGTTTCATTTTCAAATAATCTTACAACCTGAACAAGCGCATCATTTGTTTTTACTTTACCAAGAAAATTTCCTGTAAATTGTGTTGAGCCAGAATCACCTTTTTGCAATCCAACAACATCAACTACTTCTATTGTGGCGTTAACTTTTTTCTTTGGAACAAACATTTCTGTTAATTTATCCAATCGTGCATCCGGAACTTTTATCATAGCTTGATGTGCTTCAGATTTTGAAAGTTCGTTTGGATCAAGTAAAGTTTTTGTTATTGTTTGAAAGAGAGTTGATTTTCCTGTAAAGGGTAGTCCAACAATTCCTATTTGCATTTATTCCTCTTGCTTGGTTATGATTTTCTTAATGTTTGTATGTAAATATACTAAGATTATTTTAGTCTTTGATTCTAAAACAATCCGATGTTGCGGATAGATTCTGCAAAAACAGTTGAACAATCATTTCATAAAAAGTTTTTTTTATATTTAATTATCAAAAATTTAGAGTTCAGTCATTTAATAGGATGTAGTTCCTTTTTCATCCTTTTGCTGGATTGCCCTTAGAAAAACTTTTTATATATTTCTATCAATAAAAGTATTAGTCATAATCATCTTTTCAGTTAAGAGGTCTAAAATGAAAGCATTCAAAATATTTTTTCCAATAATTCTGCTTGCGCTAACAGTATATTACTGCAGCACAGTTCCAATTACAGGCAGATCGCAGCTTAGTTTAGTTTCTGCAAGTGAAATGAATGCAATGAGTTTTGCTCAATACGGGGAGTTTCTGAAAGAAAATAAACTTAGCGCAAATAAATCTAATGTTGATATGGTAAGACGTGTTGGTGGAAATATACAAAGAGCCGTTGAAACGTATTTTGCACAGAATAATTTATCCCAAGAACTCGCTGGTTATGCGTGGGAATTTAATGTTGTTGAAAGCGAAGAAATAAACGCATGGTGCATGCCTGGTGGTAAAGTGGTTGTTTACACTGGAATCCTCCCAATCACAAGAGATGAAACTGGATTAGCAGTTGTTATGGGGCATGAAATTGCTCATGCAGTTGCACAGCACGGTGCTGAGAGAATGAGTCAGGGATTATTGCAAGAGCTTGGTGGAGTCGCGCTTTCAGTTGCTTTAGCAAATGAACCGCAAGAAACTCAATCACTTTTTTATGCCGCCTATGGTGTTGGTACAACAGTTGGCGTTATGCTTCCTTTTAGCAGAACGCACGAAACTGAAGCTGATAGGTTGGGCCTGGTGTTTATGGCGATGGCTGGATATGATCCAAATGCTGCGGTGGATTTCTGGACAAGAATGGCTCAGAAAAGCGGCGCAGGAGCCCCACCAGAATTTTTAAGCACTCACCCTTCAGATGCAACAAGAATTGCTGATATAAAAAAGAATCTGCCTGAAGCAATGAGTTATTATAAAAAGTAATTGTAATAAAAGAGATGACATCTCTATTAGATGTCATCTCTAAAGTGCTTTCTAATTATCTAAGTAAAATCATTTTTCTTGTTTCAACAAAACTTCCAGCTGTAAGTTTATAGAAATAAATTCCACTTGAAAGTTTTGATGCATTAAAGTTCAACTCATAACTTCCAGCAGTTTTGTATTCATCAACAAGTGTAGCCACTTCATTGCCCAATACATCATAAACTTTTAATGTTTGATGGCTGCCTACTACAGACTGCCAACCGATTTTAGTTGTTGGATTAAACGGATTTGGATAATTCTGATATAAGTTAAATGTAACCAAAGATTGCAGAGTATTTTCATCGTCTACAGAAACCGGACTTCCGGCATTTAACCAAGCAGTATAAATTAAACAAGTTAATTTGTGTGAAGCATCTTTAAATAATTTTGTCGTAAATCCTTTGCTCAACTCCCACATCTTTGAATAGTATGCAGTGCTATTTGTGTTACCTGCAAATGCTTTTGCCAAACTATCAGCTTTTAAAACAGAATCAACATAATTGTAATTATTGTAAAGCGTATTAAAAACAAAATCGGAGATATCATTTATATAAATCAAACTATCTCCGGAATAAATAATTTGTCCGTTATAAGTGTTAATCATATTTGATTCAAATCTGCTATGTATTCCTGTTTGGCCAGTGTATTGCCCGTTATAATTTCTTGTGAGGTGAAGAGGCATATGCAAATCACCAACATAATGACCAAGATCAGCAGAAAGCAGCATTGCTTTGTGAAACTGATTATTCTGGAAAGCTGTTTGAAGCGAATCAAATGTTTTCATAATTGCCCATGGTAATATTCCCTGATCCATTACAAATGTAATTCCATGTTGTAAAACCAGAGAATCAAAATTTTGTGTGATGTATCCGTTTGCAACAAACTCAGGATAATTATCAATATCGACGTAATGCTTTGGTTCTTCAGTGGGATCATTAGATCTTCGGTAGTCAGCATCAGAACCGTGAGCGGCAAGCGAATCAGACCAGCTTCCCCAGAAACTCATTGATGGAGTAACGGAAAGGTTAGTCCTGGTATTAATAATTCGATGTCCAACATTTCCCCAGCCGATAAAGAACGTTGAACAAATTGTAATTGTTGCTAGTAAAAACTTAGATTTTATTTTCATACGGCAAGTTACTACAGCTTAGCGTTAATTTTATTAAGTTACTTGAAAATTCTTTGCGAACCTATGAAAGAACTGAGCTAAAAAGCATCTCACGCAAAGTAAATAGAGAATGGAAAAACTATAAACAATCTAACTCTTGCACTTGAACCTGAACCTGAACTTATCTTTAGTTCTTCTTTTCCGCAATCAACTTGGAATAATTATTAACCATATCCTTTTTATTAAGCTTTTTGTATAGCTCAATTAATGATGCTAAAGTTTTTTGAGTAGCTTCATTTTCATTTCCGGAGATTTCTTTTAATCCATTATAACTCGCGACTAAATGTCGTTCTGCTTCATTAAAGTTTCCTGCATTTAGATTTGTTTGGCCATAAAGTGATTGCGTAATTAAAGTAAGCTTGTTCTTTTCACCAAATTCCTTTTTACGGATCAAAAAAGCTTTATTTAAATAGTAACTACTTTCTTTGTAGTTTTTATTAGCATCAAGTACTCGACCGTACCACATGTATGAGCGACTAAGATTAATATTATCGGCATCATAATTTATTAATCCAACGTTAACAGATTCTTTCATAAATTTTTCTGCGTTAGTAAAATCATTGATGTTAAAATATGTGCTGCCGACGTTTGAGTAAGCCAGAATCAAATCGGGATGCTTTTTACCCAGAACCTTAAGTTTGATATTTAATGATTCTAAAAGCAGAGGAATTGCTTTTTGATGATCTTCTCTGAATATATGAATGAATGCAAGATTGTTGATTACGCTTGAAACACGCAAGTGATAATCACCAAAATGCTTTCTAAAAACTATTAGACTCTCATTGTAAAGTTTTTCCGCTTCATCCAATTTATTTAAATAATTATAAGATGTGGCAAGATTGTTTTTTATCTCGGCAACTTGAGGATCGTCAGATCCTTTAATTGATTCAGCAATCTTTAATGCTTTTTCAGTTAACTGTTCAGACTTTTCATAATTTCCCATATCTGCAAGTAAAGTTCCATAAGCATCAATCAGCATTGCTCTTTCAAAAGAAGGTTGATTTTCCACAGCGTTGAACATGTCTAATGATTTTTTATACAGGTCTTCAGCTTTTTCGTAATCTCCTTTGTAATGATAAATCAAGGCAAGAGATTTAATACTTATAGCAGTTTCTTTACTCTTTGTACCGTAGAGTTTTCTGATTATCTGATCAGCTTTTAAGATTTCAGATTGTGCAGAATCATAAATACCGAGATTCTGATAAGTATTACCAAGCATAGTTCTGATCTCAGCTTCAATTTGTGGATGATCAGTAAGCTCAGTGCTTAATTTATTTGATGCTTTTTGAATAACCTCTATAACCTTTACTTCACTTCCATCTTTAAGCGGATCGGGCGAAGAAATCATATAAAGCAAAAAAGCTTTTATTCGGTTTGATTTATCAGCTTCAAGTTTTGCAATATCTCTTTCTTTGGCAGCGATGTAACCCTGCCACAAAATGCCAGCCAATCCTAAATTTATAATTATAAAAATTATAGCAGCAGGAATAAGAAAATTTTTATTTCTTTTAATAAATTTTTTGCTGCGATATGAAAATGAATCCTGATGGGCACTTACAGGTTTGTCATTTAAATATCTCTTTATATCATCAGCAAAGTGATCAACGGAAGAGTAACGTCTTTCAGGTTCCTTTCTTATCGCCATTGAAATAATATTGTCTAAGTCTCCAACTAATTTTTTATGAAGTTTATCAATGCTGCCTTCTCTTGTCCTGCAGATGGTTTCAGGATCGATTTCAGAATTGTTTTCTTCAGATTCATCAACAATTGTTTTAAAAATTATTTCACTAGGTTTTGTTGGTTCAGCTTGAGTGATAATTTTATTTATATCTGAATGAAAAACACTTTTTATTTTGTAGGGACTATGTCCCGTTAAAAGTTTGTACAATACAATTCCCAACGAATAAACATCGCTGGCTGTAGTAATTGTTTCTCCTTTTATTTGTTCGGGACTTGCAAATTCAGGAGTTAAATTCCAAATACCTCTTTGGGTTACAGTCTCAAGTCTTTCACCTTCGGGGGATAGAATTTTTGCAATTCCAAAATCAAGTAGCTTCGGCTCACCGTCTTGTGTGATTAAAATGTTGCTTGGTTTTAGATCTCGATGAACAACAAGATTCTGATGTGCATATTGAACTACCGCAGCAACTTTAAGAAAAAGATTCAACCTATCTTTTATATTAAGTTTGTTTTTATCACAATATTCATCAATTGGAATTCCTTCAATGTATTCCATCACTAAAAACTGAATTCCATCATCAGTAATACCGCCATCAAGCAATCGGGAAATATTAGGATGATTAAGATTAGCTAGTGTTTGTCTTTCATTTTGAAATCTCTTAATGACAATTCCACTGGAAACACCCGGATTGATAATTTTAACAGCGGCTTTTTGTTTTACTTCATCATCACGCAATCCAAGATAAACCAAACCCATACCACCGCGAGCAATTAACTTATCAATCTTATATCTCCCAAAAGTTTTGCCGATAAATAGATTTGAATTATCAGTGATAGGTTCGTAAGCAATTATCGAATCTTCAAGAAAGTTTTCAGATTTATCGTGTGCAAATATTAAAGTAAGAATTTCTTTTTTGATTTCAGGAGTTTTACAAACCTCATTTAAATAAATCTCTCTATCCTTGCCATCTAACTCAAGAGCCTTAAAAAAGATTGATTTTATATCAGTCCAGATATTCTTATCCATAATGCATTCAGATACTTAAATTGGTTTTTTATGATTAGATATTTTTAGATACAAATAGTTATACTCAAAACAAGATTAGTGATTTTAATTCTTACTGTAAAGTCTTGAGTAAAAATATTTTCTTCAACCACGAGTTAATAAATTTTACAATAAACCAGACTCTAAACTTTTTAATCGATAGATAAAAAGAAATTTAGAGTCTTTATTAAAAGGAAATTAAAATTATTTTAGAAGTACCATCTTTCTTGTTTCAACATAACTTCCAGCATTTATTCGATAAAAATAAATTCCACTTGTTAAGTTGGATCCATTCCATTCGTAATTGTATTTACCTGCATTAAGTTCTTCAGAAATTAAAACATCAACTCGTTCGCCCGTAACACTAAAAATTTCTAATGTTACATAACCTGATTGCGGTAATGCAAATTGAATATTAGTACTCGGATTAAATGGGTTGGGATAATTTTGTTCTAACAAAAAATTACTTGGAGTATCGTTAGAAGTTTGTTGGACTGAAGTTGTACCGGGAACGAAAACCCATGCGGCGCCTTTGTTTGTATTGTCCGCAATTCCTCCAACAATTATCGTATTACCATCGGGTGATATTGCAACAGCGCCGCCCTGGTTTGCAATTCCGACTGCATCCGAACCAAATAGTTTGTTTCCTAACTGAGACCAAACACCACCACTCCGCGTGAAAACCCATGCGGCACCAGCAAACGCATTATCATCTATCCCGCCAACAACTGCTGTATTTCCATCAGCAGAAAGAGAAATAGAAAACCCTTGGCTTGCATTCCCGGTGGCACCAGTGCCAACAAGCTTGTTTCCTTGCTGAGTCCAGGTACTTCCGCTGCGTGTGTAAACCCAAACTGCACCCTGTGCGGCATCGTCTTCATATCCACCAATGATAGCAGTATTCCCATCGGATGAAATTGAAACAGATCGACCGAATCGGGCACTCCCAATAGCACCTGCACCACTGAGTTTCGTTTGAGCTGTCCAAGTGTTACCACTTCGAGTAAATATCCATGTTGCACCGGCATTAGCGTTGTCAGTATGTCCGCCAATAATAGCTGTATTTCCGTCTGATGAAAGGTCGACAGAAATTCCAAACCTCGAGTTTCCTATCGCATTTGTGACGACAAGTTTACTTCCTTGTTGAGACCAAACACCGTTGTTACTTCGAGTAAAGACCCATACAGCACCCGCAAAATTATTGTCACGATTTCCTCCAACTATAGCTGTATTGCCGTCTGCAGAAAGAGATACAGCAACACCTTGTTGTGCATTTCCCACAGCACCTGTTCCTACAAGTTTAAGTCCTTGTTGAGCCCACGAACTACCAGTTCGTTTAAATATCCATACCGCTCCGGCATTTGTATTGTCACCAATTCCACCCACAATCGCAGTATTACCATCGGCGGAAAGAGCAACAGAAAAACCCTGGCTTGCTTTTCCAATGGCGCCAAAGCCAACTAGTTTTGCTTCTACGGTCCATATACCGCCACCACTTCGAGTATAGATCCACGCAGCTCCGGCATTTGCATCGTCCCCAATTCCACCCACAATTGCAGTGTTCCCATCAGATGATAGCGCGACCGAGTATCCGTTGTAAATAGTAGATCCTATACTGTTACCTGGAAAAAGCTTGCTTCCTTGTTGAATCCACTGTGAATAACCTGTAGATAGAAGAAACATGCTGATTACAATAAGTTGACAAACAAAATTTGAAAAGAGCTTCATAAGTATCTCCTTTAATGATGAGTTTCGTAATTCTTTATCTTTCTACAAGTACATGCGTAGAAATTGAAAAATGGGCTCAATCATTTGGGATAATTCTAGAGTGAATATGATAAAATCTTTTAAGAAATGCGGGTTTTTGATGGATTGCGAAAGATCAGAAAATGAGAAAACTAAAAGTGATTACTCTTTTCTCAGTTCTCTAAAGAGCCAGGCTCTTGCCAGACTCCATTCTCTTTTTACGGTAGAAGCAGAGCGATCAAGAACTTGAGCAGTTTCTTCAACATTGAGTCCTGCAAAAAATCTCAGCTCTACAACTTTGCTCAAGTCGGGATCAAATGCTTCAAGTTTTTTTAGCACTTCATCAAGAGCAACAATATCCTCATCGGATTGGAATGCGATTTCCAAAGCCTGATCAAGTGAAAAATTGGTCTTGCCTTCACCTCTTTTTTGGGAATTACGTTTCCTAGCATAGTCAACCAGAATCTGTCTCATAGAATTTGCAGCTATTCCAAAGAAGTGTGCACGGTTTTGCCAATTGATTTCCTGTCCGCCCACAAGTTTTATGTATGCTTCATGAACGAGTTCTGTAGTTTGCAAGGTGTGATTACGATATTCATCGTGTAAATATTTTGATGAAATTCTTTTAAGCTCATTATAAACAAGCGGAAGTAATTCATTAACAGCTTCTTTTTTTCCGTTAACACATTCTTCCAACAACATGGTTATGTTCTGAGATGATAGGTCTTGCATAAAAATTTAGGAATATGTTTAAGATTAGCTGAATTTACTTTGGAAAATAGGCGATTAACTTAGGCTTGTCAATAGTAACTACTTAAAAAAATAAAGAGTTGTAAATATTTAATTGACCGTAACAATTGTTTCTTGAACTTGAACCTAAACTTGAACTTACTCGTACTCATCCCAGCTTTTCATTTTCAGTTCTGATGGCTTATAATTCTTAAGGGCTTTTACAAATCTTTTTGCAATTTGTACATTTGTAAAAAGTGCAATGTTAAGATCAACGGCTTTTCTTCGTATTATATAGTCGCTGTCAAGTTCAACTTTTTCAGAAGTTTTGGGAATGTTAATTACAAGATCAATTTCACCATTGCCCATATAACTTAATATGCTTGGTTCCTGGTTATCAAACGGACGATAAAGAACTTCAACATCAAGTCCGCCATTTTCTTTATAGAACTCTGAGGTGCCTTTTGTTCCGTAAAATTTCAATCCCATCTTCTGCAGGATTTTTAATTCATCAATTAATTCAGCTTTATTTTTTGGTGTTCCGGTTGAAAGCAAAACTCCCTTTGTTGGAACTCTTTGTCCAATTGCAAGCAAACTTTTCAGAAATGCTTCATTAAAATCATCACCCAAACAAGCCACTTCTCCCGTTGATGACATTTCAACTCCGGTAACAGGATCAGATCCTTTTAATCGTGTAAAAGAAAATTGAGAAGCTTTAACTCCAACGTAATCCAGATCAAAAGATGATTTATCAATTCTAGGTACTTTTTCACCAAGCATTAATCGTGTTGCAATTTCTATAAAATTTATTTTAAGCGTTTTAGAAACGAATGGAAAACTTCTTGACGCACGAAGATTGCACTCGATAACTTTTACTTCATTATCCTTTGCAATAAACTGAATATTAAATGGTCCGGTGATTTCTAATTCTTTTGCAATCTCACGCGTAATCATTTTTACTTTACGCATGGTTTCTAAATAAGTTCGCTGCGGTGGAAGTACAATTGTTGCATCACCGGAATGAACTCCGGCATTTTCAACATGCTCTGCAATTGCATAACAGAAAAGCTCACCTTCAGAGGCAACTGCATCAACTTCAATTTCACGTGCATCAGTAATAAACTTGCTTATAACAACAGGATGTTCAGAATTAAGATCAGTAGCTTTTTTAAGATACATTTCAAGCTCATCTTTTGTAAGCACAATACTCATTGCCGCACCGCTAAGAACATAACTTGGTCTTATCAAAACAGGATAGCCAACACTTTCCGCAAAAACTTTTGCATCAGCAAGAGTTGTTACTTCATTCCATTCAGGTTGATCGACACCAATTCTATCAAGAATTTGTGAAAATTTATGTCGACTTTCTGCATTATCAATCTGTTCGGGAGATGTTCCAATGATTTTTATTCCAGCGTTGTGAAGTTTCATCGAAAGATTATTAGGCACCTGTCCGCCCATCGAGACAATTACTCCACGCGGATTTTCTTTATCATAAATATCAAGTACACGTTCAAAAGTTAACTGTTCAAAATAAAGTTTATCGCAAATATCATAATCTGTACTAACAGTTTCCGGATTGCAATTTATCATTATCGATTTGTAACCAGATTTGTTTACCTGGTTTACTGCATTAACACAGCACCAATCAAATTCAACTGATGAACCAATACGATATGCACCGCTTCCAAGTACTACAATCTGGTCGCGTTCACCAAGTGAAATATCATCTTCAACTCCGTGGTAAGTTAGATAAAGATAATTTGTTTGTGCAGGAAATTCCGCTGCCATTGTATCAATCTGCTTTACAACAGGAATTATATTTAATGATTTACGATACTCACGTACTTCAAGTTCTTTTGTGCTGGTCTGTTTACCGATTTGATAATCTGAAAATCCATTCTGTTTTAGATGCCGCATTAATTCCGTATCAACATCTTTTAATCTTTTTTTTGCAATATGATTTTCCAGATCAACAATGTTTTTCATCTTATACAAAAACCATTTTGTAATTTTTGTAAGATCGTGAATCTTATCTACTGAATATCCTTGCTTAAGAGCTACAGCGATTGCAAAAATTCTTTTATCTGTTGGTTCAAATAATTCTTTATCAAGATTTGAAAATTTCATTTCGTTGCCAACAAATCCCTGCATTCCCACATCAAGCATGCGGATTGCTTTTTGTAAAACTTCTTCAAAACTTCTTCCGAGAGACATCACTTCGCCAACTGATTTCATTTCAGAACCAAGTTGCGTGCTTACTTGCTGGAATTTTTGTAAATCCCAACGTGGGAATTTTAAAGCAACATAATCAAGTGCAGGTTCAAAGTTTGCAGATGTTTCTTGTGTGATGATGTTTACAACTTCATTAAGTGCATAACCAAGTGCAAGCTTTGTTGCGATGAATGCAAGCGGATAACCTGTGGCTTTTGATGCAAGTGCGGAACTTCTACTTAATCGGGCATTCACTTCAATAATTCTATAATCTTCAGAGATTGGATCAAGTGCATATTGTATGTTGCACTCGCCAATAATTCCAAGATGGCGAATTAATTTTATTCCAATCGAGCGAAGTTTAAAATTTTCTTTTGCAGATAATGTTTGAACCGGAGCAATTACAACGCTGTCGCCGGTGTGTATTCCCATCGGATCAATATTTTCCATTGAGCAAATCGTAATGCAGTTATCATAATTGTCGCGAACAATTTCGTATTCAACTTCTTTCCATCCGTATAGCGATTCCTCAATCAATATTTGTTTTGTGAATGAAAATGCTCTGCGTGCTTTTTCAGTTAGCTCTTCTTTGTTGTTTACAATTCCGGAACCTAATCCACCAAGTGCGTAAGCTATACGAACCATTACAGGAAAATTAATTTCTTCAGCGGCTTTAATCGCTTCTTCCACAGAAGTGGCTGTTTTACTTCTTGCAACTTTTAATCCAACTTCGGCAACACGATCTCCGAATAATAATCTATCTTCGGTATCTTTAATTGTGTCAACAGGAGTTCCAAGAACTTTAATGTTATACTTTTCTAAAATTCCTTTGTCGTATAAATCCACACCAACATTTAGAGCTGTTTGTCCACCGAATTGCAAAAGAATTGAATCAGGTTGTTCTTTAAGAATTATCTTTTCAACAAACTCAGTTTTAATTGGAACAAAGTAAACCTTATCAGCAAAATTTTCTGATGTTTGAATAGTGGCGATGTTTGGATTAACGAGTACAGTAGTAATTCCATCTTCTTTAAGTGCTTTAATTGCCTGCGAGCCGGAGTAATCAAACTCACCGGCTTGCCCGATTTGCAACGCACCGCTGCCAAGAATTAAAACTTTTTTTGGTTTGCCTTTTTTAATCATATAATTTCTCTGTTTTGCTCAGCGTCTCTGCGAATCCGTGGTGAAAAAGTTTTAACCGCAGAGGCGCAGAGGCGCAGAGAATTTTATTTTAATGCTCTAACAAACATATCAAAAATAAATTCGCTGTCGTCTGGTCCTGGAGACGCTTCCGGATGAAACTGTGATGCGAAAAATGGTTTTGATATATGAATTATTCCTTCGTTAGTTCCGTCGTTATCATTTACAAACCATTCACGCCAATCTTGAGCTAACGTTTTTGCATCAACAGCATAGCCGTGATTTTGAGAGGTGATGTAACAACGCTTTGTTCCAAGTTCATTACAAGGCTGGTTGTGTCCGCGATGACCGTATTTTAATTTGTAGGTATCAGCTCCAGCGGCAAGAGCAAGAATTTGCGAGCCAAGACAAATACCAAGAATTGGTTTGTTGGATTGCATTGCAATCTTAACGTGTTCAATAGTTTTTTTATTTAGTTTTGGATCGCCCGGACCGTTTGAGATTACAATTCCGTTTGCTTCAATCTTTGTAAAATCATAATCATAAGGAACACGAATAACTGTAATATCTCTGCCAAGGAAAGCACGAATTATATTATTCTTTGTTCCACAATCCACTAGAATTATTTTTTGCTTGCCAGCTTTATACTCAACAACTTCTTTAACACTTACTTCGCCAACAAGATTTGTTTTGTTTGGATCCTGGAATCCAACATCAGGTTTATCATCAACAATAATTTTCCCAAGCATCGTTCCTTTATCACGAAGTTTTCTGGTAAGCATTCGAGTATCAATCCCATAAATGCCGGGAATCTTCTCTTCAATCATCCAATCTGATAATGAACGCTCTGCACTCCAATGAGAATATTCAAAGGAATAATCAGTAACAATTAAAGCACGGCAATGAATATTATCTGATTCAAAATTTTTATATAACCCATCCTCAATTTCTTTTGATGGAATTCCGTAATTACCGATAAGCGGATATGTACAAACTAAAATCTGTCCTCGGTAAGATGGATCGGTCATTGTTTCCGGATAACCAACCATTCCTGTATTAAACACAACTTCGCCGTTGGTGTTGCCTTCATAGCCAAAACTGTAACCGGAAAATTCAGTTCCGCCTTCAAGGATAAGTTTAGCTTTTGTTTTTTGTTTATTCATGATTCATCAATACTTTCATATAAAAAAATAGCCACTCCAAAAGTGGCTACAACTTCAAATCATACTAATATTTTTAAATAGTTTTTGAGCAATGGCATTCTTATTTTTATGCACAAATATATGATAATCTATTATAAATCCGATAGCCTTTTTAATAAATTTAACAATCGAGCTAATTATCTTTAAGATTAATTTTAAAGCATCCACTAGAAAGATTTTTTAGTGAATTATGAAAAGTAAAATCAAAATAATTCCTATAATCTTTTGTTTTTTGTTACTTTTTGATTCTATTCAATCCCAAACTCAAGTTGATTCATTAATAGGATTGTTAAATAAATCAGAGGGGAAAACAAAAATAAAACTGCTTGTAAGAATTGGATATTTCCTTTCTTCAGAAAATCCTAGTGAGGCAGTTAAATTTCTTGATGAAGCCATTCAACTTTCTGACCAAACAAATAATAGATGGAATAAAGCAGATGCATTATTTAACAAAGGCGTTGCACTTTGGCATTTGGGTGAAATAAGTCAATCCGATAAATACTATGAGGATGCTATAAAGATTTATGATGAGTTTAAAGATTCGCTTAGTATGATTAAAGTCTTTAATTCCCAAGCGATCAACCATCAAATGAAGGGAAATGTTGATCTTGCGTTTGAAACTTTTCTTCACTCGCTTGATTACGCAAAAAAGATGGGCGATAAGACAACGGTTTTTAATACCTTACTAAACATCGGAATAATGTATGACAATAATAGTAATTATGATAAGTGTCTTTACTACTATTATGAAGCACTAAAATATTCAGACAATGCTGATCGATCTTCAGTAGCATTACTTCAAAGTTATATTGCTGAAGTTTATTTAACATTAAAGAACAATGAAAAAGCAGAAGAGTATCTTAAATATGCTGTCGAAAATTCTAAACTATCAAACGATACAAATAGTTTGATTTGGGCATATTCCAGTTTGGGTAAGATTGAACTTGATAAAAAGAACTTTGCTAAAGCCGAAAATTATTTTAAGGAATCTTTATCACTCTCAAGAAAAATTGATTTTAAACTAGAGATTATCCACGCTCTGACTGACCTTGGAAAATTTTATAACTCAATTAATAATTTCTCACAAGCGGAAAAGAATTTAAATGAAGCACTCCAGCTTGGCAACGAGATAAATTCTCTATCGGATCTAAATCTGATATACGGTGAACTTTCCTCGCTTTATTATAAAAAACAGGAATTCAAAAAAGCTTATGAGTATCATGAAAAATATAAATTGTATAGTGACAGTTTGTACGTACTTTCTAATAACGAAAAACTTTTAGAGCTTCAAACAAAGCAAGAGCTCAGGCAAAAAGAACGTGAAACTGATCTTTTAATGAATGAGAATGAACTTCAAAAGAAAATTATAAGTTCTCAGAAATTAATTGCTATTGTAATTTCCTTGCTTGCTATTGTCTCGATAATATTTATTTGGGTTCTTTTAAGAAATAGAAATAAGATCCTCAAATCAAAAAATCTTTTGCAGATAAAAAATGAAGAGATTGAAAATAACAGGATTGAGATAAGCGAAAAAAATAAAGTGTTAGCTGGACTAAATGCCACTAAGGATAAATTCTTTTCAATTATTGCCCACGATCTTAGAAATCCTATTGCCGCATTTGTAAATATATCCGAACTTCTTGAATTAGATTATGATCGAATGAGCGACAAGGATAAGAAGGAAATTATTAGCCAGATGAATTCTTCATCGAAAAACTTGATAATGCTGTTAGAAAACCTGCTTACCTGGGCACGATTATCAAACAATAAAATTGATGTGTATCCTGAAAATCTTTTGATGAAAGATGTACTTGAATCCGCCATACACCCATATTCGCAATCAGCACAAAATAAAAAAATAAAAATAAATGTTGATGTTCCGGAAAAACTTACAATTGATACCGATAAATTTATTTTGCAGACGATAGTTGGCAACCTGGTAAATAACGCAATTAAATTTTCGATTCAGCATAGCGATATAAATGTAAGTTTAACAAACTCGGATAGTAATTATAAGCTGGTAGTTAAAGATCATGGAATAGGGATTGAAGAATCACAGCTTAGAAATATATTTTTACTTGGCAAAGTTTCCACAAGCAGAGGTACGCTTGGTGAAGGCGGTACTGGATTAGGATTAGTTTTAGTAAAAGAATTAGTTGAAAAACTTAACTGGAAAATTGAAGTGAAAAGTAAGGTGAATTCAGGTAGTGAGTTTGTAGTTATAATTCCTAACTAAGTCGGTCATTCTTTTAACAAAAACATAAAATTATATAATTTGAATTTGACAATCTTATTTATGATTTTTGCATATAAATCATAACTAAAGAAAATTGTTATATATTTGACTCATAAAAAATCAAATCTCACAGTAAAAAAAGCTAATTCATTTCTCGTAAATATTTTGCAAAACAATCAATAATTATTTCATATATATGGCAGCAAAAAAAAATCCCCCTTCAACAAAAAAAATTCCTAAGACATTTGTGTTGGATACCAATGTTATCCTGCACGATGCTGATTCTATTAATATGTTTCAGGAAAATGATGTTATAATTCCACTTGCCGTAATCGAAGAACTTGATCACTTTAAGCGCGGCAGTCAGGTAATAAACCTAAACGCGCGCGAGTTTGCACGAACTCTTGATTCGATGACCGGATCGGCTTTGTTTAATGGTGGAATCTCTATGGGCAAGGGAAGAGGCAAGCTTCGCATTGCAATCTCAAAAGGACTAGCTCCCGCAATTCGTGATGTCTTTAAAGATGATACGCCGGATCATCGTGTTCTTAGTGTTGCTTATGAATGGCAAGAAAAATTAAGAAATAAATCGCAAGTAATTCTTGTTACTAAAGATGTTAATCTTAGAATGAAATCAAAAGCGCTGGGCATTCTTGCAGAAGATTACACAACAGACAGAGTTAAAAGTATTGAAGAACTTTACAGCGGTAAAGGTGTGATTGAAAATGTTGATGATGATTTATTAGTTAAACTTTTTCAGCCGCCATATCAGGTTAATGCCAAACCATTTATAAAAAAATTAAATGGAGAAGCCCTACCTAACAAGTATTATATTTTACGAAACACAAATCGCTCTGTGCTTGCTCACCTTGATCAGAATAAAGAGTTTATTGTTAAGGTTGATAAAACAAATATTTACGGAATAAATCCTCGTAACGCAGAACAAACTTTTGCTGTTGATGCATTAATCAATCCAGCTATACAGCTTGTTTCTATGACTGGAAAAGCAGGAACAGGTAAAACACTTCTTGCACTGGCAAGTGCATTGCACGTAAAAAGAAATTACAGACAAATTTTTATTGCTCGTCCGATCGTTCCACTAAGTAATAAAGATATTGGATTTCTTCCGGGTGATGTTGAAAGTAAGCTTGCGCCCTATATGCAGCCGTTATGGGATAATTTAAAAGTTATTCAAGATCAGTTTCCTGAAAATGATAAACAGCATACAGCCATTGACACAATGGTTAAAGACCAGAAACTTGTTATCGAACCTCTATCATACATCCGCGGAAGAAGTTTACAAAGAATATTTTTTATTGTTGATGAAGCACAGAATCTTACTCCGCATGAAATAAAAACAATTATAACTCGTGCCGGTGAAGGCGCAAAGGTTGTATTTACAGGTGATATTTATCAAATCGATCATCCTTATTTAGATGGACAATCAAACGGACTTTCCTATCTTATAGATAGATTCAAAGGACAAAAACTTTATGCTCATATTAATTTAGAAAAAGGTGAGCGATCAGAACTGGCAGAACTTGCAAGTAATTTATTATAAACTTAAAAAGGAATTGAAATGAAACATATCAAATATTTATTTGTTGGGATTATTTTTTCGATATTTCTTACCGGCTGTTTACAGGTGAGCACAACTGTAAATCTTAACCAGGATGGATCAGGAACGATTGAAGAAATATTTGTAATGAAAACTGAAGTTATAAATATGATGAAAGAGTTTGCAATGGCTTTTGACTCAGCAAAGACAGAAGAGTTTAATATGTTTAATGAAACTGAATTGAGAGAAAAAGCGATAAACTACGGTGAGGGTGTTGAATATTTATCCGGTGAAAAAATGATGATAGATAATTATGAAGGATTTAAAGCTGTCTATTCATTTACTGATATTAACAAACTAAAACTTAATCCAAGTCCAGAAGATAAAATTCCTTACGGCGCTGAACTTGGAGAGGTTGAAGAAGAAGAATCCACTGAAGATTTATTAAAGTTTAACTTTACAAAAGGAAGTCCTTCAAGCTTAGTTATTAATTTCCCAAAACCGCTGCTGGAAGACGATCCTGATACTGAAGAAACAACTGAATTTGAAGATTCCACTTTTAACGAACAAGCTGAACAGAAAATGATAGAAATGTTCGATGGAATGAAAATGGCTTTATACTTTAACTTTAAAGATAAAATTGAAGAAACAGATGCCTCTTTTGTTGATGCCTCCAAGGTTACATTAATGGAAATTGATTTTTCAGAAATAATTAAGAACAAAGAAGTCTTTAAAAAATTCCAGGGTGCTAAACCGGAAACTATGGAAGAGTTTAAAGAAGTTGTTGGTGATATTGAGGGAATTAAAATTGAATTTAAAGAACAGGTAACAATAAAATTTTAAATCTTAAATAAAAACGGAGGTTCAATGAACAAATTTGTAATTCTATTTATTCTATTAATCACAGTTTCAGCATACTCACAATCTGATAAATACGGCAAAGAAATTTCTTTAACTGAAAAGACAAGTATTTCAAAAATCCTTGCTCAACCTGAAGAGTACGTTGGTAAAACAGTTCTTGTTGAAGGTGAAATTCTTGAAGTTTGTGCAATGGCTGGATGCTGGATGGAATTAAAAAGTGATGCTGAAAATCAAAAAGTTAAAATAAAAGTTAAAGACGGTGATATTGTTTTTCCTGTTGAAGCAAAAGGTAAATCTGCTCTAGTTGAAGGAACAGTTTATCAAATTGATTTGACAAAAGAAGAAGCCGTTGAATATTACGAGCATGTTGCTGCCGAACAAGGTACTGAGTTTGATGCCGCAACTGTCACGGGACCAATTACTCTTTATCAGATAAAGGGTATTGGGGCCGAAATAGAATAAGAATTGGGAAAAGTTGAATAATTAAGGGCTCTTGTGAGCCCTTTTTTATTGCTTATGCATCAATTATTGATTTTAACGTTTAACTATACTTGAGTAAATTTGAATTAAGAAATCAATAAAAATTTATGCAATCATTTACATACCCATTACTTTGGAAATTTATTTATCGTTACGGTAATCTTGTTATAACTCCGCTATTACTTCTGTATGCATTATCGTTAGTAACTCTTATTGATAAGAATCTGATTATTTTAATTCCATTTCTGTTATCCCTTTTTATACTTTATTTTCTAAATAAATCTTATATAAACTTTTATAAGCTTGTACCTTATAAAATCGAAGTTGATAGTGAGAAAATATTTTGCAGTGAATTTCTATTTAGAGATAAAACGGTTACAATTTTTATAAAAGATATTGAATCAATTTCAGGTGGAATATTTGACGGCAGGTACCGCGGATTGATGAAAGTGTGTGATGGAAAGAATAAACTGTGCATTGGATTTTTTGATAGATTAAACAACTCAAGCAAACTTGTAACACTTATTCTAAGTAAGGTAGATAAAAAAATTTACGATAAGGTAATTGAACAGATCCAATCTCTAAAAATTAAACCGGATATAAAAAATAAATGAAAGTTGCAGTTTTACTTTCCGGTGGAGTTGATAGTTCTGTTGCACTTCGTTTGCTTAAGGATGAAGGGCACGATGTTACAGCTTTCTATTTAAAGATTTGGCTTCAGGATGAATTCTCTTTTCTTGGTGATTGCCCGTGGGAAGAAGATCTTGAGTTTGCGCGAGCTGTTTGTAATCAGGCAAATGTCCCATTAGAAACCATCAATATGCAAACGGAGTATTGGGATTCTGTTGTGTCTTATACAATTTCAGAAATTAAAGAAGGCAGGACACCGAATCCTGATATGTTTTGCAATCGGTTAATAAAATTTGGACAGTTTATAAACAAGATTGATAACTCTTTTGAAAAAGTTGCATCGGGTCATTATGCTAAAATTGAAAATTTAATTGAAAAATTTATTCTAAAAACTTCACCTGATTCGATTAAAGATCAAACATATTTTCTTGCTTACCTTACGCAGCAGCAATTAAACCGCGCTCTTTTTCCAATCGGATCTTATAAGAAAAAACAAATTAGAGAACTTGCTCTTAATTATGATTTACCGAATATGATCAGAAAAGATAGTCAGGGAATTTGTTTTCTTGGCAAGATTAAATTTTCTGATTTCATTAAACATCATCTCGGCGAATTAGAAGGCGAAATAATTGATATCGATACAAACAAAGTAATGGGCAAGCATAAAGGATTTTATTTTTATACTATAGGACAGCGCTCAGGATTAAGATTAGGCGGCGGCCCATGGTACGTTATCAGCAAAGATATAGAAAAAAATATTGTGTACATCTCTAAGGAAAATATTACAAATCGTGCAAGAAAAGAATTTACAGTTGGTAAATTCAATTGGATATCCGAAGAAAAACCTGAGGATGGAAATTATTTAGTAAAAATTCGCCACGGTGAGCATTTTTATAATTGTAATTTAAAATTTGATGGTGACACAGCGAAAGTTGTATCAGAAAAGGAAGATAGGGGAATTGCTCCCGGACAATTTGCAGTTTTTTATAAAGATGATATTTGTCTTGGCGGAAGTGTTATCTTAGAGTAAAATTCTATTCAAAATTGTTAATCTTAATTATGCGGTGGTTGATTGAGAAAAAAGGATTTGATTCAGATTTGAAGTATCCAAATATTTTTCTTTAGTTATCTTAATTAAGTTTTTACAATTGGTACAGATATACGCATACCTTATTCCTATCACAGAATCCAGCTTTGCAACCCACAACTCAGAAATAGTTTTATTACAGATTGGGCAGATTGTTTTTATTTCTATTTGTTCAATTTCTTTAGTCATTGATGCGCTCAGTACACTTAAGACGCTTGAAAAGGTAAAAAAGTTACTACAGTATTAAAATATTTATTGTCCGAAAATATAAAACCCTTGTTGGTTAAGATAAAATTTATTTTTTAGAAGAAAAGCCAAAATGCTTTCAACGGGAATAACTTTAGCAATTCCATAACGAATTGATGAATGCTTTCTTACATACAAATTACCCTCATAAGGCACTACTGGATTATACGATGATTTTGTTTTAGGGTTTTCAGGGTAAATTAAACTTTCCTCTTCTTCAGGAACCCATTGCACCATTCCAATTAACTCAAAATTTGGTACCCCATCACGAATTGCAAGTACAAGTCCGCCGCTAAATCCGGGATTTATTACAGCATCTACGAGAAAAGAACCTTCATTATCTCTGCGCGGACTGCTAACGATTGCTTTTGTAATGATTTTAAAGTTTATTGGATATCCAACCAGATAAACAAATGTACCCCACTCAACTTCTTTAGCTTTTCCTAGTGGATAGTTAAATGCAGGGAAGAAAATTCCTTTTTGAGCTCCATATTTTTTACCTATCAAAGCAATATCTGATTGATTATCTATTGCTAAAATTTCTACCTGACTGCCTTCCGGAAATCCTGCAACATATATCACTTGTTTTTCTTTTATTGAAATCGATTCTAAATAATCTGTTTCAAAACCCAGATCATCGTATTTGTAAGCAATGATTGTATCTGGAAAAGTAATTGTGTGTGCGCATGTTAGCAAGGCAACATTTCCGTTTTCGGAATAAACCGTTACAGCAGTTCCAGATGATGAATTATCGGCGAGTACTTCCTTCGCAGCGACATCACTTAGATCTTTATTCTTCAGATCATTTAATATAAAATTATCTTTTTCATCAAACAGATAAATTTTATAAAACGCTGTAGTGTTCACCCGTTGTATTGTTTGGCTGATTTTATTTAATTCATCAGAAGTAGATTTGTATGGAAATTCGCTATCGTATTTTCCATCTCCTAATGTAGGATAGACTGTTTCGTATGACAAACTACTGCAGCTTGCTGCAACCAGGTAAGCAAGTAAAACCAAAATATTTAAAACTGATCTTTTCATAAAATTATTTTTAGGGCTATAGGGAATATGGTATAATAAACAATAAATAATAATTGCGATTTTCTTATTTCTATACACCTTATTTCCTTATACCATATTTCCCTATTCCATTATATTCTATCCCTCGTGTTTAACTTTAAAACCTTTCTGCATCCAGCCGCGTGCAAAGAACAATCCAATACTGCTAACCATTGCAATGCATCCATAAATAAGCCACATTGTTTCTGTATTCATTTGAGAGGGATCAACGCCCTCGGGTGCGTAGTGCATTAAGAACCAGCCGGAATATAAACTTGTTACAACTTTAGTTAAAAACCATGGAAACTGTCCAATACCCATATAAATTCCTGTCATTCCCTTTGGAGCAATTTCTGCAACCCATTGTAAAAATCTTGGCTGCCACATTGCTTCACCAATTGTCATTAATGTTAAGTAAGCAAAAACTGTATAGATACTTGGACCAAGGGCAAGAATGAATGTTGGAAATGCCATAACAAATGTTCCGTAAATCATCATCTTGTAAGTGTCTTTCTTTATCGTTAGGGCTGCAACCATTGGGGTTAGGATAAAAATTAAAAGCGGATTAAAATTCGTGAAGAACTCAAAGTTATCGGAGACTACTCCTGTAAAAGCTCTTTTGTAATAAACCGGAAGAGTTAACCAGTTGTGTGCAAATAATGTTTGAACAGGAATAAGTATAAAGATGAAGAACATAAATCTTAAATCTCTTATTGGAAAATTTTTAAGATAGAACATCAGTTTTTCTTTGGCTGATTTTGCATCTTCAGCTTTTTTGTCTGCTTCAATTTGTTCTTTTGTGCTTGTACTAATTTCCTGAATCGTTTTCTCAACAGTTTTTTTAGTTAGGATGATTGCAACAACTAAAATTCCTAAAACAGTTAATCCAACATAAACCCACATTACCGCTAACATTCCTTCCTGATCAGTCGCAAATGCTTTTCTGATTGGAGGTGCAATTATTCCGGGTAGAAATCCACCAAGATTCATAATCGCATACAACATTGCGTAACCCATTGCAGAAGTCTTTTCAGTTGTAAATTGTTTTACCGCAGCATAACATGCGGGCTGATAAATTCCATAACCGAGAATAATCCCAAATAGACCAAGCATTGCTATAAGATGCGCCGATGACCATAAACCTGTGTTGGAAGTTATTGTTGGTCCTACGGTTAGAAATATTCTTCCAATCAACATAAAGATTAAAGAATATATAAGTGATTTTCGAACGCCAATCCAATCAACTGTAGCACCCAAAAAAAGCATTGCAAGAGTAATGCCAGCAGTTTGAAATCCAACCATTTGTCCAGCACTTATATCATCAAGCTTAACAAAATCTGTAAAGTAAATAACAAGGTAGCCAACAATTCCAAAGTAGGTTATGCCTTCAAGCAGGTAAGAAAGATTTATACCCCACAAGGCGCGTGATGAATGGAACAAATCTATAAACGGCTGCGTTATTTCTTTAGCAATACTTTTTATTGATGTCTCTTGTGGAGTTGGTTCAGGCAATTGATTTTCTGACATAATATTTCCTGCAAATAAGTTAGTTGATAATAAATATGAATTCTAAAAACAAGTCCAGGCAAAAAGTTTAAATCAAACTACATCGTAAAGTTAAAAAGGATATACTATTAAAACATAAAATCTTTGTTAAATCATTTTTCTTTGTTTTAAACCCTGCAAGCCTTGTAATCCGCCTGTGTGTATTGCAACAATTGAGCTTTGTGGCGGGAAAAAGTTCTTGTTTATCAAATCATAAATGCCATAAAACATTTTGCCGGTGTAGATTGGTTCTATTTTGATGTTGTGTTGTTCATAAAATCCTGCACAAAAATTATTGAGTTCTGTATTTGTTTTAGCATATCCGCCAAAGTGATAATCCAAATTTATCTTAAAGTTGTTAAGATTTTCTTTTTGATAATGAGAAAGAAGAGTACCTACATTCTGATTGAGAAATGAACCGCCTTTGAGAACTGAGAACCCGAGTGCAAATGATCTTGAATTTAATCCTAAAATCAATCCTGCAAGCGTGCCGCCGGTACCGCAAGCAGAACAGATAAAATTAAAGTTTATATTTATTGTTGGAATAATTTCTGCACAGCCTTGTATTGCAAGATGATTTGAGCCGCCTTCGGGTATTAAATAAAAATCACCAAACTTTACTTTTAATGTTTGTATTAAATTTTCATCATATTTATTTCTATAAGATTTTCTATTGATGTACTCGATAAGCATTCCATTTTCTTGTGCAGAACTTAATGTGGGATTGAGGGGCAAATGTTCTTCGCCTCGTATAACACCAATAGTTTTAAATCCATATTTTTTGCCCGCAGCAGCGGTTGCGTGAATATGATTTGAATAAGCTCCGCCAAAGGTGAGAAGAGTCCTAAAGCCAAGTTTTTCAGCTTCTATAAGATTGTATTTTAGTTTATAAAATTTATTGCCGGAAATAAATTCATCAGTAAGATCTTCCCGTTTGATAAAAAATTTAATCTGTTTCTGCTTGAATAACGGATCAAAGATTTCTGTAAGAGGAGTTATGGGATTTTCAATTATCATAAAATTGTTTTTATATACTGATCCAAAACTAAGGAAAGAATTAAATAAAAAATCGGAATGCAAAAAGCGTTTAAAACAAAAAACCCGTCCCAATTTTTAATCGGGACGGGTAAGGGCAAACACCTTAAAAGTTCTATGATCTACTTATCTGTTTTGGAGGGTTATGCACTATCTTTCTAATCGTATCAAATTGAAGATAAGGATATTCTGCCCTTAGTGTGTCAATTGCATCGCCGGTTCTAATTTTTTGTGAGCGTAATGTTTTAAATCGTCTTCGAATAATATAATCCCTAACCGAGCGGTCATTAATTAAACCACGGCTGTTAAGTAATTCCCAAATCTCATCACTAATGAGATCGGCTAATGGATTAGAAATTGTTTTTGGAAATATGAAATTTTCCATGTCATCCTCCTCATATTTTTTAACGATCCTATTTTGAACACCGGTTTAATTTTAATTATTGGTTAAAATATTTTTAGGTTGATTCCTGGGATAAAAGTGCAAAATTATTGATAGGTGCGCAACAGCATATATATGCGGTTTTTTAGTTGAGGGGAATTATAATGTTTTGAATACTGCACGATTATGCAGTAATCAAAAAATAAATAACAGGTCATTTCGACCGAAGGGAGAAATCTGTATGTCTAAATAAATCAGATTTCTCAGTTGAAGACTCCTTCGAAATGGGCATAATAGTCAAAAAGTGTTGCTGGAATTTATATAAGTAATTACATTATATAAATTTACAGGAACAAAACTCAATGGTAGTTGAGAATGATGAAAAAAAACATTGTCCAAAGTGTAGCAGCAATT
>JBGSPH010000062.1:0-183682 GCA_041738675.1 Ignavibacteriaceae bacterium
GGTGTAGGCGGCGATGGCAATGACAGAGCATTATACTTCAGAGATAACTCAGGCGGCAAAATCTGGAACAGTATAGTAACAGACTTCGTAGCAAGTACATCAGTAGTAACCGTAGAAGATTTAACATCAGGTGAAGACAGCCGATCAAGATTAGAAGCAGGTGAATTAGTATTAGCAAATAACATATGGTATGGTTTCAGTAATGGAAACACAATTGGCAGTATAGCAACACAGGATTTTGTACAGACACATTTATTAGCCAATGGAAATCAGATAGTAGATCCACAATTAAATGGAATAAGCAGAACTCCGAATGGCGGATTAGATCCACGTCCATCAGCAGGTTCACCAGCTAATTCAGGATTTGTTGCACCTCCGGATGCATTCTTTAGCAATGTTTCTTATCTCGGTGCTTTTAATCCAGCAGATGGAATTTGGACTGAAGGCTGGACAGCAGTTTCTGCTTTAGGATATACTTCTTATACAACTGTTGATGTAGAAGAAGAAATTCTTTCAACAACACCGGTTGATTATACATTAAGTCAGAATTATCCAAATCCTTTTAACCCAAGTACAAGAATTGTTTACTCAGTTGTAGAACCTGCTCAGGTTAGAATAACAGTTACAAATATTCTTGGACAGGTTGTAGAGACATTAGTTGATGATTTTAGAAATTCAGGTACATATGAAATAACATTTAACGCTTCAAATTTATCAAGTGGATTATACATTTACACACTTGAAGCAGGTTCTAAATTTATTTCAAAAAAAATGACCTTGTTAAAATAAGAGATTTCTCTCTCCTCTCTCCTTCGACGAGGGACGCTGCATTTACTGTAGCGTCCTTTTTTTATTTTTAGTATATCGTAGTATAAAATAAATTAATAATGAAATTACTTTCTAAAACTCTTATAATAGTTTACCTGTTATCTGGATTTTCTTATTCACAGATAAAAGAATCATTCTATACTGCATTTGAATCAATCTCCGCAAATAATATTCAACATCATCTTGAAATTCTTGCTAATGATTCTTTGGAAGGCAGGGCAGTAGGAACCAGAGGTGCTGAAATAGCTGCGAATTACATATCTAATTCTTTTTCAAATTTAAAATTGAAATCAATTACAAAAGACCGTTCATATTTTCAAAATATACCTATGCATGGCAGCAATCCGCTAAGTAATTCAGAGTTAGTTTTTATTCTTGATAAAGATACAATGCACTTATCTTTTGCAGAGGACTATTATCTGTACAGATCAGGGCAGCAAACTTTTATGCCTGTATTTTTGCCAATCGTTTTTGTTGGATACGGAATTGTAGCTCTAGAATTTGATTATAATGATTATCAATCTGTAGATGTTGAAGGTAAAATAGTCGTTTATCTTGATGGAGAACCTATTTCTGATGATGAAGAATTTTTTGATGGACCTTTACCAACAATCTATAGTAACGCTGAATCAAAAAGAAGAATAGCATTTGCTCGTGGATGCGCTGGTACAATTCAGATAGCTACAGAAAGTTATGAAAACTGGGGAGATGTTAAAAATGATTTTCAATTTGAGGATGTTACTCTTGCTTATTCTGTTTCCGGAAATCTAAATATACTTCTTAATTTGCAAGAAGCAGATAAATTATTCTTTGGATCGGAATATTCAATTAATGATGTTATTGAAATGCACAATAGGCAGAGTATCAAATCTTTCGACCTAAAAACTAAAATGCGATTCCGAGGAGTATTTAAAGAAAGAGATTTTATTTCATCTAATGTTATCGGAATGATTGAAGGTTCTGATCCAGAACTAAAAAATACTTATTTGATAATCTCCGCTCACTACGACCATCTTGGGATAGGTGAATCAGTAAAAGGTGATTCAATATACAATGGAGCACTTGATAACGCTCTTGGTGTTTCTGCATTGCTGGAATTGGCAAAGTCTTTTTCTTCTTTAGAATCCAAACCCAAAAGATCTATAATATTTATAGCAACAACGGGGGAAGAAAAAGGACTGCTTGGTTCAATTTACTATACAGATAATCCATTGGTTCCTCTGCACAAAACAATAGCTAATGTTAATATTGATGGTATTGCAATGTTCAGGGATTTTTCAAGTATAGTAGGAATAGGAATGGAATATTCAACACTTGATCAATTTCTCAACAATACAACAAATAATTACAATTTAGAGCTTCAAAACATTCCGCCGCAATTCAGGCAGGTTGGTGCGTTTAATAATTCAGACCAACTTGCATTTGCGAAAGCTGGCATACCTTCGATCATAATTCTTGAAGGATCAAAAAACACAAGCAAAAGTGAAGAAGAAGTAGTGGAAGCTTTTATAGATTATTACATTAATCGTTACCACAGTCCTGCGGACGACTTAAATCAAAATATAGATTATAAAGCTGCTGAGAAACATACCAAAGTACTTTTTGATTTTTGTTATCAATTAGCGAACAGTAAAACAGTACCGGAATGGAAATCCGGTTCTCCATTTATAAATGCAAGATTGCAATCCATTGCGGAAGAAAAATAAATGAGAAATAAATTCCTATTCATTATTATATCATTTATAATTTTTATCTCAGGATGTTCATCAAACATTTCAAATAAAAATATTGTAACAATTTCCGGATCCGATACGATGTTTGAACTGACTTCCAAGCTTGCTGAAGAATATATGAAAGATCATTCAGGAATTTCTGTTAAGGTTGATGGGGGAGGGACGGCTGCTGGAATAAGACAGTTAATTAAAGGTAATATCGATATCTGCACTGCATCTCGTAATTTAAAACCTGATGAAGCAAAAGATCTTGCAGACTATTACGGATCACTTGGATTAGTGTTTCTTATAGCAAAGGACGCTCTGAGTATTTATTTGCATCCAGATAATCTGGTTGAAAATTTAACTTTTGATCAGCTAAAAAAAATTTACATTGGTGATATTGACAATTGGAAAATACTTGGCGGCATAGATACTTTAATTCAGCCTGTAACCAGAAATCCAAATTCCGGTACTTATCTTTATTTCAAAGATCATATTTTAGATGCCGAAGAATATGGAGACAATTCTCTCGTCATACCTACTACACGTGAAATAGTTAAATATGTTGAACAAAATTTTAATGCAATTGGTTATGGTGGGATGGGATATAAAGGAAAAGTAAAACACATTAAAATCGATGGAGTAGAACCAAGTGAAATTAATGTTAGAAATGATTCTTATCCTATTATCAGATATCTTCATTTTTTTACATCTAAAACACCTGGTGGAGAAGTAAAGCGATTTATTGATTGGGTGCTTTCACCTGCAGGACAAAGTGTTGTGAGAAAAGCAGGATTTATTCCTCTATGGGAAAATAAATTATAGAAGAAAAAACGTAAAACAGACTTTAGTCTGTTTATTGTTTATGCCATTGTAATTAAATCGTGTCTTATATGAGCTCTTAATCATTCCTTAACACAAAAATAACATTAGCTTAATTTGCATACGAGTTCTATGATTTATCTTTCTGAAAAAAGAAAGAATGAATTATGCAAAAATCAAATTTGTTTTTTACTTACCTAAGTAAATTAAAACCATTGAAAAAGAATCAGGAGATTGATGAGAATGATACTAATGAATCAAATCAGGATGTAATTGAAACATCAAAAACTGATAACGAGTGGTTGCAGGAATATGAATTGATTTATAGTTCTTATTCCATTGATGGGTATTAATGTAACGAGTTAAGATTCTTTTTGCTTAATTTTCTTAAAACTTCTAAATGCAAACAAAGTTTGCTTTAAATAGTGAGCAGGGAAGTATGTCTTCAATCCAAATTCATCAGCTTTTGTTTCTGGTAAATAAGCAGTTCCAAACATCCAATCCCAAATAGCAAATTTAGTTGCAAAGTTTCTGTTTCTTCCTTTTCCAGTTGAGTGATGCCAGCGGTGCATTTCTGGTCCGTTAATTATTTTTTGCAGCCAGCCTGATTGTATATCAACATTACAATGAATGTACATTCCCCAAACTGCACTTATCAAACCTTTGTATGCAATAACCTCAACTGGTGCGCCAAGTAAAATAATTGTAGCGAACTCAATTGTTTGGTTTAATAAAATTTCTAATGGATGAGATCGTGAACCGGAAAGCCAATCAACTTTTCGTGGCGAATGATGTGCTTCGTGCAATCTCCATAACCATTTATTTTTATGCATCCATCGATGCATCCAGTAAATGTAAAGATCATGAGTAACAACAAAGAAAATTAACTGAGCCCAGATCGGAATGCTTGCTAATAATTGCAGTCTTGATATTCCGGTTGTGTTATCAATGAAATGAATTATCCCGCCAAAGATGATTATGCTTAAAATATAATTTTGAGCAATCGTGTACATTGCAAAATCATCAAAGAAACCTTCACGAAGAATTTCCTGTCCTTTATTGTATGGAAAAATTCTTTCGAGAATTACAAAGACTAATGCCGCCATAATAATCAACGATGTTGAAATTATTTCTGCGGATGACATTGTATTTACGTAATTGTAAATACTGCTAAATATATCTGAGAAAATGTTTGCTTCTACTATCATAAAAATATTGATTAATATTCTCAGGTCGTCCTGAGCGAAGTCGAAGGATGACGGTTTTTCCATTTAATAAGAAATCTATCACACTTCGACTTCGCTCAGTGTGACAAGGATATTTGATCTTCGCTGAGTGTCATGCTGTTTGCCGCGGCAAATTGTTTCAGCATCTCCTTTAAGATAAAAAGACCCTGAACCAAGTTCAGGGTAATAAAATATTATTTAACTCGTCTTAACTTTTTAATTTGTCCAAGTTCGCTATCGTAAACTTTTTTAATTCCATCGCCTAAAGATTTTTCTATATCACGAATACTTGAAACTAATCTTTCCATTCCGCCAACTTCAACAGAAGCAGCCTGATCAGTTCCCCACATTGCGCGATCTAAAGTGATATGACGTTCGACAAAACAAGCGCCGAGTGCAACAGCAGCCCACGTTGGTGCTAGTCCAACTTCGTGTCCGCTATAACCGATAGGAATTTCCGGATATTTAATTTTCAAAGTTTCGATCATTCTAAGATTTAGTTCTTCATTCTTGCAAGGATAAGCAGAAGTTGCGTGAGCAATCATCAAATTATTATTATCCAAAACAGAAACTGCTTTTTCAATCTGCTCGATTGTGGACATTCCAGTTGACATCATAATAGGTTTGTTTAATTTTTTATGTTTTTCCAACAATCCAAAATCTGTTAGTGATGCTGATGCAGTTTTATAAAGCGGGGGATTAAACTGATTTATAAAATCAACTGCTTCTTTATCCCAGCAGGAAGCAAACCAGATCATTCCAATCTCTTTACAATACTTATCAATCACTGAATATTCTTTTTCTCCAAACTCAACTTTGTGTCTGTAATCAATGTAAGTCATTCTGCCCCAGGGAGTTTCTCTCTCAATATTCCACTGATCTTTGGGTGTGCAAATTTCCGGCGTGCGTTTTTGAAATTTTACTGCATCGCAGCCAGCGTGTTTTGCACCTGCAATTATTTTTTTTGCAATCTCAACATCGCCATTATGATTTATTCCAATTTCACCAACTACAAAAACTGGATGACAATCACCAATAAAACGAGCACCAACTTTAATTTCTCTTTTGCTCATAAATCTTTTCCAAAATTATTTTTAAGAGTTATTCTTAAATGCTAAAATCAATTCTGCAAATTCGCGAAATGCACCGTATCCGGCTTTCGTTTCGCAAACATAATTGGCAATTTCTTTTATAAAATTCATACCATCATTTGGAGTTGCAGTAAATCCACATAGCTTCATAACATCGTAATCATTAGAATCATCACCGATGTAGGCAATGTTTTCTTTTGCAAATCCGTTTTTCTTTTTAATGATTTCCAAAACTTCTTCTTTTTTCTTTACACCAAGATAAAATTCCTGCATCTTCAATTTTTCTGCTCTTGATTTTACAGCAGCAGAATTTTCTCCGGTAATGATGATTGTTTCTATTCCAGCATACTTTCTCAGTCGTTCAACTCCCATTCCGTCTCTAACCGAATATCTCTTAAAAGCCTCTCCCTGAGGACCATAATAAATTCCAGTATCGGTTAAAACACCATCCACATCTGTTAAAATTACTTTTATATTTTCTGCTTTTTCTTTTAGGTGAAGGTTTTTCTCTTTTAATTTATTATCAATTACCATGCTGTCCATCCTCCATCAACAATTAAATTTGCTCCAGTCATATAAGATGAAGCATCGCTTGCTAAAAATATTATTGCACCTTTGTAATCATTCGGAAGTGCCATTCTGCCCAAAGGTGTTTTAGCAGAATAATTATTTATAAAGTATTCATCCTGATTATTTTCAACTCCACCAGGAGTTAGCGTATTTACACGAACGCCTTTATTGCCCCAATAAGCTGCGAGGAATCTTGTGAAGTTAACGATTGCTCCTTTTGTTGCGGGATACGCAGGTGATTTGAAAAATGATTGTGAGCCATCTGGTTTTTTATAGATTGATTGATCAGGCCCAACTAATCCATAAGTTGATGCAACATTTATAATGCTTCCTTTTCCAGCTTTAGCCATTTCATTTCCAATGATTTGAGAGCAAAGAAAAGTTCCAGTTACATTTACATCCAAAGATTTCTGCCACATCTCAAGCGGATAGTTTTCAAACATAGATTGCTCAGTCGCTGCTTGTGGATTTTCGTACATATCATTTATTGCTGCGTTGTTAACAAGAATGTCGATCTTTCCAAATTCGGAGATGACTATATCTCTAAGTATTTCCACTGAATCTTTTTTTGTAATATCAACACCAACACCAATAGATTTTGTTGAAATAGAAGCAGCGAATTCTTTACATCTGCTTTCATCAAGATCACAAACTACAATATTAGCACCAGCTTCTGACAGTGCTACACAATGATTTTTACCGAGCAATCCAAGAGCACCTGTTACGATTGCAACTTTGTTCTTTAATGAAAATAATTCTAATGAGTTCATAAATTTTTTGTCTTATAATTGTCACACTGAGCGAAGCCGAAGTGTGACTTGATTAATTTTAGTTATGTCAGCCTTCGACAGGCTCAGTCTTACAAATGTTCTTATTTCTTTTTTGGTTTCATATTAAAGTTACTAACTTTTCTAAACACTGGTTCAACAGGTTCACCGCGTAAAAAACCTTTTACATTATTTTCTTCAACAGCTTTTTTAAGTATCGGCAGAACTTCTCTGTAAGCTTTCAATGTGTATTCAATATCGGAATCAGAATGTGAAAAAGACATATTATGAAATCCTCCCCAAAGAATTCCGCGCTTAATCATTTCCTGCTGCACGAGTGATTTCATTTCAAGTGGATTGCCGGCAGAAGAATCAAAAGTCATAATTGTTCGGCAATCAAAACCAGAACATTTTGTGTAACTCATTCCAAGTTCTTCTGTGATTTTATTATATCCAATTTTTAACTTGTTCCCTTGCTTTGCCAATTGTGCAGGAATATTCTTTTCAATCATTTCATTTATTGTAGCCTTGGCCGCAGCAAGTGAAAGAGCTTCTCCACCAAAAGTATTAAAGAAAAAAACATCTTTCTCAAGTACTGACATAACTTCTTTTCTTCCGGTCAAAACTGAAAGCGGCATACCATTAGCAACTGCCTTAGAAAAGCAGGCAAGATCAGCTTTGATTTCAAAATATTCCTGAGCGCCGCCAATCGCGATTCTAAATCCGCTCCACATTTCATCAAAAACTAAAAGTGTTCCGTTCTTTGTGCAAACATCACGAAGTTTTTGTAAAAAATTATCTTTAGGCTCTTCAAAAACGTATGGCTCTAAAACAACACAAGCTGTGTCCACATCAATTGAATCGATAACTGATTGAATATCATTATAGCTAAATGTGAAAGTTAGATCCTGAATTGCTTGTGGAATTCCTTTATTACGATCAGTAACTGCGATGTACCAATCGTGCCAACCGTGATAACCACAACACAAAACTTTATTTCTCCCTGTGTAAGCGCGCGCAACCCTAACAGCGCCGGAAACAACATCAGCGCCGCCTCTGCTGTACCGAATAGATTCTGCATTTGGAACTACTTTGTTAATCAACTCTGCAACTTCAACTTCCAAAGGATGTGTTAACGAAAAAGTAATTCCATCTTTTAGTTGTTCTTTAATTGCATCATCAACGACATCATAAGAATAACCAAGCGAAATTGGGCCAACGCCCATTGTGTAATCTATAAACTCATTTCCATCAACATCCCAAACATGGGAGCCTTTGCCGCGTTGCAAATATTTTGGAGCAACACCTTTAATATTTTGCCCGGTTCCTTTTGCAAGTGTTTGAGTTTGCGCAGGAATTAATTCGAGAGCAACTTTGTAATACTCATCCGATTTAGTGATGGTTGGATAATCTTTGTTGAATTCTACTTTGTTTGGCATAATAAACTTTCGTAAAACAGTCCGCCGTGGCGGATCAGTCTGTTGCTATATTATTTGTAAAGAATTAACAGACTAAAGTCTGTTACAAATTTGTTTGCATTTCGTAGAGCAGAATTTATTCTGCTTTTTTTATACATTGCTTTTATGTTTGCACCTTTAAAAACAGACTAAAGTCTGTTCTACGGTTAAATAATTTTTGTTTGATCTGAATTTATTGTTCTTAATTCATCAAGATGATTTCTGTACCAGTTAACTCCGCAATATTCTTCGTTTATTTTTTTGATCTCAGGTTTTCTATCAAGCAAATCAAGAATATCTTCAAGTGTAAATTTATTGTTTATTGGATAAAGTTCATCATAAACCTGTTTTATGAAATTGTAATCTTTTTCGTAGTCTATTGTAAAACGATGCGACATTGAATAATCTATACCAGTTTCCCAAACCACATTTGCAATTCTAAATTTATCCGGATTTTCCCACAAATATGGAGTTGTATGTTCGCGTTCAAGTTCTAGTTTTGCATTTTCCCAGGCATTCTGCAAAGCTGCAAAGCTCATTACTTCCACATCATTTCCATCAGGATAAGTAGCTGGATGAAGATTACTCACATAATCATATTTCTCAGAATTATCTGTATAAAATTGTAAAACTTTATCTATAACATTTGGATCAATTAAAGGACAATCAGATGGAATTTTTACTACCACATCCGCACTAAATAATTTTGCTGTCTGAAAATGTCTTTCTAACAAATCTGTTGGATGACCTCGAAAACAATTCAATTGATAATCTTTGCAAAGTTCTTCAACTTTATCGTCACTTATATCTGTGGTAGTTGCAATTACAATTGTTCCTTTAAGCTTTGATGCAGCAACCCGTTCATACATTCTGTATAATAAAGTTTTATAACATAATGGAAGGAATATTTTATTTGGTAAGCGACTTGAACCGGTTCTAGCTTGTATTACAGTTACAATATTTAATTTTTTTTTCACTTTAATTAGAATATTGATTTTACTCTTACAAGTTTTTCTTTAAGCATATATTTAATTTCCAATTTAAGATCTTCGATATATTTGTTTTTTTCTTTAGCTCTTACAACAGGTTTTGTTGAAGCAAGTAATTCGCGAGCAACTCCAGCAATTGCTTTAGCCGATGTTCCACCATTCTGAATTGGAAATAACCTTTTTATCTCTGCAAGATCAATATTACAATAAACTTCTTTGCCTAATGCAATCGCCGGAAATATAGTACTGGAAAATCTTGTAACGAGTACATCACAATTTGTAATCATCGGATCGATGCTGACTCCGTGATAAACTAAAGCATCCGGTAAATATTTTTTTACTTCAGAAGTTCGTTTTTTTACTAACTCATTTGGATGAAGCTTTACAATAATTTGTTTATCGCCTGCAATCTTTTTGGCGTTTAATAAAAACTCTTTTCTGTTTTCATACTTGGTTGTTTCTCTTACATCTGCTGTTGCAACAAGTACAAAATTTTTATGCTCAAATTCCAGGTTTCTAAATTTTTCAAAGTTATCAAAATTTGGAATGCCCGTTACTCTAATCTTATTTGGATTAACGCCTCTATCAATAAACTGTTCACGAAATCCTTCGGAAGCCACGCAAAAATAATCGTACATATGAGATAATCCCGTCATTGATGTGCTGGCACACCATCGACCCAACCCTAAAAATCTTGTAACATGATAGCGCCAATCAGGTGGATCAGTCATTCCTTCCTGAACAAGAATTGTTTTAAACTTTTTGATTCCTCTTGGTACAATTAAGTCCTGGCAGGTAAACACCAAATCATAATTATCATTCTTGCCCTCATAATCCAGCTTTAAGTTATTGTTTTTTATATACTCTAAAGTTTTTCTTTTAAAAGTTCCACCCATTATCGTAAACTCAAGCATCCTTAGTTTTGTCATAACCCACAAAGGTCCGCTTGCATAGTATGGCGTAAAATATGCGTCTATTTCTTGCAATTCTTTTGAGATTTGGTGCATCATTGTGGTTTGATTTATCGAACCACCAATAAAGAGTACTTTGGGCTTATTCATTCTAAAAATTTGTAAAATTATTTAACATTTAAGTTGATTAAATGCTCTCAATTCTCTGATTCCGACTAAAACAAATATAACACATTGTAAATTTGCTAAAAACTTTTTTAAATCACCTATTATTTCCGTGATTTGAGGCATAATTCTATTGGTCAAATAAAAATGGCTTATTTAAAACAAACTAGAGCCTCCATAGTTGTGCAAATTTTTTCGTTTCTGTAAATTGCCATTAACAATACTCTAACATAAGGATTTACAATGTCGATTCAGAAACCAAAACGGCTCAATAAAAAGGATGTTATTGGAATAATTTCTCCAGCCTCTTCACCTGAAGAACTATCAAGAATTCAAAGAGGAGTAAAATATTTAGAAGGTTTGGGTTACCGGGTAAAAGTTGGAGAAAATGTTGGTAAAAATCATGGATATTTAGCTGGAACTGACCAGGAAAGAATTGATGATTTGCATTCGATGTTTAAAGATAAAAATGTAAAAGCTATTTTTACTTTGCGCGGCGGATATGGAGCATTTAGATTATTAGATAAAATTGATTACAGATTAATTAAAAATAATCCTAAAATATTTGTTGGATACAGCGAGATCACGGCTCTTCAAATGGCATTATTGGAAAAAGCTGAATTGATAACTTTTGCTGGCCCAATGGTAGCAGTAGATTTTTATGATGAGGTTAGTGAATACACAAGCGAATTGTTCTGGGAAACGATTACATCAAATAAAAAAATTGGTAAGATTAAATATCCTGAAAATCAAAAATTACCTTTTCTACAAAAGGGAATTGCATCGGGTAGAATTGTTGGTGGAAACTTAGCAGTATTCGCTCATTTACTTGGTACCCCTTATTTCCCAAATCTTACAGGAAAGATTTTAATGATTGAAGATATTGGCGAACTTCCTTACAGAGTTGATAGAATGTTAAACCAGTTAAGATTAGCTGGAGTATTTAAAAAAGTTAAAGGAATTATTCTTGGTAGATTTGTTGACTGCAACGAACATGATCCTAATAAAAAAACATTAACACTTGGCGAAGTAATCTCTGATTATATTACTCCAATTAAAGTTCCATCAATTTATACTTTCCCCCACGGACACATTAAGGATTTTGTAACTATTCCGTTTGGATTAAAAGTAAATCTTAATGCTACAAAAGGAATTGTTGAATTTGCTGAAGGTGCCGTTAAATAGGTTCCTGAATGTGCGTAAAATAATTCTTACACTTAAAGTATATTTCTGTTTGATGAGCAGCTTCTTCGTCATCAAACAAAGCCCAGACTGTTGAACCCGTTCCTGTCATCATACAATGTTTTGCACCCAAGTGAAGCATTTTTTCTTTTATCTCTTTTATCTCAGGGAAGTGTTCAAAAACTATTTTTTCAAAATCATTACTTGCCAATCGCATCACTTCTTCAATTTCGATTTTTGATTTACTAATTAAAGATTTCAAACTGTATGCTGGCATCTTTGGTTTGATCAGACCAAATGCCCATTTTGTTGCAACATGAATTCCTGGATTTATTATAAGTAAATATTTATCAAGTTTTAAGTTTATCGGAATCAAAATCTCTCCACGTGATTCGGCATAGCAGGGAAAAGGGTTTAAGAAATACGGTACATCCGAACCTAGTTTTAGAGCCAGATTTGCTAAATGATCTTTTTCAATTTTTAGATCAAATAATTTTATAAGTGAAGTGAGTGTAGATGCAGCATTAGAACTTCCGCCGCCAAGTCCTGCTCCAATTGGAATATTTTTATTTAGAAAAACATCAACTAGAATTGAAATCCCAAATTTATTTTCTAAAAGTTCCTTTGCTCTGATGATAAGGTTGGTTGTTTCTTTATTGAGATTATCATCATTACTTGCAAAAGAAAATTTATCAGATTTAGTAAATCTAATTTCATCAAAAAGATTAATTGGATAAAATATCGTTTCAAGATTATGAAAACCATCTTCTCTTTTGGAGATGATATTAAGTACGATATTAATCTTAGCCGGCGATTTTACTACAATTTCATTCATCAATTAAATGCTTAATTTTCTTTGTATGTTCAGGAGTTGAACCGCAGCATGAACCAATAAAAGATGGACCATATTTAAGGAATGGTTTTATTTTCTTAATATATTCTATTGGCGAAACTGCACAATCAATAGTTTGATCTGTTAGTTTACCACCACCGCAGTTTAAGTAAAATCCCCAATTTATATCAGGTTTTAATCTTTTAACTGCATTATCTAATGCCTCAATTGTTATACAATTAAATCCAATTGCAAGCGGATGATATTTTAGAACAAACTCAATTGCGTCAGTTAAATTTTCACCGGAGAGTAGTTTTGGTTTATTGATAAAGAAAAAATTCATAACAAATGGAATATGATTGTCTCCGCAATATTTTGAAATAAATTTAATCTCATCAAAATGACTTTGAGTTTCATTCATAATAAAATCACAACCAGATTCCATCAAAGCATCAATATGAACTTTGTGATTCCATTCCAAATCTTTCTGAGAAATTGTTCTTTCAACCTGATAACAATCTTCAATTGGAGGATTTGAGCCGGCAATTAATACCGTTGAACGTCCACGAGCCCTTTTAGCAATATCGACTGGCTTTGTAACACTTCCTACTATGTCTGTAACTCCTGATGAAATAAGAGTATATGGATTAGTTCTAAAAGTATTTGTCGTTATTATATCAGCACCAGCTCTTATGTAATCTTTATGTAATGTAATAACCTCACTTTGAGAATCGTCGTTGGCTTTTGCACTCCATACTCTCTTATTCGATGTCAGCTTTTTTTCTTGAAGAATGCTGCCCATTGCTCCATCGAGAATTAATGGACGATTTATTTTTCGTGCTTTTTCAAAAACATTTTCTCGTTCCTGAACTTTTACTTTATCAAACTCTTCAAAGTATCTGTCAACTTCATTAATAATTCTATTCAGATCTAGATTTTTTATACATTCAAGATCAAAAGGACATTTCTTTTTCCAGCAAGGGGAACACTCAAGATCTTCCTGGTATATTTTTACTCCGCGATCATAAAGATCAATTTCAGTCCAGCAGCTTAATCCAAACCAGGCAATAACATATTTTTTTAGTGCTATAGCAAGGTGCATACCAAAAGAATCACCGGTAACAATCACTTGTGGAATCGATTCATAACAGGCACCTTTTCTAACACCATCATTGGTTGGAGTGTTTATAATTCTACCTCTAAAATAATCTGCTATTTCTTTGTTTCGTTCTGTGTCTTCGGGTCCACCAAGCAGCATTACTTTATATTTTCGTTTTGCCAATAACTTATTGATAAGGAAAATATGCTGACCAACAGACATTTTTTTATTTGGATATAAGAGAGAGCAGCCGGTATTAAAACCTATAATTTTATCTGTGTCTCTTAAACGAACAGTTTTTTTATAGTCTTCAATAAATCGTAATTCATCTGTTGAAAAATTAAAAGTGTAGTCATCGCGAGTATGTTCAAGTTCAAAAGTTTCTGCAAGATAATCCTGACCCGTGCGTTGATTTACTTTAAACTTGAAATGATCATCCATTCCAAGCTTGTAATTATAATTTGCTCCTTCGTTAACAGGAACTATAACTCCATTTTTATCGAGCCCGAATCCTAACTTTTCCTTTGCATTTACAGAATTAAGCAGTGCACATGATCTTTGAGATTTATCAACATTCATTACAATATCAAACTCAATTTGATTTAGAATTGAAATTGATTCAGCATCATAAACAAAAATCTGATCGATGAATTGATTATTGTGAAGAAGCGGAGCAGCAATTTTTAGGGTTACCCAATAAATTTTTGATTCAGGAAATTTTCTTTTAATGGATGGAAGTTGTGCGGTTGTCATTAGCACGTCGCCCATCGCATCAAAATTGATTATAAGAATTTTCTTGCCGATAGGTATATTTTCTTTGCATCCATTTTCCCAGCAGTTATGATCCGGATAGCACGGTTTGTATCCAGAAAAATTTTTACACGACGGAATGTTGTTTGGCATTTAAATGTTTCTCCAGAAAAGGTAGTAATTTATTCTTAACTTCATCAAATGATACATTATTTAGTGTTGGTTCTTCAGTTACAATGCATTCAAAATCTGTATTGAATGGTGTCCATAACATATCATCGGTTTTATACTTAACATAAATTCCGAATAATGGAATTTTATTTATTGAAGCAATCTGAACAATTGATGTGTCCGGTGTAAACAGAAAATCAATATTTAATACTGCTGCTGCAAAAATATCAAATCCTTTTGTAAAAGGATATATTAAATTATCATTCGCAATATCTCTAGCAAGAGGTAAATCTTCTTGCGTACAAAATATGATTGGTTTTACATTATAGTTTGATAATAAATTTAAAAGCAATTTAAAATTATCAACACCCCAGAATCTAGCTTTACTTCCTGCCGAAATATTAATCCCTACAGAAAATTTGTTTTCTGGATTCATACTTTTTAATTCAACACTTGCTTTAGAAATTATTTCTTTCGAAGGGTAGTATCTAACTCGTGCAGAATTTTCATTCACTTTTAAATAAAAAAGTTCTATTAATTTTAGTAGTCTTAGTATAATGTGGTTACTACTTGGATCGATTCGTTCTATTGTGTGAGTGAATAAAGTATAGTTTGATTTTTTTAATGCAAATTTATATTTAACTCTTGCCAATGCAACTAATAAACTTACAGTAGTTGAAACATCATCGTGGATATCGATTACAGCATCAATAGATTTTTGATTTATAATATTGTTAAAATTTTTAAATCCGCGTAAGCCCTTTTCAAAAATAAATACTTCATCAACGGACGGATTGTTCTTAAAAATAAAATGGTTTTTACGATCTGCAAGAACGAATACTTTGCATTTTAATTGATTCTTTATTTCGTGTAAAAGCGGAGTTGTTACAAGTGCATCACCCAATCTGTTTAGTCTTATAAAAAGCAGATTTGAGTTTGAATCAAATCGCGGTAAAGGAATATTTTTTTTTACAGGATTAAGTGTAACGAGTAATTTTAATAAAATATTTTTTAGAAAAATCTCAAACTTTTTCATTGATTAGGTTTTCTACCTTTTTAAGTATTAAGCTTATCGGTAACTCTTTCATACATTCATGCTCAAACGGACAAATTAATTTATTGCAAATTATGCAGTGTAAATCATCTTTAATCACATAATCTGAATTTGGAGAATATGGTCCGTGAGCTTTAGGATTTGTTGGTCCAAATATGCCAACAGTTTTAACGCCAAGTGCTGCAGATATGTGCATCGGTCCAGAATCGTTTGCAATTACAAGATCACATTTTGATATCATTGCAGCCATCTGTGGAAGTGTAGATTTTGGTGCAAGTAAACAATGCTCTTGCAGATTAGACTTTATAAATTCCGCATCGCTTTCATCACCGGGACCCCAGAGAACTAATATCTTGCAATTATTTTTTTTAACTGATTCATTACAAATCTCTACCCATTTTTCTTTATCACATCTCTTTGAATCCCAGCCGCCGGCAGGAATTATTCCAAATACTTTTTCTTCATCAAGTTTATTCTCAGTAAAAAAATCATCAGCAAAATATTTTTCAAGACTGCCAATGTAATAATGTATATTTTTAGAAATTATATTAACACCAAGCGGCTTTAATAATTCCAAATTATGCTCGGCGGAATGATGTTCACCTTTACTTGAAGTTCCTAAAATATTATATGCATATTTTCTGCCGCGGTAAGCGAAACCAACTTTGAATTTTGAACCCGAAAGAAAAGTTATCTGAGCACTTCTTGGATTTGACCAAAGATCGATTACCATATCATATTTTTCTTTACGGATTCTCATTGCAACTTTAAAGACAAATTCAGTTTTGTGCATTGTTAAAACTTTATGAATAAGAGGATTATTCTTCAAAGAATGCTTAGCAAAGTGTTCAGTTAAATAATCAATCTTTGCATTTGGATAATGTGCTATTAAATTATCAAGAATAATTGTTGATAAAACTATATCCCCAATACCGCGTGGTTTTATGCAAAGTATTTTTTTTATTTCAGATGGATTAATTTTCATTTAAAATTATAGTGATCTAAACTTGAACTTAAACCTGATCTTGAACTCACTTAATGCGCATCAAGCCAATTGTCTCCAACTCCAGTATCAGCTACAACAGGAACTTTTAACGGTAAAGCATTTTCCATTAATTTTTTAATAACCGGCAGCAACTCATCAATTTCATCTTTGTGTGCATCAAAAACTAATTCGTCATGGACTTGCAAGATCATTTTAGTTTTTGTTTTTTTATTAGTGAGTTCTTTGTGAATATTTATCATCGCTAACTTAATCATATCAGCGGCAGTACCTTGAATCGGCATGTTGATAGCAACACGCTCTTCAAATTGTCTTACAACTCTGTTGTTGCTGTTAATATTTTTTAAATATCTTCTTCGGCCTGATAACGTTTCTGCATAACCTTTTTCCTGTGCAAATCTCACAGAACTATCCATAAATTCTCTTACTCGTTTGAACGTGCCAAAGTAAGTATCTATAATTTCTTTTGCGTGAGTTTGAGTTACACCTAATCTTGTCTTCAATCCAAACGGACCAATGCCGTAAAGAATTCCAAAGTTAACTTCTTTAGCTTTTCTTCTCATATCAGGAGTAACATCTTTTGGATTAACTTTAAAAACTAAAGCGGCTGTGCTTCTATGAATATCTTCACCTTCACTAAACGCTTTGATAAGAGCTTCATCACCGCAAATAGAAGCCATAATTCTTAGTTCAATCTGACTGTAATCTGCACTTAAAATTTTATAGTTTTTATCACGTGGCACAAATGCTCTGCGAATTTCTTTTCCCATCTCAGTTCTGATAGGAATGTTTTGCAGATTAGGATCAATACTTGATAATCTTCCGGTGGAAGCAACTGTTTGATTAAAACTTGTATGAACTCTTCCTGTTTTTTTATTGATGATATTTGGAAGAGCATCCGCATAAGTTGATTTAAGTTTTGATGCTTGCCGGTAATTTAAAATCATATCAACAATTTCATGTTCACCACGCAGATTTTCCAACGAACGTGCATCAGTTGAAAATCCTGTTTTAGTTTTTCTTCCTGTAGCAAGATTAAGTTTTGTAAAAAGAATTTCCTGAAGCTGCTTTGGAGAATTGATGTTGAATTCATTACCAGCAACTTTATAAATTTCACTTGTATAATTATCCAGCAATATCTGAAGATCTTTACTGAATTGTCTAAGTGCTGCTACATCAATCTTTATTCCTTCATTTTCCATATCTTCCAAAACAGGAACCAGAGGAAATTCAATATCATAAGCAACTCTTTCGATTCCTGCTTTCTTTAATTCTTTATCAAGTCTTTCATAAAGCTTATAAGTTATATCTGCATCTTCAGCAGCATAATTTGAAAGAACGCTTGCTTCAGCCTCAAATATTTTTGTTGGATCTTTTTTATCTCCAATCAAAGTTGAGATCGGAATAGGGGAGTAGTTAAGATATTTTTCCGAAAGATCATTCATTCCATGTTTTTGATCCGCATCCAGTATATAACTTGCAAGCATAGTATCGAAATAAAAATTCTTAACCTCTAAACCGATGCTTCTTAAAACGGCAATATCATATTTACCATTCTGGCAAACTTTTTTTATTTCAGCATTCTCAAATACTTTTTTAAAGATTTTTATAAAAGTTGATATTGGTAATCGATCGGATAATTTATTTTCAAATAATCCGGGTTCATCATCAAAAGGATTTACTGCAATAAAATATGCTTCATCCGGTCTTATGCAGAATGAAGCTCCTGCAAGTTTAACCTCAAATGTATTCAGTCCATCAGTTTCAGTATCAAAAACGAATAAGTTTGATTCAAGCAATCTTGCGGCAAGTTTTCTTGCTTCATTTTCCTTTACAATTAACTGATACTTAACTTTTTTATCATCAAATGAATTCATAGCTTCATTTGAGATAGAAATTTCAATTTCTTCTTTAATATCTTTTGATACTTTTACTTTTTTTATGTCCTCAGTAGAGTTTGTTTCATAAAACTTAATCAACTTGGCATAAATAGCTTTGAACTCAAGTTCAAATAAAATTTCTTTAACTTTATCAAAATCCGGATCAGTAAACTTTGCATGTTCAAAATCAAAATCAATTGGAACTTCACAATAAATTGTTGCAAGCTCTTTGGAAAGAAAAGCATTCTCTCTACTTGCTTCCAATTTCTTTTTGATTCCAGCTTTATCAATCTCATCGATATGCTCATAAATATTTTCAATCGTTCCATACTTTTGAATTAATGGAACAGCACCTTTTGGACCAATTCCTGCAACACCCGGAATATCATCACTGCTGTCGCCAATCAAAGCAAGATAATCAATCATATATTTGGGTTCGAATCCAAGTTCATCAATCACTTTTTGCTTATCGTAAAGAATTGCTTCATCAGACATTTTGCCAGGACGTACAACATTTGTTTTATCTGTAATTAATTGAAAATAATCTTTATCCGGTGTTATTGCATAGGAAAATAATCCTAACTCTTCAGCTTTTTTTACGGCGGTTCCAACAATATCATCAGCTTCATATCGCGGCAGTATGTAAAGCGGAATATTTAACGCAAGTACAATATCTTTTATTCTCTGCAATTGGGGAATCATGTCATTCGGCATTGCATCTCGTGAAGATTTATAAGCCTCATATTTTTCATGTCTAAAAGTTTTTTCTTTCGAATCAAAAGCAACAGCAAGATAATCCGGTTTTTGATCTTCAAAAACTTTTATAAGTTGATTTAAAAATCCGTAAACAGCAGATGTTGATTCGCCTTTACTATTTGTTAGTGGTCTGTTGATAAAAGCAAAATATGCACGATAGGCGAGTGCCATTGCATCTATTATTACAAATTTTTTGTTTTTCATAAAGAGGTTTTAATGAGAATAAAATTGTTGGCAGAAAATAAAGATTAGTTATTCAAAATTGAAGTGAAAATAAAAAAAGAAACAAATTTAAAATCATTCTATAATTGTGATTAAAATATGTAATACTATATTTTTACTGTTAAAATAATCGGAAGGTGTAAACGACTTTTTGCAGTTTAAGCGAATGCATAAAAGTTTTATAAATGAAAAGCTCTCAAGCAAGTCCTGCAAAAGATGTAATTAAAGCAATGGGGATAGTTTTTGGTGATATTGGAACAAGTCCGATATATACGCTTTCAATAATATTTACATTAACCATCCCATCACAGGAGAATATTTATGGGGTTCTTTCCCTAATTTTTTGGACACTTATTACTCTTGTTACAGTACAGTACGCCTGGCTAGCGATGAGTATGAGCACAAAAGGGGAAGGCGGAATAATCGTATTAAAAGAAATACTGATAACCACTTTAAAGAAGGGAAGGAAAATTGGCTTTATATCCTTTCTTGGTTTCATCGGTGTTTCATTGCTTATGGGTGATGGTGTTATTACTCCGGCAATAAGTATTTTATCTGCCGTTGAAGGTTTAAAGCTTATCCCCGGATTCGAATCCACAGGATTACGAACAATTATTATAGTTACATCTGTAATAACTATTCTTTTATTTGCGATACAATTTAAAGGAACTTCAAAAGTTGCATTGTCTTTTGGGCCGATTATGTTACTTTGGTTTATTAGTTTGTTTCTTTCAGGATTCTTTTACTTAATTCATATGCCAGGCATATTGTTAGCTTTTAATCCTTTATACGCCGTTGAGTTCTTCATCCATAATGGTTTACCTGGATTTTTTGTGCTTAGTGAAGTTATTCTTTGTGCAACCGGAGGTGAAGCTCTTTACGCAGATATGGGACATCTTGGTGGTAAACCAATACGACAAGCATGGTTTTTTGTTTTCATTGCGTTGATAATTAATTATTTTGGGCAGGGGGCCTATATTCTTGAACACAACGATACAACTCAAGTTCTATTCAAATTAGTCAGTACTTTTTCAGAAGTATTTTATATCCCATTTTTGATTTTAACTTTGTTCGCAACTATTATCGCTTCGCAAGCAATGATAAGTGCCGTGATGTCGTTGATCTTTCAAGGAATAAATATTGGAATATTTCCGTTGATGAAAATAAAATACACATCAACAAAAATGAGATCACAGATTTACATTCCATCCGTTAATTGGATTCTTTTATTGGCAGTACTACTAATGATTTTGGTGTTTAAAGAATCTGCAAATCTTGCCGCTGCGTATGGATTAGCAGTTACTGCAACGATGTTTATAAGTTCAATCTTTATTGTCTTTATTTTATGGAATAGAAAAGACTATATAAAATTATCAATCGCAGTTTTTGTTTTGATAGTTACTTTGATTTATTTGGTTGCAGTAACTCACAAAATTCCTTACGGTGGATATTGGTCCATAATTATTGCTGCATTTGTTTTAGCTATTATGGGTTTATGGATCAACGGGATGAATAGATTAAGAAAATTCTTACGCTCTGTAACTTTAGATGTGTTTGTAGAAAGCTTTAAACAAATTTATGAAACCGGCAATTACGTTAAAGGCGAGGCATTGTTCTTTACTAAAAATGTAAATGTTGTATCGCCATACATTTTACATTGTATGTTCAGAACCGGAATTATGTATGAAAAAAATGTTTTGGTTTCAGTAGAGAATACTGATTTGCCTTATGGAATTAAATTAGATAGATATGAAGAAATATCACCCGGATTGTTCGTTGCCAGCATTTTGTACGGATATATGGAGGTTCCTAATCTTCCGGTATTATTTAAGGAATGGAAGTTTAATGAGAAAGCTATATTTTACGGAGCAGAAGAAATTAAGACTAATAAATTTTTCTTGAAGTTTTTTATAGTTTTAAAGAAGATAGCCCCCAATTGGATTAGCTATTTTGATTTTCCGTACAATAAATTACACGGCGTAGTTACTCGAATTGAAATTTAATTATAACAAATACTGCTAAACTATTTTTATGAAAAACATTTATATCTTATTTATAGTACTTGCCCTTTCTAACATTGCTTGTGCACAACCAACCAAAGATACATTATTTGTAGCTCATTGGAATGTTGAAAATCTTTTTGATACGATGGATGATCCAAAAACTTCTGATGAGGAATTTTTACCCTCCGGATCAAAAGAATGGAATGATGAACGACTTGATAAAAAAATGTATAATCTTTCCAGAGTAATTCGCTCTATGAATAATGATAATGGTCCAGACTTACTCGGTGTGAATGAAGTTGAGCATCAAGATTTGTTGGACACGATGATAATAAAGTATCTTTCAGATAAATCTTATAAAACTGTTTATCTTGAATCTCCAGATGGACGAGGAATTGATAATGGGATTATTTATAACGCGAAAAGATTTTCTTTGTTAAATATAAAGGGTCATAAAGTTTATATGGGTGGAGAATATGAGACTCGTTTAGTATTAGAAGGATCATTTTTATTTGAAAAAACCGATACTATTTACTTTTTTGTAAATCACTGGCCCTCAAGAAGAGGTGGAGAAGATGTATCAGAACCAAAAAGAATTAACGCAGCAAAAACTTTAAGAAGTGTTGTAGATGAGATTTTAAGTAAGGATTCTGAAAGTAGTATTATTATTGTCGGTGACTTTAATGATGAGCCAACAAATATTTCGATTACAGAGCATCTAAAAGCTCAGCCTTTCTTTTGCGATTCTTTAGACCATGAAAAATTGCCTGAATATTTTGGAACCGATTTATTTAACCTTTCGTATAAAGCCTGGTTTGATGGGCTTGGAAGTTATAAGTACAAAGATGATTTCAATATGCTTGATCAGATTATAATATCTAAAGAACTTTTGCTTGGAGAAAAAATAAAATATGTTTGTAATTCATTCGAGGTTTACAAACAATATTTAATGATAACAAGAACAGGCAAATTTCAGGGTGCACCATTTCCAACATACGGCGGTTCAAGATATCTTGGCGGCTACAGTGATCATTATCCTGTTACAGCAAAATTTTTAGTCAATAGGAATTAAATAAAATGGATAAAAAACTTATAATTTTCGGAGCGAATGGTGCTTTAGGTAAAGGAGTTTCAAAAACACTTCTTTCAAAAGATTATGATGAAATTTATTTATTCGATTTTAAATTTGATGCATCATTTTCTGATTCAAAAGTAAAACAATTTACTATAAAAGATTTAAGTATTGAGAAGAATGTAATAGCATCCTTGTTTGAAGTAAAGACTAATGAAAAAACTAAGTTGTTCTTATACTCAACTATTGGGGGGTTTTACGGGGGCACATCTGTATGGGAAACAGAAGAAGTTGATTTTGATAGAATGATTAGTATGAATCTAAAAACTAACTTTTTTATAGCAAAGCATTTTTCGGCACTTGTTAAAAAAAGTTATGCTGGATCGATTTGTTTAACTTCCGCATTTACAGGTAATCATCCGGAGGAACTAAAATTTTCTTATGGTGCTGCAAAGTCTGCTCTAAATTATTTGGTAAAAACTCTTGCGCTAGAGGGAGATAGTATTAATTTATCCATTAACGCAATTGCTCCATTTATATTAGATACACCTGCAAATCGTGATTGGAAGAAGAATGCAAATTACTCATCCTGGATGAAACCTGAGGAAATCGGAGAACTTGTTCATTCATTATTTAATCATTATAACTTTATTTCAGGCAACATTATCGAACTAAAAAATAGATTTAATGTTTAGATTCAGCACCCATTCAAGAGAATAAGACCAAACTATTTTGTTGACTTTGTTTTTCGAAATACTTATTGTAGTTACACGTTTTTAAGAAAATTATTTGATCATTTACAAATTTTGAACTAAAATCTAATTTACCAGGAGGTTATCTTATATGGACTTCACAACAACAATCGCGTCGATATTCAATATCTTAGCTCAAGCTACAAATGAAGGCGGAGTTTTGAACTGGCTAACTGAAAAATATACTGCGGGTGGCGGGTTTATGCATCCAATTCTTGCATCTTTAATAATCGGTTTAGCTTTTTCATTTGAAAGATTGTGGACTTTGACAAAAGCCAGAACTAATACAAAAAAATTCATCGTTGATGTTAAAAGAGCTTTAACATCTGGTGGAGTTGACGCTGCAAAAAAAGTATGCGAAAATACAAGCGGACCAGTTGCTTCTGTATTTTATGCCGGACTTTTAAGATATGATGAAGGTTTAGATGCTGCTGAAAAAGCAATTATTGCTTACGGCGGTATTGAAATGGGATTTCTTGAAAGAGGACTTATCTGGATTTCTACATTTATTACTATTGCACCGATGCTTGGTTTTACAGGAACAGTACAAGGAATGATTGGAGCTTTTGATGCTATTAAGGAAGCCGCTCAGATTTCTCCAGCGATTGTGGCCGAAGGTATTTCAGTTGCACTTTTAACTACTCTGTTTGGACTTGTTGTTGCTATGATTCTTCAGGTTTTCTACAATTATTTCATTTCTAGAATTGATAGATTAGTTAGTGATATGGAGCAGAGTTCAATAGAATTGATTGATGCTTTATATGAAATGAAGGTTAAGAAATAAGTTTCAGTTAAGAATTAAATACTGAGAATTAAAAATGATAAAAAAGAAAAAAATACCTGAAGCAACCATTCCTACAGCTTCTATGGCTGATATAGCATTCCTTTTGCTTCTGTTTTTCCTTGTTGCTACTGTAATTGATGTAGATACAGGTCTTGGATTAACATTACCGGAAATAGTAGAAAATCAGGAAGAAGTTAAAGTTGATCCAAATAGAATGGCTGCCGTACTTGTTAATGAAAATGGTGATGTTCTTATAGATGGCAACGTTGTTCCGGTTTTTCAAATTAAAGATTTGTTAAAAGCCAGAATTGCAAGTAAAAATGACCTACCAAAAAATAAAAAGATGATTGTATCTCTCAAGACAGATAGAAAAACAGTCTACAACGTTTATATAGCAGCTTTAGATCAAATCAAGCAGGCTTATTTTGAAGTGAGAGATGAATACTCAAATGGTAAGTATGGTAAAAAGTATGGTGATCTTAATGAAGAACAGCAAGCTGATGTTAAAGAAGTTGTTCCGATTATTATCTCTATTGCTGAACCAGAATTAGTAAAAAAATAGCAGAGGAATTAACAAAATGCATTTTGAAAAAAGAAGAGCTAATTCAAAGACAGAAATTCCGACTTCCTCGATGCCGGATATTATTTTTATGCTTCTGTTGTTTTTTATGGTTACGACAACAATGAGAGAAGTTGAAGTGCTTGTTAGCTTTAAACTTCCTGAAGCTAAGGCTATTGAGAAAATAGAGAATAAAAGATTGGTCCAATACATTTGGGTTGGAAAAGACAAGAGAGTTCAGATAAATGATTCAATTGTTAAAATGGAAGACATTCAGAATATTATGTATAACAAACGTGTTGAACTACCTAATGTAATTGTTTCTCTTAGAGTTGATCAAACAACAGATATGGGTTTTGTAACTGATATTCAGCAGGAATTAAGAAAAGCATCCTGCTTAAGAATTAATTATTCGGCAATGATCAAAGTTTAATTATAAAATTGTATCTATTTAATTTAAGGCAGGTTTGAATTTTGTTCGCCTGCCTTTTTCAATTTATCGAGGGCATATGAATTTAAAAGATAAAATAAATCAGGATTTGAAAGACGCTATGAAGTCCGGAGACAAATTAAGGCTTAGCGTTGTAAGATCAATCAGAGCTTTAATTCTTGAATTTGAAAAAAGTGGTGCCGCTAAAGAACTTACTCCTGAAGATGAACTTAAGATGCTTACCACTGCTGCAAAGAAACGAAAAGATTCTATTGAGCAATTCCGTAATGCAGGCAGAACTGAACTTGCTGATACTGAAGAAGCTGAGTTAAAGATTCTTATGGATTATCTACCAAAACAAATGGATGAGGAAGAAATAAAGAACGAGATTATCAGATTAGCAAATGAAATTGGTGCAAAGAGTAAAGCGGATTTTCCCAAACTTATGCCGTTAGTTATGAAAGAATTAAAAGGCAAAGCTGATGGAAAAATCGTAAAATCTATTGTAGAAAATTATTTGGTCCAATCTTGAATTTTATTGATATAATAATAATTCTTGCAATTGCAGTGGGTTTTCTGCTGGGATTTAAAGATGGTTTTGTAAGAAAGCTTGTTGGCATAACCGGATTTATTGCAGCAGTAATTGTAGCAATATTGTTTTCATCATTCGTTGGAAGACTGATTGAATCCACTTTTGGTATTGAATTTTACCTGGCCGAGATTATGGCAGGTTTATTATTGTTTGTTGCAATTATGATTGTTACAACTATTCTTAAAAGAGTAATTCATCCATTTGATAAAGTAAATAATTTAATTAATCAGTTGATTGGTGGATTTGTTGGAATTGTTCAGTTGCTTTTTTTTATGAGCGCAATATTTTTATTGCTTAACATATTCGATTTTCCTGATAAGAAAACTCAAAACTCATCGGTATTTTATAAGTATGCTTACGGATTTATCCCTTCGTCTATTGATTTTCTTAAAAACTACACACCGAGCACAGAGGATGTAATTAAAGATTACATTAATCAAAAAGATTCTATCCAATGATTGATGAGATAGTATTAGAAAAATTAGAATTTGAAAAAATTCTAAATCAGGTTTCTAAATATTCATCCACCGAAAGCGGTAAAAATTTAATCCTAAATCTTTATCCTTCATCAGATATTTCTTTTATCACAACCGAAGGAATATTAGTTGAAGAAGCAAAGGAGATCATAAATAAAGCGGGCCATCCCCCGATAGATTTTATTTCCGATCTTAAAAATTCATTATCTGAAAGTCGAATTGAAGGATCAATTTTATCAAGCAATAAAGTCTTAGAAATTCTTAAACTTGCAAAAACATCACGATTACTTGTTCAATTTTTAAAATCAGAATTAAAAGAACAATCAAAGCTGCGAGAAAAATTATACTCTCTATTTTCGGATAAATTATTTGAACATCATATTGAAAAAGTAATAAATGAACAAGGTGAGGTAAAAGAAAACGCAAGTAATGAACTTTCGCGTATTAGAAAAGATATTAATTCAAGAAGGAATGAACTTGTAAAATCTATTAATAGAATAATCAAAACTCTAAAAGAAGATGACATAGTAAGAGAAGATTATTTGACTTTGCGAGATGGTCGAATGGTAATTCCAATTAAAGCCGAACACAAAAGACATATACGTGGATTTATTCATTCTGAGTCTTCAACCGGACAAACTGTTTACATTGAACCTGAAGAAACGCTTGATCTTAATAATGATATTATTTCTCTTTCATTCGCTGAGCGGCGTGAGATTGAAAGAATTTTAAGAGAACTCACAAAGATGATCGGGCAATCGAGTGAGCAGCTTAAAACTTCACTTGAAACTATTGCATATATAGATTCTGTTTATGCGAGAGCGCAATATTCTTTAGAAATTATTGGATCTTTTCCGCAAGTGGATAACACAAAACCAATATTTATTTCTGAAGCCAGACATCCAATCCTGTTAAAGAAGCTAAGCAGACAAAAAACTGTTCCGTTAAGTTTTGAACTGAACGATGATAAAGTTGTTATAATAACGGGTCCAAATGCCGGTGGTAAAACAGTGGTATTAAAAACTATTGGGATATTGAGTATGATGCTTCAGGCTGGTATTCATATACCTGCAAATTCAAATTCTAATTTTCATATATTCCAAAATATTTTAATAGATATTGGGGATCAGCAGTCCATTGAAGATGACCTATCAACTTTCAGTTCACATCTAAAAAATCTTAAAAGTATTATCGATAATGCAAGCAAAGATTCGTTAATACTGCTCGATGAAATTGGCACAGGTACCGACCCGGCAGAAGGTTCAGCACTCGCGGCCGCAATTCTATCAACTCTACTAGAAAAGGGTTCTACTGTATTTGCATCGACACATCACGGCAGCTTAAAAGTTTTTGCATATAATATTAATGGTATGCAGAATGCTGCTATGGAATTTGATCACAACAATCTTTCGCCGACATATAAGTTTAATCTCGGTGTTCCGGGTTCAAGTTATGCGTTTGAAATTGCAAAACGTACAGGCTTGGATGATGATGTTTTGGAGAAGGCAAAACAAAATATTGATTCTGATAAACATAATCTTGAAAGTTTTTTATCTGAGCTTGAGGAAAAATCTAACAAGTTAAATAAAAAGTTAAATGAACTTGAGATTGAGAATTCAAGACTGGAAGGTTTATCCGCTCTTTATAAAAAGAGTTATGAAAAGATTGAGAAAGAGAAAAAAGAAATTCTTAAAAAAGTGAAGTATGATGGTGAATTGTATCTTGAAAGTGTGAATAAGAAAATAGAGAAGGTGATTAAGGATTTGCGGGAATCCGGTGCAAGTAAAGAGGTTATCAAGGAATCAAAAAAGATTATTGAAGAGGTTAAATCTAGCAACAAAAGTTTGTTTACTGAGAATGTTGAAAAAATAAGTGATAAAAATGATTTTGTAGTTGGAGATTTTGTTGGGATAAATAATTCATCCACTACAGGTAAAATAATTGAGCTGAACAAATCCAAAAGCAAGGCAACTATTTTATCTGGTACAATTAAAATGCAGGTTGATATATCGGATCTTTTTGAAACTAAAGAAAAGAAGGTTATTGTTGATAATAATTTTTCATCTTTTAAAATTTCTGATGCAAATTTCAGATTGGATATCCGCGGGGAAAAACCTGAAATTGCTGAATTTCAAATAATTAAGTTTTTAGATGATGCTTATCAAGGTTCTTTAGAGCGTGTTGAAATTCTTCATGGAAAGGGGACAGGAGTTCTTAAAAAAACTGTATGGGATATTTTAAAACAACATGAAAAAGTGAAGAACTTTTACTTTGCAGCTATTGAATTTGGCGGCGAAGGTATTACTATTGCAGAATTAAAATAGGAGTTTATTTGTTCAAGAAAATTCTTATTGCCAACCGCGGTGAAATTGCAGTTAGAATAATTAAAGCTTGCAGAGAACTTGAGATTAAATCAGCAGCAATTTATTCTGATGCTGATCTCACTTCGCTTCATACTAGAATGGCTGACGAATCATTTTGCATTGGTGATTCTGCTGCTTCCGAATCTTATCTAAATAAAAATAAAATTATCGAACTTGCTAAATCTATTGGTGCTGATGCCATTCATCCCGGTTATGGATTCTTTTCTGAAAATTCATCTTTTATCGAATCAGTTGAAAAAAGCGGCATCATATTTATTGGTCCTTCATCAAAATCTGTTAAAATGATGGGAAGTAAAACTGCAGCAAGAACTTTGATGAGCAAAAACAATGTTCCGGTTGTTCCGGGTACTTTAGAAGCGATTAAAAATGTTGAAGATGGAATTAAGTTTTCCGAGAAGATTGGATTTCCTGTTTTATTAAAAGCTTCTGCAGGCGGCGGTGGAAAAGGGATGCGAAAGGTAACAAGTAAAGAAGAATTTAAATCTGCTTTTGAATCAACAAAACGCGAAGCGTTAAAATCTTTTGCGAATGATGAAGTTTACATAGAAAAATTTATTGAAAATCCTAAGCATATTGAAGTTCAGATAATCGCTGATAAGCATGGAAATTACAGACATCTTTTTGAGAGAGAATGTTCAATCCAAAGAAGACATCAAAAAATAATTGAAGAAGCACCTTCATCTTTCGTGGATGAAATCACCAGAAAAAAAATCACTACAGCGGCAATTTTGGCAGCCAAAGCTTGCGGGTACTTTAATGCAGGAACGATTGAATTTCTTATGGATTCAAATAAAGAATTTTATTTCCTTGAAATGAACACACGAATACAAGTTGAGCATCCTGTCACAGAATTGATTTCCGGGATTGATCTGGTAAGAGAACAAATATCAATTGCGGCCGGTAATAAAATTTCTTTTGAGCAAAAAGATATATCAATTAATGGTTATGCTTTGGAATGCAGAATTTATGCAGAAGACCCCGAAAATAATTTTCTTCCATCAACTGGAAAAATATTGCATTACAAAGAACCAAATGGAATCGGAGTAAGAGTTGATTCTGGATTTGCTTCCGATTCTGAAATATCCATTCACTATGATCCAATGATTGCTAAACTTATTTGTTGGGATCGTGACAGAAATAAATCAATTCAAAGAATGAAACGAGCTCTCAATGAGTTTCAAATAGCAGGTATAACCACAAATACTAAGTTCTTAAATTACATCTTAAATACTAATGAATTTTCAAAAGGGGATTATGATATTAATTTTATTGATACCCTAAATAACAGCTCAAGGTTAGAGGATAATTTATCTCAGAATAAAAATGATCATGAAACTGCTGCAAGTATTTTAGCTGCGCTTATTCAATCAAAAAAGAAATCTGTACAAAAAGTAAATACTCCTGTAAAGAATAATAACTGGTGGGAGCAGAATTATGAGTGAATTTATAGTTAGAATAAATGGCAGCTCAAAACAAATTAAAATTTTGGATGATAATTTTGTTGAAGTTGATAATGTTAAGTTAAGTTACTCCATCACTGAGTTAAATCATTCAAAATTTATACTTAAGATTAATAACAAAGTCTATCAAACATCATTATGGAATAAATCTAACGGTGAGATGTCTCTTCAAATAAACAATTCAAATATTGATCTTAGCATCAGGACAACACTTCAAGAAAAAGCATATCAACTTTTATCGGCATCGCAAGGTAATGCAGATCAAATAAAAATTATCAAATCACCTATGCCGGGTTTGGTATTAAAAATATTAAAGGGAGTTGGTGATAACATTATCAAAGGTGAAACTGTCATGATCCTTGAAGCAATGAAGATGGAAAATGAGATTAAAGCAAATGTTGATGGGATAATTACTGAAATACACGTATCCGAAGGTAAACCTGTTGAGAAATATATTTCTTTATTTAGTCTAAAATAATTTGTTATTTACAAAAAATTGCTAATTTTCGCTAAACTACTTATCAATCACTTTCATCAGGAGGAGAGACTTGAAATCTCGATTACTACTACTTTTAGTATTATCAACACTGATTACCGCTAATCTTTTTGCAGGTGGCTTTCAGTTGAATATTAGAGGAGCCAAAGCTGTAGCTATGGGCGGTGCATTTACTGCCATTGCTGATGACCCTTCAGCTGTGTATTGGAATGCTGCTGGATTATCATTCCTTCAGGGAACACATATTATGCTTAGTTCGCATCTTGTTGCACCTCAAACGTCATTTAGAGGTGTTAGTCCGCAAATTGATAGATACCGATCCGAAAATCGTGTCTTCTTTCCAACGCATTTATTTGCTTCACATACGATAAATGATCAATGGACTATTGGATTAGGTTTTACACAACCATTTGGGCTCGGAACCACTTGGGATGAAAATTGGCCAGGTAAGTATCTTGCAATTGAAACAGGATTAACTACATACGTGGTTTCACCCGTTGTTAGTTTTAAGCCTATTGAGACGCTATCTATTAGTGCAGGATTTTTATATGGATTTGCGAATGTAAAGATTACAAGAAAAAGTCCACTTTCAAGTTTATTTGCCGAAGATGCATTTGTTGAATTAGAGGGAAGCGATAATTTTGCTTATGGATTTAATGCTGGTTTGATGTTCAGACCAAAAGATTTTATTAGTATCGGTGCATCATACTCAAGTGAAATGGAATATGAATTTGAAGGTACTGCTACAACAATAGCCCCAAGCCAGTTTGCCTCTCAGGTTCCATCAGGTAATATTACAGCAACTTTGACCACACCACAAAATATAGCAGCTGGTATCGCAATAGATGTTACAAATAAATTAAAATTAAGTGCAGAATATCAATACATAGGATGGTCTAGTTATGACACTTTAGCAGTTGATTTTGAAGATGAGACATTTGATGATATTGCAAGTCCAAGATTGTACAATAACTCTTATATATTAAGATTTGGTGCTTATTATAAACTTAATGAACAGGTTGGTTTAATGGGTGGATTTTATTTTGATAATATGCCGGTTGATCCAGAAAACTTAAATCCTTCTCTTGCGGATTCAGACAGATTAGGATTTAGTGCCGGTATCGATGCTCAGCTTTTTGAGAAGTTGAAAATTGTTGGATCGTACTTATTTATAAGTGCTAAGGAATTAACGGTCGATAATTCAAAGCAAATATATACTACCGGTGACTCAAAATTTAACGGCACTTATAATTCAATAGCCAATATTTTTTCACTTAGCTTTATATATAGCTTTTAAGGAGGAAAAAACACTATGAAAATAAAAATAAGTTTATTAAGTATAATTTTATTCAGTGCACTTTTTGTGATTAGTTGTGATGACTTTTCTGAATTAGAAGCACCTGTACAGAATGGAACCAGCGGCGATGCAAATTTTTCTAAATTTGTTTCCATTGGAAATAGTATTACCGCAGGCTATCAAAGCGGAACTATTTATGAAACCGGACAAATGTACGCTTATGGTAATTTGATTGCAAAACAAGTTGGTGTAGGATTTCAAACACCATATGTATCCGATCCTGGTTTAGGTGGTCGAATGGAAGTTCAAAGTTTATCTCCATTTACAATTAAGTATAATGCATCAAGCGGTTCATTACTAAATTCAGGTTATCCAGCACCATATAATAATCTTGGTGTGCCAGGTGCATTAACTTATGATGTATTACTGGCTACGAATTCTACAAATTGTGCATCAGCTTTATTTGCAAATACTCCAAATCCATATTTTGATGTAATTTTAAGAAACAGTGTCTTAAATAAAGGATCACAATTGCAACAGGCGTTATCGTTAGCTCCAACATTTATTACACTCTGGATTGGAAATAATGATGTGCTTGGTTATGCTACTAGCGGTGGAACATCACCAGCTGCTCCTACATCCGTTGCACAGTTTAACCAATTATTCGGCGGTATTATGCAGGGATTAAAACAGTATACTGATGCAAGTGGAGCTAAAGTTGTAGTTGCTAATATTCCAAGTGTTAGTGCAATACCATTTTTTACAACTGTTGGTCCTGCTTTGGCGACCAATCCTGCTCTTAAATGGTGGCAGATTGCTCTGTCCCAAACTGCTAGCGGGTTGCCAGCAACAGGATTAATTTACGGTAGTCATGAAGGTGGAACAAATCTAGGACAATTACCTTACAAAATTTGGTTTGCTGATTCTGCTGCATTACTCAATTCTACCACGCTGATAACCCTAAGAGGTCAGACTTATGCTGCATTATTAGGTCAACCAACTGGAAAATTTTATCGAGATAATAATTTAGCAGTACCTCTTGGTGTAGATACCACTAAACCGTTTGGGTTCCACCCTCAGAATCCTTTTCCAGATCCATTTGTTTTAGACCCAGATGAAATTACAACTGCAGGTAATACTGTTACAGCATATAATGCAACTATAGCAGCATTAGCAAACAGTAATGGTTATGGTTTGGTTGATATATTTACAAAATTCAATCAATTTAGAGCTGCGGATTTTACTGGTGGTACAGCACAAAACGGACTAATTTTTAAGACTACTTATGTGAGTGGTGGATTATTTAGCTTAGATGGTGTTCATCCATCAAGTCAGGCTCATGGAATAGTTGCAAATGAATTTATAAAAGTTATAAATGCAAAGTACGGTGCAAGCATTCCATTAGTTGATGTTTCAACTATTCCTGGAAGCATTTACTTTGCAGGTAAGGTTAGTTATAAAGATGGTTATCCAATAATTCCACAGAACGCATTTGATCATTTATTGTTCTAAATAGTTTAAGTAATCTATTAAAGGGATGGTTTGCCATCCCTTTTTTTTACAGTTTTTGAAAAACAAAATAAAGGTGTCTTAATGAAATATTATTTTATCAAATCACTACTGATAATTTTAGTATATTTTTTAATTTCAGGATGCTCAACTTCTCAGCAAAGTTATGATGATGAAAAACAAGTTTATATATTTGATGAAGTACCCGAGGAAAAAACGATTGAAGCTCCAACAACAGGGGAGTATCCAAGTCTTCAGGAAGCTTATTATGTGGTCCAAATTGGGGCTTACTCTAATGAAGATAAGGCAAATGAATTTGCAGAGATTAGTAGAACTAAAACGAATTATAAATGCAGTGTTGTGTATAGCGAGAGTTTAAAATTACATTTAGTTCAAATAATTCCATTCTTTAAATCAAGAACAGAAGCAGAAGAAGTAAGAAATAATTTATGGAAGCTTCAGGAATTTGTTGATGCCTGGATTGTAACTGTTAATAAACAGAACTAAAAAAGGCTGCTTAATTAAAGCAGCCTTTTATTGACTTCAACTATTTCGTTAACCCCAAACTGGAATTTTTACATTTCCAGAGTACCATAATTCAGGTACAAATAGTTTTCTTTTCGGAAAATAAGGTGGAGCCCAATTATCAAATCTTCTATCGTATTTATGCACATAACTGTAACCACGAATCGGAACATATTTTTTTAATGTACTATTCCATACATAGTCCGCCGTAGGCTCAACATAATTTCCAATTATTCCTCCAACAATATTCATATTGTGCACACCTGAATATGAGCCATAGCTATTTATTTTCATTCCACCGTCTTGAGAAAAAATAGAAGCATGAATATCAATATCTCCACGTGAATTATCAAAAGGTACAACTACTTCTTTTTCAGCAACTAAGCCCAATAAGTCAGAACAACTGTAAGGAGGATTAAACTTATTATAATCAGCTAATGGATCCGTAGAATATGTTATTGACTTTGGAATTAATACCTTTCCAGCATCTGCATTTGTACTTCCGTCCTTAACTGCGGCGACAGTTACCTGTCCATTCAATACTCCTTCAACCGAAACCCTACCTCCCTGAACGTAAATAAGACCATTACTACTTAAAGCCGTTATAGGTTTATTAACTATCGGGCTCCAGGAGCCGGTTCCTACTTTAGATTTATAATCTACGGTACCATCAGCATAAAACTTTAAATAAACATCAGTAAATCGCTTTGCTCCGGTAGTGTCATAGAAAGCTTTTCCACCGCCAAATGCAGCAGCTCTCATCCCTGCTGTATCAATAATTGGGGCTTCAGCGGGTGCGATTTTGGGAGTAACGTGAAAAATTGGATTAGATTTTGAATCGTATAGTTTTACACCTTTAGTTGAGGTAACTTCTCCCATAAATTCGGGATCTCCATAACATCTTATAAAATCATTTGCATGGAATCTACCATCAAAAACATCTCCAGTAGCTGCCCAAACACTACTTCCTGAAGATATTGCAAATTTATTATAATAGTTACCATATTCTGAAAAAGTCCTCTGTCTTAGAGTTGTAATTACAGTATCGGAAATTCCATTAACCGCAGGGAATGTTCCAATTGAAGTAATAATACGTGGTCCGTTAATGCCACTTGGTAAGGTAACACTTACGTCTAATCTTCCATTTGAAAAGGACTTATTAGAATAACCTGTGGTCCAATTTGGATCAGAAGAATTCAATTTCCCAAGAGCTAAATAAACTCCGCTTCTGGCAATTTGGTTTGCTTGAGTTCTTGAAAAATAAAAGGAAAAATTATCTACAGTTACATTTGAACTACTAAGCATATTTCTTCCAAATAGCCCAAAAATGGCACTAAAGCCTAATACTAATAACAATGATATTTTACCATTCATAAATATTCCTTTTATTAAATTCTATTAATAGCATTTGTAGAAACTGTGATTCTTCTCCAAATTGCTTCACTATATTTATTATCATAGGCAAATGGATCTTCTACTCTTATTTCGATCCGGATGTAATTAACAGCACTTGTTAATACAATTGGAGGCGGTACTTCAGCCAAAAATGTATTTAAGTACGTTAGTCTAAAACGTGTAACATTATTTGCTAATACAAAGGGGTAATCGTTATTTGTTTTTCTATATAATATCATATCTCTGGGATTCGGAGTGTGGGAGAGTGCAGAAGTATCACTTATAAAATATCGTATAGTATCAATCACACCGTTATTATCAATATCAGACCTAAAAGTTATACTAACACTATCACCCGCAAAAATATTTTGATTCAATCCAACTAGGTTAGTACTTTTAACATATCCAAGTAAACTAAAATCCCGCTCTAGAACTGTTGCTGCAATTACAAGGTCAATCTGTAAATTCTTATCATGGCTGTATATACTTTCATTCTCAATTAAACTGCCATTGACTTTTAATAGATTGATTAATAGTATGCCGCCTATCACTGCCGCACCAAGAATATCTAATATTGTTGTATAACCCATAATAAATTCCTTTTTCAATTACCACATTGTTGATATACTACTATACTTAATTGTATCGGTCGAACCTGCGGTCCAGACAAATACATCTAGTCTTTTGTACCAAGTTCGTGTGCTTACCTTAACATCAAGATTTGACTCATTTACATAATAAACCTTTGATGTTATAAAAAATGGAGTAAATAAACCAGCATTTGTTGAAGAAGCAAGTGTTGTAGTATCAGTAATTACAATGTTTCGACCTAAAGCTGGATCCCAAAGATTAAAATCATCCAGATCATCAAAGAATGGATAAACTTCCCCTCCTTCTGGTCCTAAATTGCCTGGTGACTTTAAGTCAGCTAAATCAACACTGCTGAGTGTACTATCAATAACGGCAAAATCATAGACCTGTCTTTTAGCAAAATCCACATAAGTATTTGCAACTGTTAGAGCAACTATTCCGAGTTTTGAATCTATTATAGTCCCCTGGCTTACTACTTGAGTAGAATTAACTCTTAATATTAAAAAAGATAAAAGCATCATTGCTCCTATCGTTATCATCATTTGTCCGGTATTCATTTACTTAAACCAATTTTTTAATAATTAGGAGGATAGATTCAAGTATTAAGCCAAAAATTGTTCAAAATTCTTGTCTTATTATATCAAGCGATTGTTGAAGTCTGTATGATTTTGAGAAATATGTTGAATTCGAAGATTTGATTACTCATTATTTTCGAAACTAATTCCAATGGGTCTTGATTGGGACGAATGCGACATTCGTAACACTAAGAGCGGCGGTAATTATTACATAACTACTTTACCTATAGAAACTTAAGTTCTTTGTGTGTTGTGGAATTTAAGCCAAACAAATTATAAATTGCATTCAAAATTGATATATTCTTAAATAATAATTAAACATTCTTTCATTCACTTAAATGGAGGCTGATATGGCTTTTTCATTAAACAAAATTATGTTAATTGGTAATCTGGGACGCGATGTTGAAACCCGTTTTACCACAGGCAATGTTTCCATCTCAAGTTTTTCAATGGCTACCTCAAACGGATATAAAGGTAAAGATGGAAACTGGGTTAATGAAACTACTTGGCACAACATAACCGTTTTTAATATGTCAGATTATATGAAAGAGAACCTTAAGAAAGGTCGTAAAGTTTATGTTGAGGGAAGATTGACAAAGCGCGAATACACTGATAAAGAAGGTGTTAAACGTTATTCTACAGATGTAATTTCAGAAAAAATTATTCCATTGGATAGTTCAGGTGAAGGAAGTAATTATTCTGAAAATAATTCAAGCGAAACAGGTACCGTAAATGAGATGCCTCCGGTTGAATCTAATGATGATCTTCCATTTTAGATTAATAATTTTATAGGATAAACTTCTTTTTGGATTTTGATTGGTCTATTAAACTTGCAATAATTTTTTTTCTGCTTCTGGGTTCAGCATTTTTTTCTGGCTCAGAAGTAGCGTTGTTTTCTTTAGATCGTAAAAATTTAGACTCCGGTTTAGACAAATCAGGAGTTATTTATCGTTACTTAACAAATCTAATTAATTTTCCAAGAAGACTTTTAGTTACAATATTAATTGGCAATACACTTGTTAATGTTGCTGTCTCAATCGTTGCAGTTTCTCTAGCAATTGATGTTTCATATTATACTCATATTTCGTTAGAGATAGTTTTATCTTTACAAATTATTCTACTAACCATTTTAATTTTACTCTTCGGGGAGCTATTTCCAAAAGTAATTGCTTCTAAAAATCCCTTAAAATTTGCTAAGATGATTGCTATTCCCTTAAACTATTGCAGTATTTTAATTTATCCTGTTGCTGAAATGATAACTGAAATAATTAAGTTGGCATCTTCTCGAATTAATTACGATAAAAGCAAATCTGTCCTAACTAAAGAAGAATTGATTGATTTAGCAAATATCGGTAAGGAAAAAGGCACCATCGAAGAAGATGAACATTCGCTGATTAGCAGCTTAGTTTCGTTTACAGGACTAAGTGTAAATGAAGTAATGACTCCCAGAGTTGATATGAAAGCAGTTTCTGTAGATGATGATTATGAAAAGATAGTTAGCGTGATAACAAACTCCGGGCACAGCCGCATACCGGTTTATAAAGATAACATCGATGAAATTATTGGTATCGTGTTTGCAAAAGATTTACTTGCCTTTGTAAAGAATCCAGATTTAGTAAATAGTTTTTCACTTCAATCAATAATTAAAAAACCATTGTTTGTTCCTGAAACTAAACTGATCAGTGATCTGTTGAAAGAATTTCAGGAAAAGAAAATCCATCTTGCAATTGTTGTGGATGAGTACGGCGGAACTGCCGGTTTAATCTCATTAGAGGATATCATTGAAGAAGTTGTTGGAGATATTTGGGATGAATTTGATAAAGAAGAAAACCAGTTAATTAAAATCAGCGATAATCAATACGTTGCACTCGGCAAAACAAAACTCGATGAGATTAATGAATCTTTATCCGTTAATATAGCTGTGGAAGATGATGACTATGATACGCTGGGTGGATACATACTTAACAAGGCTGGTAGTATACCTAAAGAAAATTATTCTTTTGTAGAATTGGATTTGAGGTTTACTGTTAAGGAAGTTCAGAATAAAAGAATCAAAAAAGTAATCATAGAAAAATTAAATACTGCATCAGATAATTAGTATTTTAACAAAGTTATTTTTTAACTTTTTGAACACCGTCTCGAAGGATCTTTATGAAAAATGAAAGAAAAACTGAAATAAGAGTTGGGCTTACTGTTCTTGTAGGAATTTTGGTTTTTATCTGGATTTTAGGCTGGGCAAAAAATTTCTCAATACAATCTAATGAACACGTTGTAAAAGTAAGATTCACTAATGTATCCGGACTCGAAATCGGTGATCAAGTAACTGTAAATGGTTTGCGTAAAGGATACGTTAAGGAAATGATAGTAGAACCAAATAATGTTCTCGTAGAATTGTCCATTGAAAATGATGTTCAGCTGAAAGAAGATGCATCATTTGCAATTTCTATGCTTGATTTGATGGGTGGAAAAAAAGTTGAAGTATTTCCGGGATCTTCTCTCACTTCTTTTGATAATAGCAAAATTAGTGAAGGCACATTTTACTCCGATATTCCTTCGGTTATGTCTTTGTTTGGCTCTGTGCAGGATGATTTAGTTACGGTCCTAAAAGATGTTAAAGTTTCTCTCCACTCATTAAACAAATATCTAACTGATGATAAACTTAGCAGGGATGTTAAAACATCAATGACAAACTTAAGTTTACTTACAGAGAAATTAAATATTATGCTCTCTGAAAATAGAAATGATATCCGATCATTAACGCAGAATGCTGTGGAACTTACTGCAACGAGTAACAAACTTCTCTCAAGCAATAAAGAAAATATCGATCAACTTTTTGTTGATTTGAAAAACGTTGTTCAAAAAAGCGATACTTTACTTTCCGATTTAAATAATCTCACAAAAGAAACTATGAATCAGCAGAACAATGTTGGTAAACTATTGTATGATGAGAACGTGATTAACGATCTTAAACAAACTCTCAAACAAGTAAATGAATTAACTTCAATCCTTATAGATCAGCTTAAAAATGATGGGGTAAATGTAGATGCAAACATTTTCTAAAATATTTTTACTCCTCTTCTTTATATTATTTTTCTCTTACAATTCTTTTTCAGAATCAAAAGATCCTTTGCGTGGAAAAAATGGGATGGTTGTTTCAGCCAGTGAGCTAGCATCTCAGGTAGGTATTGAAATTTTAAAAAAGGGCGGCAATGCTGTTGATGCTGCAGTGGCAGTCGGTTTTGCACTTGCTGTTACTTATCCCGCTGCGGGTAATATTGGCGGTGGCGGATTTATGGTTATTCATCTTAATGATGGAACTAACACAACTATTGATTATCGGGAGAAGGCACCACTTTCCGCAACAGAATTTTTGTATCAGGATTCTTTAGGAAATTTCCTTCCAGAGAAAAGTCAAGAGGGTGTTACTTCATCCGGAGTACCGGGCAGTGTTGCCGGTTTGATCTATGCTTTGGAAAAATATGGATCACTTTCCTTAGCTGAAATTATCCAACCAGCGATCGATTTAGCAAGAGATGGTTTTGTACTTGAGTACAGACTTGCAAGATCTTTTGAATATGAAATTGATTCGTTTAATAAGTACGAGTCATCAAAAAAAATATTTACGAAAGATGGTAATCCATTTAATGAAGGCGATTTTTTTATTCAGAATGATTTGGCTAACACTTTAGAATTAATTAAAAATGGTGGAGTGGATGGATTTTATTCAGGTAAGACTGCTGAATTAATTGTAAATCAAATAAGCCAGCAAGGTGGATACATAACTTTAGAGGATTTAAAGAATTACAAACCAATCGAACGATCCGCAATATCATCAGATTATAAAGGTTACAAAGTTATTACAATGGGTCCTCCAAGCGGCGGCGGAGTTTCTCTTCTTCAAATGCTAAATATTTTAGAAAATAAATCATTCGAAAAAAATGAGTGGGGAAGCAGCGGCTATTTTCACAATCTAATTGAAGCAATGAAATATTCTTTTGCTGATCGATCAAAGCATATTGGTGATCCTGATTTTTATGATGTTCCAATAGATTGGCTCTTATCAAATAAATATGCCGAAGAACTTTTTAATAATATTAAAAATGATGCAACTCCTTCATTAGAAATATTACCCGGTGAAGCAAATTCATATTCAGAAAGCGAAGAAACAACGCATTATTCTGTTATCGATAAGTTTGGAAACGCAGTCAGTACAACAACAACAATTAATTCTTCATTCGGATCAAAAGTAGTTGTTGATGGAGCAGGATTTCTACTCAATAATGAAATGGATGATTTCAGTTCAAAACCCGGTGAGCCAAATCAATTTGGTTTGATTGGAAGTGAAGCAAATAAAATTGAACCTGGTAAGAGAATGCAAAGTTCTATGTCCCCAACGATCATATTAAAAGATGATAAAGCGTTTATGCTCATTGGTTCTCCCGGAGGCTCAACTATTTCAACAGTTGTACTTCAAGTAATACTAAATGTTTTAGATTTTGGTATGGATATTCAGCAAGCTATTGATATGCCTCGAATTCATCATCAATGGCTGCCTGATGAAATAAATTATGAGAGATTTGGATTGAGTTTGGATGTTATTCAATCATTACAAAATAGAGGACATATATTTGGTGGAATAAGAACTTTGGGAAGATGTGAGGGAATAGTTGTTGATTTTGAGAATGAAATATTTTTTGGTGCTACTGATCCGCGTGGATACGGTGCTGCAATTGGATTTTAATCGGACAAAATAATGGTTATCGGAATTGGAATAGACATAATTGAAATTGAGAGAATCAAAAGTAGTATAGATAGGTTTGGCGATTCATTCCTGAATAAAATCTATACAAAGAATGAGCTGGATTACTGTCTTGCAAAGCATAATAAGTATCAGCATCTTGCCGCCAGATTTGCAGCTAAAGAGGCTATTTACAAGGCACTTGCAACTGGTTGGGAGAAAGATGCAACCTGGAAAAGTATGGAGATAACAAACGAACCAAATGGATTACCTGTTGTTGCATTTTTTGGTAAACTGAAAGAGTTTTTCGCTGATGATAAAGATATCAAAATATCACTCAGTCACTCAGATAATTATGTAACTTGTGTCGCGATTATTTATAAAAAATTTTGAGAGCAAATTTGCATAATTAGTTGATTGAATAACTCAATCCAAATAAGTAATTTTGGTATAATTAAAAAGAATTATGAATAATAGCTGGTATAAATATTTTAACTATGGATCGCTGATATTTGCATTAATATTAGTTGTTCTACTTGTAATGGACGCTGTTCCAAAAACCTGGTATATTCCATTGTTAGTTGTAATGGTGATAACATTTATCACAAGAATAGTTGCCCGATTTTATTTTATGAAACAATCTAAAAAGCAGAGTTAGAGGTGTAAGTCTTCGAACGATCTATCCCCACAAATGGTAAACTCAATTCTAAAGTTCTGGTTTTAAATCAAAGCTACGAACCACTTTCTGTCTGCAATATCCGCAAGGCTGTAATACTACTTTACCTTGGTAAAGCAGAAACTATTTTAAATGATGAAAGAAAGGCTTTGCATACAATCAGCAAAAGTTATCCCTGGCCAAGTGTAATTAGAATTAGCAAATTTATAAACCTACCATATAAAAAAGTTGTGCTTACAAGAAAGAATATCCTGCGAAGAGATTCTTACAAGTGTGCTTATTGCGGCAGAGCTGATCTACCTTTAACTGTTGATCATGTTTTTCCAAGAGCACGCGGCGGTGATGATACCTGGGAAAATCTTGTTACAGCTTGTACAATTTGTAATAATCGTAAGGGTGATAGAACACCTGAAGAAGCAAATATGAAAATGATTTTTCGTCCATTTAAACCAAGCCACATTTTATTCATTAAAAATGTAGTTAGCAGGCTTGATGAACGCTGGAAACCGTATCTTTATCTTTCCTGACAATTACGCTCTTTATTATTATCTTTCACTTGAATTTTTTAACAATATTTTTATTAAATGTCTAAAAAACGAATACTAAGTGGAATGCGTCCGACCGGCAAATTGCATCTCGGTCATTATGTTGGTGCATTAGAAAATTGGGTCAAGCTTCAAAATGAATACGAGAGTTTTCATCTTATTGCTGATTATCATGTTTTAACAACGAGTTTAGATACTAAAGATATTTATCAGAACTCAATTGATATGCTTATCGATTGGTTAGCCTGCGGATTGGATCCTGCTAAAAGTCCGATGTTCAGACAGTCTCAAATAAAACAACACGCTGAATTAAATCTAATTTTTAGTATGCTGATTACGGTAAACAGACTTGAGCGAAATCCAACTTTAAAAGATCAAATGAGAGATTTGAATATCGAAAATGTTATCTATGGTCATTTAGGTTATCCGGTTTTGCAAACGGCAGATATTTTATTGTATAAAGGTGATGCAGTGCCTGTTGGGGATGATCAGGTTCCGCATGTTGAAATATCTAGAGAAATTGCTCGTCGTTTCAACAATCAGTATGGCGAAGTTTTTCCTGAACCGGAAGCATTGCTAACAAAATTTTCAAGACTTTCAGGTTTGGATGGAAATGCAAAGATGAGTAAGTCATTGAACAATACAATTCTTCTTTCTGATGACCCTGAAACAGTAAAAGCCAGATTAAAGAAGGCTGCGATTGATCCAAACAAAGTAAAAAAAGAAACTCCGGGAAATCCGGATGTTTGTACTGTATTTTCGTATCATAAAAAATTTAATGAAGAAAATATAATTGAGATAGAATCTGATTGTAGAAATGGTGCTATTGGCTGCTTTGATTGTAAAATGAAATGTGCCGCAAAGATTTCCAATTTTCTTGAACCAATAATTGAAAAAAGAAAATATTATGAAAGCCGCATTGATGAAGTTAAAAATATCTTACACGATGGTGAAGTAAAGGGAAGAAAAGTAGCTGAACAAACAATGAATGAAGTTCACGAAAATATGAATTTAGGTTAATGTACAAAATTAAATTAGATCAGTTTGAAGGTCCATTAGATTTACTTCTTTTTTTTATAAAGAGAGATGAGTTGAATATTTATGATATTCCAATTTCTCGTATAACCGGTGAGTTTTTGGAATATGTAAATCTTATAAAACTAATGGATCTTGAAGTTGCAGGTGATTTTATTTTGATGGCATCAACTTTAATGCACATCAAAGTTAGAATGCTTTTACCGCGTGAAGTTGATGAGCGGGGCGAAGAGATTGATCCGCGTGCTGATCTTATAAAAGCTTTGCTTGAATATAAAAAATACAAAGAGGTTGCAGAAGATCTTACATTTTTTGAATCGAGTCAGCGTAAGATAAGTTTTAGAGGGGATTTTTCTGAAGATGCAATGGAAGCTCCGCCGGAGTTTGAAATACTATTAAAAAATATTTCTATTTTTGATCTAGCGAAGGCTTTTAAGAAAGCTATCGAAGGGATTAAACCACAAGTAGTGCACGAAATACAAAAGGTAAATGTTTCTATCGATGAACAAATTCAATATATCTTAGATATAATATCTGAAAAAGGAGAAATACATTTTTTAAGTTTAGTTTATGGTATGAGAGAAAAGATTCGATTAGTAATAACGTTTGTAGCATTACTAGAGTTAACAAAAATGGAAAAAATAGGAATTAAAGAATCAAATGATTTTAATGATTTTGTAATTTACGGTATAGCAAATGGATAAAACATATATATCAATTATTGAAGCATTAATCTTTTCATCAGACGAACCAATTTCTGATAATGAAATTATTCGTGCTATAAAAGGAATAGATGGAGAAGAAATTGAGATTAATTCTTCCGATGTTCATTCCGCCGTTGAAGAATTAAATAAAAAATATGAAAAGCAGGAAAATTCATTCACAATTAGAAAAATTGCCAATGGATTTATTTTTGCCACAACAGAAATAAATGCTAAGTATGTTGGATTTCTATCTTCGGAAAAATCTAAAAGAAGATTAAGCCAGGCAGCATTAGAAACACTTGCTATTATTGCATATAAACAGCCAGTTACAAAACCTGAATTAGAACAAATACGCGGTGTAAATTCAGATTATATTCTTAATACTCTTTTAGAAAAAAACCTTATTACGATTACTGGAAGAGCAGAAACTATTGGCAGACCTTTGTTATACGGGACTACAACCGAGTTCTTAAAATATTTTGGATTATACAATTTAAGCGATCTTCCAAAACCACGCGAGATAGAAGAGATAATGAAAGATGAAGATTTTATTGAACAAAAGAATAAGATAATGATGAACTTAGTAGAAGAGACTCTTGAAAAAGAATTAGAAAGCTCAGAAGAAAATAATGACGAGACTGAATAAATTTATTGCCGATAGCGGGATTACATCCAGAAGAAAAGCTGAAGAATTAATTTTACAAGGCAGGGTTACTGTAAATAATAAAACAATTGTACAACTTGCATTTAATATTGATGTTGAGAATGATGAAGTTACGGTTGACGGCGAAAAAATAAAACCCGCTGAGCATGTTTACTATCTTCTTAATAAACCGCGTGGTGTTGTAACAACTACCGACGATGAAAAGAAAAGAATGACTGTGACCGATATAATTAAATCAAAACAAAAAATATTTCCTATTGGCAGGCTTGATTTTAATACAACGGGCGTTCTTATTTTAACGAATGATGGAGACTTTGCGCAGAAATTAATTCATCCAAAAAATAATATAATTCGTGAATATGAAGTTAAACTCGATAAAGAACTTGAAGTTGAACACGAAGCTGCATTACTTAAAGGTGTTTTTATCGATGGAACAAGAGGCAAGTTTATTGCCATAAAGTATGGTAAGAAAAAAGATAGAAGAAACATTACAGTTCATTGCACTGAAGGCAGGAATCACTTTGTAAAAAAAATGTTCACAACAATTAATTATACAGTTGAAAAACTTCACAGAAGCAGCTTTGCCGGGATTGTTCCCGATATTCCGGTTGGCTCTTATAGAAAGTTAACACAAGATGAAATTAAAAAACTCTCTAAATAAAAGTCCAATTCTATTATCCGTTTTATTTTTGGTTGCCTTTAATATAGATGCACAGGATACAACTAAGACTAAAAATGATTCACTGTTGCTCAGTTCATACTCGACAATATCCGAACTTGGTGATCAGCTTGACGATATTTTTAATGACAACAGTTTTAGAAACGCTAATTGGGGTGTTGTTATTCAATCGTTGGAGAACGGAGAATATTTTTATAAAAGAAATGAAGATAAGTTTTTTGTTCCTGCTTCAAATTTAAAATTGTTTACAAGTGCTTCCGGTCTTCTCTTACTTGGAAGTGACTATAGATTTTCTACAAACATTTTTCTTAATGGATATCAATCCGGTTCAACGCTCTACGGTGATTTAGTTATTCAAGGCAGAGGTGATCCAACTATCTCCGGTAGGTTTTATAATAATGACATTAATTATGTTTTTGATACCTGGATAGATTCATTGCTTGATATGGGCGTTACAAATATTAAAGGCAATATTGTTGGTGATGATAATTTATTTGATGATATCGGGTTGGGTAATGGCTGGGCATGGGATTATGAAACAGATTGGTACGCTGCACAATCAAGTGCAATTTCTTTTAATGATAATTGTGTCGATATTAAAATCTATTACAATAAAAAATATGATTCAGTTTTTGTTTCTTCAAAACCAAGTTTGCGAAGTGTGGTAATTCTTAACAATGTTAAATCTGCAGTTGGAAATGAAAAAACTAATATCGAAGTTATTCGTGAGAGAGGAACAAATGTCATTACCGTCTCAGGTAGATTTAGAAAAGATGCTGATAGTTTAATTACTTACGCAACTGTTCAAAATCCTACGCAGTTTGCTATGATAGTTTTGAAGAACCGTTTAGAGAGCAGAGGAATTCGAGTAAATGGCTACGCAATTGATATTGATGATTACGAAAGAGTTATAAATTATAGTGATGTTGATTTGTTATTTGTAAGTTATTCAGAAAAGCTTAGTGAAATTATTAAAGTAATAAATAAAGGCAGTCAGAATTTTTTTGCTGAACAATTATTAAAAACAATTGGATTAGAAATACTTGGATTTGGATCTGTGACTAATGGTGTAACCGCTGCTAAAGAAGTATTTGCAAATATTGGATTATATCCTGAAAATATAGTAATGGTTGATGGAAGTGGGCTATCACATATGAATATGGTGACACCACGACAGATTGTTGAGCTACTAAAGTATATGTACTCAAATAAAAAAGTTTATTCAGAATTTTATAATTCGTTACCTATTGCAGGTGTAGATGGTACTTTAGGAAAGAGAATGAAAAATACAACAGCAGAAAATAATGTAAGAGCTAAAACAGGTTTTATAAGTCATGTTCGAAGCTTATCTGGTTACGCTGTCTCTGGTGATAAGGAACCAATTGCATTTTCAATTATTGCAAATAATTTTAGTGTCCCGGTAAAACTCGCAGAAAATATACAAGATCTTGTCTGCTTACGATTAACAAATTTCAGGAGAAAATAATTTTGGAAAATAATGCTCAACCTACGGTTAATGATTTGATTAAAAGACGCTACGAAGAATTAGATGAATTAAATAAAAAAGGAATTGAAACTTTTGCATACTCATTTGATATAAATTCAGATTCTCAAAAAATTAAAAGCGAGTTTAAAGAAGGTGCTGAGATGAATGTTCGTGTTGCCGGTAGAATTATGGCAATACGAAGAATGGGCAAAGCATCATTTGCACACATTCAGGATCATAAAGGAAGAATACAACTCTATCTTAAAAAAGATGAATTAGGTGAATCATACGATGCATTTAAATTGATGGACATCGGTGATATTATCGGAGTTGAAGGTTTTGTGTTTATTACTAAGACCGGTGAAATTTCAGTCCACACACGTGAATTAAAATTACTTAGCAAATCTTTACAGCCTCTTCCAATAGCAAAAGAAGTTGTTGATGAACAAGGTAACAAAGTTATTTATGATCAGTTTGCAGATAAAGAACTTCGTTACAGAAGAAGATATGTTGATCTGATTGTTAATCCTGACATCAAAGATGTTTTTATAAAAAGAAGTAAAATAATTTCGGCAATCAGAAACTATCTTGATACGAGCGGTTATCTTGAAGTTGAAACTCCAATACTTCAACCGCTATACGGTGGAGCTGCTGCACGCCCATTTGTAACCCATCATAATGCTTTAGATACAGAATTGTATTTGAGAATTGCTGATGAACTTTATCTTAAAAGATTAATAGTCGGTGGCTTTAACGGAGTTTATGAAATCTCCAAAGACTTTAGAAATGAAGGTATGGATCGTTCACATAATCCTGAATTTACTATGATGGAACTTTACGTACCTTATAAAGATTATAATTGGATGATGAAATATGTAGAAAAGATGTTTGAACATGTTTGTAATTCTGTTTTCAACACATTATCATTTAATGTTGATGGGACTGAAATAAACTTTAAAGCACCCTGGAAAAGAGTTTCAATGATCGAAGCAATTGAGGAAAAAACGGGATTGAATGTTCTAAGTTGTTCAATGGAAGATTTGAAATCTGCATCAAAAAAAGTTGGAATAGATGTAAGTGCAATTCATTCACGAGCAAAATTTATTGATGAGTTATTTAGCGTTACAGTTGAGCCGGAATTAATACAGCCGACTTTTGTAATTGATTATCCACTCGAATTATCACCACTTGCAAAAAAACATCGCACAAAAGAAGGCGTGGTTGAAAGATTTGAGGGATATGTTTTTGGTAGAGAAATTTGTAATGCATTTTCTGAATTGAATGATCCAATAGATCAAAGAAATAGATTTGAAGGTCAGGTTAAGATGAGAGAAGAAGGGGACGATGAAGCTCATCAAATTGATGAAGATTTTATTCGTGCATTAGAATTTGGCATGCCTCCTACCGCAGGCTTGGGTGTTGGAATTGACAGAATAGTGATGCTATTAACAAATCAGCCGTCAATACGTGATGTTGTATTTTTCCCCCAGATGAAGCCTGAAGTTAAAGGTTAGATTGGAATTATTTATTGACTTATACGAGTCATTAAAATTGATTATTTACTAGTAAATTATTTTAAGTTATTGGAGTAAACGAATGTCATTTAAATCTGTAAAATTTCCTTATTTATTATTTACCGCTGTAATAGGAATTGTACTTGGAGTGTTTTTAGATAAAGTATTTTCTGAAGATAATCTGCGCGATAGCATCAGAAAGTTTAATGATGTATTAACCTTTACAGAAAAGTATTACGTGGAGGAAGTTGATACTCAAAAATTAGTTGAATCAGCTATAAGCGGAATGTTAAATGAACTTGATCCACATTCTGTTTACATTTCACCGGAACAATTTACTCAGGTAGAAGAATCGTTCCGTGGAGATTTTGAAGGAATCGGAATTGAATTTCAGATAGTAAATGATACCTTGACAGTCGTATCAGCAATCTCCGGTGGACCGAGCGAGGCTCTTGGAATATTATCCGGTGATAGAATAGTTAAGATTGATGATGTTTCAGTTATAGGAATTACCAATGATGATGTACGTAAAAAACTTAGAGGTAAAGCGGGATCAGAAGTAAATGTAAGTATTAGCAGAGTTGGTGTTTCTAAACCTATTGAATACACAATTGTGCGAGATAAAATTCCATTGTATTCCGTCGATACTCATTTTATGATGGATGCAAATACTGGTTATGTCAGTGTTTCAAGATTTTCTGAAACAACTTACGATGAATTAATTGAAGCATTAAATGATTTGAATCAGAATGGAATGAAACAACTTGTTTTTGATCTTCGTGGTAATCCGGGCGGCTATTTAAATCAAGCAGTTAAAATAAGTGATCTTTTTATAAGCGGTAAAAAGAAAATCGTTTATACCGAAGGACGAAGAAAAGAATTTGACGAAGTATATTATGCATCCGAGCCTTCAAAGTTTGAAGATATTCCTTTAATTATTCTCATCAATCGCGGAAGTGCTTCCGCCAGTGAAATTGTTTCCGGTGCTGTGCAGGATTGGGATCGTGGATTGATAGTTGGTGAAACTTCTTTTGGTAAAGGACTTGTTCAAAGACAGTTTGATTTACCTGATAATTCGGCTTTACGTTTGACAATATCACAATATTTTACACCAAGCGGCAGACTTATCCAGCGTGATTATAAAAACAAAAATAATAAAGAAGAATATTACTCAGAGATGGGTAATGATGAAGAAGTTGAAGGAGATAATATAAATCATACAGCAGAACAAGATTCTGTTAGACCTGAGTATAAAACTGAGAACGGAAGAATTGTTTACGGCGGCGGTGGGATAACTCCGGACTATATTGTTAAATCAGGTTTAGTTACAACCTACACTCAAAATTTATTAAGGAAAAATATTTTCTACACTTATATCTTATCATATTTGGATAAGAATACTGAAGCGATTAAGCAAAAGTATAATGGAAATTTATCAAGCTTTAAAAATGATTACAAGATTACAGACGATATGATGAAAAGTTTTATAGATTATGCAACTTCCAAAGAAGTGGTTTTTAGTGATGAAGATTATCAGAAAGATAAAGATTATATCTCTGCAAGATTAAAAGCACAAATTGCAAGAAATTTCTGGAAGAATGAAGGATGGTATTCTATTTTGCTAACATCAGACGATCAATTAAATAAAGCATTAACTCTATTTAATGAAGCAAAAGATTTAGCTAAACTAAAATGAAAAAGATACCAGCTGCTTTACTTTTAATTGCAGTTTTATTTTTTGTATTTGGATTATCTGAACCATTCTCAAGTACATATTCTCAAAACAGTCAAAAAATAATTGAGGTTGGTGAAGAGATAGCTTATGTAGTTAAATATTTAGCTTTTGAAATTGGCGAAATAAAACTTATTGTTCAAAAAGAACAGTTAGTTGGTGGTGATACTCTTTATAGTGCCGTTGCTTATATCAATTCTTATGAAGGTATTCCTTTTGTAGATCTTCATCAAATTTATGAAACCAAATTTGATACAAAACAAATATCACATTACTTCAAAGGCTCAGTTCTTGCAGAAGATACAACTTATACTCAGTATCATTTCAACAAAAACAAAAATAATATTCATATAATTAAAGGTCGTGAAAGAACAAATGATATTTGGACTGATACAACTATAGCTTATGATCGTGATTACCAGGATGGACTATCACTTTTTTATCTGGCAAGAATGGGAACAGGACAACAAAAGAGAGTAAACGTTCCGGTCTTTATTAATGAGAAATATGAAAAAACATATATCAACTTCTACAATGAGGTTGAAGATATGGATATTGATGCTATTGACTATGATATATCCTGCGTAAGATTAGACGGTGAAACAGAATTCAGAGGCATATTTGGATTAACGGGATATTTTGAAGGTTGGTTTTCAAATGATCAATACGCTGTTCCGATCGTTGCAAAAATGGAAGTGCTAATAGGCAGCATTACTTTGGAATTAAAACATTGGAAGAAAAAAAGATGGATGCCCCCGAAATATCAAGACTAAATTATCAGGATAAAGAGAAAAAACTATTTCCTTACCTGGATTTATTTCCTGAAATCCATCCAACTGTTTTTCTTGCATCAGGTGTAAAGATTGTTGGCGATGTTAAGATTGGTGAAAACTCTAGTGTTTGGTATAACTGTGTTATTCGAGGCGATGTTCATTATGTTAAAATTGGTGAGATGACAAACATCCAGGATTGTTCTATGCTTCACGTAACAAATGGCAGATACCCTTTAAACATTGGAAATAAAGTAACCATCGGACACTCAGTTAAATTACATGGCTGTACATTGCAGGATTTATGTTTGATTGGAATTGGATCCATTGTTTTAGATGGTGCAATTGTTGAATCAAACTCTATGGTTGCTGCCGGTTCAGTTGTAAAGCCAAATTTTGTTGTTCTCTCAGGGAAATTAGTTGCCGGTGTTCCCGCAAGAATTGTAAGAGATCTTAAAGCTGAAGAGATAAATGATTTTGAAAAATCTGCTTTACGATATAAGAAATACACTGAGATAACCATTGCTTCATTACACAAGTTTCATAAAACATAAAAGTTTGTCTTGAAAAATTTACGTATTTATTCTATTCAAAAAATATTAAAGAAAAGTAAGGTTCACGATTTAATTAAATCATTATCGGTCGAATTAAGTTTTACAATTTCAAATCTTGAGATAAATTTTATTTCAGGTGAAAGAATTCAAACTATAAATAAAACTTATCTAAAACACGATTATACAACAGACATAATTACCTTTAATTATTCTGAAACACTCCAGAAGATAGATGGTGAAATATTTTTATCGTTAGATGATGCACTATCTAACTCTAAAAAGTTTAAAGTTACTTTATCAGATGAGTTAGTTAGGTTAGTTATACACGGCATTTTGCATCTTTTAGGATATGATGACCAAAACTTGACTGATAAAAAAATAATGAAACGATTAGAAAATAAATTGCTTTCTAAGAATAATTTTATTTTATTGTAGTTAGAAAAAAACAATATAAGCAAGAATCCCACTTGATCCCGAATAAAAAACATACTTTAGCGGATCAGTTCTCAACAGAATACCTTTTCGTAGATAATATTATACACTTTAGATTAAAAGTTTGTTATGAAGATTAGCGAATTAATTGAGAAATATATATCCGAGATAAAAAATATCAGACGTTATTCCGACAATACGATAAAATCTTACCGAACTGATTTAGAAGAATTCGTAGCATATTGCAATGAAAAGCAAAAGACTGATTTATTAGGAATTAATGAGCGATTTATAAAATCCTATTTAATGATTTTAAGTGAAAAAGCTTTAGATAAAAAAACCATCGCAAGAAAATTGGCAGCTATAAGAAGTTCATTTAAGTATGCATTTCAGAATGATCTGATAGATGATAATCCCTTATCATTCATATCTAACCCTAAATCAAACCGAAAGCTTCCTGAAGTTGTTTCAACTAATCTTATACTTGAGATTTATAATTTGGCTGATGAATCTGATGAGAATCCTGAACTTGTGAAAGTAGTGTTTGAATTGCTTTACGGTTGCGCATTTCGTGTAAGTGAGCTTTGTGATTTAAAATATTCAAGTATTGAAATGAAGAAATCTCAAGTACGTGTTATCGGAAAAGGGAACAAAATGCGAATTGTGCCAATTGGTGAGAAATCATTTTCAATTGTGAATGAATATTTATCGAAAAATCCTGTTAATTCTTATAATGATTACTTGATTCGTACAAAAAAAAATGATAAACTCTATCCAAGATTAGTTCATAGAATGATAAATAAATACTTGACTAAAGTTTCCGATATAAAAAAGAAAAGTCCTCATATTCTTCGCCATAGTGCAGCAACTCATATGCTTGATAATGGCGCAGATTTAAGGGCAGTAAAGGAGATATTGGGGCACGAAAACTTATCAACAACACAAATCTATACTCACGTAAGTATAGAACGTCTTAAATCCACTTATAAAAAATCACATCCAAAATCTTAAACAACGGAGGATAATATGAATATCCAAATAACTGCACGAAAATTTAAAGCACACGATACGCTAAAAGAGTTTATAAAAGATGAGCTCGCTTCATTGGAAAGATTTAATGATGGTATCATTAGTGCAGATGTAATTCTTAGTTATCAAAACAACGCAAATAGTATCAAAAAAGTTGAAGTAGTATTAAATATTCCGGGTCAAACTCTAAACGCCGCTGATCAAACAGAAGATTATAAAACTGCAACAACCTCTGTTACCGAAAAGTTAAGGAGACAACTGGAAACAATTAAATCTAAAAGAGTATCTAAAACAAGATGATTAAGATTGATCAAAACACCATTTCACGTAAAGAAAATATCAATGTTGGCTTTTTGCATAAGCATGCAAAAAATATTTGCAAATTACATTTGCTTACAGAAAATAATGATTTCGATAAAAAGATTGTAGATCAAAATCTTCACCGGCCAGGGTTAGCCCTGGCTGGGTTTGTTGACTTATTTTCATATACACGTGTTCAGGTATTTGGAAATACTGAAATGAGGTATCTTGAACAACTTAGTGAGGAAAGGAAACTTGAATCACTTGATAGAATATTTAAGTTTAATATTCCTTGTATCATTCTTACTGATGATAACAAACCATTTCCCATGCTGCTCCAAAAAGCAAATGAAAATAAAGTACCTTTGTTCAACACGAGTTATTCAACAACAAAATTAGTTTATTTGTTAAGTGATTTTCTTGATGACCAATTTGCACCAAGGATTACATTGCACGGTTCTTTTGTTGATGTATATGGTGTAGGCATTCTGTTTGGTGGAAAATCTGGGATTGGTAAAAGTGAAGTAGCTCTTGATTTGATCGAACGTGGGCATCGGCTGGTTGCAGATGATGTTATTATCCTAACAAAAAAGGGTGAGGGAATTTTAATGGGTTCCGGTTCGGAGTTGGGGCAAAAGTTTATGGAAATTCGTGGATTAGGAATAATAGATATTCAAAGTATGTTTGGTGTAAGAGCTATCAGATTTCAAAAAAGGCTCGAGATAGTAGTCGAACTTGAATCGTGGGATGAAAATAATGAATATACAAGAACTGGACTGGATGATACATATATATCAATAATGGATGTGGATATTCCATACATAAAATTGCCAATAATTCCTGGAAAGAATATTACCGTTATTTCTGAAGTAATTAGTCTAAACTATCTTCTAAAGCACTATGGTCACGACGCTGCTAAAATCTTTCAAGAAAGATTAAATGAAAGGATAAAAAGTAAAACTAATCTCGATAATAGGGGAGTTGACTATTTTGAGCACGATTTTGAGTGATTTTTTAACAATTTAGATGTTGACAAAACATAACAAAATCTTTATGTTGCCGCACCATTTATGAAAAAGTTTTATTATTTCTCAGAAAAGAGCCTTAACTTCCTTGAAATAAAGCACTTCAAGGAAAAAGCTTTAGCAGTTTTTATCATTTCGGTACTGCTATTTAGTTCGATTTTATTTAGCGTTTTCTACTTCGTATCTAATCTTCAGAGTAAAGACGATTATCTCCAATCTTTGAAAAAAGAAAATGAACTCTTAAAAGATAAATTTTCTTCACTTACAGACAGGTATGATCATCTTGAATCTGAGTTAAAATCTATAACTGACATTAGCAACGAATTGAGACTAGCTGTCAATCTAACACCAGTTAGTCCGGAAGAGAGAAAATTGGGTATAGGTGGAAGTAATCCAATTTCAATACTCTATTCGGAAATGAGTTCTGATATATCAACAGCTATTGATTTAGCTGATAATGTTCTAAGGAAATTTGAATTTGAAAAAATTCAATACGAAGAGATATCTGCAAAACTAAAAACTAATAAAAACTTATTTGAATCTATTCCTGCAATAGTACCTACAGATGGGCAATATAGTCGTGAAAGTTTTGGTATGCGTTTACATCCAATATTAAATATTAATAAAATGCATAATGGTATTGATATTATTAATCAGTATGGAACAGTAGTTAAAGCAACAGGAAAAGGTAAAGTAGTTTTTGCTAATATTAAAGGTGGATACGGACTTACTATTGAAATTGATCATGGATTTGGATATCAAACCGTATATGCTCATTTGTCCAAGATAAATGTTAAGGAAGGACAAATTGTAAATAGAAACCAATTGATTGGAAAATCAGGGAACTCTGGTTTATCCTCTGGTCCACATTTACACTACGAAGTATTACATAATGGGCAAAATCTAGATCCGGCAGAATTTTTCTTTGATGAATACACTTATTTTGAATCTGCTAATAGCAATTAAAATTTTGGAGGATTTTGTTTAAATGATTTGGACAGTGGAACTTGCTTCTTATCTGGATGATGCTCCTTGGCCAGCTACTAAAGAAGAATTAATTGAATATGCCGAACGTATTGGCGCACCCTATGAAGTTATGGAAAACCTAAAAGAACTTGAGGATTCAGACGAGCCTTATGAATCTATTGAGGATATTTGGCCTGATTATCCCTCTGATGAGGATTTTTTCTACAACGATGAGGATGAATAAATTTTGGCGCCTTGAGCGCCTTTTTTTATGAGTATTTTTTTAGATGAAATAGTTGGTAATGATAAAGTAAAAACCATTTTATCTAATATATTGCAGAGTGGAAACATTCCGCATGCTTTCTTGTTTACAGGCACAGATGGGGTTGGAAAAGAAAATGCTGCATTAAGTTTTACAAAAGAATTAAATCATTCCGAAGAAAAACTTGAAAAATCTAAATCAATATCTGCACAAATTGATAATCTCTCTGAACCATACATTAAATATATTTTACCACTGCCAAGAGGTAAAAGTGAAACCGATCAGAATGATCCCTACGAAAAACTTACAGAAGATGAAGTTGACCAAATAAATTCGGAGTTTAAGAAAAAATCCCAAAACCATTATTATAGAATTCAAATTCCCAGAGCAAACCTCATAAAAATCAGCAGTATAAGAGATATTAAAAAATTTCTTTCTTTTAGTTATGAAGATATTAAGTACAGAGTAATTCTTATTTCACAAGCTCACTTAATGAATGAAGAATCGCAAAATGCACTTCTTAAAAATCTGGAAGAACCACCTGAAGGTGTTATATTCATTCTGTGTACACCATCAGCCGAAAAATTACGAGAAACAATTAGATCAAGGTGCTGGAAAATAAATTTTCAACCTCTTGAAGAAAGTAACTTATCAAGTATTTTAGTACAAAAATTTGGAATTGAATCTTCAATTGCTGAAGAAGTTGTGCCGTTTTCAAGCGGTTCTGCGCAGACTGCTATATCTTTAATAGAAAATGATTTTGAGCAGTTACTTGATAAAACAATAAAAATTTTAAGATACTCACTTGGTAAAAAATATCATTCAGCTCTTGTGGAATTTGAAGAAATGCTGAGTGAATCCGATGTTGTTAGAATTAGACTTATCATTACAATGATAATTATTTGGCTTAATGATTACCAGAAATTTAGATTGGTTGAAGGAAGTAGATTTTTCTTTTCAAAACAAATTGAGACTCTTAAAAAATTTAACTCAAAGTTTCCAGATGTAGACGTTGCAGAAGTAATTAATAACCTTGATCGTATTTCCACATCATTTAGAAATAATATCAATCCAAATATTGCCGTTAGCAATATCGTTTTTCAACTATCTAATTTAACCGCTAATTAACATAACTTCTTTCTGATTCTTTAATATTATTTCTTTATTTTTGTTTAAAATTTAAATCATTTTCATTGAAGGACGTTATGAAAAAAGTTGTGATAGTATCAGCCAAAAGAACTGCAATAGGTTCCTTTAACGGTGTTTTATCTTCTTTTACTTCAGGGCAGCTCGGAAGTTTTGCAATTAAAGCAGTTATGGAAGACTCCAAAATAGATCCCAATCTCATTGATGAAGTGATAATGGGAAATGTTTTGATGGGTGGACAAGGACAGGCACCTGCAAGGCAAGCAGCAATATTTGCAGGTCTTCCGAATAAAACAGAATGTTTAACAATTAATAAAATGTGCGGCAGTGGATTAAAATCTGTTATGCTTTCTCAGCAAGCGATTGCACATGGTGATGCTGAAATAATTATAGCTGGTGGACAGGAGAGTATGACTAATGCTCCATACGTTTTATTAAATGCGCGCAACGGTTATCGTTTAGGACACGGAGAAATAAAAGATTCAGTTGTTTTAGATGGACTTTGGGATCCTTACAATAATATTCATATGGGAAGTTGTGCTGAGTCTTGTGCCAGAGATTTTTCATTTACTCGAGAAGAGTTAGATACTTTTGCAATTCAATCTTATAAGCGCGCTATTGAGGCTATCAATTCCGGAAGATTTAAAGACGAGATATATCCAGTTAAGTTTTCATCAAGAAATGGAAATACTATTATTGATAAAGATGAGGAACCAGGAAAGGTTAAGTTCGATAAAATATCCACTCTTAAACCTGTGTTTGATAAAAATGGAGTTGTAACTGCTGCTAATGCTTCAAGTATCAATGATGGAGCTGCTGCATTGCTAGTGATGAGTGAAGAAAAAGCAATTGAACTTGGTTTAAAACCATTAGTTGAAATAGTTGCCCAAAGTTCAGCCGCTAAAGCCCCGATTGACTTTACGACAGCACCAGCCGATGCAATAAATAAAGTCTTAAAAAAAGCTGGATTGAAAACTACTGATATTGGTTTGTATGAGATTAATGAAGCTTTTGCTGTAGTTTCACTTGCTGTCAACAAATTACTTGGACTCAGTTCTGAGAATGTAAATGTTAATGGGGGAGCTGTTGCACTTGGTCATCCCATTGGTGCAAGCGGTGCAAGAATCCTGGTTACATTAATTTATGAAATGAAGAAAAGAAACTTAGAGTTTGGATTAGCCTCACTTTGTATTGGTGGTGGTGAAGCATCAGCGTTGGTTGTGAAAAATTATAAATAACAGGAGAGAATTAAAATGGATATCAAAAAAGTTGCAGTAATCGGCGGTGGTACAATGGGCAATGGTATTGCTCATGTTTTTGCGCTGAAGGGATTTGACGTATTTCTAACAGAGATGAACGAAGATTTATATAACAGAGCACTAAAGACTATTTCAGGAAATCTTGATAGACAAGTAAAGAAACAGTTAATCTCAGATGATGAGAAACATAAGATCCTAACTAAAATTCACAAAGTTATTGAGATAGAAAGTATTCCTTCCGATGTTCAGCTTGTTATCGAAGCTATTTATGAGAATAAAGATGCTAAGCTTCATATTTTTAAACAGTTAGAGAAACAATTGAATCCAGAATGTATCTTTGCTTCAAATACCTCTTCAATATCAATAACTGAACTTTCAGCTGTTTGTAGATCTGATAAATTTATTGGGATGCATTTTATGAACCCTGTCCCGGTTATGAAATTGGTTGAGATAATTCGAGGTTATTCTACATCAGATGAAACATTCAATGAAATTAAAAATCTAACTTTAAAATTAGATAAAGAACCTGTTGAGGTTTTTGATTACCCGGGATTCATCTCAAATCGTATTTTAATGCCAATGATCAATGAAGCAATCTTCGCTTTGATGGAAGGTGTTGCATCAAAAGAATCTATTGATTCTGTAATGAAACTTGGAATGGCTCATCCAATGGGACCATTGACACTCGCAGATTTTATCGGACTTGATGTATGTCTTGCAATAATGAATGTTCTATATGATGGGTTTAATGATCCCAAATACCGTCCTTGCCCATTATTAAAAAAAATGGTCGCGGCAAATAAACTTGGGCGTAAATCCGGTGAAGGCTTCTATAAATATTAAAAGATTTAGTTATCAAATTATAAGAGAAATATGAAAGTGTTCTTTGATAAAATAAGAAACTACCTAGATAAAACTTCTTTTCCGGAGTATACCATATTTAGTTTTTATGCTATACTTATCGGAGCTGCGGCCGGTTTAGCTGCGGTTCTTTTTCATTTATCAATTGAATTTTTTAATAGTATATTTTTTGAAAGAACAAAAGAGGGTTTATATTTTCTTGGTGCTGCTGCGGTTATATTACTGCCAGCGATTGGAATGTTTATCCAGAGTTTAATGATAAAGGCTGCTCCGGAAATTTCTAAGAAAAGGGGAGTACTTGAAATTATCAAATCCGTTGCTCTAAAAGGTGGTCTAATTCAATTTCGAACGACATTGTTTCACTTTTTTGCCCCTGTTATTTGTATCGGTTCTGGTGGAACAGTTGGACCTGAAGGACCAGCGGCACAAGTAGGTGGAGGTGTTGCAAGCAAAATTACTACCCTACTAAATTTCTCTGATCAGAGGAGAAGAATTTTTACTGCTGCTGGAGCAGGAGCAGCGATTGCTGCAATATTCAATACTCCTTTGGGCGGAGTTTTCTTTGCTCTTGAAATCATTCTATTAAATGATTTTCACACCCCAACATTTTCAGCTTTAATACTAGCTTCAGTTACGGCTAGCGCAGTCTCAAGAATTTTTTTGGGAAATGAATCAATGTTCATTTTTACGACTCCTGAGATTGGTAGTTATAGCTATTTTTACTTATTTATATTATTAGGATTATTAACTGGAGTTATATCAGTTTTATTTCTTAAATACAACGAACTTACAAGCAATCTATTCAAAAATAAAATATCTAAAATTCTACCAAAATGGTTTGTGATGATTTTTATTGGATTACTTGTTGGTGTTTCTGGTTATTTTTATTCAGATATTTTTGGAATAGGTTATTTAGGAATCAATAGAATACTTAGTAATTCTTTAGCCTGGAAAATTGTAATTGTCTTATTGGTTTTGAAGTTTATCCTTGTTCCATTGGTTTTAAATAGTGGCGGGTTTGGAGGCACATTTGCTCCAGCTTTGTTTATTGGAGCTTGTTCAGGGTCTCTATTTTCATATTTTACAACTGCAATTACCGGAATACCAACCGATCCTACAACTTATATTCTTGTTGGAATGGGTGCTTCTTTAGCAGGTATAAATTCTATTCCAATCACAGCCATTTTAATGATTTTTGAGATGTCAAGAGAATATTCAATCATGCTCCCGCTGATGCTCGGAGTGATTGTGAGTTCAACAATCGTTCAAATCGTTAATAAAGGTTCGGTTCACCAGAAATTACTTGAAAAGCAAGGATTTAAACTATCCAGTGGAAGAGAAACTAATGTCTTAAAATCCTTATATGTTGATGAAATCATGAGCACTGATGTTATAACACTAAACTCAAAGACTCCTTTGAACTTTGTTGTTGCTAAATTGATGGAATCACCCCATCATCGTATTTATACGCTGGATGATGATGGTAACTTAATGGGCGCAATATCTGAGACTGAAATAAGACCATTGATCACTGAGTACGAGTCACTTAAACATACTTTGATAGCCGAAGATATTGCCAGGACAAAAATAAGTAAGATCAGATCAGATAAGGATATTGATTTTGCTTTAAAGTTATTGACAAAGCAAGATATTGAAGAAATTCCTGTGGTGAGTCCTGATGATGACCGAAAAGTTATCGGAACCATTTCACGAAACGATATACTTTCCGCATACAACAGAGAAAGCATCAAGCATGACCTGGCGGAAGGATTATCCAAGGAATTGAATACATTAAATGAGAACAGTGTTTCAAAAATCGTGAATGGTTATTCGATCATTGAAAGAAAACCACTGAAAGAATTTATAGGCAAGAATTTAAGTGAGTTACGATTCCGAAATAAATACGGGTTAGAAATTTTAATGATAAAAAAAACCAAGCAGCTCTTTAGTGAAGATGAAGATGAAAGCAAACTTGTAATGCCGAGTCCAGATTATAAAATCGAGGAGAATGATATTCTGGTTTTGTTCGGAACAGATGAAAAAATAGCTGTAACAAATGATTGGTAGAACTAATAAATGTCCGATAATGTATATTATGTAAACTTACCTACATCCTATTTTATCACTTGCCACTAAGTTTAATAATTATAAAAATCACTGCAATTATGAATACAATCCAGATAATTGGACTCTTCTTCTTAGGTTTGTATTTTCTGGAACTTTGAAAACCCAATCTTTTTTTTAATTGCTCTTGAGGATCTTCTTTAGGTTTATAAAACCTGGTTGGATAATCAAAAACTCTATGTCTGGGTTTTTTCATTAACATAAAATAGAATCCTAATTAAAAATAGCCTCAACAAATGCTTTAGAATTAAATTCCTGAAGATCATCGATACCTTCACCAACGCCAATAAATTTTACTGGTATATTTTGTTTAGCAACTATCTGAAAAACAACTCCGCCTTTTGCAGTCCCATCCAGTTTCGTAATTACTAATCCAGAGATATCTGTTACTTTAGAAAATTCTTCGGCTTGAAGTATTGCATTCTGACCGGTGTTGCCATCCACTATTAAAAGTGTCTCGTGCGGAGCATCGGGGAGCAACTTCTTGATTACCCGTCTGATTTTATCAAGCTCATTCATCAAATTAGTTTTGTTGTGAAGTCTCCCGGCAGTATCAATAAGAACGATATCATAGCTTTCATCAATTGACTTCTTTACTGTTTCGAAAACAACCGAAGATGGATCTGTGCCTTGAAGATCTTGAATAATATCAACATCGGCTCGTTTAGCCCAAATCTCCAATTGTTCATTTGCTGCAGCACGAAATGTATCTGCTGCTCCCACAATTACTTTTTTGCCGATCTTCTTGTAGTTGTTAGCCATTTTCCCAATTGTTGTTGTCTTCCCCACTCCATTTACACCAACAATTAAAATTATATACGGTTTGTTAGCTGCAAATTCTTTTCCATCGGAATTTGTAGTAGATAATACTTCTGTCAATTCCTGTTTAACAATTTCTATAATATTTTCACCGGAACGATCTTTTTCAGATTTAAGATTTCTTTTAACAGATTCAATAATCTTTTCTGTTGTTTCAAAACCAATATCAGAGCTTAGTAAAATTTCCTCTATCTGATCTAAAGTTAGTTCATCAATTACCGCTTTACCTGTAACGGTTTCTGTAATTGAATTAACAATCTTATCCCGTGTTTTACTGAGACCTTCTTTTAATTTATTAAAGTTAAAATTCTTAAATAGACTCATTTTTCTTTTTCTTGATAAATTCCATAGCTCTGTAAATGTACGCAAATAATGATGTAAACATTAGTACAATATTTGAATAATAAATAAACTGATAAATAAAACTTTCTCTATTTATACCTAATAAAATCATAAGCACAACAGTGCCAATAAATAAAACTGTAATTTTCCCAAGTTTATTTGATGGAAGAACTCTGCCAAGTACTTGTGCAACAAATAATCCTCCCATAAAAATAATTACATCTCTTAAAATAATTGTCAGAAAGAAAAATGTTGAAATCTCACCAATTAAAAATAGCTTAACAACAATCACAGCCATTGCAGCTTTATCTGCAAGCGGATCAATTATTTTTCCGACTTCTGTAACCTGGTTTAATTTTCTTGCTAGATATCCATCCAGTAAATCTGTGGCCGCTACAAAAACACAAAGTGCAAAAGTAATGTAACGCACTGATTGAGATTCATAATTATCCAACAAAAACCACAATGGAATTACTAGGAGGAATCTAAGAAAACTAATTCCATTTGATATTGTAAATATTTCTGTGCTGCTATACTTCATCTTACAACTGCAAATTTTCCTAGTTTTTCTTCACCTTCGTTTTGCATTTCATCTAATTGAACGATACGATAAAAATAAATTCCGCTTGATATTTTATTACCACTTAAATCTTTAAGACTAAAATCAACACCTCCGTTGCCATCTGTTTCTTCAATTTCATTAATAAGAATTCCATCTATTGTCCAGATCGAAATCTTTGCTCTCTGCGGAAGATTAGCGAAAGTTATCTTTTCAGTGCTTTCTTTTGTTGGATTAGGATACACATAAACATCCGAAAGATCTTTAGCGAATGATGATAATACAACATAACTGCCGGCACCAGTATTTATGGGAATGTTTCCGCTAAAGCCATCTGATTGCAGATTGTTAATCCTAAGCACATACTCCTTCCCTATTGATCCGATAGGTTTCTGATTTGTTAAATCTAAATAAATAGTCTTAGAATCGTTTGGATCAACTGTGACAGATGTAACTTTATTCTCAGGTGTAAATAAATAATTATTAGAATTTAGTGCAGATAATTCATCAACATTAAAATTAAAACTTAATTTAATCTTATAAGCATTTACAACTTCAAAGGATGTAATATAGAATGATTGCAAGTCCGGAGTTGATACTACTATAAATGTTAAAGTATCCGTTGCAATTGGTGAATTGTAAAAATCTTTTATGTCCTTAATAATTACATTCAATTCCCCATCCGGAAGATTTTCATTAAACGAAAGCAGATATGAGTATTGATTATTCGGAGTAATTGAATTCGGATATCCAACTGTAGGTATTTCAAATGATTGAAGATTTTCAATTGTGTTTTTCATCTTTTCGGAGAAAGTCACAATAACACTTCGGCTACTATTGCTATATGCGGTATCTGGTTTTGCAGGTGTGTGAGAATAAACTTCAATAATAGTGCTTAATCCGGAAAGCGGTTCAGGTTTTATTGGATCATAAGCCTTTACTGCATAGTAGTATGATTTATTATTTTGAACGTACATATCTAAATAAGATGGTTCAAAAACCAGAGAATCAATTAACTCCAAATTAGCGGCATCGAGTCCTTTGTATATGTAGTACCTTTCAGCAAGTCCATTCCATTTTAATTGAACGGTGGTAGAGTCTAAACTAAAACCTTGAAAATTATTAGGGACTGATGTCTGGTTAGAAAAAGCAAATTCAAAAAATTCTATCTCATTATTATTCGGGAAAGCAACTTCATTAATTCCATTTTTATTTAAATCCCCAATAAAGATTGAATTTGAGTTTATGTTTTCTTTGTACGCAATAATCTTGTTATCATTTAAATCTCTTTGAAAGATGTACGCGTAAGGAAATACAAACAATATCAATTCATCATCGCCATCATTATCAAGATCGCTTAATCTTATACTATTTTCTGATTTTCTAAATGTGTTGTTAAATTCAGTAGAAGCATCAATTAATGCTTGATCCATAAGAAAGTTTACCGTGCCTCCCGTAAGATTGAAAACAACCAATCTGTAGAATGGTGCTATATCCAATTCATCAATTGAATGAAGTAAAACTGCAAGTTCATTTCTGCCATCACCATCAAAATCACCGCTGGTTAGATGTGCGGAGGAGCCGAGAAACTGAGTTGGAATTACATACTGCTCAACAAATTGGTTGTTACCTGTAATCTCATAACTGTATATATCACCATCCTGATCAATCATCCAGAATTCTCTTATGCCATCGCCATCGATATCGTCAACAACAGCATTCGGTGAATTAATAATATTTCCACCAAATCCTATTGGAGAAAAATTTCTAAGTGAAGCAACTTTCATAAGGTTTAGATTTGATTGAGTCTCCCAGACTTCAACTGTAGTATCATTCTGCACGGAAAAAACCTCAACGATTCCATCAGCATCTACATCACTTCCCATTATTGGCCAGAATTTACCACCGGTATCAGAATACTTTTGAGTAAATGTTGAAGAGTTTAAAGTTATTTGTTCATCAATAAATCCATCGCGAACAAAATAATTTAAGAGATCTGTTAATCCATTATTGTTAAAATCACCTGCATCTTTAACAATCTTTTCATTCAATGAATCAATTAGTGTAAATGAGTCATTATGAAAATTATATATCGATGTTACTTTAGGATTTACGTTTGTTCTTAGAAATATTTCATCAGAATTATTTGAGGTTAAAGAAATTGATTTTTCAAAAATGCTTCCGGCAGGTAAACTATACGGCAATTTATATTCTGTCGATATATCTGCATTAAATCCGGTATAAAACAAAGTATCAGGTGACGGTACCTTAGCAATGGTTTTTAAGCCTACGAGATTTTCTGCTTCAAAATAAATGTTATAAGGTACATTTTGAACAACCAAGTCTTTTGGAATAAATCCATAATGAAGCTGCTTTACAAATTGATTATTAATTGTAAATCCATCTAGGGTAACAAAATTAGTATCTTGTTCTCCAACAATATTATAATACATTTTTACAATTGAAGGGTCATCAGTATAAACAGCTGCAAGAACAGTTGCTTTATCACCATAGAATGCGGGAAGGACTGATATTAATTCAGTAATTGGAGCAGTTCTATCGATGTGAATATTAATTCTCTCTTCTAAAGTTCTTCCTGTGGTTTGATTGACAACCAGTCTTAAAGTGTAAACTGTATCTGAATAAGTAGAAACATTTAAGTTAAATATTTCCTGATTTGATATTTGAGTAAGATTGTTTGTAATTAGAGGAATCCAAGCAGTTGGATTAAAACCCGTTCCAACTTCTAAGCTATAATTTTTAAAGTATGGAGAAAGAACTGACGCAACTACTGTGATATTATTTCCGGATGTTGCAAAATCCTGAGTAGGTGTGTGAAACTGAATGATTGAAGGTGCAGTAACTGAAAGAGCTTTAAATATATTTAATCTGCCAGCACCGCTTTTCAAATCCCAACCAGCTTCTCCAATATCATCTGAAGTAGATTTTAAGATTTGTTTGATTTCTTCATTAGTAAAACTTTGTTTTGATAAAATTAAACTTGCTGCTCCGGATACATAAGGTGCAGAAGCGGAGGTTCCGCTGATAATTGAATAGCCAGCATTTTTTGCTGTGGTCATTATAATTGAACCAGGCGCAACTAAATCAATTGTTGAACCAAAGTTGGAACTTCCTGCAACAAAATCCTGATCTGTTGAATTGCCGACACAAATAACTTCAGAATAACCAGAAGGATAATGTGGTGCACTGGAACCTGAATTACCAGCGCTTGCGATCAATACGACATTCTGTGAATAAGCGTACCGTATAACATCTCTAAGTACATAAGAAAAAGCATTGTCACCAAAACTCATATTGATAACTTTAGCTCCCATTACGACTGCATACAATATTGCTGCGGCGACATCATCTTCTTCACCATATCCACCCGGATCAAAAGCTCTTAGGTTTAACATTTTAACTAATGGTGCTGCGCCTGCAATTCCATATAAATTATTTGATTCAGCAGCCGCTATTCCTGAAATGTACGTTCCGTGTCCTTGATCATCAAAGGGATTATTATCCCAGCCTAAATAATCACCACCAGTGGAATCAAATGGAAATCCAACTCGATCAGTAAAATCCCATCCGCGATAATCATCAATAAATCCGTTACCATCATCATCAATACCATTACTTTCTTTGTTATTACCAGATTCGCCTGTATTGATAAAAATCTTATTGGTTAAATCAGGATGGTCATAGTCAATTCCTGTATCTATAATTGCAAGCAAAACTGTATCAACTCCTTGAGTAATATCCCATGCATCAAATGTTTTTATTTTTTCTAATGCCCATTGTTGTGATATTAAACTATCATTTGGGATAAAATCTAATTGGTATGTTGTAGCTTTTTGGATGTACTCAATTTCACTATCTGATGAAAGCATTGAATTCAAATTTGCTTCATCAACATTTTCTGCAAATTGAACTTTAACAATTCTTCCAAGAACTTCATCTCCCCTGCCCAATCCTTTTGCAAGATAATCTAGATTGAATTCCGGGAGCGATAGTGGCCTGAATGCGATGCTATTCGAAAGTTTTTGTTCTGAAATATTTGACTCAACAACATCAATAGACACATCACTTTTATACTTAATAAAGTAAGTTGTTTGTGCAAATGATGGGATGGTTAATAAAACTAATGAGGCAAGAATAAATAACCCGTTAAACTTCATACATCTCCTTCTTGAAGTTGGTATCAACATCTGTTGGATACTTTCCTGAAAAACAGGCTGTGCAAAAGTTATCTTTACCTGCTTCAGAAACTGCTTCCAACATCTCATTGATAGTTAAGTATTCTAAGCTATCTACTTCAAGATACTTTTTTATCTCTTCTATATCGCCGTTTTTTTGATATGCAATTAATTCCTGGCTGCTAGGAAAATCCATACCATAAAAACAAGGATGCATAATTGGCGGTGATGATATTCTTAAATGAATCGCTTTGGGGTTTGCTTCGCGTAGCAAATGTACTAATTGCTTTGATGTTGTACCTCTAACTATTGAATCATCAACAACAACAATTGTTCTGCCTTCAAGCACCCCTTTTACGATGTTGAATTTTATTCTGACTCCCGTTTCGCGATTTGTTTGTCCTGGCTGAATAAATGTTCTTCCGATATAGTGACTTCTTATTAATCCTATTTCAAGACGAGCATCAATTCCCTGCTTCTCCAATTCCCTTGCATAACCTAATGCAGTAGTGTTAGAACTATCTGGCACGCTTATCACATAAACCCTGTCCCCATCCGGATCAGTAACAGGGTGTGAACGTGCAAGTTCTTTTCCCAATCTTCGGCGCATCTTATCTACGTTGTGACCGAAGATAAAACTATCGGGACGTGAAAAATATATATACTCAAACACGCAATGTTTTTGTGGTTCCGGTACTTCGTTAATTCGAAATGATTTTATCACATTTGTTTTTATTGATTCATCATCTATTACAATCATTTCCCCTGCTTCAACTTCACGTAAAAATTCTGCACGCTGAATATCAAACGCACATGTTTCTGATGCAACGAGAATTGCATTATCTAATTTTCCCAATGATAAAGGTCGAAAACCGAGTGGATCGCGAGCTGCAATTAATTTGTCATCTGTAAGAATAACAAGACAATAAGCGCCTTCAATTCTTCTTAGCGCTTCCATTATCTGATCGATTTGATTATCAAGTTTACTGCGTGCTATTAAATGTAGAATAACTTCTGTATCGCTTGTAGTTTGAAAAATTGCTCCTTCATTAACCAATTCATTTCTTAGTTCTTTTGCGTTGGTAAGATTTCCATTGTGCCCGATTGCAAGATTTCCCATCCTGTAATTCACCATAAACGGCTGAATGTTTTTTCTTGATTTTGAAGCGCCGGTTGTTGAATATCGATTGTGTCCAATAGCAGAATTTCCAAATAAAACATCTGTTAACAAATTGTGATCCGCAAAAACTTCAGAAACTAATCCTTCACCTTTTACAATATTAAAATGTGCACGATTATCTCCATTAAAAGAACGGGTTACAATTCCACTGGCTTCTTGCCCACGATGCTGTAAAGCATGCAATCCATAATAAGCTTGCGCAGAGGCTGTTTCGGAACCATATATTCCGAAAATACCACAATAGGAAATTGGTTTATCTTCTTCGTAATTCATTTATTCTTAAGATTTAGTTTGAAATAATTTGCGACCAAAGTTAAGTAATTGGGGATATTTTATGAAATTAAGTTTCATGAATGGAATCAAAAATCATCACATAATTCAATAATTTTTCTGAATAATAAGTTGTAATTTTGCAGTGTTAATAACAGAGGAGATTATTTAATGAAAAGCGAATCAATAAAATCATTTCTAGAATTAAAAAACATTGCAGTAGTTGGGGTTTCATCAAAAGGTAAAGGGTTTGGAGTTGCAGTTTATAACCACGTAAGGGAAAATGGTTATAATGTTTATGGTGTTAATAAAAACGGTGGATTTTCTGATAGCATAAAATTGTACAACTCAATCGCTATGATTGAAAATAAGATTGATGGAATAATTACTGTAGTGCCGCCATCAGAAACAGAAATAATAGTTCAGCAAGCAAAAGAACTAGGAATTAAAAATATTTGGATGCAGCAAGGATCCGAATCCAAAAACGCAATAGATTTTTGCAATCAGAACGAAATCGATGTGGTACATAACGAATGTATAATGATGTTTGTAGAACCCGTTAAATCAATTCATAGTTTTCATAGATGGATTAACAAATTGGTTGGTAATTATCCTGAATAAATGAAATCAATAAACGAAATAGATAAAAAATTTGGCAAACTGCTAATGATCTTCTGGGGTATTATAGCATTATTTGCTTCAATTTTTGGGTTCATATTTGGAATCTGGGTTTTAATTAATGGACAATGGCAAGGAATATTAATTTTATTGGCCGGTTTTATGTTCCTTTTTTTATCAATTACATCTTTCCTCCAAAAGGCATCATTCTCAGAAATTTTAAATAGATCCTGGGGTAGAAATAAATAAAATTCTATTTAATCATTGAGGAAATTTGCTATTTCGTTCCTGCAAAGATCTATATCGCAGGTTACACCAAGATGTCCACAATTGTTATTAAGGATCAAGGTTTTTGCATTTGTTAATTTTGCTAAATTCAAAGCCTTAGTTGGATTTACCATCATATCGGTTTTACTTACGATGATAAATAGTTTAGCACTAATATTTTTTGATGCTTCATCCATCGAGCCATTAAAATTAATAGATATATCGTGTTTCATCATCGCACGTAATTGAGTCAGATAGTTATCAAGCGTAAAAATTTTATTTGGTTCTTTATCAAATGACTTAAGGTATTCAGGAAACTCAGATAAATCTGTATTTTCAACAACATAATCAGGTGTTCTTGCAAAAAGCGCTGTCATTAAATCAGAGATTTTTTTTATTTCTCTTTCAGACATTCCGCATTTTTTTGAAGTTTCGATCATAGTAAGCTGAGTGTTCATCCATAGCAAATCGTAGGTGGACATTCTTGGTGTTGCAACGTAGGCAATAATTCGATCAGCATATTCCGGATAGCTGACAGCTAATTGTAGAACCTGCATACTGCCCATCGAACCGCCAATAGCAGCATAAAGTTTTTTTATCTTTAATTGCTGTGTCAACAAAAAATAATTAGCATTAACCATATCGGTTATTGTGATATTATAGAAAACAGAATCATCAAACTTATAGTTTGAGATTGAAGATGATATTCCATTACCTAAAGCATCAACAGCGATGATATAATATTTTGTTGTATCTATAAATTTATATTTTTGAATCAGTGTCCCGATTGCTTCTGAAGTTCCGCCAAACCAGCTGCAGTAAAGAATTACGTTTGAAGAATCATTGTTGATAGTTCCAAAAGTTCTGTAACCCATAATGCAATTTTCAATTTTATTCCCATTCACAAGTTTAAGATCGCCTATACTTGCATATTCCTGAACCGACTGAGAGAATAGAATAGCAGCTGACAATATAAAGGTAATGAAAAAGTTTATTACGAAATGTTTCATAAAAGTACTAAAGATTTATAAAGTTAAAATATATTCACTTAAAATTTATAAATTTGTTAAAGTATAAAGAAGAATTATTAAAATATTTTCAGGAATTAGAATGAAACTTTGTCTTAAATCCATCTTATCCTTGATTCTAATAGGCGTTATGTGCAGTTCAAATTATTCTCAAGTAATAGATTTGGATGAAAAATGGATAAAAGTTGCAGATGGATTAAACTTTCCTGAAGGTCCAGCCTACGATGGTATATCATCAATCTATCTTTCTAATTGTTATGGAGGATGGATTACCAAATATTCAAATGGAATAGTTGATACCTTTGTATCCAAAATTGATGATTCATTACTGATTGAAAAAACTAACGGATTATCTTTTGGTAAAGATGGCGAATTATACGTTTGTGAGTACGGTAAAGGAAAAATACTTCGAATAAACCCAGATGGTAAAACAGAAGTATATGCTGATGGATATAAAGGAGTAAAATTTAATCGACCAAACGATTTAATATTTGATTCGAATGGCAATCTTTATTTTACTGATCCAAAGAGTTATGATATAAATATTTTAGATGGTAGAATATTTTATGTTGATGCTAAAACTAAAGAAGTGATTTTAATGGAAGATAGTTTAGCATTTCCAAACGGGATAAATATTTCTTCCATTAATGGAAAACTTTATGTATGTGAATCTGTCTTTAACAGAATATTACGATATGATATAACAAATGAAAATCAATTGGCAAACAAAGAAGTTTTTGCTGTAATTCCAGGCGGTGATCCAGACGGAATTGAATTTGATATTTACGGAAATTTATATGTTGCTCACTTTGGCGGTAAAGCAGTTTATGTTTTTTCACCTGACGGAAAGCTGCTGCAGAAAATAGAAACTCCCGGAAGCAAACCAACAAATCTAGAATTTGTTGATGATGATTATAAAACTCTTTATCTAACTGAAGTTGAAACGAATGCACTATATAAAATAAGAACTCATTTCGCCGGAAAGAATATTTTAATTAAAAACTAAATAATTAAAACAGGCATAAATACATTTAGCCTAACAGAAAACCCAATTTGTCATTCCCACGAAAGTGGGAATCTATTTTAAAATTATTTTTAGAATAGTGGATGCCCGCCTTCGTGGGTATGACAACTTACTTCTTCGAATTTGCTCAACTTCAATAGTCAAGGCTGTTTCCTAATTAATACAATACAATTACCAACTTTCCTTTCACCTGTTTTATCTGATGGACTGTTCACAATTTTATTATTGATTACCATTGTTGTAGAACCGCCGCCATCAAGATTTAATCCCTGGTAAATTCCTTCAGCAATCATCAAGTCAGCAAATTCCAAAAGGGTCATTCCCCTGCTTGTTGTTTGTCTTCCATCAACGGTAATAAAGTAAACTGTTGAGCTGTCTTTAGAAAATCCAATTCCCGTTCGCGGATGCCTGCTATTTGAAAATCTTGGAAGGCTTCCTTCAAGTGAATCATTTAATCTTATGAGATTAACTCCTTTGCTGACTAATCGTGGCCAACCTCCTATTAATGATTTGATTTTTGGATAATTTGGATTCATTTGTAAAATAATTCTCAGCGTATCCCCTGTTTTAATTTCTCTCTCTAAATAACGAGCATACTTATTATTTCCAGATAAAATGAAATCAGAATTTATTTTCGTGTTGCCTCCACTCTGAAAAGAATCTGAAACGATACAAAAAAGTGTATCATAATTTTTCCTTATGGATTCCAAAGAAATTTCACTAACGAACCAATTCTCCGGAGCAATCGGGGAATATTTACCTTGAAAAGAATTATAAAGTGTTATGGAATTACTATCAGCCTTAGAATTTATTCGATTTATCGGTTCTGAAATTCCATCAGGTAAAATTAATTGACCATTGAAAACAAATTGTTCCATCAGAAGTTTGTTCTCATCAGTTATTGCCAATTGAGTATTAACAAATGGATTGAAAGGTGAATCAGTAAACTTAACTGCTTTAACGTACTTCCCTTTTGAAATCATGTTGTTTATTATTTCACCATCAGCCTCAAAAAATTCAGCATTGATTGCAGCTACAACATTATAACCTGAATCGGTTAAAGTATTTACCATTTCACTCGTCGTCTCTTTAGCATTTAGAAGATTGTCAGCTTTTACAGTACTAAATTCATAATTATTTGTTGCAATATCAATTTTTAATATGTCGATTGAAAGCGTGTCATTTATATTAATAATCTTTTTGTAAACAATTCCATTTTCAATTGAGTGTTCCTGAATTTTTATTTGTGGATAAGTATTGATAGCAATAAAAATCGAAATGATAATGAAATTTGTTTTCATAAATGATCCTGATTTAATGATGAAACTATAAATGGAAAATTAAGAAATAAATCTTAAAAGAGTTAAAGGTAATTGTGGGAAAATTATTTAATCAATATTATTGAACTGGCTGATGTATATTTGCGCATTAAAAAAATATAATCAATAGTATTCTATGTCTATAAACATTACACCAGTAATACTCTCAGCTTTAGAACTTGAAGTCCATTTTGGAGAGCAGATTATTCTTGATAAAGCCTCATTGAGTGTTCACGAAGGCGATCGTATTGGATTGGTTGGAAGAAATGGAGCTGGAAAATCAACGTTTCTTAAAATCATATCAGGATTGATCCCACCTGACTCAGGTGAAGTTGCAAAGAAAAAAGATCTTGTTGTAGGATTTCTATCTCAGGAATTTACATTGGATGAGTACAAAAATGTTTATGATAATATTCTTGATGGTTCTTCATTAGAAATAAATCTAATTAAAGAGTATGAAAACACACCGTTTGATGCTGCAAATAAACATCATCTAGAAGAAAAAATATTGCACCTTGATTCTTGGAATCTTGATAAAAGAATAAATATGCTGATTGATTCCTTAGATGCTCCTGCCGGAGAAAGAGATATTAAAACACTTTCCGGTGGAGAGAAAAGACGTGTAGCACTTTGCCGAGCATTAATATCAAAACCCGATTTACTTATACTTGATGAACCAACTAACCACCTTGACACAAAATCAATTGAATGGCTGGAAGATTTTCTTGCTCAGTATACCGGAACCTGCATATTCGTAACTCACGATAGATATTTTCTTGATAGAATTGCAAACAGAATTGTGGAACTTTCAGCAGGCACATTTTATTCGCATCAAGGTAACTATACAGAATATTTGATCAATAAATCCGAACGACACGCAATTAAAGAAGTTGAAGAACGTAAACGACAAATGTTTTTAAGACGTGAACTTGAATGGGTAAGACGCGGACCAAAAGCAAGAAGAACTAAAGCTAAAAGTCGACTTGATACTTATCAAGAAGTTGCTTCACAAAATGATTATGAAGTTGAGCTCGATGTTGATTTGATTATCCCTCCTGCTGATCGACTTGGTAAAAAAGTAATAGAGTTTAAAGATGTGGGTGTAAAACTTGGCGAAAGATTATTGTTCAAAAATTTTAATTTCATATTTGAGCCAGGTAGAAAAATTGGAGTTGTTGGACAGAACGGTGTTGGCAAAACTACTTTACTTAAAATGATTCTTGGTTCAATTCCTCCAACTATGGGCAAAATGGAAGTTGGTGAAACGACACAGTTTAATTATGTGGATCAGGCAAGAATATTATTGAATGACGATGACACAGTTATAAAAGCTATTGGTGATGGAAGTGAAACAGTAAGGTTTGGTAAACAACAGCTGAGTATCTGGACTTATTTACGAAGATTTCTTTTTACTGATGATCGAATTAATACTCTTGTTGGCAGATTATCCGGTGGAGAAAAAAGCAGATTAACTCTTGCAAAAATTTTATGCAGCGGTGGCAACTTTCTTATGCTCGATGAGCCAACAAATGATCTTGATTTACCAACACTAAGAATTCTTGAAGAAGCTCTTTTAGCTTTTGATGGTTGTGTTGTAGTAGTGAGTCACGATAGATATTTTCTAAATAGAATTTGTGATGGAATATTAGCATTGGAAGGCAACGAAGAAATATTTTACAGTGAAGGCGGATATGATTTTTATATCGAAAAGAAAAAGAAACGTGTAAAGGATTTTCAGGAAATAAGAACAAAAGAAATTACTGAGGATTCAAGGATCAAAAACAAGCAAAAAAAACTTAGCTATAAAGATGCTATGGAACTTGCACAGATTGAAGAAAAAATTATGCAAGCCGAATCTGAAGTTGAAGAAATTGAAAATATTTATAGTTCCCCAGATTTTTTTGAAAAATATGCATCTCAAACAAACGAGTTAAATATTAAACTCGAGCTGGTAAAAGAAAAAGTTAAGAAACTCTACAAACGATGGGAAGAATTAGAGAGTTTGAAAAATAGTCTTTCCTGAATTATTTACTGAATTTTGTAATTAGCTCTGAATAAATATCCGACATTTTTACTTCAAAAATATCTATTACTGCCTTAAATAGATTTTCCATGCAAATCAATTGAATTTCCATGCATTTATACTTGCATGAAGCCGCTTAATTTAATCGATAATCGTACGATATGGGGGGGAATTTCAGTGGCACAATTCTTTGTATGATCTCATCAAAAGTTCGTAAACAATTTATCAAAAACTTATAGGAGATCAATTATGAAAACATCTGAATTCGTGGAGAAAAACTTTCTTCCAATGTTACTGGTGGTGTTAATGTCTTTTTTCGTCGGTTGTCAGGACGATATGACGGTTCAAACTATTGATGAAATTTCAACAGATCAGCAAGCCCTAGAAAAACTTGTTGATGAGGATTCTGTACTTATCTCATTTGAGCCAAACTTTAATGAAGATGGAGAAATGGACATTCTTCAAAAAACTAATACGGATATCTATCCCTTTAGAGTTGGTCATAAAATGAGATTGGTTAACAGAACTATTTCAGTAACTTTTGATGGTGATACTGCTTATGGTCTCATAACAAAAACCTTTGAGGGTGTCTTATATATAAAAGGTTCATATGACCCGAATGCAACAAATCCTGATACTTTAATAACAAAACCATTCACATCTGTTGTTACCAGAAATGTTGTGTTTATTAAAATTGCAAATACGGAATTTCCAAGAAGAAACTGGAAAATTGCTGCCATATCATTACCAGAAGGCGGAACACAAAGCCCAAATATGGATATAATAAAGTTAACAGCGTTTTTACCTAACGGTGATACTCTTGTTATCAACTCACCTAATGATTATTACTTAGTAAGAAATTGGGGTTTTTGGTGGAGATGGCATCACGTTCCTGTTATTCCCAAAAACGCAGATGTTTTATTAAGAGTTGAATTGAATAGTGCCTATGCGGATACAGATTTTGTAACATTAACATTTGGTGGTGATCGATTTGGAATGCTCAGAGCAAAGAAAAAGTTTGAATTGATTTCTTCAACTCCAAATGGAAATGTTTATGAAAAGGTTTATGAGCAGACTTACAGATCACATCAGTATCCAGGATTCTTTCATGCAATTATAAATGCAATGCCAAAGCAGGTTGTATTTGATGATGCTACACCTGTTGAAATGGAATCTTGGGGTATGCCTTACTTTGTTAGACCATAAATAAGGTTGGTATTTTTACAAACCCAATTTCCAAAAGAAATTGGGTTTGTTTAGTTTATTGAAACATTAAAATAAGATTGAAAAACTATTAAGTAATCGTAAGTTTAAACAAATGAAAAAATTATTTTTATACATAATGCTCCTTGGCGCCTTTCTTTACTATGGATGTGATACACCCGGACCGACCGAACTTATTGCTGATCCAAACGAATCCGATAATCTTGAAGTGGAAATAATCGGTAAAGATCTTGATAATGAGTATTATTCAAACGGATTTGATACAACGGGTGTTACTGACGTTGTTCAAGACTATGCTAGTATAATTTCTGTAAGTGGAATTAAACTAACTCGTGATGGAAGAACAGATAATATCTCAACTGCACTAACATTTTTGTTTGATAGGACAAAACCATTTAGAACACCGCAAGGAAATATTATTGGCTACAATACGATTGTACCGGGCATTATAAAATTTAACGATGTAACGGCAAGGATAACAAATTATCGTGTTAGATATAGAGAAGCCGGGGTTTTAATTGACACAGTTCTTGGGAAGAAATATGAATTGTTCAATATTAACGGCAGAGTTTTTAATGATCCTTTTATTTTTCCTTACAACTCTGCTATTTCATTTTTATATAATCCGTTCGTGGGCCCTTCTTCTGGCTTTGATATAATAACGCCTAAGGAGATTACTGGCAATGTTAAACTTGTAAGATTACCAAATCAAAATAAAATTCGGGCTGAACTTACTTGGCAAGGTGAAAATGTAAATAACTTTTCAATCATTCTTGGTGGTGTCAGGAATTCAAATCAACAAGTGTTTCCTTTCTTTAGGATTAAAACAAATGATGATGGGAGACTGGTTATTCCGGATTCCATTTTAAAAAATATTCCTCGCGATAGGTTTAACAAAATATCTATTACTTTTGTTAGAAAGTATGATAAGCTGGCACAAATTCAGAATACCGAACTTTATGTAAGTTCACAAAGCATTCACACTATTATTGTAGAGCTTCCTTGAAAATACCTTTTATAATAGGATTTATTATGCTCAATGTTTTATCTGCATCGGGACAAACATCTTTCGGTCTTAATGGTATGTACGGCGTATCTGAGGAATCATTTACATCTTTAAATTCTTATGAATATAATATTTCTAATTACTCTGTTATAAAAGATTGGGGTTTTTCATTTACTTATGGAGGTGAGTTTGCATCTTCTGTTACAAGTAATTTGTATCAGATAACAGCGGCTAAGACATTTGGGTCGCATTTTATTTCGTTTAGATACACACCCGGATATCAAAAAGAATTTGTATTTAAATCCGGCGAAGCAATTCCTTACAACAATACTGAACCGATAAATCTAGAATCAAGATTTCTTTTTAAGGAACTTTTTGGCGCAGGTTATTCATATAGAATCAATAGTGATTTAAGTATTGGATTTAATGTGCGATACTTTAAACAGGATTTTACAAATGAAAATGTAAGTGCAATATTTTCTGATACTATTTATTTTGTCAGAGAAACTGAGGAAGATAATTCTGAACTTTGGAAAACCGATATTGGGCTTGTTTGGAAACCTTTAGATAGGTTAGTTATCAATTTGGGTTCGATAAATCTTCTCACATTTAATAGTGAATTTACTAATGAAGATAATTATGATTTTGAAATAAGAACAGATAAGGCATTATTTGCTGGAATAAACTACTCGCCTTCAAAATATTTTAATTTGCATCTTAATTTGGAAACAAATAATTCATTTTTAAGTGGATTGTCTTATCTCTTTGATTTGAATAAAAATAAACTTGGATTTGCAGTTTCAGCATTTCACGATACTGAACAGGACCCATTTGTTGCTGGAATAATTCCTGCGATCATTTTTACATCAAAGTATTTTGATCTCTCATTGACGTACGTTAAATATTTTAGTGATAGAAATTCAACCGGCAGTTATTCAAATTTTAAAACGGATGGCATTTCAAATATCATTAATAATAAATACAGTTATGATAAACTTCTTCTGACTACAAACTTCAAATTAAATACATTAGTTGAGCAGCGTGTTAAATTTCTTGGAGTAGAAATCAAGCAAAATATTTATCCGGCATTAAACGATAAGTACATTGATAATCCTGTTGCAACAGCCAAAGTTTTAAATCTTACGAATGAAAAGATAGATGTTAAACCTTTTATGATTATAAATGGAATTAGTGAAGATAAACTTCAATCCCCAATAGTTTCAATTCCACCATACGATACAAGCGAAGTAAACTATTATGCTGTTATTTCTGAAAACTATACCGGAGTAAATCCTGAAATTACTTATGCAAATTTTTATCTGATGACTGTAAATGATGACTTTGATGATGAATATCAGAAAGCACTGCTTGTAAATGGTATAAATGCCTGGGATGGAAATGTTAATAATTTAAGATATTTCATTCAACGTGATATGGATTTTTCTGTTAAATACTCAAAATCAATTTTAGCAAAAAATAAAAGTGAAATAGATACGGTAGCAAATGCATTATCTGATTTTTACAAAGCAAAAATTATTTTTAATTCATTTATTGAAAATCTAACATATACTTCAGATCCGCGGGCTTCTTCTGAGTATGTTCAGTATCCAAATCAAACATTAGAATTAAAGGGCGGCGATTGTGATGATCTGAGTGTATGCTACAGTTCTTTGTTAGAAAGTATTGGTATAGAAACAGCGTTAGTTGACTATCGAACTAATCCGATTTTACGTCATGTTAATATTATGTTTAATACTAAACTGACTCCAAATCAAGCATCATTGATTTCGGGAAATGATACTAAATATTTTATTAGAAAAAATGAGTCCGGCGATGATGAAGTTTGGATTCCAATTGAGATCACTTCCCTATCAGATTTTGAAAGTGCATGGACCATCGCCTCAGATAAATTTCAAACCGAGGCAATTAACAACTTTGGTTTAGTTAAAGGTGATGTACAAATAATAGATGTTTATTAATCTTTAAAGGTAAATCGAATGAAAAATTATTTATTAGCAATATTAGTCTTTACTGCGATATCTTACTCCCAGACTTTTCAAGTGGAGAAAGTTAGCGGCAATGTTAAAATATTATCGAGTAAAAGTTCAACCTGGAAGCAATTAAAACCTAAAATGATCTTAAATGAAATTGATGTTATAAGTACGGATAAAAATTCTCTCGTTCTTATCAAAAGTGATCAAATATCTTTTACTTTGAAAGAATCAGCAGCCATAACGGTTGCCAATATTAAAAAAATGAGTCTGGATGAATTAGTTTTAGCATTGGCAATGGAAGATATAATGAATGTTCCAAGAAAAAAGGGAAATGAAAAATCTGACAATACCGGAGTTTATGGAGATAAGGTTAGCGAAGAAACACTTACTACTATAAAGTCTAACGATTTTGGTGTGAAGCGATTGAACGGTGCAAAGCAGCTTGCTGAAAACGGAATGAAGGAATCGGCGATAGTAGCGGCTCAAGAAGTTTATCGTAAATATCCTGATACAAAAAAAGATGCAGCAACCAGAATTTATTTTGCAGATCTTTTATTCAGCAGCGGACTTTATGATGAAGCTTATGATGAATACACTGAAATTAAAACACTGACTCTAACTATTGATCAGAATAATTATATTGATGATAAAACTGAACAGATAAATAAGAAACTTATTAGAAATTAGTTTGACAGTTAAGAAGTTAGAAACTATGAATAATATTAGTGAGCTTCTTTTATAATATTCTTTATCACTTCATCAAGATAAGTATGATATTTTTGCGGTAAGTTCTTATACTTTGAATTCAGTTTTTGTTTGATTTCATCAAATGATAAATTTTTATAAGGCTTAACATCTTTGCTAATATTTACGAGCCAGGTATCAAGTTTAGATTTTACTCGCACTAATACTTCTTCGCTCTCTTCTTCAGTAATAGAAAGTATCGATTTAGTTTCATCAAAATTATTTTCAACAAATATCTTTAATGACAATCCCCTAAAGTTTTCTGCAACTAAAGTTCTGCTAACATTACCGAGTTCTTTTGCAGTTTCATTTATTGATGAATGAGAAAACATTTTGTTTCTTAAAGATTCAATTACAAGATCTTCAAAGTTAAGTTTTACATTTCTCACAATTTCTGAGGGCAAATCATTTAGCTGAATTAAACTTCTGTTTTCTGATTCACAAAAAACCTTTGCTCGTTTTATAACTGATTCTAATTCTCTTATATTTCCCTGCCAATCAAAATCATTTAATGATTTCAAAGCTGCTAAGGACAGTTTATACTTTTTATCATCACTTTCGCAAAAATATCTTGCGATCGATTCTATATCTTCTTTTCTTTCACGCAGAGGTGGAATATTAATATTTATTACATTTAGTCTGTAGTAAAGATCTTCCCTGAATATTTTCTCTTTAATTAATTGTCTAAGATCTTTATTTGTGGCAGAAATAACACGGACATCTGTAATTGCAGTATTAACGGAACCTACTTTATCATATTCTCCTGATTGAAGTACACGTAATAGTTTTACCTGAAAATTTTCTGTGGTTTCGCCTATCTCATCTAAAAATATTGTACCATTATTCGCAGCTTCAAATTTCCCGGCTTTGTCCCCAACAGCGCCGGTAAATGCACCTTTAACATGTCCGAATAATTCACTTTCTAAAAGTGATTCAGTAAGTGCGGCACAATTAACAGCAACAAACTTATTATCTTTTCTTTTACTCAGAGTGTGTATTGCTTTAGCGACTAATTCTTTTCCAGTTCCACTTTCACCGGTTATCAAAATGGTTGCATCTGTAGGTGCAGATTTTTTTATTAGGCCAACAACATTTTTCATTTCAGTCGATCGGAATACCAAACCTAAAAAATTCTGTTCGCCGATTATTTTATCTACTTCAACGGCAACCTGATCATTTTCATTGTCTTTTAATTTTTGAATGTTTTCTTTTAAACTTTCAATTTTTTCTAGTAATTGTCCGCTGTTCTGCTGAGATGATAGATCAACATCTTTCTGTAAAAGAGAAAGTTCATTTTCTTTCTCAGCTAAAAGTTTTTTAAATAATTCTGCCTCGTTATAAAATCCCTGTAACTGATTTCTATTTTCAACAAGTTTGAAATAAATATCCGCAATCAGCACAAAAGTTAATGGTATAATCAGAAATGAATATGATAACTCTAAATAGAAAAATCTATAAAGAAAATAAAACAATAAAAGAGAAAATGAGAATATTATTATGTAGTAACTAAACACGCTTGATTTACTATTTAATAATAACACAAATACAAAAACGATAAAGATAAAAGCAAACAATGACCAATTATAAAAAGTATCATTTATAAATCTTTCTTTTAAAAGATTATCTAAAGCAAATGCATGCAACGCAACACCTGGTAAATGTTCGTCAAAGTTTGATTCAAATAATGAAGATAATTGAGGATCGCTTATACCAACTAAAACAATTTTGCCTTTTAGTTGCATAAGTTCAGAATTATTTTCTTGCATCAACTGAAAAAATTCTACTAATGAATAATTCTTAAACTTACTCCATTGTGAGATGAAATTAATCTTAATCTTTTTAGGATAATCTTTTTTCTCAACAATCAAACTAAAACTAAATGCATTTTCTTTGGAAGTTCGATTTGAAATTTGCAGCGGAATTCCAATTCCATGATTTCGAATAAAATTTATATGACCGGTCTGAATTTGTTCATTAATTAATTTGGGACTTGGGAAACTGAGTGAATCCGTTATAAATCTATCGTCTCGCTCTTCTAAACTCCCTGCAAGCGAACTTAATACTACATTATCTGTACTGTTAATTGCCTTCTGAAGCACATTATCATAAACAGCCTGTGAAACAAACTTTGCACTTAGAAAAACTTCTAATCCAACTTTTTTAACTTTTAATGTTGAAAGTTTATTTAATAGCAAAGCATAATAACTTCGTTTTATTGGCCAGGGTCCTAGCTGTTCAATATCCTGCGATGTGATATGAATAATTACAATAGAGGAATCAGGTACTCTTTCACCGGAAATCTTATTAAATGAGGAAGCCAAAAAAGAATCAAATGAATTTGGAATTACTCGAAACGAATAAAGAATAGCTATAGTAAATAAAGCAACCGATATTTTAATTATTGTATTTCTGTTCACAGACTATTGCTATTTTATTGTACTGTTGTAGTCAAATCTAATCAAAAAATATCTTTTTTTATTTACGAAAAATATTAATTGTGCCTTTTAGACAAGCTACGATTAGGAAATGTAAAAAAAATAAGGGAGCCTAAACTCCCTTAAAATTAATTTAATTTAATTCTTTGCTGATTCAGTTCACATCTTTCACCATAGATAAAAACTCATCAGCATTTACAAAACCAGTTAATCTTTTTATTTCATTTCCTTTGGAATCGATTATTAGAACGGTTGGCATTCCGATAACATTAAATCGCTGTCTGAGTTTTTCATTTGTATCATCATTCTTTGTCATATCAACTTTATAAACAGTAAACCGTTGAAATTCCTTTAACACTCGTTTATCAGAAAAAGTTAGTGCATCTAATTCTTTACACGGAATACACCAATCAGCATAAAAATCTATCACCATTCTTTCGTTATTCTTGAGTGAGGTTTCATAATTTTCTATACTGAATGATTTCCATTCTGGTTCAAGTTTTTCTGATGGGATTAGAGCATAGATTGAAATTGCAAGTACGATTACGGAAAATATAGTTTTAAAAATTCTAAATCCTTTTGCATCATTTGCGGTTTTATCTACAAAAAGTAAAATAAGCGCAGCTATGATTCCCAAGACTGGAAGTGCATAACCCTTAATAGCCTTTGGCAAAATTGGATCTAAAAAGTAAAAAGCCATTCCTACTAACAAGAAACCAAAAATATGTTTGACACCTTCCATCCATAAACCGGCACGTGGTAGGCTTTTTATTTTACCTGAAAAGATTGCGAGGAGTAAGTATGGAAATCCTAAACCGAGTGCAAGTACGAAGAACATTAAAAATCCATAAAGAGGATCCGCTTTAGCTGCAACATAGGTTACAAGTCCAAGTACAAATGGACCTATACAGGGAGCTGCAACAATTCCCATCGTTAATCCCATAAAGAATGCACCAAATGCGCCGCCCTTGGCACCACCGGCTTTCATCACCCACGAATCCGGAAGCTTAAATTCATAGACACCAAACTGACTAAGAGCCAAAGCAACAAACAAAAGAGCAATAATGATAATTACAATTGGGTTTTGCAGAAGACTTCCAAATACAGCTCCGCTTAGAGCAGTCACTACACCAACAACAGAGTATGTGAGCGCCATCCCAAGCATATAAAGTAATCCTAGCATTACTAAACGGCTTGTTTTTCCTTCCGATTGTCCTCCAAAGTATCCGATAGTAATTGGTATGAGAGGATAAACACAAGGTGTAAGATTCAATGCTAATCCAGCAAGGAAAATAAAAATTAAACTTAAGAACAGTCCGCTATTTTCCAGTGTAGATGCAATCGAGCTGTCATCATTGCTTTCAACTTTTGGAACTTGCGTTTTTACATCTTCAACTTTGGGATTTTGATTTGTTAATTGTTCTGAATTTATATCTTGAACTGTGGTATCAAAAGGAACAATAATTTCTGATTGAGATTCCCCGTTAGTTTTTTTCTCAACAACTTCTAACTCAAATTCTGTAGTTGTAACGTTTGGAGGCAAACAAGAAACATCATTACATGCCTGATAATCCAAAGTAACAATAACCTTTTGTTTACCTAGAGGTGCATTTGCATTGGTTATAAAAGTAAGTTTAGCATTAGAACTTGCTTCATAAACAGAAACAGGTTCTTCTGAAAAAGATAATTTTAAATCTTTAGCTTGTGGATACTTTACAGTAGAAAGTTTTACTCCACTACCTTTAGCGGTTATTTCACTTGGGATTAAAAAATCATCATTTGGCTCATTGGAATTTATGTGCCAGGTTGGATTAACTATAATTGATAAATTAACCAATACGGGTTCCCCCTGATATACTTTTACAGTTTTTTCAACCACACTTAATTGAACAACATCCTGATTTTGAGCAAAGACTTTAATGCCAAAGATCATAAAAATAAATAAGGAAACACCTATTATCTTTTTACTGTTAAAATTCATTTTAATCCATTTTCTTTTTGTGCAAAATAACTATAGAATAACAAAACACCAGTACCAATAATAAGATGGTACTTTGGTATAAAAAGATTCACGTCAATTACTTTGGATATTTCCATCCTTATCAAGAAGAATTGGATCACTAAAACCAAGTTCTTTCAATTTATCCATTTGCGTTGCCTTGTCTCCAGCAATTAAATAAATCATTTTATCTGGATGAATATACTTTTGAGCAAGCATTTTATGCTGTTCAATTGTCATATCAGAAATTTGTTTTTCCTGATCTTTAACATAATCAAAAGGTAGATTGTACCATGCAATCTGAGATAACATTCCGCGCAGCGAACCAATGGTTTCATATCGCAGCGCATTAGATTTGATTAATGCATCTTTAGTAAACTGAAGATCTTCATTAGAAATACCATTTCTGTATTTAATCATTTCATCTCTGAAAATCTGAGCAGATTCTAAAGTAGCATCCGATTGAACACCTGCAGAAGCAACAAAATAACCCGGAAATTCAGAACCAGTAAAACTTGTTCTTGCACCGTAAGTGTAACCTTTTTCTTCACGTAAAATTAAATTAACTATTCCATTAAAACTGCCGCCAAGTTTGTAGTTCATAACGGTTGCTTTAAAGTAATCAGGATCTGTAAAAGCTAATCCAGTCGATCCAATTCTAATTTCAGATTGTTTAGCTCCTGGAAAATCTACAAAATAAACTTTAGAAGAACTGAGTGAATTAGATTTTGTTGGCAATGGAATTGAAATATCATTTTCTTTCCATTTCGTTTCTAAGATTTCAAATACATTGATTGCATTGTCCTCTTTAATATTTCCTGCAATTGTAATATTAGCATTTTGCGGAGAAAATGCCTTGGCGTAATAGTTTTTCAGATCATCTAATGTAATTGCCGCAACAGATTCTTCAGTGCCTGCAATGTTTTTAGATATAATATTTTCATCACCATAAATAAGCTTTGAAAAAACGAGTGATGCTGTTGTGCTGGCAGAAGTTTTATTTCTTTTTATGCCTTCAATAGTTTCGTTTTTTAATCTATCAAATTCTTTAACATCCCATCGCGGCTCAAATAATATTTCTTCAACAAGTTCAAATGTTTCTGCAAATTTTGTTGCAAGACAATTTACTCTAATTAAAACTGCTTCATCAGTTGTAACAAGGGTAATCCTGGAACCAATATCTTCTATGGCTTGCTCTAACTCTAATGGAGTTTTATTCTGTGTCCCCTGCATAAGCATTTTACTTACAAGATTTGCTGCACCCACTTTATTTATGTCATCTAAAAGCAATCCGCCTTTTATAGCAATTTGAAAATCAACAAGAGGTAATTCGTTTTGTTCGATTCCCAAAACTTTTATTCCGTTTGAAAATTCTGTGTCCCAAATTATTTGTTCTTTTAACAGTGGATCAGGACCATTTGATGGCTGTTTTGAGCGATCAAATTTAGAATCAATATTTTCTACCTTAACAAGATTTTCAGGAAGATTTTTTATTTTATTTTTTTCTTCATCGGTAAATGATTTTATGTTATCACCTGAAATAATAAACAGCGGAGAATTTTCTGCTGCAAGTTCAATTTGTCCTTTAGGAACAACGCTTAAAATAACGTACTTCTGATTTTTGATATACTTGTCGTAAACTCTCCAAACATCTTCAGATGTTACAGAAAGACTATTATTTAAATCATTATTAAGATAATCTGGTGAACCTGCAAAGATATTATAACTAGCAAGCTGACGTGCCTTACCAAGTACGCTCGAAATTCCATTGTAAAATCCTGTTTCAATTCCAGCTTTAGTTCTTGCAAGATCGGTCTCTGTAAAACCATCTTTTTCAAACTTTGCGAATGCCTCCTTTACAGCTATCTCAACTTCGTTTAAATTTTTATTTGGAAAAGTTCTAATACGAATTCTGAAATCACCTGCGACTTCGCTGCTATTATTAAATGTCATTACTGATGGAGCGAGTTTTTTATCTTCAACAACTATTTTATAAAGAGGAGATTTCTTGCCTCTTCCAATTAGATCAGCTAAAACATCTAAAGCGTAGCTGTCATTTGTAAACTGTTCAACTGTTGGAAAAAGCATAGTAATTTCTGGTGATTGTGCAAAGTTATCTTCATAGGAAGCTCGCTTCCAGTTTTCAAGCTGAACTAATTGAGGTTTTAAAGGTGTTACAGGAGCCGAAGGTTTTATCTCGCCAAAATATTTTTCAATCCATTCTTTTGTTTGCTCAATATCAAAATCCCCAGCAACTACAAGTGTAGCATTATTTGGCCCATACCATTGATTATAAAAATCATGAACATCTTTTAGAGTAGCATTCTGTAAATCTTCAAGTGCACCAATCGTGGTCCAGTTGTATGGATGACCTTCGGGGTAAAGTAATTTACCAATGAGGTAACTCGTTTGTCCATAAGGTTGATTATTGTAATTCTGTCTTTTTTCATTCTGAACAACTTGCTGTTGATTTAAAAAAGCATCATATGTTACAGTCGGAAGCATATATCCCATTCTGTCTGATTCAAGCCATAGGGCTAACTCCAGAGCGCAGTTTGGCACAATCTCAAAATACATAGTGCCATCTTGCCAGGTGCCGCCATTTAAAGTGCCGCCACTGCCCTGTATTAGCTTAAAGAATTGATCTTGTGGAACGTGCTGAGATTCCTGAAACATAATATGCTCAAACAAATGAGCAAATCCTGTTTTGCCTGGAACTTCTCTATTTGAACCAACATGGAATTGTATAGACACTGCAGTAATCGGATCAGATTTGTCTTGATGAAGAATTACTTGTAAGCCATTTGCTAAAGTGTACTTCTCATAATCAAGTGTAAAATCGGTTTGAGGTTTAATCGAAGTTATTAGAAGCAGAGCTAATAACAAATATAATTTATTAAATAAATTGACTTTCATTTTATCTCTCCTGTAAATTGTTCCAAAAGTTTCTCGTCAAATATACAATAGTCATAAAACAAATTAACATGCAATAAAAATGGTACAATGGACAATGTAATTATCAATTGAAGAATTTATGGTTAACAGTATTGAAATTGTAAATGATAATTTTGAGTCAAATAGATGTGCAAATAGTTACTTTAAAAAAGTACTGTTTATAGTTTGTAATGCAATACCCGGATTTAGTCGGAACGGCGGGATTTGAACCCGCGACCCCTTGAACCCCATTCAAGTACGCTACCGGACTGCGCCACGTTCCGAATTTTATAATTTTGAAACTAAAAGTTCTAATAAACTTTTAACTTCTTCAAGATCATTTTGAAGTGCCGTTTTTTCTCTCTTATAACTTTGTTGTTCTTCGTTCCCACTCATTTCTTTATCAACTTCACTTGATTGCAATACTTTTTCAGGTGCGTAATTTTCCAATATTTTTTTTGCGCCTTCAATTGTGTATTTACGTTCTCTTAACAAAGTTTTGATGTGAAGGATAAGCTGGATTTCTTTATTCGTATAAATCCTGTTCCCTGCTCTGTTCTTTTGTGGTTTTAACTGCTCAAACTCAGTTTCCCAATATCTTAGAACATATTGTTCTATGTTTGTGATTTTACTTACTTCACTAATGGAATAGTAAAGTTTCTTTATTGACAAATCCTTCATACGCTTCTTAAAATTGTTTAAGGGAAAATAACTAATCCTTTTAATAATATCAACTTTATAGACTTATTTAATTTTATTATTAGTGAATCTAACTAACTTATATGAATCTTGATAATATCATGCTTTTGCGGCTAAATTGATTTAAGAAATTAGTTAATATTTATTTAATTAATTTCGTTAGGAGATATGCAGCTGCTAGGTAACTGTTTTCTTTGAACCCAGAAATGTAACCGTTTGTATTTTTAGCAGTTAGTAAGTTTTGTCTGTATTCTTCCCTAACTGCGAGATGTGAAAGATGTACCTCGATTTTGGGGATTTTACAAATTTCAAGTGCATCCATAATGGCAACTGAAGTATGAGAATAACCACCAGGATTAATTATCATTCCGTCATAATTTTCATTGGCTGATTGGATTGCAGAAACAAGCTCGCCTTCAAGATTAGATTGGAATGATGAAAATTCTATTACCGGAAATTCTTGCTTTAGCAACTCAATTATTTGTTCAAGATTTAATGCTGAATATTTTGTTTCATCTCTTTGGGAGAGCATATTTAAATTTGGACCATTGATAACGAGGATTTTCATTTAAGATCTCCCATTTCTTCAATCAGTTCTCGTAGTTTAGGATTAAGATAAATTTCATCAACACCTAGCTCTTTTAAGGCAACAGATAGTATCATCGCTTTGCGTTGTAGATTTGCATTTTTATTAATTACGATAACCTTACTCTCTTTTAAAAGGCAATAGCCACCTTTAAAGTCACCTTTCTCAAATCTTACCGAAGCACCAAGTTGATCTGCAACTGATCTTAAATCCTGTATTATTTCTTCAAATTCTTTTTCTTTTAATTTCATCTTTAAAAAATCTAATCTTTTTTTGTAAGTGGTTGAAATACTATAAAATAATAAAATGAAAGATATGTTAATATTGCCACAATTGAATAACTGCTTAGATCTTTAATTCTATCCCTAAGTAAATTAATAACAGTGATCGAATCAAACGAATTGCTGTAAAGCATGGTAATCACTTTGTAATCTATCAACATTAAATAGATTTCAAAGGGTGTGGTTATAAGAATTGCTATAAGAATAATAAATAACCATCCGTTGAACCTGAGATTGATTTTGGAAGTCAAATAAAATAGGATGGTGGTTGTAAACATTATTATATATGCAGTAAAATGAACTATAAATGAGGGGAACATCGAGAATAATATTCCATTAACATTCTCATTGTTAATATAATTTCTCAGTATTAAATCTGGTCCTTCAAATAATTGATATACTAAAAATGATCTTGAAATATATGATCCTAACCATATTGCAGTAGAGGCTAAAGAAAGCACGGCTAATATTTTAGATAAAATTGAAATATTTTTCATAATTGACTCGATAAATTATAGCGAAAATAAATAAAAAAGTTGATACTTTTGTTGAGTTATTTCTACACTTCTGATTAAAATAAATCTACTATTTACGGATTTCGACTAGAAAGATTACTATTGATTTGCTAAAATACTTTATTTTATTAGAAATGGGAGCAAAGATGGAAATGATGAAAATAAAGTTGAATCTGCGAAGTTCCTCTCAACAAGTTGCAAGAACTTAGTCTAAGTAGAAATTTAAGAAAAATTAAAATAATACTGTTTATAACTTTAATTATACAATTTAACTAATTATATAATTATAATTAAAATATTTACTTAAATATAAAAATAGCACTATATAGTTTTATTTTTTATGATTGTATTCTTAATCTTGCCTGAAGGAAGTAAACCAGGATAATCAATTGTATAATGTAAACCTCGACTTTCTTTCCTTTGTTTAGCAGATTTAATAATAATATGGGAGCAAGTTATAAGGTTTCTTAATTCCAAGATTTCTTGAAATACATTTGTTCTTTTATATAATTTTTCAGTTTCAAAATAAAGATTATGTATTCTTCGTTCTGCTCGTTCCAATCTTAAATCTGATCTTACAATTCCAATGTAGTCCCACATAGTTTGTTTCACTTCATTTAAACTATGAGTGATGAGGACTCTTTCATCATAAGTCAGTGTTCCGAAATCATCCCAATCCAATAATTTTGGAATTTTAATTTCTTTATTAGTAAGGAATTCTTTAATAGAAATTGAACATCTGTAAGCATAAACAAGTGCTTCTAAAAGAGAGTTACTCGCTAGTCTATTTGCCCCATGTACACCTGTCATTGTCACTTCTCCACTTGCATACAAACCAGTTAAAGAAGTATGTCCATTTAAGTCAACCACAATTCCACCACAAGCATAATGTGCAGCAGGTACAACAGGTATAAATTCATTTGTAATATCAATTCCATTCTTTAAGCAGGTTGAATAGATGTTAGGAAAGTGCTCAATTATATCGTTTGCGTTTTTATGAGTCAAATCCAGATAGACAAAATCATCCCCTCGTTTTTTAAGCTCGTTATCAATTGCGCGTGCAACGATATCTCTTGGAGCTAATTCTTTTCTTGGATCGTAATTCTCCATAAACAAACTGCCATCTTTAGTCCGGAGTAATCCACCAAATCCTCTTACTGCTTCTGAAATCAAAAATGAGTGTCCATCAAAATCAGAATTTGTTTTGGTACTATAAAATGAAGTAGGATGAAATTGTATAAACTCCATATTTCCAATTTCAACTCCGGCACGGTAAGCCATTGCAAACCCATCACCTGTGGCAATTAGCGGATTTGTTGTATGAAGATAAACTTGTCCTAATCCCCCTGTAGCTATTACCGTTGCTTTCGCGGTAATTTTTATTACTTCATTTTTAGTTGAATCTAAGACATATGCTCCCCAACAATTCTTATTTTCATTTAATGATTCTGATTTACCTGATATATTGTGCTCAGTTAAGAGATCAATTGCAATCGCATTTTCATAGACTATTATGTTCGATTTCTCTTCTACTGCATGAATTAATGCACGCTCAATCTCCTGCCCGGTTAAATCTTTCGCATGAAGAATCCTAGACATCGAATGACCGCCTTCTTTCGCCAGATCAAAATCATTTCCCTTTTTGGTAAACATCGTTCCGATATCAATAAGATCTTTAATTCTGTCGGGTCCCTCCTTCACCATCGATTCAACTACTTTTTGATCACATAATCCTGCACCTGCAATTAATGTATCTTCAACATGCTTCTCAAAAGAATCATTAGGATCAATGACCGTAGCGATCCCGCCCTGCGCATAATTTGTATTTGATTCTGCTTTATTTTTCTTAGTAATAAGAATTACATCTGCATATTCAGATATTTTCAGTGCAGCGAATAATCCTGCAATCCCGCTTCCGATAATCAATACGTCAGTTTTAATTGACATTTTAATTCCAATTATTTTTGATTAGATAATGAGCTAAAATACTTAAATGAGGATAATTAAAAAGAGTGCTACAGAGCAAAAATAATTTTTGATGAAAAATAAAGTGCGGCAAACCAAGTTAGAAAGTATAGAACGGTGTAAAAGATTGAGTAATATTTGTTCAAACTTATTGTAATTATACTTTTATATATCAAATAGAATGACCAAGAAATGGTTAAAAGTTCAAATCCGATTAAGATGTAGGTAATTAATGGTTTAATCTCAAATGAGTATGGATTGTTAGAGAAAATATCGCCTCCCAAAACAACTAACTCAACAGGAAAAATAAAAACTAACCCAAACAGATAAGGAATAAAAGAGTAAGCGTTAACAGCATATATATCTTTGAATCTAAGCTTAACTTCTTTTTTGCTGTATATATTTTTCTGTACTAGACTAAATGAAATGATCAAAAGTGAGGTTACAATAATTGCTAACACTAAGCTTACTATAAACAATGTTACTACTCCATTCATTCCCAATTCAGGTATTGAGAAAAATCGTGCAACGATCAAATTCTTTATTGCAATAAAAAATGTTATAAATATTATAAAATTTTTGTGTTCAGCAAAAATAATATTTCTGAACGCCTTTTCAGGATCTTCAATAATTAATCGAATTGTATCCCATAAATCAATATTTACAATTCTTTCTCTGAGGAAGGATTTACATTCTGAGCAGATGTTTTTATAAGGAGGATTTATGTGATTGCACTTTTTACATTTTGTATGTTCGAATAGCATATTTTAATTTCTCTTAAAAATTAACCCTTACATTTAACATTTTTGTCCCGGTCATATAATTTTCATCAACACTAAAATCGAAAAGATGAGCATCTACATAAGCATCAACAAGATTTAGGAAATAAGTTAGTAACATATAAATTGCAAACTCATCACGCTGATCCCTATAAAAATTTCGATAGTCTAAATATATAGATTCACCGGTTTGAGAATACAGATTTTTATAATCAATATAATTGTTGTTGTTATCAATCCACGCATACACAAACCACCCCATAACACCCCAAATTACTGGTGCTTTCCAATAAGATTCATTGTAGATTTGTCCCCAACCTGGAAGAATAGCACTTCTACCTACAGCTCCCCACGGAGATTTTTGCATAACAAAAACATCAGAACTGATTGTTGTGGTATCTTGTACTTCAGCTGAATCCTGCTGTGAAAATAAACTTAAATTAAGAAGGATGATAAGTGAAAGTATCTTAATTGTATTTGCTGTCAATGATTTCAAAAAGTTCAAATAATCTTTCTAATTCATCGTGGGAGAAAAATTCTATAATAATTTCGCCGCCGCCATTTTTATTCTGTTTACACTGAACTTTAGTACCGAAAATTTTTCTTAGCTTATCTTCCACATCGTTTAAGTTAGAATTAACAGTTTTTTTTGGTTTGATAGAAAATGATTTTTTATTCGGAATCCCTTCAGCGATAAGTTTTTTTGTAAGATATTCTACTTTTCTTACGGATAAATTATCTGCAAGAATTCGTTCAAGTGCATAAAGTTGTAAGTCTTCTCCCGGTAAATTTATTAATGCTCTTGCATGTCCCGCAGATATACTTTCATCAACCAGACATTGCTGAATTTTATCTGGAAGTTTTAATAATCTTATTGAGTTTGCAATCGTGGTTCTATCTTTACCAACTTTATCAGCAATTTGTTCCTGTGTTAAATGGCATTCATCCATCAATCTTTTATACGCTCTACTAACTTCAATTGGATTTAAAGTTTCTCTCTGAATATTTTCAATCAATGCAAGAGCAAGCATTATTTCATCGGAATCAACCTTAATTATGTATGCGGGGATTTCTTTGTAGCCAATATCTGTGTAAGCACGCAATCGTCTTTCGCCTGATACTAATTGATATTGATTTCCTGTAACACGCCTTACAGTTATAGGCTGAATTAAACCATTTGCAATTATTGATTTCTTCAATTCTTCAAGAGTAGCAGGATCAAAATTTAATCTAGGTTGAAACGGATTTGGTGAGATGAAATCAACTGCAATTTTTGCAAGTACATCAACTTGTTTTCCATCATCAAACTGAATGTTAGTGTAGTCTGGATTTTTCTGTTCCTCATTTTCACTAAATCTGTTTGGATTGATTAATGCATCCAATCCTCTTCCTAAACTTGATTTCATTTTGCTCATATCATTAGTTATTTAAAATACCTGAATTATTTTCCAGAAATTCAGAGGCTAATGCCATATAATTTTGTGCGCCGCTTGAGATTGCATCGTAAAGAATTATTGGTTTGCCGTAACTTGGGGCTTCTGAAATTCTAACATTTCTATTGATAACTGTGGTATAAACTTTATCACCAAAATACTTTCTGACTTCTTCAGCTACCTGATGTGATAATCTTAATCTTGTATCAAACATTGTAAGCAATACGCCTTCAATAGCTAAATCTTTATTAAAATGCTTTTTAACTATGTTGATTGTATTAAGTAATTGACCTAACCCTTCTAATGCAAAATACTCGCATTGAACAGGAATAAGAACTGAGTTGGATGCCGTAAGGGAGTTAAGCGTTAGCAAACCTAAAGAAGGTGGACAGTCTATCAGAATATAATCATACTTATCACTCACTTCGGCAAGAGCACTTCGTAAAAGAGTTTCACGATTCTCTATATCAACCATTTCAATTTCTGCTCCAACAAGATTTATGTTTGATGGAAGCATATCAAGAAAAGGCATAAAGGTATTAATTATTACTTCGTTAATATTTCTGGTACCAACTAATACTTCATAAACCGATGGAGTTTGGTTTGTTACACTTAATCCGGAAGATGAATTTGATTGTGGATCGATATCTACCAATAAAGTACGCTTTTCGGCAGCAGCCAGCAGTGAAGATAAATTGATGGTTGTGGTTGTTTTACCCACTCCACCTTTCTGATTTGCTATAGAAATTATTTTTGCCATCTAAATAGAATTGTTAAAAAATTGAGTTCAAAGATAATCCAATGAAAGTTATATATAAACAGCTAAAGTTATAATTCTATCTCTTCACCAAAAGATAAAACTGTACATTTTTTTCCATTAGACTGTACAAGTGCTTTAAATTCTTGCGGATCAGAATTAATTACAGGAAAAGTATTGTAATGAATGGGAATTGCTGTTTTGGGATTTGCCAATTCCACAGCTTTTACTGCATCTTTAATTCCCATTGTAAAGTTATCACCAATTGGCAGCAGCATATAATCGATTGGATTCATTTCACCAATTAATTTCATATCATAAAATAATCCTGTGTCACCGGTATGATAAATAGTTTTTCCCTCAATTGTAACTAAAACTCCTGAGGCTTCACCGGTATATTGATTATCAGGTGAAAGCGAACCGTGATGTGCGATTGTAAATTTAACTTTTCCGAAATCAAAATTATGTGCTCCGCCAATGTGCATATTATGGGCGTTAAGTCCTTTAGATTTAACCCATTCAGCCAATTCATTAACACAAATAAATAGTGAGTTACAGCGCTTGCCAATTTTTAATCCATCACCAACATGATCTCCGTGCCCGTGAGTGAGAATAATAAATTCTGCATCTACATCTTTAGATTTTACAGGACTAACAGGATTGTCATCCAAAAAAGGATCAATCAAAATTTTTATCCCATTATTGGTGGTAATTTGAAAAGCTGAGTGACCGAAATATCTTAGTTTCATGACTTTTTCTCCTCTGTTAAGATAGTTGTTTTAAAAAATCTTTTAGGACTTTGCTTAAAGTAAATTTCATTAATTCTAACTTAAATTTTTCCTCTAATAAAATTTTCTTTTCATTTGCTTTTGAGATTATATCGGTATCAATTTTAATTTGATTATCTGTTACTAAATAATTTACATTTTCTATTGAAATATCAACATCTCTAACAATTCCAGAAAGATCCTGAAGTAACTGAATCTTGTTATAAAACTTTATAAATATTTTTTTATCATAACAAACGATGAACAACTCCATAGAATACCGAACTCTCCTTAAAGCAATTCTAACATCGTGCAAACTCTCAACAGAAAGATCTTTAAAGTATTTTTCTACAAAAGATAACAAACTTTCGATTCGGGTTCTTAAAATCAGATCTGCTGATTTCTTAAACTGTTTTGTGTCTTTTAATTTTTCTATTTCCCATTTGCGCTTCATAGTATTTTTACTTGAATAGTATTTTTATAAAACCGAGAATTGCTTCAATAGGATTCATTTTACTTTTTTCATTTCCGTAAATAGTTGTAATGTTCACAAAACCGATTTTAAAATCTGCACGAGCAGCATATACTATCATTTCACTTTCAGCTTCGTATCCAGATGAAAATGAGTTTACGTTTTTTAGTACATCAGTTTTATAACCACGGTAGCCACACTGACTGTCTAAAATCTTTTGTCCGGTCTTTAAAGATAGTAATGATGATGTAATTTTATTGCTCAGTATTCTTTGAATCGGCATGTCTTTAGTATCATTTAATCTGTTGCCAATAACAATATCAAAATTACTAAGTTGTGAAATAAATTCAGGAATGAATGCAGGATTATGCTGTTTATCAGCATCGAGAGTAATTATTGTATCGAAGTTTTGTTTAATACTTTCATTAAATCCTATTTGAAGAGCGTATCCTTTGCCATAATTACGATTTAACGAAACTACCTGCACTCGCTCTAAATTATCAATGATTTTTTCTGAGCCGTCAGAAGATCCATCATTCACAGCAATTACATTATCAACAAATTTTAGGGTTTCAGAAACAACATCAAATAAAAAATCTCTTTCATTATAAAAAGGAATAACTGCACAAACTTTAGTTTTTTGATTTAAGTTGTTCAATAAAACCTTTCCAGCCTTTTTTTTCGGGTCCCTTTAACAAAGAATTTAGTCGTCGTTTAAGAGCGTCTTTAGAAAGTCCTTTTGTAAGTTCACCATTTTCAGCAATTGAAATACTTCCGGTTTCTTCAGACACAATTACACTAATAACATCTGCTTGCTCCGAAATTCCCAACCCGGCACGATGCCTCATTCCTAAACTCATACCTTTTACTGAAGTCTGTTGTGAAAGCGGTAAAGTACATCTTGCAGCTTCTATGAAACTTTTATTTACGATTACTGCCCCATCGTGTAACGGTGATCTTGGATAAAAGATAGACGTTAAAAGTGAAGCACTCAATCGTGCATTTAATATTTCGCCTGTCTCAGCAAATCCTCTTATGCCGGAAGATTTTATTAGCACAATTAATGCGCCATGCTGATTCTGTGATAACCGAAATGCAGCCTCGGCAATAACATCGGCAACTTCATGTGATTCAGCTTTAGCAAATACTTTAAAGAATGGATTACGTGCCAATAAAACTAGCAATCTTCTTATTTCAGGTTGAAATAATATTACAAATGCAATCACCCAAATATCGGTTATCAATCTTAACAGCCAGCTTACAGCTCTAAAATTTAATACCTGAGCAATAAATGAAACTAAAATTATTACCAGCAGCCCGATAAATATTTGCGCTGCAATAGTTCCACGCAATGTAGTATAAAGTTTGTAAAAGATAAACGATACGATTGCAATATCAATTACATCGGATAGTGTTATTGTTAGGAAACCTATTTTGAAAAGATCAATCATTATATAATTAGAGAATGTGTGCAGCTAATTTAACTAATTGATTACAATATTTTACATTATGTGTGCGAATTATTCTTGCTGATTTTATTACAGAAATTGTTTCTAATATTATCGTACCAATTTCTCTTTGATCATTATCAAGATTTAAAGTTTTACCGATAAAAGATTTTTTTGATAGTCCAATCATTACCGGATAACCAAGTGATTGAAAGTAATCCAAATTTTTAATTAATGTAAAATTATCTTCAATTCGCTTTCCGAAACCTATACCCGGATCAACGAATATTTTATCCACATCATTCTGTTTTGCTTTTATGCTTTGCACAAGTAAAAAATCATAAACTTCTTTTACAACATCATTGTATTCGGGATTTTCTTGCATCGTTTTTGGATTACCTTTTATGTGCATTAACACAACGCCTGAATTATATTCTTTAGCGATATCAATCATCTTTTCATCAAAAGTTAAACCGCTTATATCATTTATTATTTCAGCACCCAAGTCCAGAGCCTGTTTTGCAACTTCACTTTTTGTCGTATCAATGGAGATAATAATATCTTTTCTTTGTTGAAGAATATTTTTTATTACAGGAATAGTTCTTCTTAATTCCTCTTCCGGTGAGACAGGATCTGAACCAGGGCGAGTTGATTCGCCTCCGATATCGATAATATCGGCACCTTCATCTATAAGTTTTAGTGCGTGATTAACTGCATCATCAATGGAAGAATATTTTCCACCATCAGAAAATGAATCGGGTGTAACATTAACAATCCCCATTATTCTGGGACTATTAAAATTTAAAATCTTATCTTCAAAATTGTATTGAATGTTATTCACTTCTATCATAAATATTTTCTAGACTAAACTTAAGTAAAACTGAATAAAAAAAGCGGTTATAAGCCGCTTTGTTGAAATTAAAATATAAAAAAATATCAAGATGAAATTAAATTTTTTAATTCAGCGGTAGCAGCAGAAATATTATCACTATGAAATATCGATGATCCTGCTACAAACACATCGCAGCCAGCCTTTAAAGCTGACTTTATTGTTTCATTATTCATTCCACCATCAACTTCAATTAAAAATTTTGCATTTAAAAATTTTCTTAGCTCAACGGTCTCACTAATTCTTCTTTCAGAATTTGAAATAAAACTTTGTCCGCCAAATCCAGGATTAACGGTCATAATTAAAAGTAAATCAATATACTCTGCAATGTCCTTTAATGATGAAACAGGAGTGGATGGATTTATCACAACACCAGCCTTTGCACCTAATTCCTTGATTCTATTTATTGTTCTATTTAGATGAACCACTTCTTCAAAATGAACAGAGATAATATCGGCACCAGCGTTACGAAAATCCTCTAAATAATTATCTGGATTTTTAATCATCAAATGGACATCAAGTGGAAGCTTAGTGCATTTTCTTGCGGCTTTAACAACGACAGGACCAAAAGTAATATTCGGAACAAAATGACCATCCATAACATCACAATGAATCCAATCCGCACCTCCTATTTCAACCATTCTTATTTGCTGGGCAAGATTAGAAAGATCGGCAGACAATATTGATGGTGCTAAGAGTTTCATTTAATTCTCCGAAGGATATTCTGCACGATCCTGTATCGTACCTTCTTTTGTGATAAAAAGATCAACCGTATTACCGGAATTTAATTTGTTACCCGGCGCCGGATATTGATCGAGAACCGTATTGGGGAGAAGTGTGCTGGAAATTTGATAATTAATTTTTCCAACTGTAAGCGTGCTATCAGTAAGAATTCTTCTGGCTTCAGTTAAAGATTTTCCAATTAAATCGGGAACTTCAATTTCACCATCCCCTTTACCAATACTAACGGATATGCCAACACTTTGTCCTTTTCTAAGATTTGTACCTTCGGCAAATTGTTGATCAAATACCATATCTCTTGGATGGGTTGAGGTTAATTCTTCAATTGATCCGAGTTTTAATCCTATTCTTTCTAGAGATAATCTTGCATCTCTTACGGATTTTCCTTTTAATAAAGGAACTGATATCACCTGATCACCACCGCTGACAAATAAATAAACTGTTCTCCCCTCTTTTACCAACTTACCTGATTCTGGTTTTTGTAAAAATATTCTGTCTACCGGTAGTGAAACTCCAAATGATGTATCGGCGATTGAAGGATTAAAATCAGCATCTTTCAGAGTTTGAAATGCTTCTTCTGTAGTCATACCAACAACGTTAGGAACATTTATTTCTGAACCGCTTACATACAATGGTAATAAAATAAAATCAAACACGAGAATTAGACTGATGAGTATTGCTATGGCAACAAGAAACTTTTTAACTAATGGATATTGGAGTAGCTTTTTCATTGATTCAAATATATCAATAGTGCAAATTTTTAACAAACTACATTTGTTTCTGCAAATCATACTTTTATTCTTAAAATAATTAGATTGCAAGTGATAAAGAGATTTAATTTTATGTATAAAAGTTATTACTACCTAAATCGACTAACACTTGAATTGAATTCCATTCTTCCGGGAAGAAGAATTGTAAGCATTTTTTCCCAGGATAAAGATCGTTTGATGATTCAGTTAAATGGATCTGAAGAATTATTTATTGAATTCTCGGTCAATCATTCTGAGCCTTTCATTAACATCAGGACTAAATATTCACGTGCAAAGAAAAATACGATAGAATTCTTTAGTGAACTCGTAAGTAAAGCTATCAAAGAAGTTTTAATATCTTCTGACGATCGAATAGTAAAAATAACTACCGATAATGGTGATTTAATTTTTGCAATACGCGGTAAATACACTAATCTATTTTTCAACTCTAAAAATCTTCTACCTTTTAAAAACGAGGGTGAAGAAAATTTAATTAAGTTCAAACAGGAATTTGAGAACAAATATTTCCACAAAAGTTTAAATATTCCTGAATCAGATATTATCGAAGGAAAAAGTATAGAAGAAATAAGGAATAGGTATAAATTCATCGGGCGTGAGATTGAGAACGAAGTAAATGCCAGAAAACCAAGTAACAAAATTGATTCTGAAATACTCTTAAATGTTCTTCAAGATATTTTTACAGAAGCTCCCACAGTTTATATTGATGATAGTTCAGGCGAAGTTCATATTGCTTTTAATTCACTTAAAATTTATTCAACATTTGAGAAACAATTATTTGAAACAATCATTGAAGCTTTCAATCAATTTTTAAGTAAGAAATATCAGTACGAAGAAAAAAATAGCAAACTAAAGAAAGTAATTTCGTTTTTAGATAGAGAGCTAAAGAAAATTTCTTCACGATTAAATAATCTGCTTATTGTTATTGAAAAAGGCTCACAGGAAGAACAATTAAACAAAATTGCGAATCTTCTTTTGATAAACTTAAACAAAATACATTCCGGGCTTTCAGAGATAGAAGTTGAAGATATTTATTCAACCACATCAAAAGTGAAAATTAAATTGGATACTAAGTTATCCCCTCAAAAAAATATTGAAAGATATTTTGAAAAATCCCGAGACAGCAAAATTAATTTTGAAAAATCAAGCAAGTTATATTCAAGTACAAATAAAGAATATGAAAAATTACTATCATTCCAACAACAAATAGATAAAAATCCAACTTTGGAGGAAATAAATAGGATTATGAAAGAACTGAAAATAAAGGATGACGAAAAGCAAAACTATAATGAAGATATAAGTTCAAAATTCAAACATTATGTAATTGAAAAGAAGTATCACGTATTTGTTGGCAAAGATTCCGTAAATAATGATTTGTTAACTACAAGATTTGCGAAACAAAATGATTTCTGGTTTCATGCAAGATCAGTTTCCGGCTCGCATGTGGTATTAAGAATTGATAATACAAAAGAGGTGGTGCCAAAAATCATTCTTAAAAAAGCGGCATCTCTTGCAGCTTACCACAGCAAAGCAAAAACTGCTGGAATTGTTCCCGTTTCTTACACTTTAAGAAAATACGTTGTCAAGCGTAAATCTCAGCCTGCTGGTCAAGTTTCATTACTTAAAGAAGATGTGTTGCTAGTAAAGCCGGAAATTCCTTGTGATGTGGATTACTTAACAGAGTGAATTATTTAATCTATTTGTTTTGTCTTTTAATGGAATAACTTTATCTTTTGTCCCATATCTTAAAGTATTTATATAAATACTGTTAAAATCTAAAGTACATAAATTTATTCACAAAATGAGGAAAAAAATGAAAAAACTAATTTACTTGTTTGTATTGCTCGGCTTGGTTGCAATGAGCCAACAAAGCTATGCTCAATTTAAAGACTGGGGTACAAAATTCGGTATTCGTGGAAGTATATTATTTCCAGAAAACGAATTTGCAAATTTAGGATTCAGTGGAAATGATAATACATCATTTGACTGGTTCAAAGCTTCTTATTTAGGCGAGGCATTCTTCGGTTTCGAATTATCCAAAGCCTTAGAATTATCAATTAATGGTGGTTACGGAAAATATGCCGGCGTTGCTATGCAGGCAGAAGGAAGTGATTTTGGAGAATATGAAACCACAATAATTCCGATTTCCCTACGCTTTAAAATAAGTCCCTGGGACGTAAAAGGATGGAATCCTTATTTTTATGTTGGCGGCGGAGTTATGAACTTTAGTGTTGATACAAAACCTAATCTAAATTCTCCAGGCTCAGTTGAAGAAGATGGCTGGGTAGCAATTATTCCAGCAGGTATCGGTGCTGAATTTGCTCTTAGTGAAAGAGTTTGGTTAGATTTTGCACTTGGTGGTGCAATGTCTTCAACTTATGATCTCGATTCATACAGAGGTGCTTCAGAAGATATTTGGGATTCATATTTGAATGCATCATTAGGTTTAACCTTTGTTGGTGAAAACTGTAAATCCGATAAAGATATGGACGGCTTAGGTAAATGTTTAGAAAAAGAAATCGGAACAAATCCAGAAGTTGCTGATACTGACGGTGATGGATTATTAGATGGTGAAGAATATCTTACCTACAAAACTAATCCTTTACAGGCTGATACAGATTTAGACGGTTTAACAGATTATGATGAAGTTAAATCTGCTGGTACTAATCCTTTAATTGCTGATACAGACGGTGACGGATTAAATGATGGTGAAGAACTTAATAAATACAAAACAGATCCTTTAGTTGCTGATACAGATAAAGAAGGGTTAAGTGATGGATATGAAGTTATTACCAGTTTAACAAATCCATTAAAAGCTGATACAGACGGTGATGGATTAAATGATGGTGAAGAAGTTAATAAGTATAAAACCAATCCTCTTATTGCAGATACTGATGGTGATGGTTTAAGTGATTCTGAAGAAGTTCTTACTCACAAAACCAATCCTCTTAATGTTGATACAGATGGTGGAACAATAGATGATGGTACTGAAGTTAGAAGAGGTACCGATCCATTAAATGCTGAGGATGATGTTGTTAAGATCGGTGTTCCAATTGTACTTGAAGGTATTACATTTGCAACAGGAAAAGCTGACATTACTCCTGAATCAGAAAACACTTTGAGAAAAGCTCTTAAAACTTTAACTACCTATACAGATATTTCCGTTGAAATAAGCGGACATACTGATAGCGACGGCAGTGCTAAGAGTAACCAAGTACTTTCTGAAAAGAGAGCTAATTCTGTTAGAGATTGGTTAGTACGTCAGGGTGTTGATGCTAACAGAATAACTGCTGTTGGCTATGGCGAAGATAAACCAATTGCTGATAATAAGACTAAAGAAGGCAAAGCTAAGAACAGAAGAATTGAGTTCACAAGAACAAAGTAATTCTGATCGAGGTTTAGATTTAAGGGTGTCTTTCGAGACACCCCTTTTTTATTTATACTAAACCATTAGATTATTTTTTTTATTGCGCTGATTTTAGAAATGGTATTTTTTGGTAATACGGATGTGATTAAATGAATTGTTGGCGACCTATGTACGGTACAGAGTTTTTCTTTTAGATGTTACTCCCCTTTCATCAAAACAAAGAAATATTTTGCAAAATAATAGATTTATATTTTTTCCCGAAATTCAAATATTCTATTCAGTCGTACCTTGGACAAAATTTCAAGTACATTTTGATTAACACCTGATAAACTAAATTTTGCATGGCGATTAGTAACAGTAGTAAAAGCATGAACTAACATTCCAATTCCCCAACTGGCAATATATTCCACCATCGACATATCTATGACAATGGAGTCCACTCCTTTATCTAAAGTTTTTTGAACTGTTTCCTGGAATACTTCACCTTCTGTACCAAAGACACTATGCTTATTGAATTTTATTATGGTGCAGTCTTCACGCTCATTAACATTTATTTCCATTTATCACCTTCCAAAATTCTATTTATTTATAAATGTAAATACAAAAATATTTTATACAAAAAAAATGTAACAATATTAATCATTTAACATTTATCACAACAAAAGTTACGTCATCATCGGGTTCTGTTCCTTTTGCCCATTCTGATGCTGAGTTTTTTAAATGTTCAACTATTTCAGTTGAGCTTTTATGCACTACAGACTTAAATTCATTTATTATTCGTGCATAACCATACTGCTCTTCGTTTTTATTTTTTAATTCTGCGAGTCCATCACTCATAAGTAAAAGAGTATCACCTTTTTCGTATCTGATCTCTTTAATTAAATATTTAGTGCCCTTCATTCCACCTAATGGCAGATTATTACTTACAAACTCTCCGGCTTTTTGAGATTTATTCCTAAAATATAAAAGAGACGGCATTCCAGCATTAGTGGCAATCACCTTTTGGTGTGTAATTTGAACTCCGATACAAGCCATCATAAGTCTTCCCAGCTGCATATCCTTTATTGATGTATTTGAGTTTTCAAAAAACTGTTTTAATTCAAAATTATTTCTACTAGCGATGAAGAAGGATTTTATAATCGATACCATCATTCCAGACATCATTCCGTGCCCGGTAGCATCACCAACAAGAACATTTAAAGTTCCATCCGGCTGAATATGAAAATCATAATAATCACCTCCAACTTCTGTAGCAGTTTTCATATAAACTGCAATATCAAGGTTAGGAACTTTTGGAAGTTCTCTGGGAAGCATTGATAGTTGTAATTGACGGGCATCTTCAAGCTCTTTTGTCTTGCGATCATTTTCTGCTTGAATAATCTTATTCTGTGCTTCAACCTTTTTGAAATCTAAAAAACGAGTATAGGTTTGATGAAATAAAGCTCCAAACCTTTTAAATATTCCGTGAAATTCAGTTAGTGCTTCATAAGAAATTATAAAAAGATAGCCTTGTGAAAAGTATATTACATGAAAAAATATTTCATTATATAATTTTTTAATCTCATCTAAGTTAATATTTGGAACTGCACTGTACTTTTTTACAAAACTTAAATGTTCTAGAAATGCATCACCTTTAAGATTTAACTCTAGAAATTTCTCACCACTCTTCCATTTAGAATAAATAGTTTTATAAGCCGGTGCTTCATCATACGGAGCATCAAAAGAATCGCTAATTATTTCTCCGGTTATATCGGTAATCCATATTTCTCCCATTGGTTCATTTTCTTTGAACGTAACAATTCCGCACGTTCTTAATTGAGTAGATTTAACACCTAAATCGAGCAGTTGTTTAAAGAGAACGGAAACGGTTTCTGCCAATTCATCACTTCGCTGCATACCCATTGTACGACTTCTCACTCTTTCCAATGCCGCTTCTATCTGCGCTTCTTTTGCCTGTGCTTCTGCAAGAGCAATATCTGAATATCGTTGATAGGATAAACTGAAAACATTTCTGAATCTTTTAAGCAGTACAAGTTTTTCTTCGCCAATAGGACTGAATGTTGAAATTCCTATCGAACCAGTTCCGATTGAATAAAAGTAGTAGTACAAAGCAGAAAGATTATTTATTCTCGGATCATCTTTTTCCCCGATTTTATTCCGGAATTTTTTCCACTCTTCTAAATCTGTACCGGTAAAAGATGTTTCTGAAAAAGCATCATTTGTGCTTCGGATCTGCTTTATTTGTTTCTCGATTACAGGATGAATATTGTATGTTAAATGATTAATGCTTTTTCCGATTTCATCTGAGTAGTCATAGTTTATAAAAGTTTCTTTCTCATCATTGTGAATATTGATCATTGAATTCCTCATCTCACCGAAACCTAGCTTGTGAAATTCCATAAACAGTACTTCACAAACATTCAACAGATCATCAGGCTTATTCATACTCATAGCTATTGCTCTTACTTTTTCTAAAGCTGCCTCGGTTTTTGCTTCTCTTGCCTGTGCTTCTGCCTGAGTAATATCCGTATACCTTTGGCATGCTAAATCAAAAACATTTCTGAATCTCTTAAGAATTTTAATTTGAGATTCATCAATTGGTTCAAATGTGGAAATCCCAATATCCCCAATTCCAATGGAAAAGAGATAGTAAGACAGAGCATTTGCTTTATCCAATCGGATGTCATCCACTTGTCCGGAATTTTTACGGAACTCTTTCCATCCAGCTAACTGATCTTCAGTTATCACTACTTCAAAGTAAGCATCTTCTGCGCTTTTTATTTTTTCCAGGTACTCATCAACAATGGGATGAGAGCCATATTCAATTTTGGTTATAGCCCCTCCTGTCGATTCGGAGTAATCATAATCCATAAAATATTTTTGCTCATCATTCGGAATGTGAATTATAGCATTCCTAATGTTTTCAAACCCTAACTTTTGAAATTCTTTAAATGAAACGTCACAGATACTCAGTAAATCATCAGACTTATTCATACCCATTGCAACAGCACGCACTCTTTCGAGTGAAGCCTCAATTTGTGCTTCTCTTGCCTGTGTTTCTGCCTGTTCAATGTCCAGATATCTTTGATATGCCAGTTCAAACACTTTCAGGAATCTTTTAAATAAATTTATTTCTGTTTCTGTCAGGGGGTGATATGTTGAAATTCCGAGTGCTACCGGTCCTAGAGAGAACCAATAATAGTTGAGAGAGGAAGCGGTCTCCAGGTACTTATCGATAAAAACATTGGTTGTTTTTTGATAAGCAATCCAGTCTTTTACTTCACTGCCATTGACATGAATAGTAGAAACTTCACCTTTACCCTTAATCATATTTTTCGCAAACTCATTATGAATTTCACTATCGGTATATACTGTTTCTGTAATAAATGTTTTATCGTGCTTTGCGTAATATTCGTAATTCATATAGGTGCCGCGCTGTTCATAAAAGATAGCTGTCTGGACATTACGAATTTCCTTCACTCCTAAAGATTGAAGCTGAAGTGAAATTGTCTTGCACACATCAAGCATATCATCTGGTTTCCTCATTCCCATTGCAATTGTGCGGACTTTTTCCAGTGATGCTTCAATTTCAAGTTCTCTATTCTTGTTCAATAATTCAAAAGTGTTTTCATCAACAAGTTTTTCAAGTTCTTCGTTTTTTCGTTTCCATTCATTTACAAGCCAGGTATCGGTTTCAGCCAATGTTTCCGTCGGTATAGATCCATGCCAGTGAATCACTATCCATTTATTATTAGCGTATTCCAAAATGGTTGTCATTCTTAAAGATAGTTCCTGATTGCCCACTTGAAGAACTATTGAGGCTTTTATCTCATCAACAAAAATTGCGGAGTCTTCTCTGTTCGAAATACTTCTAAAAACAGGGGTTATTTCAAAATTCATTTCAAGTCCAATTGCCTGTTCTCTTTGTCTGTTAATCAATTTACGATAGTCAGATATGGAAAGAACTTTTTCATCGATAGCAGTACCATAGCCCATTATTTTGTTATCAACAAAATCATTTGCGCCGTCCAGTGGTAAATCGTACAAACTGGTTTGCACCCATCTTTGGTATGTATCGTTCAGCGACTTTTCTTTTTTAGAGTTCATAGTTCATAGTTTATAGTTTATAGTTATTTATTTAGTTAGTTCTTAAAATATTAAAATGGTACTGCCCCGACTTGAAAGTCGGGGCTATTAAACTTATTCACTTAATCTTAATCACCACAAACGTTACATCATCATCAGGCTCGTTTCCGTTCGACCACTCAGATGCTGAGTTTTTCAAATGCTCAACAATTTCATAAGAACTTTTTTGAGCAACGGAAATAAATTCTTTTTTTACTCGTACATAGCCATATTGTTCATTATTCTGATTCTTTAACTCAGCAAATCCATCACTCATCAGCAACAGTGTATCGCCCTTTTCATAGTTGATTTCTTTAAGTGAATATTTTGATCCCTTCATTGCTCCCAGCGGCATATGATTGATTACAAACTCACCCGCCTTTTGAGATTTATTTCTGAAATATATTAATGATGGCATTCCGGCATTTGTAGCAATAACTTTTTGAGATGTAATTTGAACTCCCATACAAGCCATCATTAGTCTGCCAAGCTGCATATCTTTTATAGATTTGTTTGAACTATCAAAAAAATTTTTCAACTCAAGAGTATTTCTATCAGCAATAAAAAATGATTTCATAATAGAAACCATCATTCCGGACATAATTCCGTGCCCAGTCGCATCTCCAACAAGAATGGTTAAAGTACCATCGGGTTTAATATGAAAATCATAATAATCACCGCCGACCTCAGTAGCCGTTTTCATATAAACAGCAATATCAAGATGCGGAATTTTAGGCAGTTCACGAGGAAGCATTGCCAATTGTAATTGTCGTGCATCTTCCAGCTCTTTTGATTTCCTGTCGTTCTCTGCTTGAATTATTTTTGCCTGTTCTTCAACCGCTTTTCTTTTTTGCTCAAGTTCTTCAATTGTTTCTTCAAGAAGTATCGCAGTAGTCTTCTTAACTTTTTCAGTTCTTTCAAGTTTAAATGCAGTTATTTCTAATTCTTTATCTGCATCCTTTAGAGATTTCTGTAGAGAGTTTTTTTCATCCTCACTCAGCTTTTCGTTTTGCTGGATTACATCGAATATATTTTTAAGATTTTGATTCATTTTAAATTTAGTTATATAATACTATTTCGGTCTTAAGCCATAAACAAGGAGCTCACCCTAAGTGGTTATCTCAAAAAATCGATTTTGTCACCCTGAACTTGTTTCAGGGTCTAAGTATTTAAAAAATAGATGCTGAAACTAGTTCAGCATGACACAGCCAAAATACTTATTTTTCTTTCAACGCTACCCAACTGCAGGTTGTCGAATGAAACTCGTGTTTGCCGTTTAATCCCTTTCCGTACTCCCCATATGTATAGAAACCAGCCATCGGAGTATTCCATATCTTTTGTAATCCTTCATTTTCCTCATGTGCCATAGGACCTAATGCGCTCAAACGACCTGCACAGGAAAATATAAGCAAGGCATCGGCTTCTGCATTTTGTTCTTTTTTTAATTTATCAGCTTTGTCAATAACAGTCTCGATGATATCAAAATCAGGGGGTGTGGAGAATCGCATACGTGATCCCTGTAAAACATCCGATTCGCAGATCAAGGCTTGCTTTTCCTTATCATACCCAATAGGATTGCACATCTTTGGCTCCCTATTTTCTCGTTCGATTTGAAACGGATAATGAACACCTATTTTGTCAAAAAAATCTATTTGATCATCTGATGAAGCTATTTCCTGACCCAATAAATGCAAATACATTTCAAGTGCCGGGCGGTTATCAATTGCGTAGATCAGATTACCCTCACTTTTTGTTATTGTGCGGAATACCCCCATAGGCTTCCAGCCAGAAAAAGCCAGACCGTTCAGCTCAATTTTCGCTTCATTCAGCACCAAGGCTGCCATTCCATAATCGGTTGACATATCATGTGTAAAAACCCAGGTTCCTGAAAAAGATAAATCATCGCCCGCCATGCCACCAAACATACTTATATCTGTGCCTGCCAGATTCTCAATAAACTTCACCATCCCTTCACCATCCAATAATTTTCCATCTGAGGTTAATAATGTTGTGAGGAGAATAAATGCGGGTTTTTCATATTTTTTAAAGGCATTTTCTACCATGTGGCTTGTTGCATTTTCCAGACTCCTCTCGCTAATATCTTCAATCAATATAGAATAGTTATTCCTATCTATATTCAAAAGGATCATAACAATTTCACCTTCACTCTCGTGACCATTGATAAATTCTCCGCTGGAAGTAGCACCAAATACGTCAATACCTTCATTGTGCAAAATATTGCAAACTGCTTTCCTATCCTGCTTGATCGAAATGAAAACTATTGCCAATGTTGGTCTGAATCCGTCAGACATACTTTGGACTAATTCATTTTTAATTTCTTTAGTTGAATTACCTTTTATCGATTTTGCTTTCATATTAAACCTTATATCTTTTAAAATATTTTGAATATTGTCACACTGAGCTCGTCAATGTGTGACTGATTCTTTATGAGTGCCATCCTTTGATAATCCACCGTGGTGGACAGGATGACGCTATTTTTCTTTCATTACTACAATGCAGCAGGTGTTATTATGAAATTCCAGCCGACCCTTTAAAGAATTTCCAATTTCGCCATAGCAGAAGAACCCTGCCAATGGAGAATCCCAAACATCTTTAACTTCTTCAATCTCAGATGATACTAACGGACCCAAAGAATAATATCGACCAATGCAGGAAAACATAATCATTGCCTCTGCTTCAGGTTGAAATGTTTCTTTTAAATATCTACACTCTTCGGTAACCTGCTGGATTATATTATTATCGGGAGGTAAGGAGAATCGGATTTTTGTTCCTCGTGTTACGGGTCCCGCAAGTAATATGGATCTTTCTTTTGTGTTGAGATTTCTTATGGCCCTGGTAATAGTACTTCCATCATCTCTCATTAATTGTATGGGATCCATATTACCAACATTGTTTATTAATTCATCCCCAGGATAATCCTCTAAAGAAATTCCAAGAAACTTAACCATAATATCCAGAGCAGGTTCATCATCGATTGTGTAAACCTTACAGTCCTCGCAGTCTGTTATTGTTCGTATTGTTCCAATAGGTTTCCAGCCGTGAGTAGCAAGACCAGTTAATTGTATTTTGTCATTATCTACTACAAGTGAAATAATACCATCTTGAGTGGAATTGTTATTTGTAAATAAATGAGTCTCAGTGCCACGTAATTCATCTCCGGCAACACCGCCATAAATAATTGAGTCTTTACCTGAAGTGCTATTTATTCCATTAATGATTGTTTCGCCATCTATGATTGAACCACCTGTTGCAACAAGATAAGCCGGATTTGAAAATTTCTCTAAACCCTTTTTCCCGATTTCTGCAGCCGTTCTTAACTTACTTTTTCCGCTTCTTTCTTCGATGTGAACTAAGAAATTATTCTTATCCATATCGAGTAAAAGAATTGCCGCCGATTCTTTTTCTAATTCTCCATTAATAAATTCTCCAGCAGCAGTTGATCCAAATATTTCAATCCCCTTTTCATCAAATACTTTACAAATAGAATCTCGATTTATATTAACAGATAAAAATACTATGGCCAAAGTAGGTTTAAATCCATTTGCCATACTTTCAACTAAAGCAGTTTTAATTTCTTCAGTAGATTTTCCTTTAATTGATTTTGCTTTCATAATATATCTTATTTATTTATTAAAAATCTTATTTAACTGTCACACTTCGTTCCTCGACTTCGTGCGGAATGACGACTCAATGTGACACTATTTTTCTTTCATCACTACTATGCAGCAGGTATTATTATGATAATCATATTTACCGGTTTTTGATTTACCATATTCGCCATAGTAAAAAAAGCCTGCCATGGGCGCATCCCAAATTTTTTGCACCTGCTCTATTTCCTCCTTTACTACCATCCCAAACGCTAGATGCCTGCTCACACATGAAAACATAATAAGTGCATCGGCTTCTTGTTGTGCTTCATCTTTAATGGTTTTACAGTCTGCAACCACTTTGTCAATTGAATCAAAATCAGGCGGCATGGAAAATTTAATTTTCGAACCCTGAGGCACTCTTCCAGAACAAATCAATGAACGATCTTCCTTGTTGGCGAACATGGCTGTACGTATAACGGGATCTGCATTTTCTCTTTCCAGTTCCAATGGATAATACCATGAGCTCAGGAATGTCGTGATGTCCGTCTCCACATCCTCTTTGATATCCACACCCAGGTAATTCATTAGTATATCCAGGGCTGGTTTATCGTCAATGGTAAACACGGTGCTGCCTTCGCTTTTGGTAACGGTTTTGCTGGTGCCTATAGCTTTCCAGCCACAGGTAGCAATACCGCTAACAGCTATTTTATCTTCATCAATAATGAGTGCTAAAATGGCGCTTTTATTGCTTTTCTGATTGCTAAAAACAAAGGTGGATTCCAATGCCAGGTCATCTGCTGCCTTACCACCAAATATCGTTACTTCTCTGTCTGCAAATACGGCATCATTGGCAAATGCCCGAGTAATGCCTTCGACGATGGGCTCACCATCTAAGGACACTCCACTGTTTACTATAATAAACGCAGGGTTGGTAAAGGCCTCTCTTCCGGTAACGCCCAGTTTGTTTGCGTCTTCGAAAGCGGTCTCTTGATTGGTTTCAAGAAATTCTATTTTAAAATAAGCTGGATTTATGTCGAGCAACATCATGACAATGCTGCCTGCTTCCATTTTGCCATCAATAAATTCGCCTGCAGTAGTAGCACCAAAAATCTGAATGCCTTTTTCGTCAAGTAATTTGGAAATAGCTTCTCTGTCCTGTTTAACAGATATGAATACAATGGCTAAAGTCGGTTTAAAGCCATCTGCCATACTTTCAACTAAAGCAGTTTTAATTTCTTCAGGTGATTTTCCTTTGATTGCTTTTGCTTTCATAACTATTCTTTCTTATTCGAATTAATTATTCACTTGTTTTTAAGTCTAGATCAATAAGATTAATTAATTTGTTTGTCTGGTCGAACATAGTTTCGTAATGATCTTCTATTATCCATCGAGTGTTTCCGGCTGTAAGAGATAGACCATTTATAAAAGCTGCATCTTTTAAGAGTGTTCTAAAAGCTTTCTGAAGTTTAGTAACGTTTTTCGACACGCTTTGCCGGCGTGGATAATACCAATCGATGACTGAGTCTATTTCATCAGGATCATTAACATCCAAAAAACTTATTTGTTTTGCTTTTGGATCATAAAGGTATTGTTCATATTCACGACGCATATGATTTCTGGTTGATACAAGTTGTTCATTTTCTTTGTTCAGATCTAAAAGAAGACTTTTAATGGAGTCATTCTTTATTAGTCGGAGATTGCCTGAGCTTCGTAATTCTTCAAATGTGTTATTGTTCGGTACAAATTCATACCACATAGCAACGGCTACGTAAAGTGAATCCAACTTATACACATCATCTAATTGATTTAATTTAGCATAAGTTAATAGTTCTTTAGCGGCAGTTGTCTGACCGAGCCTGATGCTTTTAAATTCAGCAAGATCAGTCGAGTCGTTTTGTAAATCATGCTTTAAGTTATTGAGATACTTAATTTCAATCAACCGTTCTTTTCTGTTCTCATTCCAATTATTAATCTGCAGGGCAATGAGTATGCCTATTACAACAAGAATTATTTCACCAATTGCATAACGCAGATAGCTTGCTGCTTTGTTTTCTGCTGCAAGTTTTTTTCGAATATTTCTAAAGATTTTTATCATTGTAATTCATCTATGTCTTCATCAATAAATTTAATTAGGTTTTATATCTAGTTTTAGATTTTTAAGATATTTTATTTCGATGTTTCTTTCTTTTCTTGCTTCATTCCAATTATTAACCTGAAGCGCTAGCAAGATGCCAACCATAACCAAAACAATTTCTCCAATAGCATAACGGAGATAGCCTGCCACTTTATTTTCTGCAGCAAGTTTTTGTCGGATATTTCTAAAAATTCTTATCATCATTTCTCTATTTTGTTGTTCTTATGAGAATTGGGTTGAAGCCCTACTCCAGAAAATATATTTAGTTTAACTGAAGGGTCAGTTGCATAACAATATAATTGTCATACTGAACCTGCCTGACCGGCAGGCAGGCAAGTTCGGGATGACTCACTTTAGTTACTCAACAGACCCCGAAGGTCGGGGCTATTATTTTTATTTTACTTTAATTACAACAAATGTTATATCATCGTCCGGATCTTTACTATCAGCCCAACGATTGCCTTCTTCTTTTAAATACTCAATAATTTTCTCTGGCTCTTTCTCAGCAACTTCTTCAAATGAATTCTTTGCACGTTTATAACCGAACATTTCATTTTGCTGATTCTGTAATTCAGGAAATCCGTCGCTCATTAATAAAATCGTATCTCCTGAATACAATTCTATTTCTTTTAATTCATAGGAAAAGCTTTCCATTGTTCCCAATGGCATTCCTTCCATTAAATATTCTTCAATTTTTTTGTGCTTGTTTCTGAACAGATAAACAGGCGGCATACCAGCAGAGGACATCAGTAGTTTATTGTTCTTGATCTTCAGCATAATCATACTCATTGCCAGAGACTGAAACTGCATTTGTTTTATGCATCGTGTCATTTCTTTAAAGGTAAATATTATATCGGGATTGGCGGCGTAACTGTTGAATAAAGATTTTGCAGAGGTAACCATTGTTCCTGCTCTCATTCCGTGTCCGGTTGCATCACCGATTACAACCGTTAATGTTCCATCAATTCCAACATTAAAATCATAATAGTCGCCGCCAACCTCTGTTGCGGTTTTCATATAAACAGCAATGTCAAGATGCGGTAATTGTGGAAGTGTTTTAGGAAGCATAGATAGCTGCAACTGACGCGCTTCTTCCAATTCTTTTGTCTTACGTTCATTTTCTGTTTCCGCAAGCTGCGCACGAAGATTAGCTTCTTTTATTGCTGCTGCGTTACGTTCTTTAGATAAGATTCTTCTTCTCTGGACTCTATCTATTCCAAAGACTACTCCGGCAAACAAAAAGAAATATCCAACATAAGCCGAAGTAGTTCTCCACCAGGGTGGAGATATAATTATTCTAATTGATTTTCCCTCATCATCCCAGATCCCATCACCATTTGAACCCTTTACTTTAAAAGTATATTCACCTGGATTTAGATTTGTGTAAGCGGCAAAATTTCTGTCCGCTGTAATCCAATGATCATTGAACCCTTCCAGCTTGTAAATAATTTTATTTTTTTCAGGTCGTGAAAAATGAATTGAAGCGAATTCAAATGAGATATTATTTTGTGTATAAGAAAGAACCAGCTCATCGGTTTTCATTATACTCTTTTCCAGGTTCACCTCCGCAGAATCTGATTTAAGAGATACATCAGAAACTTTTATATCGTAAATAACTATATCCGGTTTTACTTCATTTATTTTTCCGGGATAGAAATAAGTAATGCCATCAATGCTTCCTAAAAATATCTCACCATCTTTACTTATCCAGCTTGCTTTGCTAGTAGTAAATCCTTGAAGACCGTCTTGCGCATTAAAATTTACAAAGTTCCATTTATCCTTTTGAACATTTTTATTCAGTTTGGATAATCCGGCAGATGTATTTATCCAGAGGTTCCCTTCAAGATCTTCAACAATGGAATTAATTTGATTGGAAGGCAGCCCATCTTTTTGTACATACTTTTCAATTTTTTCTGTTGCGGGATCAAATCTTAATAAACTGTTTGCTGTAGCAATCCATACTATTCCTTTACTATCCTCAAAAATGTAATTGATATAATTATTTAGTGAACCGATGCTTTTACTATCATAATTATATTGCTTAAAATTTCCGGTTGATAAATCATACTTAAAAAAACCACTTTGTCTTGAACCTAACCAGAGAGTATTATAATACTTCTTACTGAACTCAATACTTGTGCCTATTTCCATTGGCATAAATTTATCGGAGTTAATTTCTTTTTCATTCATTTGATTTATGATATCATAATCAGAATCATTTAAACTCAGAACATGAATTCCATACCAATTAGAATCCGGAGGCGCAATTGTATTCCAATTTCCGTAAGAATGTCCAACATCGGTTGCGTAAGTAATTTTATAATTGCCTTTTTTCAAATTCAAACAACCAAGTGCAATACGATTTTTAAATCCTCCGCCGTTAGTAAATGACTTAAATAATTCCATAGACCAAATTGTCTTGCCCTCCTCATTTAATAATGATCCGGTATCTCCTAGACCTATGCCAAAATTCATTTGACCTTCTCCTAAGCCAATTATTAAAACTTTCTGATCGCGGCTTAATGAAAATGTTTTTTCTAAGTTTACTGCTTCTCCAACTTTTAGTATTGAAGCAATTGGCTCATTTAATTCTGTTATTTTATGAATTTTATTCTTAAGCTCTTCACTCATCAGTTTATTATTAATCGTAGGCAAGAGCGTGTATTGATTTTGGGCGGGACTATATTTCTCAAATCCATGTCTTGATGCCATCCATATATTACCCAATAAATCTATTTTGATCGAGTTTATGTAATAGGTTGTAGCTTTATTTTCGTGGGGTGAGCCAATTTTGCTTAATAAATTATTTTTATCAAGTTTGTGCAGACCAAGATTATTATATGCGAACCATTTATTACCTGCATTATCAAGGGCAAGACTTTGAATATTTATTTTTCCATCTGAAGTATTAAATTTATCAATTCTGAGATTCAGGTTATCTGGATTCTGATTTTGCAGATCGTAAGTAAACAGACCTTTTTCAGATGTACCTATTGTAATTTCTTTACTTTGATGTAAACCCGTAATTACTGTTGAATAATTTGCATTAGAACTTGCAGCATCATTAGTTATGAACTTATAAAAATTAAAAGGTTCTCTAAGCGGGTCAAATTTTGTAAGACCCTTTCCCGAGGTAGCAATCCAAATAACACTATATTTATCTTTAATTATTTGATTTATAATTATTCTTTCAGCAATGTCAGAGTTCGTCGAACCGTAATCAATTTTCTGAATATTTTTAGTGTTGATATCAATTCTATAAAGTCCCTGCGAATAAGACCCAACCCATAGATATCCCTCCTGATCTTGAACTATTCCAGTTACTTGAAAGAAACCTTTGTCATTTTTTGTCTGACCAAAAACATCATAGTATTCATTAGTATAATAGTTAGGAGAAAATTTGATTACCTTGGCGTTACCCCCTAACCAAATATTTCCGGATGCATCTTCATAAATTACCTGTATTTCATTCGGACTGAAATTAGCATTGATGTAATATGGCTGAAATAAATTAAGTTTTTCATTGTATATTCTTAAACCGTTTGCATAATCGGCAACTATTATATTTCCATTCTTTAATTCAGTTATACTAAATGTGTTACCCCATTGAGCTTTATTATTAGAATCATCGAGTTTTACTTGTTCAAACTTATTTTTTGAGGCGTTGAATTTTTGAATTCCATGATTCGTGGAACCGAACCATAAATTATTTTTAGAATCTAAAAGAGCTGAATAGAAGAATGAAATAATAGTAACACCAGCGGTTTCTATGCGATAACTTTCAAACGTCTCATTTTTCGGATCATATTTTGCAATAATATTATTTGAAACACCAACCCATATAAATCCATCTGAATCTTCTGCAATGGCATAACAATCATTTGTTGGTATCGTAGTAGAGTCATTTGGATCGTTCTTAAATATCTCAATTCTATTTCCATCATACCTGTTAAGTCCGTCTGCAGTGGAAATCCATAGGAATCCATTACTATCCTGATAAATATAATTAACATTAGAATTTGATAGCCCTTCGGGTATTGATATGTTTTCAAAAAGGTAATTTCGCTGCTGCGCGTAGCTTGATGAAGCCAAGGCTATACTTAACAGCACAACGAATAATTGTAATAATTTTTTTGTTCTAAACATTATATTCCTTTTCATTGATCTTTCTTTTCAAAAGTTATTTTGTTCTAACTGACTTAGTAAGTTTTTATCTGATATTGCCCCAACCTTTAGGTCGGGGATTCAATCAAAATAGAGCAATTGGCTCTAGTCAAATTGTAAACTCTAATTTGGCTAAAGCCCCGATCCATTTAGGTCATCTATTCTACGACCTGAAGGTCGGGGCTATTATATTTCATTTTACTTTTATTACAACAAAAGTTATATCATCATCTGGCACATTTACACCTGACCACTCTTTTACCGTGTTCCTTAAGTGCTCAATTATTGCGTCTGCAGATCTTTCCCCTGTTTCCTTAAATGTTTTTATAACTCTTTCGTAACCGAAAGCTTCATTCTCTTTATTTTTCAATTCGGGAAAACCATCGCTCAACAAGAATATTACATCTCCAGAGTTTAATTCGGTTTTTGTTTCTTTGTATGGATAGTTATTCATAGCACCGAGGGGCATTCCCTTGTTATCAATTTCTTCAACTTCCTTATTGTTATGCCTGTAAATGTATACCGGAGGGACTCCAGCATTCGAAAGCGATAACTGGTTTCCTCTAATTTTCAGGAAAGCAAACGCCATCATCAATCTGCCTAGTTTAATTTCTTTTAGCGCCTTCACTGATTTTTCAAAGAAAGAAAGTACGTCGCTGTTTTCTGATTCGAGAGTAAATATTCCTTTCATAATTGTTACAAGAGTTCCCGCCTGCAATCCGTGGCCAGTAGCATCACCAAGAGCGATATTTAATATTCCATCCTGACCAACACGAAAATCATAATAATCTCCACCAACTTCCGTAGCAGTTTTCATATAAACTGCAATATCAAGGCTCGGAAGATTTGGCAGTTCTGTAGGTAGCATTGAAATCTGAATCTGCCTAGCCGCTTCTAATTCTTCTGATTTACGTTCATTCTCAACACGTTCACGTTCAGCTTCTAATTGCAGCTCGGAGTTTTTCCTTTCCTGTTCAATTTGTCTATCAGACATTTTTTGAATTGTTATTATTTGTTCCCCAAGATCTTTATTTGTTTTAGCAAAAGTTTTAGCGAGATAAATAGCCATAGAAAGAGGAATTGAACATATAAGTATTGGAAACAAATAGTCCAATGAAGTCTCAAGCCATTCAAAATAAAGTTCACTCAAAAACAAAGTAACAAAGAAAAAAATCAGTGTTAGAGAAACGCCTATTCCGCCGGCGATTATTTTAATGTTCGGTATTTTTTTTCTAATACCAATGACAATTACTCTCACAGTCTCTATTCCAAGAATTGCTACCCCAATTAACATGGGAAGGCTATATGAAGTTAGTTGGTCAAAGCTGAAGAATATTATAAAATTAATAATGAGAAAGACGATTAGAAAAAACCAAAATAACCTGATTATTTTTTTGTAAACGATTTGATACAAGAAAAGTAATAAGTTGATAAAGATGATAGTAAACGAAATAAAAGCTAGAAAGCGCGCAAATACAACAACATAAAAAGAATTTTTAAATATATACTCAATTGTTGCCGCTGCAAAAATTAAAAATATACCTAAGACAAATAATGAGAAAAAAAGATTTTCTTTCTGTTTTGAATAGAAAAAGTATAGTAAAATAAATATTACAGCGAAAGCTAAACTAAATCCCTTGATACCCCAATCAAAAGAAAATCCTTTATAATGACTTTCTAATATCTTTTTACTCTGAGTAATATTATCAAACAGATTAATACTAACCCCTATATGACCAATAAATTTATTATACAGATATTTGTGTTTTACTGCTTCCTGGTTTGAAATTCTTACAGCTAGTGTGTAAACAGAACTGCTATCGAGACTTATTGTTGTAGGAAAAAAATTGGGATCATAAGGTTTTTCTTCATCAGCATTTTTACCGATTTCGCCAAAGGTTAATACCTTTTTACCATTTAAATAAATTTCCGAAGCTCCATCGTGGTGCATTCTTAAGCCAACCGTTTTACCTTTAAGCGAAGAATCAATTTCAAATACTATTCTTAACCAGGCAACACCTCTCCATTCACTTTGATCAAATTTCCCAATTTGCAAAAACGAGTTAACCGTATCCCAATCACTGTGGTTATATTCTGGAAGCGCCCACGAAGGATCATCTCCAGATTTATAATACCAATCAGCTTTATCCCACCGACCTAAGTAAAACTCAGTACTAGCAAGACTATCAGCTGTTATAATGAGCGTATCGTTATTTTGGGAATAACTAATTGATGTAAAAACAATTAGATGTAGAATTAAATAGAAAACATTTATTTTCATGTAAATCAATCCTAACATTGAATTTCAATAAAAAGAGCCATCCAAACTTTTCCGGTTTAGGAAAAAGGAAAGGCTCATGGTTTACTTTATTTTGATTACCACAAACGTTACATCATCATCTGGTTCTTTGTCATTAGTCCAGCCTCTAGCTTCAGCTCTTAAATCTGTTATTATTTCTTCAGGTTCTTTCTTTGCCGATTCCTCAAAACTATTTCTTGCTCTCTTGTATCCGTACATCTCCTGATTTTGGTTTTTCAGTTCTGCAAAACCATCGCTCATTAATAATAATGTATCTCCCTTATCTATCTTGATTTCTTTAATATCATAAGCAATTCCCTTCATAGCACCCAGAGGCATATTGTTAATTACTACCTCTTCAATTGTCTGAGAATTATTTCTGTAAATAAATAACGGAGGCATGCCGGCATTTGTAGTTATAATTTTATTATTACTTATCTGAACGCAAGTAAGAGCCATCATCAACCTGCCGAGCTGCATGTCTTTTATTGCTTCATTTGCATTTTCAAAGAATGGTTTAAGTTCTTTGTTTGTTCTGTCTGACATAAAAAGTGATTTCATAATAGATACCATCATCCCAGACATCATTCCGTGTCCTGTTGCATCACCAAGAATTACCGTCAATGTTCCATCCAAATGAACATGAAAATCATAATAATCTCCACCAACTTCTGTCGCGGTTTTCATAAATACTGCAATATCAAGATGAGGAAGGCTAGGAAGTGCTTTGGGAAGCATTGAAAGTTGAAGCTGTTTTGCCTCTTCAAGTTCTTTTGTTTTTCTATCATTTTCAATCTGCAGGAATTTTTTATTTTCATTTTCTCTTCTTCTCTCTAATTCATACTTTCTTACGCCTCCAAGTATTCCAACAAAACCTAAAAAGTAGAGTCCATAAGCCCACCAGGTTCTCCAAAGCGGCGGATTTACTCTAAAAGAATACGATGCTTCATTGGTCTTGACACCGTTTGATGTAACACCACGTACTCTGAAGGTGTACTTACCAAATGGAAGACTCTGATATTCTGCAAATGGCAGATTACTTGCTTTTGACCAGTCCTTATCGAAACCTTCCAGAAAATGCTCATAAGTTGTTTGCTTGGGATCTTTATAATTTAAAGCAGCATAATTGAAGATAAATGAATTTTCAGAGTAGGGTAATTCTTTAGGTAAATTATAAAAATAAGATTTGCCGGTTACTGATACAGATGAAATTAATAATGGATAACTTTTTTCTGTACTTTTATTGATGTACAGCCCAATTCCATTATAGTATTCTACCATATTCCCGAATCCATCCATAGCTGAAATATAGGGACCGCCACTTGCAACGCTCTCGTCATGTAAGAATGTTTGAAATTTATTTCCAGTTATCTTCAAAGCACCTGCTGGAGATGAAAAATATACTTCACCCCTAATTTCATCGATCACAGGATTTGAGAGATTAGTTGATAGAAGACCATCTTTTTTAGTATAAAATTTTAGATTTGTACCATCGAAAATTACCAGTCCCCTGTTTCTAAGTCTTATATATAAATTTTCACCTGCCTGAATTTCTGTTTGTGTTCCTGCAACACTTGCACCTTTTAAAATTCTAAAATCTGCATTTTCATTAACACTATCACTGAGATCAACAAAATTATTTCCATTAAAAATATAAAATCCCCCGACGGTTAAAAAGTACATCCCATTTTTTAAGTTTCCCACATAGTGCAATTGTTCTGTAGGAACATTCCAGCTTGCCGGAGGCTTTGACCATGATTTACCATCAAACAACATTATTTTAGATTGTACTGATGTAATATCCTTAATATTATCTGAGAATAACCCAAATAACCATAGCCTTCCTGCATTATCCTCCCGAAGATCAAAGAGTTGATACTTTTTATTATTATCATCCTCACTAAAAGGCGAATTTATTTTAACAAAATATTCTCCATCAAGTCTTCCCAGGTAATAGTCAGCTCCAATAAGATCAGTATCTGCTGGTCTGATATAATTTTGCCAAACATAAATATCACCATTTTTTGTTTCCAGAATATCTGAAGTGTTAAACGGTCTTCCATTTTGGCTTGGAATAGAATTAATTTTAAATATTTGTTCGCCTTCACTGTTTCTTATTTCACGAATCATCGTTAAACCTTTTGAGGTCGTAATCCAAACTCTTTTTTTACTATCCTGAAATGTTTTGAAAGTTATATTACTTGTAAGGCCGTCTTTTTCTGTAATTGCTCGTAATTTTTTACCATCCCATACATTAATCCCGACATCAGCTGTTAAAGAGTATGCAGGTAAATCAGTATAGGAATATGAAAACCAGACCAGACCACTATAATCTGTATAGGGTGTTACAATACCCGATTGTGTAACCAGCAAACCATCTTTTGAGGTGTGCATTTGGGAGTAATTTGGATAATAGATCCCGATGCCTTTTGACGTTTTAATTGCGACCCCTTCACTTAATGTGATTGCAGGTCCTGATTCAAATGAATCAAATTTTTTCCATTTATTATTTTCAAACAAGAATAATTGGTCAGGATATTTTGAACTTTGATTCTGGGTTGTACCTTGAAGTATAATTCGTTCCGGCAGGTATTTATTTGCTTTAATAATACGGACACTTACAAGTATGAAATCATTGATAACTCTATCTGTCTTCATATCTCTGATTGCATTAATTTCCTTTAAAATTTTTGAAACCTTCCATTTTCCATTTTCAAATTCAAAAATGCTTTTGTTATTTCCATCAAATAATTCACCACTTCTAGTTAAAGTTGTCATGAACAACTTATTCATTTTTGAACTATAGTAAACTTGAATAGGAAATTGATCACCATTAAACTGATTCATGAAGTCTGCGAATTGATGAAATTTATTACCATCATACATCAATACTCCAGAATAATTTTTTGATCCCTCAAAAAAACCTATAATACCAGCACAAGCCAGCCAGGTATTCCCATCCCTATCGATTGCAGTTACATTTTCCTCTGGGAACATATTAGCATTCTGCAAAGTTATTCCAACAGATTCATCGATTCTTTTGAACTCCCCATTTTTAAACAAAGCAACATAAGAGCCTTCACGAGTTTGAGTATTGCGACCGGCTGAATTAAATATGAGATCACCATAAGGAGTTTCAATAAAGTTTGTTGCATTATCAAGAGGGTAATTTTTAGAATCGTAAACTGTAAATTTTTCGTTTTCAAATTTTGTTAGACCGCCGTTATTATTTTTATCTACGAATGGTGTTGAAGAACCAATCCATATCCTGCCTTTGCTATCGGCTCTAACAAAAGTTATTAACTGACCGGATAATCCATTTATTTTATATCCTTCATTTTCAGTATATACTTTAAATTCTTTACCATCAAATGTTATAAATTTTGCAGGCGAAGCAAAGTACATTACATTTTTTGTTGAATCGTAATACATATTCTGCATTGTGGGTAATCCAATATCAGTACCTACTTCTTCAAATTCATATCCATTGAACCTGTATGTTCCTTCAACACTTGAAATCCAAATAAAACCATCTTTAGTTTGAATTCCATTAGTAATGTTTGTAGTAGGCAAACCTTCTTTATTAGTGTATTCAATTAAATCTGCGTTTGCCTCAGTTTTTTGTTTTTGTTGTCCTATTATCAGCGAAGAAAAAGTAAATAAAAACAATACAGCTAAAATTTTTAGGAATGTCAACCTCATAAAATTCTCCACAATTACAAATGAATAAAATTTGATTTTGTTTATTCTCATCTTACTTTACTTTTATTACAACAAATGTCACATCATCATCAGGTTCTTCATTATTTGTCCAGCGAGAGCCTACTTCATTTAGATATGATATAATTTCTTCCGGATCTTTTTCTGCTACTTCTTCAAATGAATTTCTGGTACGTTTGTATCCAAACATTTCTTTTTGATTATTATTTAATTCAGGTAATCCATCGCTCATTATTAATATTGTATCACCGATAAATAATTCTGTCTCTTTTAACTCATAAGGAAAGTTATCCATTGTACCCAAAGGCATTCCCTCCATCAAATGTTCTTCAATAATTTTATGTTTATTTTTATAAATATAAACAGGCGGCATACCAGCTGAAGACATAATTAATTTACGATTGTGAATTTTCAACATTGTCATACACATTGAAAGCTTATCAAGTTGCATTAATTTCAGACAACGCGTCATTTCATGAAACGTTTGCACAATGCTATTATTTGAAGCCATTGCATTAAATAAACTTTTTGTTGAAGTAACCATTGTGCCCGCTCTCATTCCATGACCAGTAGCATCTCCTAATACAACCGTTAGCTGTCCATCCATACTAAGGTGGAAATCATAATAATCTCCGCCAACCTCCGTTGCAGTTTTCATATAAACAGCAATATTAAGATTTGGCAATTGTGGTATTTGCTTAGGCAGCATTGAAAGCTGTAGTTGTCTTGCTTCTTCCAGTTCTTTTGTTTTGCGTTCATTCTCTGTTTCTGCAAGTTGTGCACGAAGGTTAGCTTCTTTAATTGCTGCCGAATTTCGTTCTTTGTTTACAATTCTTCTTCGTTGGACCCGATCTATTCCAAACACTACTCCAGCAAATAAGAAAAAATATCCGACATAAGCTGAGGTGGTTCTCCACCAGGGCGGCGAGATTACTATTCTAATTGATTTTCCTTTATCATTCCAAATTCCATCTCCATTTGAACCTTTTACTCTGAAAGTATATTCGCCGGGATTTAGATTAGTATAAGAAGCAAAATTTCTATCAGCAGCTATCCAGTGATCATTAAATCCTTCCAGCATATAAATAATTTTATTTTTTTCAGGTCTTGAAAAATGAATGGATGAAAATTCAAATGAGATGTTATTTTGAGTATAAGAAAGAAACAGCTCATCGGTTTTCATTATACTTCGTTCTAAACTTATTACAGCCGAATCTGATTTTAAGGATATTTCATCAATCTTAATATCAACTATTATTATATCCGGTTTAACTTCATTTATTTTTCCGGGATAGAATGAAATTATACCTTCACTACTTCCTAATACCACTTCACCGTCTTTGCTTATCCAACTTGCTTTGCTATTACTAAATCCTTGCAGCCCGTCTCTGGTATCAAAATTTACAAAGTTCCATTTATGCTTCGGAGCATTTTTATTCAGTTTGGATAATCCGGCTGATGTATTAATCCAAAGACTTCCTTCAAGATCTTCAATTATAGAATTTATTTGATTAGATGGAAGTCCATCTTTTTGATCAAACTTATCAATTTTTTCGTTAGTGGGATCAAATCTTAATAAACTGTTTGCTGTCGCAATCCAGACTATTCCTTCGCTATCTTCAAAAATGTAATTAATATAATTGTTTAGAGAACTAATATTTCGGGAGTCAAAATTATATTGCTTAAAATTTCCTGTTGATAAATCATATTTAAAAAAACCACTTTGTCTAGAGCCTAACCAAAGAGTATTATAATACTTCTTACTTAATTCGATGCTTGTGCCTATTTCCATAGGCATAAATTTATCTGAGTCAATTTCTTTTTCATTCATTTGATGGATGAGGTTATATTCAGAATCTTTTAGACTTAATACTTGAATTCCATACCACAAAGAGTCTGTTGGTGGAATTACATTCCAATTACCATAAGAATGCCCAACATCTGTTGTGTATGTAATTTTATAATTACCCTTTTCTAAATTCAAACAGCCAAGTGCAATTCTATTTTTAAATCCTCCCCGGTTGTTAAATGTTTTGAATAAATCATTCATTGACCAGATTGTTTTGCCATCTTCAGTTAAAAGTGATCCGGCATCTGAAAGACCTATGCCCAGATTCATTTGACCTTCTCCTAAACCAATTATCAAAACTTTCTGATCTCGGATTAATGAGAATGTTTTTTCTAAATTAGATGCTTCTCCTACTTTTAATATAGAAGCGATTGGAACACTGTTTTCTGATATTTTATGAATTCGATGTTTAAGCTCTTCGCTCATTGGTTTATTCATAATAGTAGGTAAGAGTGTGTATTGATTTTGGACAGGATTATATTTCTCAAATCCCTGTCTAGATGCCATCCACACATTGCCCAATAAATCAATTTTTATCGCGTTTATATAATAAGTTGTAGTTTTATTTTCGTGGGGTGAGCCAATTTTGCTTAGTAAATTATTTTTATCAATTTTGTGCAGACCAAGATTATTAAATGCAAACCATTTATTATCTGCATTATCAACAGCAAGACCCTGAATATTTATTTTCCTGCCTAAGGCATTAGCTTTTTCAACATTGAGAATTATATTCTCAGTAGTATGCTTTTCAAGATCGTAAGAAAATAAACCATTTTCAGATGTACCTACTGTTATTTTTTTACTTTGATGTAAACCAGCAATCATTGTTGAATAATTAGCGTTAGAACTTGCAATGTCATTGGTGATAAACTTATGGAAATTAAACGGCTCTCTAAGCGGGTCAAATTTTGTAAGTCCATTTCCCCAAGTAGCAATCCAAACAACACTGTATTTGTCTTTTATAATTTGATTTATAATTATTCTCTCAGCAATTTCCGAGTTAGTCGAACCGTAATCAACTTGATGAATGCTTTTAGTGTTGATATCAATTCTATAAAGTCCCTGCGAATACGATCCTACCCATAAATATCCTTCCCGATCTTGAACTATGCCAGTAACTTGATAGAAACCCTTGTCATTTTTAATTGCACCAAAAACATCATATTCTTCAGTAGCATAATAGTTGGGAGAGAATTTGATTACCTTGGCGTTACCTCCAAACCAAATATTTCCTGATGCATCTTCATAAATAACTTGCATTTCAATCGGACTAAAATTTGCTTTAATGTAATATGGTTGAAATAAATTAAGCTTTTCATTGTATATTCTTATACCGTTTGCATAATCGGCAACTAATATATTTCCATTCTTTAATTCACTTATACTGAAGGTGTTGCCCCATTGAGCTTTTTTATTAGCGGTATCGAGAAGTACTTGTTCAAATTTATTTTTTGATTTGTTGAATTTTTGAACTCCATGAGTTGTAGAACCAAACCATAAATTTCCTTTTGAATCTAAAAGAGCAGAAAGAAAGAATGAAATACTGGTTACACCGTTTGTCTCTATAGGATACTTCTTGAAAGTTTCATTACGGGGATCAAATCGAACAATAATATTGCCATAAATTCCCACCCATATAAATCCATCTGCATCTTCTGCGATGGCGTAACAATCATTTGTTGGTATAGTAGTAGAATCGTTTGGATCGTTTTTAAAAATCTTTATACTATTTCCGTCATATCGGTTTAGACCATCTGCAGTTGAAATCCAAAGGAATCCATTACTATCCTGAAACATATAATTTACGTTAGAGTTTGAGAGTCCTTCAGGTACCGAGATATTTTCAAACAGGTAATTTCTTTGTTGTCCGTAGCTTGATGAAGCTAAGACCAAACTTAATATCACAAATAATAGTTGGGATAAATTTCTTGTTTTAAACATTAGATTCCTTTTTATTGTCACTAGTTTAAAATTGTTTTATAAAATAATTGCAGAAGAAACTCACCCTAAGTCCCTCTCTTAAAAAGAGAGGGATTTATAAACCAGAATTAAAACTCCCCTTCTCTTTATAAGAGAAGGGGTTGGGGGTTGAGTTCATCTGATTAACAAATAATTTTAGTATAAACTCTGACAGATGGCTATTTAAGTTTTTTACTTTACCTTTATTACAACAAACGTAATATCATCATCAGGTGCTTCATTGTTTGTCCAGCGATTACCCTCATTTTTTAATTCCTCAATTATCTCTTCTGGATTTTTACTTGCCGAGTTTTTATAAATATCCATTACTCTTTCGTATCCAAACATTTCTTTCTCTTTATTGAATAATTCCGGCAGTCCATCACTCATAAGCAATATTGTATCGCCTGCATTAACTTCTGTTTCTCTTAATTCATAAGGGAAATCCTGTACGGCTCCTAACGGCATGCCTTTTAGCACAATCTCTTCAACTGAATTTGTTTTGCTTCTGTATAATAATGCAGGAGGCATTCCTGCTGCTGATATCTGCATCTTGTTTCCCTGAATCTTTAAAATTGAAAGACACATAGAAAGCATATGCATATTCATAGTTTTTATACAACGAGTAATTTCCTGAAACGTAAAAAGTATATCCGGATTTGATGCATGAGAACTAAACAAACTTTTAGTAGTTGTAACCATAGTTCCGGCTTTCATTCCGTGTCCTGTTGCATCACCAATTACAACGGTTAACGTACCATCCATTCCAACATGAAAATCATAGTAATCACCGCCAACCTCGGTTGCAGTTTTCATATACACCGCTATATCAAGATGCGGCAGTTGCGGTAAAACTTTTGGGAGCATAGAAAGTTGGAGCTGGCGAGCTTCTTCAAGCTCTTGAGTTTTTCGTTGATTTTCAGCACGAAGTAATGTTAACTGTGTTCTTCTCTGTTCGATACCTTTAATTCTGAACCTCTGATACCTATCAAATGAAAAACCACTTACAAGAAACAATGCTAAATAAACGGCATAAGCCCAGTTTGTTTTCCACCAAGGCGGTTTAATTATAAGCCGGATTGATTTACCATCTTCATTCCACAAACCATCATTATTGGATCCTTTAACTCTGAATACATATTCACCGGGATCAAGATTAGTGTATGTAGCTATTCTTACATTACCAACATAACGCCATTCATCCTCATAATTCTCCAACTTAAAAGCATATTTGTTTTTTGAAGGATTTGAATAATGCAGTGCTACATATTCAAATGAAATATCATTTTGCCAATGGGATAAAACTATTTCATTAGTTTTTGAAACTTGTTTTTTTAGAGGAGAATCGTCTCCAACTTTTATGGATTCATTAAATATTTTTATATCTGTTAAAACAATAGCGGGTATAAATTTATTATCCGTAACCTCAGAAGGATAAAATGAATTGTATCCTTTTATACCACCGAAAAACATTTCACCGTCCGGAGCTTTATAATATGCTCCTCCGTTGAACTCTTCGCTCTGTAATCCGTCATCTACAGTATAATTTCTGAATTGATATGTGATCGGATTAAATTTAGTTATTCCGCTGTTATTTGATATCCAGAGATTTCCATTTTCATCAGTTAATATTCCATAAACTCCATTGTTTGGCAGACCACTATTCTCTTGTGTAAAGCGTAAAAACTTTTGTGTTTTAGGATCGAACCGATTTAATCCGCCTCCATATGTAGCAACCCAAACATATCCAGATTTATCTTCATAGAAATGCATTACGTTTGGATGGCTTAAACTGGCGGAATCTTTTGGATCATAGTTATAATATCTAAATGTCTCTGTATTAAGGTTCAGAATATTAATTCCATTTGTCGTTCCTGCCCATAGCTCATCTGGTCGGGATTTTGAATACCAAACAGTCCTCACAAAGTTAGCTCTACTGTTCAGGCTGGTTGCGTTTTCGGGATCATAAGTATACTTTTTAAATGTTTCTTTCTCTTTATCAAATCGAACTAAACCGCTTCCGTTTGTACCGAACCATAAATAACCGGGCATCTTATCTATTTCGATAATGTTATAATTAATTCCGTTAACATTAAATCTTGGATTTGAAGAGTCGATGTAAAATCTTTTAAATGTTTTAGTTTTTTTATCAAATCTGTTTAACCCTTCCTCAGTTCCAATCCACATGTATTTTCCATCGTCATAAATATTTTTTACAAGATTAGAACTTATAGTAGAGGTATTATTTTCGCTGTTAGTAAAAAACTCATATTTATCTTTACTTCTATCATAAGCAACTAAACCGCTGCCTTGCGAGGCTATCCACAAAATCTTGTTCTCATCAATATAAAATCCTCTGATCGGTCCTTTGATAGGATTGAATTCTTCTTGACCTGTATTAACTAAAGAAAATTTAATTACGGATTTATCGTACACATTAAGTCCCGAAAGAAAAGTTCCAACCCAGAGCACGCCAGTTTTATCCACTAATAATGAAATGATGCCATTACTGCTAAGACTCTTCCCATCTTTTGGATCGGCTAAAAAATCCTGCAGTTTTCTTGACTGAATATTTAGTTTTAATAAACCAGGCACTGTTTCGTTCGTAGGATTAGCTGATTCGTCGTTTCTAGGATTAGGATTTTCTTCGATGGGGATTCCACCAATCCAGAGATTACCGGTTTCATCAGTTTCCATTGCTATGATTATTAGCGAATGTATCAAGTCACTATTATCGATTGGTTCAAATTTTCTGATAACTTTATCTTTATGATCAAATCTTAAAAGACCTTCCCCTGGAGTGCCAATCCAAATATTACCATCATTATCTTCTTCAACGGATGTAGCGGCAGTTCTAAGAGTTTGATTTTCAATTTTTATTGGCTGCAGTTTCGGAACACCGGTTTCACTATAACTTATTTTAAAATAATGGACCTTTCCATCTGTACCGATCCATAAATTATTTTGTTTGTCCTGATGAATAAAATAGATTCGATCTTCAGGAATTTTATAATCAGGAGGAAGCATGTTTGCCATGTGGATAAATTTTCCTTCGCCCACAATCATATAATCAAAACCTTTATTCTGAGTAACAATCCATAAGTTACCTTTGGTGTCTTCACTAAAAGAAATAATTATATCCTCAGCCAAAGAGTTTGGGTCGGAATGATTGTTATTGTACCTAGTAAAAGTTTTTGTTGCTGAATTGTATCTGCTTAATCCGGTTAGTGAACCGCCAATCCAAAGTGCTCCATCTTTGGCTATGTGCATTGCAAGCGCCTGATTATCGTTTAAAGAGAGACTATCGCCGGGATTTCTTTTAAATATTTCAAAATTATAACCATCATATTTATTAAGACCATCTTCTGTACCTATCCAAATAAATCCATCGTGATCTTGTACTATTGAACTAACTCTGTTTTGAGATAAACCATCGCTGGAAGTTAGACGATTAAATTTAACAGGTTTTTTCTGAGCAACAGTGCTTGATGATAGTAGTATCAATATCAGTAAGCATAAAGAATATTTCAGAATGTACTGAGTGTTTTTATTAATTATCATGATCATCTTCCATATTATTTTACTTTTATCACAACAAAGGTTACATCATCATCAGGCTCTACACCATTAGCCCAGTTAGATGCTGAAGTATTTAAATATTCAACTATTTCGTTCGGATTCTTATTTGCTGCCAGCTTAAACTCATCTTTTACTCTTGCATAATCATATTGTTCTTGATTTTCATTCTTCAACTCAGGTAATCCATCGCTAAGAATTAATATGGCATCGCCTGAATCAACATCAAATTTATTAATTGTAAAACTTGAATCTGAAATAGCTCCAAGTGGCATGCCCTGGGTTTCAAATTCCGTAACAGTGTTGTTTGATTTTTTATAAATAAAAATTGGCGGCATACCAGCATTGATAAAATGAACTGTATTGTTTTTTATATTCAGCACTGTAAAAGCCATCATCATTCTACCAAGATTTAAGGCTTTTATAGTTTTGTTAGAATTACTAAAGAAATCAATAAGATCTAATTCTGCTGAATCAGAAATGAAAAGGGCTTTCATTATTGCAACCATTATACCTGCTCTCATACCATGTCCCGTAGCGTCACCGACCGCAATATTTAACGAGCCGTCTTCTTTAAATGAAAAGTCATAATAGTCTCCACCTACTTCGCTAGCGGTATTCATGAACACGGCAAATTCAAGTTCATTAATTTGAGGTGGGGCGTTTGGAAGCATAGACAGCTGAAGCGATCGAGCTTCTTCCAATTCTTTACGAACAGTTATTAACTCATCTCTGGATTTTAATGCTTTCTTAAAAGTTGCAAGATTATTAACCGCTTTATTTATTGTAATTTCTAAATCGGTAAGATCAATTGGTTTTACAATAAAATCAAAGGCACCGCCATTCATAGCCGTCCTTATATTCAGAATATCGCCATAAGCCGATACTATAACGGAATGCATCAGCGGATTTTTTAACTCTTTAATTTTTGTTAATAATGTAAGACCATCCATCTCAGGCATATTAATATCTGTAAGAACTAATTCAATCTCAGGGTCATCATTCAATTTATTCAAAGCAGCTACGCCATTGTTTGCAAAGATGAAGTGATACTTATTTTCTTTAATCTCTTTCCTGAATTTCTGGTTAATAAGTATTTCCAGATCGGGTTCGTCATCTACTACTAGTATTTTTGGTGTTATAGTATTCATGCTTTTTTAGTTTTTAAGATTTTTAGGTAATCGAATAATAAATTCTGTGTATTCCCCAACTTCAGTTTCAAATAAAAGTTCACCTTGATGTTCTCTTGCTACTATGTCATAGCTTATCGATAAACCAAGACCGGTACCCTTTCCGGTTGGTTTAGTTGTAAAGAATGGTGTAAAAAGATCGCCTCTTATTTTTTCCGGAATACCATGTCCGTTATCCATAATTCGTACTTCAATAAACTTACTGGTCTCCAAAGTTCTAACTTTTATCGTAGCTGGATTTTCTGTTTTTAATTCTACCTTTTTCCTGTGAGCTTCATAGCATCCATTAGTAAGGATGTTTAAAAACACACGACTTATATCTTGCGGAATTACATTTATCTTACTTATAGTCTTATCATATTCTCTTTCAATCTTAATATTAAATGTACTGTCTTGCGCACGCATTCCGTGATACACAAGATTAAGATCTTCATCAAGCATTGAATTAATATCTGTTAATTGCTTGTCGCTTGTTTTTCCTCTTGAATGCTGAAGCATACTATGAACAATACTATCGGCTCTCTTTCCATGCTCTTTAATTTTTTCTGAATTCTGCTTTAATGTTTTAAGAATATCTTCCAATTCTTCGAGAACATCTGCATCAACTTTGCCTTTAAGTTTATCAAACTCTTCTTTCAGTTCTTCGACTAAATTAACAGAGAGTTCAGAAAAATTGTTCACGAAGTTCAAAGGATTTTTTATTTCATGGGCTATACCAGCCGTTAATTGACCCAGAGAAGCAAGTTTTTCCTGAGCGATAAGCTGTACCTGTGTGGCTTCAAGATTTTGTAAAGTTTTATTTAATTCTTCGTAAGCATTGGCATTATTAATTGCTATGCCGACATGTGCTGCAATAGTTCCAAGAAGCCTCATGTCATCCTCAGAAAAAACGTTTTCATTTTCAGAGCTCTGAACACTCAATACACCAATTATCTCTTCGCCAACAGGAATCGGAACACCAAGATAAGATGCAGAACGAGTTCCTATTCTTTGTACACCAAGTTGTTCGGTTTTTTTATCAACTTCATGATTTAAAAGGAGCGGTTCTTTATTCAAAATTATTTTCGAAGTTAATCCCTCACCTAATTTTAAGGGTGGATAATCATCTCCGTAACCATACGGGAACTCAATTATTTCTTTTTCCTTATCCAGCAATGCCAGGTAAACGATATTTGCATTGAATAAAGAACGAACCTTTTCACCAACAAGGTGAATCAGTTTGTCAATTTCAAGGTGCCCTGCAATTGCCTGACTGATACTGTTAACAGTACCTAATTCTGCTGCACGTTTTTTACTTTCATCAAGAAGTCTTAATGTTTCATCAAATAGACGAGCATTTTCCAGTGCAACACTCATACTATTTGCAACAGTTGTCATCAATCTTATATCGGATTCACTAAATGCATTTTCCTTATCAATATTTTGTAGACTAATTGAACCAATAACTACATCTCCCGCGATCATCGGAACAAACACAGCAGATTTAGGTGGATGACCTTTTGAAACTCCGGTACCACCATATTTTTTTGCCGTTTCTAAATAATTTTCACTTATATACAGATGTTTTTTTGTTTCGATAAGTTGTTTATTTGCCCAGATGAAGGAGCGTGGTTCAACTTCCAGACGAATACCTTTTTCAACAGCATAATGCCATTCTTCAAGACCGGTATTATGATTAAATGTTCGGATAACCAGAGTTTGCGAATCTGGAAATAAACTACAGAGCCTGTCACCAACTAAATTATATATTCCTACGGTATCGAGTTCTTTTGCTAATCCTTCCTGGACGCTATTGATTACAGATAACTCTGCAGTGCGTTGCTCAGTTTCTTTTAATAAACGGGTTGTCTCATCAAATAAACGTGCATTCTCAAGGGCAACACTCATACTGTTTGCGATTGTTGTAAGCAGCCGGATTTCTGATTCTGTGAATGCATTTTCTTTTTCGTAGTTCTCAATCAGAATTAATCCCTTAGCAATGTTCCCTAGCATAATCGGAACCATGATAAGACATTTGCTTCTGTCGGTTCCGGGTATAGTCAAGTTACCAGTGATTCCAAGTTTTGCTGCTTCTTCATCCGTATTCTTATTTAACAGAAGTGTCTCCCCTTTGTCCAAAACATATTTTGAAAATACAGTTGGTTCACCTGATGGAAGGTCTAGTTTTTCTCCGTGTTCATATTCATAAGGGAAGTGGAGAATATTCTTTTCTTTGTCAAAAATTCTAATTCCAAGATCAAGAAACCCGAGAGCCTCTCTGAATTTATCACCAACAAGATTAATAATGGAATGGAAATCCATCTCCATTACTAAACCCTCCTGTATAGCATTTAATATTGCAAGTTCAACATTTCTTTGTTGGGTTTCATTTAATAATCTTTTGGTCTCTTCGAATAATCTGGCGTTCTCAAGTGCAACGCCCATATTAGATGCAAGCGTAAGTAATAACTGTCCATCTTTTTCATTATAAAGATTTTTTCGATCTAAATCCTGAATAGTAATTACACCGGTTGCTTGCTGATTATGAATAATCGGTACACCCAAAAATGATTCTGGCATTTCACCATCGAGAACTTGTTCACCGCTATGTTCAATAATTTCCTGACTTGATCCGAAAATTAATGGGAGTTTGGTTTCGATTATTTCTTTTCTATCGGGATCAATTTCAATTGGTGTGTCAAAGTAAAACCTTTCATCTTTTTCAACAACATACCTATGATGAATATTTTCATTACTTGCATCGTATGTTGAAATTGAAACTACTTCTGCATTAAAAACTTCCCTGATCTTATCTCCTACCAAATCAACAATAGATTGAAAGTCCAATTGTTTAGCTAAGCCCTCACCAACGCTATTGATTATACCCAATTCAATAGCCTGTTGTTTCGTTTTTTCCAAAAGTTTATTTGTTTCTTCAAACAGTTTAGCATTCTGAAGGGCTACACCCATATTAGTAGATAGAGTTGAAAGAAGTCTAACACTAGATTCATCATACACATTATTTGCATAACTCTGAACGCTAACTACTCCAAGAACCCTATCATTAAACAAGATCGGAATTCCCATATAAGATTCAGTCTTGTCTTCATCTGTTTGAATGATTGCTCCGTTTTTAATCTGATCCTCAAGAGTATGCAGCAAGAGCGGTTTTCTGGCGTTAATTACTTTTGATGTTAGCCCTTCTCCTAATGGAAATGCATCAAAGGTCTGATATCCGTTATAATATGAATAAGGAATTTCAATTATCATTTTTTCATGATCCAGCAACAGGATCTCTGTAACCTCAGTTTTAAATATTTCACGTACTTTATCTCCAACTATCTTTGTAACAGTATTAATATCCAGCGCTTTGGACATTGCCTCGCCAACACTATTAATAATTGCAAGTTCAGCTTCTTTCTGAGCAAGTTGTTTTTTTAAGGATTCATTTTCTTTTTTGGGAGTAATAGTTTCCGTTTTTATTGTTTTCATTCCAGATCCACAATTATTTTAATTTATAATTTTCTTACTTAATAAAGATTACTTAAAAACCTTTTCTTTTAATTGATCGAAATCGATTGGTTTAGTCATATAGTCATCACAACCATATTCTATTGCTTGATTATAATTATTCTGATCACCATATGCAGTAATCATAGCAACCTTAAGTTCAGGATAATTTTCTTTAATCCATTTAAGTAATTCTAACCCGTTCATGCCTGGCATGTTTATGTCAGATAATATCTTATTAACGTTTTCTGTTCCGTTTGATTTTAAATAATCACGAGCCTCTTCTCCTGAGAAAGCAAAGAGAAATGCAATCTGACCTGACTTAATTTCTTTTCTAAATCTTTGCTCAAAGAGGAGTTTCATATCTTGTTCATCATCAACAACCATAATTTTCATAAACAATTCCTTTTTTTATTAAACAACTTATTATTTCTTATTTTACTTTAATTACAACAAAGGTTACATCATCGTCAGGAGCTTCATTATTTGTCCAGTCTGAACCGGCAGTTTTAAGTTTTTGAATTATCTCTTCAGGATTTTTCATAGCCGAGCTTTTATAAAGTTCCATCACTCTTTCATACCCAAACATTTCTTTTTTTCTGTTGAATAATTCGGGCAAGCCATCACTAAGTAATAATATTGTATCGCCGGTATTAATTTCTGTTTCTAGCAATTCATATGGAAAATCCTGATACGCACCAAGCGGCATTCCTTTTAGTACAATCTCTTCAACCAAATTCGTTTTACTTCTGTATAACAATGCAGGAGGCATACCTGCTGCAGATATTTGAATTTTATTTCCTTGTATTTTAAGTATCGAAAGACACATTGCAACAAGGTGCATATTCATATGCTTTATGCAACGTGTAATTTCCTGGAATGTGAAAAGTATATCAGGATTTGAAGCATGAGAACTGAATAAACTTTTGGTTGCAGTAACCATCGTTCCGGCTTTCATTCCGTGTCCCGTTGCATCGCCTATAACTACTGTAAGAGTTCCATCCATACCAACGTGGAAATCATAATAATCACCGCCAACCTCTGTTGCTGTTTTCATATAAACCGCAATATCCAGATGCGGAAGATTAGGCAATTCTTTAGGCAGCATTGAAAGTTGAAGTTCGCGTGCTTCTTCGAGTTCCTTTTTCTTCATATCAAACTCAACCTGCAGCACTTTTTTCTCTGCCTCAGTTGCTTTTGCCTGAAGTTCTGCAGCTTCAATACGATGCTCTGCTTCTAAAAGTTTTTGTTTTTCTTTTTCTTTAGTTAACAGTCTTTTTCTTTGAATTCTATCAATACCGAATACAAATCCCAACAAAAGAAATCCATATCCGATATAAGCCCAGGTAGTTAGCCACCACGGAGGAAGGATTGTAATCTTTATGGACTTTCCCTTCTCATTCCAAACTCCATCTCGATTAGAACCTTTAATTATAAAAACGTATTCACCTGGATCTAAGTTGGTATAAGTTGCAAATCTTTTATTGTCATAAATCCAATCTTCATCATAGCCTTGGAGCATATGAGCATACTGATTTTTTGACGGCTTTGCATAGTGCAAAGCTGCGAATTCAAAACTGAGATCATTTTGAGTATAAGAAAGAGTCAAACTTTCCAAATCATAAAGTGAAGTAGTTAAGGGTGAATCATCTCCCATGTTGAAAACAGATTTGTTGGATATTTTCAAATCAGAGAAGATTAAATTTGGAGGTGTTTGGTTTACTGTAACATCACCAAACTCATTTAATCCGTGCTCACCGCCAAAATAATATTTTCCATTGCTTGATTTAAGAGCTACCAATGCTATAAAGTCCGTTCCGCCTAAGCCATCTTGGATATCATAGTTTACAAAAGTTATTTTATTTGTGGATTTGTTATTAATCATTTTAGAAATACCGCTGCGTGTTGCCAGCCATAGATCATCATTATTGCCTGGTAAAATTGATGCAATATAATTTGTAGGCAGTCCGTCTTCTTCGGTGTAAACATTAAACTTTTCAGTTTTTGGATCAAACTTATTTAATCCACCGTTGGTTGCTAACCATAAAATGCCATTCGGATCTTCATAAATAAATTGAACGCTATTATTACTAATAGAATTAGGATTGTTTAACTGATAAGAATAATTTTTTACTTCCTTCGTTTTGATATTGTATTTATTTAAGCCATTATCATCAGTGCCAATCCAAACGATATCAGCAGAAATATGAATTGATCGGATGTTTCCACCCTTTACAAATCTGGTTCCCTCAGCTTCTTTTATATAGTTACTAAATGACTGAACTTCACCCTCATCATTCATTTGATAAACTTTTACACCCCAAAATTCTTTGTTATAAGGAGAAACAGCATTCCATCGATTATAAGAATGGCTGTTATCAGAAACATATCTTAACGAATATTGACCGGGCGTAAGTTTTATTAACTCCGCATAAATTCTATTTTTAGGAGCACCACCTAAGTGATAAGAATCTAAAATCTTTTCAGAGGTCCAAACTTTTTTCCCTTTGTTATCTTCTAACCAGCCGTAATCAGCCATTGATGAATCTCTATAAACTCCTTCACCCGCAGATACTATAAGATATTCTCCGCTTTGAGATATGGAGAACTTTTGCGTTAAATTTTGCGCATCACCAACCTCTTTGATCTCGGCTAAGTATTTTATTTCTGCGTTCTTTTGTTTTAGAAGATTTACTAATTCCTGTGGATAATTTGAAAATGTTCCATCACTAATCCTGGATATCTTCCTAGTTTTTCTATTCATAAAGTTCAGTCCAACATCAGCTCCACCGATCCATAAATTTCCATTATTATCTTTCTTTATCACTCTTATATTATCATCAGAAAGACTGCTAGTATTGGTTGAATCACGGGTATATCTTTCAACAACCTCATAATTGGAATTCATTTTGATAAGACCATCACCCCAGGTACCAAGCCATAACGATCCATCAGGTTCTTCTAAAATAGCTCGAACCGATCCTCCAAAGACATCCTTTATAACATTGTAAGGAATGTTTGAAAATGATTTTGCTACAGGATTAAATGTGTTTAAACCTCCGCCTCTTGTACCAACATAAATTTTACCGGGATATTTTTGTGATTCGGCAATGCTAAAAATCTGGCTGCTATTTATGCTGGACTTATTTTGGGGATCATTTTTATAATGGATGAAGGGTTCTGCATCTGGATTGTACTTAAATACACCTGCCAGCGTTGTACCAAACCATAGAAGTCCGGTATTATCTAACATAACATCAGATAATAATATCTCTGATCTTCCATCTGAAAAAGAGCCAATGCCTTCAATTTGGATTCGTTTATAATTATCAGAAATACCATCAAACTTTAATATGCCGCGAAAATTATTTGCCACCCAGATATTCCCGTCTTTGTCCTGTGTGATGCCATTATAATAAGCAAAAAATGTTAATTGATAGTCAGAATATTCTTCAATCGATTTTAACACCCCAGACTTTGGATAGTATTTATAAACACCACTTCGGCTAGTTAACCATAAAACATTATTCTGATCGAAATAAAGTTCTGTTATCTCCTTGCCCGTTTGAGAAAAATTGGGGGTTTTAGAGCTGCGATTTAACTCAGCCTGTCTAAAAACGTTTTTATCTGAATCATAAAAGATTAATCCATAACCAAAATTGCCAGCCCAAATCTTGCCATCATTATCTTCCGTGATTGGATAGCTGCTTTCACTACTCGGAGGGTAGTAAGAAATTGAGTCTGAAACAATTACTTTTATCTGTTCCCATTTATCAGATTTGCGATCGTACTTAACTATTCCAACGGAATTGGTTGAAGCCCAGACATTATTCTTTGAATCAACATAAATAAAATTAATTCGTGCTAAAGAGACATTTGTATTTGCAACCATATCTTTAGTTTCATAGTTGACGAACTGATTTTGAGAAGGAATATATTTTGACACACCCGCTTCTGTAGCAATCCAGATGTTTCTGTCTTTATCCTCGGAAACACACCAGACACTATTATCTACAATACTTTTTGGGTTACCGGGAATATTTTTATAGATTTTTATTTTATATCCATCATAAACATTAAGACCATCTTCGGTGGGTATCCAGATAAGTCCGTAACTATCCTGAAATAAACGCTTGACAGTTGTGTTGGAGAGACCTTCCGGTATTGAGATTTTTTCTACTTGAATTTTCTGCGATTGAATTTCCGCAAAATTAAATATCAAAAAAACTATTATTAAGAAAGTATTTTTAATTAGTCGCATAGTAAATCCAAATAATTTTTTAAAATGAAGTGAACTGTTTAAGAAATATTTTAATTGCGTTTAAGAATCAAAGCTGTAATGTCATCACTTTGGGGAGTGTTACCAACATAATCTTTCACATCACTTACCATTGCGTATATAAAATCTTCAGAAGATTTATTGGAATGTTCAACGAAAAAGTTTATCATTTTCTCATCTGAGTATTCTTCTTCTTTTTCATTCATCGCTTCAGGAATGCCATCTGTGTATAAGAATAGTCTGTCACCTGAATTCATAATTGATTTTTGCCCGGCGAATGGAATTCCAAAGTCAAACATTCCAAGTCCCACGCCACCAGCATCAAGTTTTTCCATTGTACCGTTTTCTCTTAATAGGAAAATCGGATTATGCCCAGCATTAACAACATCCAACTCACCTGTTTTTGATTCCAATACGGCAATAAAAAATGTTATGTATTTATCCGCAGGAGAAGATTTATAAATTAATTTATTTAATCTATCTGCCATTTCAGTGAGAGGAATATCGAATTGTAAATATGAATATAATGATGCATCTAAAGTGCTAACAAGCAATGCTGCTCCAATTCCTTTTCCTGCAACATCAGCAATAATTAAAGCAAACTTACCGCTTCCAAGATCAATGCAATTATAATAATCTCCGCCAACTTCTTTTGATGGAATATTAATTCCTGCAAGATCGAATCCTTCTATTTTTGGTAATGCTGTTGGAAGAATTCTTTGCTGAATTGAAGCGGCAACATTTAGCTCCTGCTCCATTTTTTCTTTTTCAATAGCCTGACTATTAAGAAATTGATTTTCGATTGAAGCCTGTACCTGACGGGCAATGGCATCTAAGAGTAGTTTGTCAAGTTCATTAAAGTTAGTAACTCCGTGACGTGTTTCTTTTTCTGCAAGTGTAAAATGATACGATAAATTGTTATAGGTGAATGAGGATTCTAATTTATACTTTGAATTTAGAATCTTATTTATATCAATATTTCCAGGAAAGGAATAGTGCTGCTCAATATTATCTTCTTTGCTGATTTGCAATAACGCAGAAGAAGCATTTGTCAGAGATGTAATCCTCTCAAGAGACAATTCAAAAAGTACGCTTCTTTTGTCATATCTCGATGCTTCTATTACGGTATCAATTAGATTATTTAATTGTACTACTTTTTCATTTAATCCAAATATCAAAGACTTTTCTTTTTTCTGATTAATGAATGCTTTGTGGGCACTGTCAAATACTTGAATTAATATTTGTAATGTAATTTTATCAAGCTCTGTAAATCTGGTTCTATCCAGTTTTGGACCTATCAAAATTCCCAGATAAGATTGATCCACTAACGGAAGTAGAATTACAACTTCAATTTTTTGATTCTCAAAATATTTTATTGAAGGAGTATTTGAATCATGAAGGTATGATAAATAAGATTCGTCAGGGATTTTCTGTAAAGATATATTCTTCCAATCAGGAATATTTTTTATTTTATGAAAAGCATAGATCTCCGTTATGATAAAATTTCCTCGAATGATATGGAGAAAGTTTTTTACCATCTCAACTAAACTGAATGCCTTAGAGAGAACTTCAAATCCCTCCTGGAAAGACTCAACTTGCAGTGCAAGTTTTTCAACAAGGTTATTATTTTCCAAACTATATTTCTTTTTGTGAATGGATAATTACTTCTGATGCTCAAAGCAAAAGTAAAATGAAATTTTTCTATTGGCAGTCACAATAGCACCTAGACAGTACATTAGCTTATTCTGAACAACCAATTATTATGTCGCGGAATGGTCCGTGACAACCGAGCGAAAGTTAGAAATATGAATGTGTCATTCCCACTTAAGTGGGAATCCACTTAACTTTAAATTATTAGATTCCCGTTTCCACGGGAATGACATATTAAAAATCACTTCAAAACGAATACACTATCCAATTAATTATTCAAAGCAGACTCAACAGTATCAGCTTTATCCGCAAACTGAAATAATCCCATTATTGAAAATGTTTTTTCAATTGTTGGATCAAGATTAGTAAAAACCAGTTTACCATTCCCCTGATTTAGTTGTTCGATAACTTCTATCAAGTGAGAAATACCAATAGAGTTAACTACTTTAGAGTTTTCAAGATTTAAAATAAGTTTATTAACTCCGTTGTGTTTTGTAAACTCTTGAACAATTTTTTCACCGCCGATATTATTGATATAACCCTCAGTTTTTATAACTAAAGTTTTGTCATGTAATTCTGAAATTAAATTAAATTCTGTGCTCATTAAATATCTCCGATTATATTAATTTTTTAATAATTGTAATACGTGTTCCATTTGGACCTGATTCAATAATCAGATCATCAGACATTGATTTCATTAGTTTAAGTCCCCATCCACGTTTGTGCGGACTATGAATTTTATCTGTGATTTGTGGATCCTCAACTTTTTCAGGTTCAAAACCGGTTCCATAATCTGTCACCAGAATAATCAACTTTTCCTTGCCCATATCGCATTCAATATTAACATAGGGTTTAATATCTCCAGAATGTTCAAGAGCATTTATAATTGCCTCTGTAACAATTATTTTTGCTTCACCGATCTTATCTTCAGAAATACCGAAGTGCCTGCCCATTATTTGTAAGCTCTCAATAGCAACCAGTTCAACATCTGGGATATTAGGAAGCTTGATTTCCAGTTTAACATTTTCCTTCATGAAAATTCTTTCTTAGTATTTTTATAATTGTTAATTAAAGTGGATTAGAACATTTGGAATATAATATAATTTTATGTGTTTATACAAAAATTTATTTAATGCGTATAACAACAAAAGTTATATCATCATCCTGAACTCGCCCATCCATCCATTCATCGCCAGCCTCAACAAGTTTTTCGATAATTTTATTGGGAGAATTTTCTGCTAATTCATTAAAATTATTTTTTACTCTTGAGTAATCAAACATTTCTTCCTGATTGTTCATTTGTTCCGGCAGTCCATCAGTTAATAACAAAATTGTGTCTCCGCTTTTTATTATTTTATCAAATATTTTGTACGAAGCATTTCGCATTGCTCCTAATGGCATTCCTTGTATTATGATTTCTTCTACCTGATTTGTTTCTTTATTGTGATAATAAATCGGAGGCATTCCGGCACTTGTAATCTGGAGATTATTATTTTCAATCTTTAAATAACTGAATGACATTAATATTCTACCAAGCTTAATATCTTTTATAACCCTGCTGCAGTGTGACATAAATTCTTTTATTCCCAGTTTTGAGGAGTCAGCAGTAAAAAATCCTTTCATTAGTGTTACCATCGTTCCAGCTTGTAACCCATGTCCGGTTGCATCGCCAAAAGCAATATTTAAGGCTCCATTTTCTTCAACCATAAAATCATAGTAGTCTCCGCCAACTTCTGTGGCTGTCCTCATAAAAGCTGCAATTTCCAAATTGGGAAGTTGCGGCAATTCTTTTGGAAGCATTGAAAGCTGTAATTTTCTAGCGTCATCAAGTTCCTTGGTTTTTCTTTCATTCTCAATTTCCAAGGCACGTTTTTCTGCTTCGGTAGCCTTAATCCTTAATGCAGATTCTCTAATCTGAGATTTCTGTTCTCGTCTATTAATTTCAACTCGTCTCACACCAAATAACAATCCAAAGAACGTGAAAAAATAAATCCCATAAGCAAGATTGGTTTTCCACCACGGCGGCTGAACCTGAATAAATAATGTACTTCCCTGCTCATTCCAAACGCCATCATTATTGGAACCAATAACTCTGAGTTTATAATCACCTGGCGAAAGATTTGTAAAAGTTATTGTATGGTTGCTGCCAAGCTGAATCCAGTTTTCATTAAATCCTTCAAGCATATATCGATATTGATTTTCATGATTGTTGTAGAAACTTAGTGCAGCAAAATCTATAGTTACTATATTATCCTTGTATGTTAATAGAATGCTGTCGCGCTCGGAGATGCCTTTTTCAATAATCGGTTTGCCTTCCTCATCATCGGTGTTGTATCGCAGATAATTTGTAAAAACGATCGGAGGCAAATAATCATTATTCTTTAAGCTATCCGGATGAAAAATATTCAAGCCGTTCGTTCCGCCAAAAAGTAATCTGCCGGATTTAAAATCTTTGGCAAAGGCATTTTGGTTAAATTCATTACCAAGCAAACCATCTTCAGAGTAGTAATTTTTGAAGGTTTCATTTTTCGGATCAAATTTTGAAAGACCATTATTTGTACTTAACCATAGGTTACCATTTTTATCTTCAACAATTCCATACACAAAATCATTGGCCAAGCCATCTTTCTCACGGTAAGTTTTAAACTTGTTTGAATCCCGATAATAGCGGCACAATCCCTTAGTAGTACCAAACCACATATTGTTTCTGCTATCCTTAAAAACCCGGATAATGTTATCATCTCCTAAACTGGAAGGGTCATTTGGATCATTTTTAAAATTCGTAAAGGTCTGTTTTACCTTATCAAAAATATTTACCCCGCCTCCAAATGTGCCTAACCAAAGTTTACCATCATCAGCTTCAGCAATAGTCCAGACACTATTTGCACTAAGTGAATTTATATTATCTTTATCATTTTTATAAACATTAAACTTGCCTGTTGTTTTATCAAACTTATTAAGACCTCCGCCATAAGTACCTATCCAAATAAATCCTTCGCTGTCTTCTAGAATATCGTAAACACGGTTATCAGATAGTGAGTTAGGATCTGATGGATTATTAACAAATCGTTTAAACAAATTTGTTCCTGGATCGAAGGAGTTCATTCCGCTACTGAATGTGCCAAGCCACAAAACACCAGACTTGTCTTCAGTAATAGCAAGTACAGAATTATTAATCAGACTATTTACATTTGAAGGATTGTGCGAATAATTAGTAAATGTTTTTTTTCTATAATCAAATTTATCTAATCCTCCCTCTCGTGTTCCTATCCAATAATTACCCTGCTTATCTGCGTGAATTGCGAGGACTGCATTATCACTTAAACTATTTTTATTATTTGGAGAATTGATATATCGTTCAAATAACTGTGTAGCCGGATGAAAATAATTAACTCCGCCTGTATTTGTACCGAACCAGATTACACCGCTTCTGTCTTCATAAATTGAAAAGATAAAATTATCATTAATGCTCGCTGGGTTATCCGGATTATTACTAAAATTTACAAATGTATTTGTTTCCGGATCAAACTTAGAAACTCCACCGCGGACAGTTCCAATCCATAAATTTCCTTTTGAATCCTCATAGATCGGCCAGACCCAATTATCCGGTAAACTATTTGCATTGTTTGGGTCTTGTCTATAGTGGATAAATATTTGATTCTTCTCATCAAACTTGTCAAGACCATCAAAGGTACCAATCCAAAGATTACCTCTACTATCTCTATAAATTGAATAAACTTTATCATTGATTAAACTTTTGGGATCCGCTGGGTTGTGTTTGAAAGTTGTTGATTTTCCAGATTTAATATCAGTCTTTGTTAATCCGACTGGACGAGAAAGACCACCAGCCCATTGAGTGCCATTAGATTCAACATAAAGAGCACCCAACGAACTACCTTTTTTATTTACTAAATCGATGTTCTCTTTTTTTACTAAAGAAAATGATTCTGTTTTGGGATGATACTTATTAAAATTACCTGTTTGCGTTTCGATAATCAGCGTGCCTGTTTTATCTTCATAAATAGAAAAGATAAAATTGTCAGTCAGGCTTGTTGAATCAGAAGGAATGTTTTTAAATATCTTAAAATTGTAGCCATCAAATCTATTTAACCCATCCTGCGTACCAAACCACATAAAACCATGCTTATCCTGAAATATTACAGTAACAGCACTTTGGGATAATCCATCTTCAACAGTAAGATGATTGAACCTAATATTACTTTGCGGAGTAATAGGTTGGATTAAAAAAATAAAAATGAAAAGTAAAATTCTACTGACTAAGTTCACGCGCGCTCTCCTGGCAATATTTAGGAAATAAAAAATAGTCTTTGATCCCAATTACGGGATCAAGGATTTATAATTACTATTTCATCAACATAAGTTTTTTTGTAGCCACAAATTTGCCACTGGTTATTCTGTAAAGGTACATCCCACTTGAAAGTCCACTTGCATTCCATGTGTAAGAATGATAACCAGCATTTAATTCTTGATCAACCAATGTTGTAACGAGATTTCCAAGTATGTCAAATATTTCTAATTTAACATGTCCATTTTCTGGAATTTGATATCGTATTTCTGTACTTGGGTTGAATGGATTCGGATAATTCTGTTCAACCAAATATTCTGTAGGAGTGTCAATTGGCAGAGTACCAGCACTTTCCTCTTTTCTCAATTGTGTTCCCAATGCAGTTTGCGCTGATGTCCATGAAAGTGTTAAATGAGTAAGAGCAAGAATGGGGTTATTGTCTGCAAATCTTTGATCTGCCTTGTTTAATTCTGAATTAGCAAATTGCAATAAGACATCGCAGTTAGTTGGGGCTGTACAATTATTTTCAGCTAATTCTATCGCTTCTGTGGTCAAAATTCTTGAGCCACTGTAAAGTAGGTTGATTGAATTTATCACGATAGTATTTATCTGAGGATCTGAAGATAAATTTTTAATAAAGAAAACGCTGGCAGAAACTCCTAAATAAAATCTAATACCATATTCCGAAAGATTATTATCGTCAATAAAGTTTCGGTCTTTTAATGCTGCTTCAACCGAGGTGATAGCATAGTTAACTTTATTTCTTTGCTGGTTTGATAGATTGAAATTTAATAAAGTTCTGATTAAAACTAATGCTTCCTCTACATCACCTCTGCCAGAAATTATTTGAGGAAGCTCAGTTTCAGCAACAAAAACAGAATGCTGAGTTCTGATTTGATACTTGGAATTAATAAACTCGTTTCCATTGAATCCATTAGTTGAATCCATCGCAAAGATTGTGAAATCATAACTTCCAATTTCTGTTGATCCATTATAAACGTATTGGTAGATGCCATCACCGACTCTGCTAAATACAAAAGCTGAATCAGTTAATGGTGTTGGATCATTTGGTTTAGTTAAGAAAGCAACAACAAAAGCATTATTAATGGGATTACCGGTGCTAAATTGATGATCTGAACCGGATCCACCTTCACCCCCTTCATAAACTTTTGCTGTAAGCACAACAGGCTCACCAAGTAAATAACGTTCTTTATCTGAATTAACATTCATAAATCTATCAGATTCCTGTGCCATATACACTCTAACATTTTCAACTTCACCCTGTAGTGGACCAGTAACTTCTTTTACGAATCCAGACCAGCTTCCGATGATAGGATATTTTATACGGAATATTTTAAAAGGTGATCCAAGTGTGTTGTATCCATCAACTAACTCTATTCCAAATGATGTAACAGGAATTCCATCAATAAGAAAATTAAGATTATTATAATTTGATTCCGTTATCCATGAATCAACATCAGTTGAATCTTTACCCGGTGGAACTAAAATTAATTCGTATTCGCTGCCTTCCCAATTAACACCGAGTTCTAAAGTTCCTCCTTGATAGTATAAACCGCCCTGATAGTACAAGCCGCCTTGATAATATAATCCGCCTTGATAGTAAAGACCTCCCTGATAATACAAACCCCCTTGATAATATAATCCATTTGCCCCGGCATTTGCTATTGTTGTGCTAGTTATTGGATCAGAAACATATGTAACTTGAATTCCTAAAAGTCTGTACCATATAACATTTACAGCATTTGATATTTCAGATGAGTTGGGAATCACGAAGTAATCACCGCCTGTTTCGTTTGCAAGCCATCCCATTAAATCTTGTCCTGTGGAGCTAGATTCATAACCTAAAGTATTTACCGGAGCAGTCGGTAATATATAATCCTGATCAAGTATAGATGGGGATGAATTATCTTCACCCGCACTGAATAGTATTATAGATTTGTGTCTTTCAATAATTCCATTTGAGTTTAATTCATTTTGAGCTTGAGAAATTCGTTGTGCTAAATTTCCAATACCGCCTGGCTGCATTGTTGAAAGGAAATTTATGGCAGCCTGTTTTGTAAATCCTGTTAATGGAAAATCAGTTGAAGCTGAGTTTACAATTGCAACTCTATCCCCATCTCGTAATTTGGTTACAAGCTCAAGTGCACTATTTACTGAAGCATAAAATCCGTTGTATGAATTTTGAGCAGTAAAATTATTTGAGCCATCAAAAACTAAAACCATATCAATCAAAGAATTATCAACCGCTTCATAAATAGCCTTGATACCAGCAATATCACCCTTTAATTGCGGCGCAGAACCATCATCAAAAAGGGATCGTTTTTTAATTTCATTAATATTTATTCTCCCATAGGCAGTCTGATCTTCATTATATGCACCCATTCCTTTATCAAAAACATATGCATTATCGCCAGGGTTATAAAGATCAGCCAATCCGGTAAAGTGTGTAATTTCATGTGCTGCTGTGTTCTGAACGTCCAATTTTCCCTGATCTAATGAACCGTTAATTGACCATTCAAAATCTTGATTAAGCGTAATTGAATGAGGAACACCATTGAAAGCAATATCAACATCTATCATCTCTCCGGTAATTGCATTATATCTTACTCTGGTTGCTGCAAGAACATTTTCCGGAACTTCAGTTATATCCCATTGTTCAGGAGTCATCCATATAATATTATTTACACCATCCGGATCACCACCCCAGTTTTCGTTTGTTGAATCTGGTGCTAAGTATCTTCTCGTATAATCTAATTCTTCTAAAGCACTATATGTTTGAAATGCAGTTTCAACTTCAGAGGCATAAGAAGAACTAAACGATGAAGCTATTGTATAACTTGCATCACCATTTTTCCAGTGTAATGGAATGCCACTCAATGTTTTATTTAGAATATAATGATTACCATCATCTACAACAGTAGTGATCGCAGATGAAAATTCAGATGTGTTTCCTTGTTCATCTGTTGCTGTAACGCTTACTGAATGGTTTCCTGCAATATCAACTTCTACATTTGGAAAATTTGCCTGAAAATCTACTCTTCCTTCTGCATCACTTGTAAAAGTTTTTTCTCCAAGAAATACTTCTCCGTTCCGCTCACTTATAGAATTTTGGGATGAATTAGAAAAGAATTGAAGATTGAAAATTTTATTGGGTGAGCTTTCAAGATATCCGGCAATACTTGTACCGCTGCTTGCCGAATAAAATTTAGTTATCACCGGATAATTCTGAAGTTTGTTGCCTCCTTCATCAATATCTAACTGATCATTATCAGTAATTCCGCTTTCAGTATCGTTTCCCAAATCAATTCCAATTTCGGTATTTGAATGAATTGAATTTGATAAAATAGAGTTGTTGATTCCTGATTTGATAGATATACCGGATACGCCATTATTAAAAATCGAGTTGCTAATGATTTGATTGCTATTTCCGCTTTCAATCGATAACCCATCTAAACCATTTGCTGAAAGAATATTATTAGAAATTAGATTCACATCAGCACTTAGAATTGAAATTCCGTTTCCTGAGTTTCCAGAAATATTGTTACCTTCTTCAATTCCAATCTTATTATTAGCTCCACCACTAATTACTGAAATACCATCACCGTTGAGATTTAAAATTGTATTCCCATTTATTTTATTTCCTGATGAACTAATTAAGATGCCTGAGATAATATCTGATTTAATTTCATTATTGCCTGCAGAAGAAATTGTAATTCCGTAGCCTGCAGAGTTATTTATATTTAGTCCCTTCAACATACTTCCACCACCATCTACTACTAAACCAGCAAACTCCCCATTTACTTGAACTAATGGTAAACCGCTATATCCACGCTGGAGTGTTCCATCCAAAACAACGGAACTCGATATTATTGGTAAAGACGATAAAGGTTGAATGATAAACGATTGAGTTTCTGGAATGTAAAAATATATTTTTTGTAAATCAGGAATGGCGTTAGCTTCTTGAATTGCAGATCTTAAAGTAACCAAACCGTTTCCAGCATCAGCAATTGCATCACCTAAACAAATATCCCCGCCATCTCCTGTAGAGTTAACAACAAAGAATGGTAGTTGATTACTTTTTACTATCTCAGTGATATCAGTTATTCTTAAATGATTTTTCTTTGATGTTAAATCTTTTAATGCGCTTACTCCGTTATAGGTAGTCTTTTCTGTAAAAGACCATCTACCAACTATATAAGAAGAAAGTGACGATGGAATTAAAGAAGATGGATCTCCACCACCGTTGCAGCTACTTATTTGACTGGCTGTTAGCGCTCTATTGAAAATCCTTACTTCATCTATTAACCCATTGAAAGCGTTGTCACCATATTTACCAATGAAGAGGCCTTCTCCATTTGTGTAAATTTGACCAAGACTTTCAGCACGACTTTCTGCAAGAGTGCTGTTATAATAAATATTTAAAGTAGTTCCATCATAAGTACCCGTTAGTCTAATCCAACTAAATGCAGGAAATGAAGGGAAAGCAATGGCTGTACTTACAGGCACACTATTACCGACAGAAAAATATGCGGTTCCATCCTGGACATACATATTAAATGTACTGCCGCCAGCCACTGTTCTTGTAATAACCGGCATCATAACACCAGGATTGTCTCCAAGAAGATATACCCAGGTATCAATTGTTATTTTTTTGCTGGAGGATGAAGTTGTGCTATTAAAATATTTAAATGCAGATTGATTTGCATCGCTGGTTACGGGTGCCCCATCTAATATTTTAAGGGAACTTGTTGAGCCATTAAAAATAAATGATTTGTTTGTATTTGTTGCGTAAGAATAATTATAACCGATAAGTAAAAGTATCAAAGCAATGAAACTAATTTTTATTGTATTTAAACTTTCCATTTTTTCCTCAAACTTTTTATTATTAAAAACCGTTGATTTATTTTCTAATTTACTCATCATTGTTTTTCAACATAGTTTTTAATTTCTCTTTTGATCTCAATCGCTTTAATATTATTTGAGGTTACTTTTTCGCCGGAATTTTTATTTTGATATAAAGTTAATTTTCCCTCCTCACCTTCAAAAACGCTAAGAGTTTCATCTTTGGTAGATTTTTTAACAAATACCAAAACGTCCTCATCATTTGAAAAGGTTGGAACGTGACTATATGTTTCGCCAATATTTCCTACTTCACCACCAAGGTGAGTAATGACTATTCTATTTTGGTTGTTTGAACCTTTTAAAAACTCATCGACCTGAATAGTGACACTTGTGTATATTCTTGATCTTTCAGAATTCCATTGAGACTTTTGATCAACAACTTTTCCAGTAACAATCATATCTGCCCCTTCTGAAAGATTTTTAATTTCAGATTGGATAGTTTGTGAGTTTGCTTCAAAATGAAGAAAAAATGTAATTAAAACTGCACAGAAAAATATTGGGTGAATTGCTCTCATAGTCTTATCTCCTAAAAATCATGAAATAGTTTAACTTTGGTGCAAAATTAATCTTTTAGGTTATGCTGGTGTTAGGATAATAAATGCAAACATTAGGACTTTTATTGCAGTGGTAAAAAAATCCACAGATTTGATTTTTGAAAGGAAATCAAAGGAATATATAACGCCGATTTGTAAAATCAGATGTTCATTATTTGTGAATATTGGTACTAACAATAATTGAAATCTGGAATAACGAAGCGATTAATTTATTTATAAGGAATAATTTTATCGACTTCAAAAACGAACAAACAATCAGAGTTCATTTTTAGGACAGATCAATTTTATCAATTCCTTTAACTGGTCGAGTTTGGATATATTTTTTTTGAAAATTGATTTTTTACCGTATTTTACATTTGAATTTAATATATGTTAAATCCGCCTTCAATTTTAATAATTATCAATTTAATATTTAGATCTCAGGCTGAGGTGTCGAAACTGTATTTATTCTTAATCTGATTTAGTAGAATTTAAAACATTCAAGATAGATGCTATTTAAATCATATTATCAAATAATAGAAATAGAAAGAAATATTTTTTTGCCGAATGTTTTATCAATAATCCTATTAGTTCTTTTTTCAACATTTCCAATTAACCCGCAAAATGAAAATATAAAATTCAAACATCTATCCAGTGATGATGGACTTTCTCAAAATTTTGTTTCCTGTATTATACAGGATCAAAAAGGATTTATGTGGTTTGGTACCAAAGATGGATTAAATAGATACGATGGCCATACTTTTGTTGTATATCAAAACGATCCATTCGATACCACTACGATTTCAGAAAATTTTGTAACATCAATTTTCGAAGACAGCCGTGGATATATTTGGGTAGGAACTTTAAATGGTGGATTAAATATTTTTGATAGAGCGACCGAAACTTTTCATCAAATTAATTATACTCCAAACTCTTCAAAAACTACTGTAACAGAGGAAGTAAAAGCTATATCAGAAGACTCGAAAGGAAATATCTGGATTGGAACAAGAGGTGAAGGAGTATTCAAATTATCTTTTAAAAGAAATAATTCATTTGATATTACATATAAGCAATATACATCTCAGTCAGATAAACAGAATAGTTTAAGCAATAACATTATTTCAACTTTATTCTTTGATTCTAAAAATGTTCTATGGATTAGCACTTTAACCGGGATGGATAAGTTTAATGCTGAAAATGAAAGTTTTACGCATTATGAAATCCAGACCAGAAATCCTAAAGCACCTGCCAACTATTTTGATAAAACCATTTACTCAATTCACGAAAGCAGAAACGGAAAATTATGGCTGGGTACATTAAGCGGATTGGTAAATTTTGACAGTCAAACCGGTAACTACAAATTATTTCCGCATCATTATGATATTTTTAGATATGGCTGGGGAAGTGTAATGCAAATAGTTGAAGATGAATCGGAGAATCTTTGGCTTGCTACTCCCGGTGAACTAATGAGATTTAATCCTAAATTTAAATCATACGAATATTTCAAAAATGATTATTATGATCAATCCACAATAAACTATAACAGCATATCGAGTTTGTATGTAGATAGAACGGGAATACTTTGGGTTGGCACTTCCGGAATGGGAATAAATTTATATGATCCAAAAGTAAATCGCTTTTCTACTCTTTTTATAAAAAATGAACCTTCATCGCGTGTCACAGGTTTTAGCGTCCGATCCATTTTGCAAGAAAATGATGATGTTTTTTGGTTGAGCACTGACGTGTTGTTCAGATGGAATCGCAGAACCGGCGAAACAAAAAGTTATGAAACTAATTCAAACAGATTAGATGATTTTGGGAATACCGGTCCCTGGTCAATGATAAAATCAAACGATGGGAAAATTTGGACAGCAACAACTGAGGGTGTCTTTAGTCTTGATCCAGCTGCGGAAAAAATAAGACAATATAAATTCAATCCCTTAGATAAAACTGGTTTACCACAGAAAGAAGTCTATACTGTTTATGAGGATCAAGAAAATAATATTTGGATTGCTACAGAAAATTTCTTCTGTAGACTAATAGATGCAGATAAAGGTACATTTCAATCTTTCCGTTATCAAACTCCCCTCCCCTATAATCAAAGAGTACGGCCGGTAATTTATCAGGATAGTAAAGGAACATTCTGGTTAGGAACAAGAAATGGTTTGCTGCTTTTCGATCTACAGAAAAAAACTTTTTTTACTTATAAAAATGATCCTACTAAACCGAACAGCCTTAATAATGATAACATCAATTCAATTTGTCCTGATCCATTTAATCCGGATAAAATTCTTTGGATAGGTACTTCCGGAGGTGGATTAAATCAATTTAATATTGATGAAGGAACATTTGAACACTTTACAGAAAAGGACGGTTTACCTAACAATGTTGTATATGGAATATTACCGGATAAAAAAGGAAATTTATGGTTAAGCACAAACAAAGGGCTTTCAAAATTTAATCCACAAGAAAAAACATTTAGAAATTATGATGTTAACGATGGTTTGCAAAGCAATGAGTTTAATACCGGGGCCTATTTCCTAAGTAAAAATGGTGAAATGTTTTTTGGTGGGATCAAAGGAGTAAATTATTTCTACCCCGACGAAATAAAAGATAACCAGCATATTCCAAAAATTGTTTTTACTAATTTAAAACTTGGAGATCGCTACATCACTAATAAAAGTGATAAGTCAATTTTACAAAAACCAATCTCTGAAACTACTGAACTTGTACTTTCTTATGCTGATGATGTTATAACATTTGAATTTGCAGCACTTGATTATTCTACTCCCAGTAAAAACCGGTATGCGTACAAACTTGATAATTTAAATAAGGACTGGATTTATTCTGGCTCTGACCGCTCAGCAACTTTTACGCATTTACCATTTGGCGAATACGTTCTTCGTATTAAAGGGTCCAACAACGATGGAATATGGAATGAAACAGGCATTGCTCTTAAGTTGATCATCACTCCACCCTGGTGGAGCAGATGGTGGGCTTACATTCTGTATGGTATTATTATACTATTAGTTTTATCTCTGATCAGACGGTATGAATTGAACAGGCTGAGACTAAAAAATCAATTAAGGGTTGAAAAAGTTGAAACAGATTCCTTGCGTAACTTAGATCAATTGAAATCACACTTCTTTGCAAATATATCACACGAATTTAGAACTCCGCTTACATTAATTCTTGGACAGGTTGAAAGTGTCCTATCGTCAAATATTGAATCAAAAGAAAAGGGTAAACTGCAAGTCGCGAACAGAAATGCGAGAAAGCTGCTAACTCTTATTAATCAGCTGCTGGATCTTTCAAAGCTTGAAGCCGGAAGTATGGAGCTTAAAGCTGAGCAGCATAATATTATTTTATTTCTTAAGAGTGTTTTTTTCTCATTCGAATCAATAGCCGAATCAAAAAAAATAAATTTGAAGTTTGATTCTGAGTACTCAAATATTCCGGTGAGATATGACACAGATAAAATGGAAAAGATTATTTGTAATCTTATTTCAAACGCTTTCAAGTTCACTTCTGAAAATGGAGAGATAAAACTCTCCGTAAACATTGTTTCATCGAATGTTGAAATAAGTATAAAAGATACTGGAATTGGAATCCCTGATGATAGTCTGCCGCATATTTTTAATCGCTTTTATCAGGTTGATGGTTCAAGTACCCGTGAACAAGAAGGGACAGGAATTGGTTTGGCTTTAACCAAAGAATTAGTTGAACTTCATAAAGGACAAATTACAGCAAATAGCAAAGAAGGTGAATGGACAGAATTTATAATCCATCTTCCTATTGATAGTTCAAAGATTGAAAATGACATAGCTTATGAATTATCAAACAATAATTCTGATCAACAAAATATTCCAATTGACGTTGAAGTTCTTGAAGCAGAATTAATTCCAAACAACCAACCAGCATCCAGTATCAAGAATCAAGAATCCAGCCCGAAAGAAATAATTTTAATTGTTGAAGACAATACAGATGTTCGTGCTTACATACGCGAGCAGCTTGAAAATGATTATAAAGTTATAGAAGCATCTAATGGTGAAGAAGGAATTACAAATGCTCAGATTGAAATTCCTGATCTGATTATTACTGATGTGATGATGCCAAAAATGGATGGCTATCAGTTCAGTAAAAAAATTCGTAATGATGAAAAAACAAGTCACATTCCCATTATAATGTTAACAGCAAAAGCCGGACTTGATGATAAGATTGAGGGATTAGAAACTGGTATTGACGACTACCTTACAAAACCATTTAGTGCGCGAGAGTTAAAAGTAAGAGTAAAGAATTTAATATATCAACGCAGAGAGCTTAGAAAAAGATTTAGTAAAACATCAGTTATAAAACCTTCAGAAGTTTCAACAATTTCAATTGATCAGGTTTTTCTTGAAAAAACTATCAAAACAATTGAATCAAATTTTGAAGATGAACAATTCAGTGTCGATCTACTTTCAGAGCAAATGAATATGAGTGTATCTCAGTTGAATAGAAAACTTAATGCATTAATAGATCAACCACCAGGACAATTAATCCGTACATTTCGTTTACAACGCGCCGCTGAACTGCTTAAACAAAACTCAGGAACTGTGGCTGAGATTTGCTATAAAGTCGGATTTAATGATCAGGCTTATTTCGCTCGTGCATTTAAAAAACAATTCGGTGTGTCCCCATCTGAATTTAAAAGTCTTGGTAAAACTTGACTTAGTGATAGTAGTATTTTTTGTTGAGATATGAAGCGGTGAACCATCTAGATTGGGAGAATCGGTGAGCGGGCGAATGGGAGAAATAATAAATAAATGTATTAAGAAATTTGAGCATAATTCGTTTCTCCGTTGCCCTGACTTCCTCTTTCAAAATTAAATACTGTAAATTTAAAATTAATTAACAATGTTCTTTATAATATAAACGGAGAAAAAGAGATGGGTGAAAAAATAAATAGTTACAAAGATTTAAGAGTTTACCAAAAAGCAATGGATCTGGCTATGGAAATTTTTCAACTAACTAAATCGTTTTCTAAAGAAGAAAAATATTCTTTGGTTGATCAGATTCGTCGTTCATCGAGATCTGTTTGTACCAATATTGCGGAAGCCTGGAGAAAACGACGATACAAAGCGGCTTTTATTGCAAAGTTAAGTGATTCCGAAACTGAGGCTTGCGAAACTCAGGTCTGGCTGGAATTCAGTTTAAGATGTGAATACTTAAATCCTGAAAAAGCTAAGTTCTTAGATGAAGAATACAATCAGGTTCTTGCACAAATTGTATTAATGATTGATGGTGCTGATAAATGGCTGATTAAACCAAGATCCTGATGAAGTAGTTAAACGGAGATGTGTAGAATCAGTGAAATTATAAATCTCTGCTACTCCGCATCTCCAATTCACTAAATTCTATCTTTCCAATTATTATACCAGTTTCGTTCATTCTCAACTCCCCCACACTCCGATTCACCGTTTCCTCATTTCTATATTAAAAAGTTCTAAATTCACAAAGACCAAACTTTCATAACTATATACATTTCTAATTAATGAGTAAAAAGTCCTAACATTTGCGTGAATAGTACAAGATATCATCTCCGCTAATTTTTACGTTTGCACAAGCAATTTAACAAACTATTTCAAACAGAGGCAGAGATATTTTGATAATCCTACAAGTAAAAGGAATTTTTAACGAAGGCGGAGAAATTGTACTCAATTCAAACAAAACAATTTATTGGAAAGATTTTAGTGATAAAAATCCTCCGCATTTACCAGCAGGAACCAGTGTTGATCTTTCGATTTCCTGTGATGAAAATATCTTCCTTTCAGGATTAAACAAAATTGTCTGGGCTACATACGATTTGAGACAAGCAGAAATTATTCAAAGTACACTTGTTGCGCAGCATATCAATTGCGAGGTTAAATCAATTTCCATCAAGAATGAAAATATGTTTTTAATATCTATTAATAACGAAAATGAAACTAAGGATGCTATAAACTTTATCTGGAAAAGTAAGGATGGACTAAGGTTAAAACCAGATTGGCATTACAGCAAGGATGAGATAAATAAAAGTTTTGAGCAGTGGTTAGGCGGACATTAGAATGAAAACCATTTTTTATAACAAAAGCCAGGTGATAAAATGAAACCTCTAAACACAATTATTTATATTTTTTTGTTAATCACATTGTTAAGTGTTCCGATATTATCACAAAGCGAGCAGGGATATTTGCTCGGTATGAAAAACTTTGAAAAGTCTTTCCCATCAGATCAAACCCGGTGGGATAGTTATGAAAATCTTTATTTGGATACACATTGGGATGGTCAATTAACATCAGCCAAACTGGGTCTTACAACAAACGACATCTTTGGAAAAGAAATGATTTATAGATACGGGAATTTTGATATTTATCTTGTCATAACTTCTGATTCTACACTCTATCTAAAGAATAATAAAACTGGTCAGGATGCAAACGAAAAAATGTCCACTATTCATATTGATGAAAACACAATGTTAGCATCGTTTGTAGATACAGAAAATAATCTGGTTACAATGCTTTCTGACTTTGAAAATGGAAAAGCCTCCGCCTTTTTATATAAAGATGATGGAAGTGTTACTACGGTTTCCGGATCCATAAAATTAAAAAAGTAAAAGAGTGTTGAATAAAATATTCAACAACTAAACTAACAAAAAGGAGCTAGTGTTATGAAGTACTCAATAATTCTTTATCTTCTATTTATTCTTTTCTTTGCAGGAGCAAACCAACTGATTGCACAGCAATGGTCAGCTGAACAAAAAGATGTATGGGCTGGTGTACAAAAATACTGGGAAATAAATAACAGCGATCCACAGGCTTACTTTAAATACTTTGATGATTCATATCTTGGCTGGTCCTACGATTATGAAACCCCGGGAACAAAAGAGAATGCTGTAAAGTCATCCAAGTACTTTTCTTCAAAAAGCAAACAACAGTTCAATACTATTACACCTGCCAGAATTTGGGTTAACGGCGACTTTGCATTCGCACACTATTACTATACTCAAGTGTCTGAAAGTAATGATGGTAAACCGACTACAGAAAAAGGCCGCTGGACAGATATCCTAATGAAAAAGAATGGTACCTGGATGATTGTTGGTGATCACGGTGGTGCAATTAAAAATGATGACTAGTATTTGTTAAGTAAAAAAACACTCAAACAAAACAGGCAGTGAAACATCTGCCTGTATTTATTATTTAATTAATTATAAAAGAGACAAGAAATGGCACATATATTAATTCATCATAAAATTGAAGACTACAATAAGTGGAAGCCTGCGTTTGATAATCATGCCAGTTACAGAGCAGAGAATGGCTCTATGGGCGGCAAAGTTTTTAGGAACGCTGACAATCCAAATGATCTTTTTATTCTTTTGGAGATAAATAGCATTGAGAATGCTAAAAAGTTTGTTTCTTCAGATGGTACTAAAGAAGCTATGAAAAATGCTGGTGTGGTTGGTATGCCTGAAATTTACTTTGTTGATGAAATAGCTGAAACAGCTAAATAAAATTACTTCTTAAATAAAGTTATGCTAAAAGGGAAAATACATCGGTTGCCGTTCAAACACCGATGTTGTTCTAGTTATATCACTATAAAAAATTACACTAAAAAACTAAAAGGGAAACAATGAAAAAAATAATTATGCTTTTTATCCTGCTAATACCTTTCATCGCATTCAGTCCATCTTTTGCAATAAACAACAAGCCAGCAAAAGAGAAGGATGTTGAGATTATTCAGAACTTGTACGCTGCTTTTGCTAAAGGTGATGTTCCTGCAGTGCTTCAAAAATTCGATCCCAAAATTGTATGGAACGAAGCAGAAAACTTTCCTTTTGCGGATGGAAATCCCTACATAGGACCACAAGCCGTTCTTGAGGGTGTCTTTGCCCGCACTGTTGCAGAATGGGAATACTGGAATGTAACCGAACAAACTTACTACGAAGCAACTTCGGGTGAAATAATTGTTACCGGTCGTTACAAAGCAAAAAATAAAATAACCGGCAAAGAAATGAATGTTCAGTTTGTTCACATGTGGACTCTTAATGATGGACTTGTTACAAATTTTCAGCAGTATGCTGATACTTATCAAGCAGTTGAAGCGATGAAGTAGTCTAACTTCATATCTTAGGAAAAGACTAAATCTGTCAGACTGAGTTTGTCGAAGGCTGACATTATCTGGCAATATTACGCTTCTACAGGCTCAGCGTGACAAAATTTAAAAATTAAAAAGGATAGATAAATATGAAAACACTGATCAACACAACGCTGAAAGCAGGTTCTTTCTTAATACTTATTGTATTTCTCTTTTCAATCGGGTGTCAGCAAATGCAGGAAGTTAAAACTGAAACTCCTGAATATTTTTATCTTCGCCCCGAAGTTGAAAAAGCCTATGGTTATGCGCACGCAGTAAAGATTGGAAACGATATTAAAATTTCCGGTGCAGTTAGTATGGATGACGCTGGTAATCCAACTGCAATAGGTGATTTAGCACAGCAAATGAAAAATTGTTACTCCGATTTAGATAAAGTGCTTAAACATTATGGCTGCACTTTTGATGACGTTGTTGTAGAAAATATTTTTACTACCAATATGCCGGAATTTCTTAATCAGTCAGGCTATCGAAGTACAATTTACACCAAGCAATTTCCAACGGGCTCATGGTTAGGAGTTAAAGAATTAGCTCTGCCCGAGTTTATGATAGAAATAGAATTAGAAGTTTACAAAGCCAATTAACATATCTAAAAAAGTATTTGTCAATTTCAATAAACAAATAAAACATTGGTGTATGAAAAAATTATTTCATTCAAAATTAAAAGTATGTTCACTCTTTTTAATAACAATATTAATAACAATTGCATGCCAGCAGCAAACAACGGATACCAAACCAGTAATCGAAGAATTTGATATGCAGAAAGCTAAATCTTTTATCGATAGCATTAACACAAAATTTTCTGAACAGATAAAACTGGGTGATTCAGTGGCTTTGGCATCCCATTATTCTACTGATGCGGCGATACTGCTTCCTAATACCGAACCTATTATAGGTGAAGAAATTCTTTCAGCCTGGGGTAGTATGCTTCGTGCAGGATCTGTGGATATAAGTTTCCAAACAATCGATCTTGCAGGATCCAACGATTTTTTAATTGAAACAGGCTACATCGTAACTAAAGTTAATGAAGATAATATCACCAAGAGTAAATATCTGGTGATCTGGAAAAAGCAAGACGGGGTATGGAAATTATATCGGGATATGGTGAATTGATATTTTAATTTAATTTCAGTTTACAACAATCCAAAAATAGAAATACATAAGAGATGAAATTTTTCAATCAATCAAAAAGGAGCTAGTGCTATGAATCGAGAAATAAAATTATTCACATTCATTTTTCTGTTTACTATGCTTGTAAGCAGCGCTATTGCCGGTGACAAAGAAGATGTAAAAGCCTTAGCAGATAAATCCGCTGAAGCGTTTAATAAACAAGACTTTAAAACATACTGGTCACTTTTCACAGAAGACAATACTGAATTTCCTTATGTTGGATCAACATTGCGTCATGATGCAGCAATGTGGAAAAACTTTATTGAAGGTACTGGATCACTTGCCTATGTAAATTATCACGGACAAGATTTTCAGGTTCAAATTTACAATGATAATTCAGCAGTTGTTACAAGTTATTACACTTTTACCTGGATGGAGAAAGGTGGACAGATGAACTATCAAAGCGGAAGAACCACTATGGTAGCAGTAAAGCAAAATGGTAAATGGCTCATTGCCCATATGCACTTTTCAAAAATGTTCTAGTTACGAACAATAGTAAGACTATAATTTGAGCAAATAATAGTATGCAAAAATTTACTGATACTAATATGCAAGATATTCTTTTAATAACGGAGAAAAATTGAAATTTAAAGTCAGACTACCACACGTATTTGTTCTTCTGACTGGTGTGGTCTTCGCCTGTTCAATCTTAACATATTTTATTAATTCAGGTAAATACGAAAGAGAAACAACACAGGTTGGTGCCTCAACCCGCACAATCGTAGTCCCAGGAACATATCAGGAACTATCAAAACATATTTCTCTAAGAGGAGTAATCATTGGTGATAAAGTTAAAGGAGAAGCTTCACCAGTTAGTCTTTTCGGTTTTTTAAGTTCGATACCACGCGGAATGGGGGAAGCTTCAGATATCATTTTTTTCATATTTATGATTGGAGGAGTTTTCGGCATACTTCAAAAAACAGGAACAATAATGGCCTTCATCCAGAAACTGCTGGATATTTTTGGAAACCATTCCGCATTACTGGTTATTATCCTTATGATGACTGTTGCCATAGCAGCCAGTACACTTGGGATGGGTGAAGAATTTTTACCGCTGATCCCCCTTTTCTTAATTGTCTCTAAAAAACTTGGTTACGATAGAATATTTGGTGTTGGCATTGTTTGGCTTGCTGCTGAGGTAGGTTTTGCCGCTGCAACTACAAATCCATTTACAGTACAGATTGCACAGGGAATATCTGAATTACCACTAAACAGTGGCATCGGCTTCCGCTTGATATTTTTTGCAGTTACAATGAGTGTAACTGTAATCTTTTTGCTCAGATATGGTGCAAAGGTTAAAAAAGATCCTTCAAAATCAGTAATGCCCGATGATGATTTTTCTCTATCAGATATGTCCTTTGAAAAAGTGAAATTCACTAAAGAACATTTGATGGTAATGATTATGGGAATTGGATTATTTGCATTTATTATCTTCGCTGTGCAGGAATTAGGCTGGTGGATAAATGAAATGGCAGGTGCATTTTTTCTTATGGGAATTATTGCAGTTATTATTTCACGAATGTCTTTAAGCGATGCCTCGGAAGCTTTTGTGATCGGAATGAAAGAAATGGTTGTTGCTGCACTGGTAGTAGGGTTTGCGCGTGGAGTTCAGGTTGTGCTGCAGGATGGACAAATACTTGATACAATAATTCACTCAGCTGCTAATAACTTGCAGGAATATCATGAGTTTGTTGCTGCAGGAGGAATGCTTGTATTCCAGACCACACTTAACTTTTTTATTCCTTCAGGTTCCGGGCAAGCTGCTGTTACAATGCCTTTAATGGCACCTCTTTCAGATCTGATTGGTATAACAAGACAGACGGCGGTTTTTGCTTTTACTAGTGGTGATGGTTTTTCAAACATGATAATTCCAACTTCCGGGATACTTATGGCAGTGTTAAGTCTTGCAAAAGTGCCTTATGTTAAGTGGGTAAAATTTGTTTTGCCGATTTTTTTAGTATGCATGTTACTGTCATTTATTTTTCTGTTTATCGCAGTTGCAATCGAATATTAATCAATGGATATGTTATGGACTCTTAATTAAAAAATATTATGAAAGTTAATTCATGCTTTTTGTAAAATCTGAGAAAATAAAATCCAAGTCACTTCCCTCTTTATCGGAAAATACTTTTCTAAGGTATTTTAGTTTTGCAGCATTATATGTTGCACAGGGAATTCCAGAAGGATTATTGTGGTATGCTATTCCGGCATGGCTTGCAATGAATGGAAAAAGTCCAGCTGAAATCGGTTCGTACGTTGCAGTTATTGGAATTCCTTGGAGTTTAAAAATAATTAACGCTCCAATTATGGATAGGTTTACTTTTTTATCAATGGGTCGAAGAAGACCCTGGGTTCTATTTGGTCAGCTAGGACTTATATTAAGCTTTTTATCAATGTCATTGATTACAGATCCGTTAAATAATTTATCATTATTAATGATTTTGGGTTTTGTAGTTAGTTTCTTTGAAGTATCGCAAGATATAGCAGTTGATGGAATGGCAATAGATATACTTCCCGTCGATCAACAAGCAAGAGCAAATGGCTTAATGTGGGGATCAAAGACATTAGGAATCTCTGCATCAGTAGCAGCTGGCAGTTGGATAATGAGTAATTATGGATATTTTTATGCGATTGTATCATTCTCATTAATTACTTCCGTAATTATTCTTGTTCCTTTATTGCTAAGAGAAAGACCTGGTGAAAAACTGCTGCCCTGGACAGAAGGTGGAGCATCAAAAGTGGTTGAAAAAATTCAATTGCACAGTTGGAAGGGTATCTTTAAAACTTTATACAAAGTTTTCTTTCTGCCTGAAAGTTTTATGATGGGTATTGCAGCTTTCAGTTTTTCAGTTGGTAAAGGTTTGATCGACACTGTATTACCCGTCTTTACTGTTCAGGAATTAGGTTGGGCTGATACTGATTATTCACAAATCTTTGCAACAGCAAATCTTATTTCCGGTATAGGTGGAATGATTATCGGTGGTTTTCTTATTGATTATTTTGGTAAAGTAAAAATGATATCTATTTATTTGAGCTTGTTAATATTGCTAGTTACCGCAATGTCTTTCTTTAAAAATCTATGGCAAAATGAATTTTTTGTAACGGGATTTATAATTGGTTTTTACATTCTACTGACTTTTACCACAATCGCAATATTTGCTTCCGCAATGCAGTTATGCTGGAAGAGAATTTCTATAACTCAATTTACACTATACATGGCAATATCAAATCTTGGTTTATCAGCAGGCGCTGCATTGATGGGACAGTTGAAAGAATTTCTAGACTGGCAATTTGTGATTCTCTCCTATATAATTTTTGCAGGAGTGATGTTAGTTCTAATAAGATTTATCAATTTTGAAAAACATCAAAAGCGAGTAGAAGAATTAGAAGCAAAATATGCAGAGCAGGAATGAATTTAATCTCTTAGTTTATTAATTCTCCCTATTATAAAAAGTAAAAAGGAATGTTATGTTAAAATCTGTATTAAGTTTGATTTTAATTTCTTGTACTCTTTCAAATATCTATTCACAAGGTTTTAATCTATTGTCTAAGGGCATTAAGGTTTTTGATTTCAAAGATAGTCAGGAAAGAAACCAGGCAACATTTTTTAGTGAAGCGCGTTTTGAAAACATTACAGGATTAACCAATGATGTTTGGGGCAAGGTATCCTTTGATACTAAAGATATTAAATCCACCTTAACCGGAGAAATAACAATTTCAGCATCATCAATAAAAACAGGCATTGAAAAAAGAAATGAGCATTTACAAAGTGTTTCTTGGCTTAATTCAGATAAGAACCCAAATATTACATTCAAAATTAAAGAAGTAAAGAGAGTGGATGTTGTTGAAGATAATTTATTAAAAATAGTTGTATTAGGTGAATTTAATCTACGTGGAAAAACCAAGTTGATTTATACAAATGCAACTATCAAATACATCCCCGAAGACACTGTAACTAAAACAATTACATCTGGTGATTTAATTAGTATTGTAGCTAAATTTGATATTAAACTTTCTGATTATGGAATTACAAATTCTATGATCCCAAATAGAGTAAGTGACAAAATTCAAATTACAGCCACTCTTGTCGGCTCTAACTCTGGTCAAAAATAATCTTCCCAAAATATTGAGGCAGATGAAAATCGGGTGTGGGGTTTTCTATTAAACTCCACATACCGTAATGCTTAAATTCTGTTTCATCCCCGCATTTATAAAAATTACCAATTGCATCATCACCAATAAAGGTTTTTTTGGAAATCTTTTCAAGTATTTTAATGGGAACAGCGCAGAACAATTTCCAGTAATCAGAGCCATGAAAACCAATTACAGGTTTTTTAATTGAGGTAACAACTTTCATATCCGATAAATCGGAAGCGGTTAAGTACTTGCGGTTTCTTTTAATGCCGTAACCCATTTTTATTGTTCCGATAGCATTTAGTTCTATATTAAAATATTCCTCTGTTTCCTTAGGAAATAGATTAATAAAAAACTCAACACAGCTGTCTTTAAAAACCGGATCACCAACATTTAAATAGGTAGCAGTTACTTTATTTTCATACACAAGAAAATTTACATAAATGTATTCATCGGAATAACAAGCTTTTACACTAACTTCAGGTTGATAGTCATTTTTCATCCAAAGGTAGTGTTCAATTTTAATTTCCTCAATACCCTGCCACTCATCATCACTGGAAATATCTTGTAATCTATTTTTTAACCTTTTAAGTGAATAATTTTTGATTAACATAAATGATAATAATTACTTTAGATTTATTTAATTATTACCAGTAAGATAATAACAATCAAATAAAACTTTAACTAAAACTGTTAAAACTCTTAAGTAAGTCTCATAAATATTAGTGATTGAATTTGTTTAATTATAAATCTAAATTGACTCATCCAAAAATCTAAGGAATGTAAAAAAATGAAAAAGATTTTAGTGCTCGTATTGTTTTCAGTTCTGGTTTCTTATGCGCAATCTTCTACACCTGATTCAACAAAATCCAGTTCAACTTCTCAAGGAGTTCAGCACCAGCAACCTAGTAAATGGTACTATGGCGGCACTGTAGGGTTTAATTTTTGGGGTGATTATTTCTATCTGAGCGTTAATCCTTTGGTAGGATATCAGGTCTCGCCAAAATTTTCAGTCGGAGGTAAACTACAATATGCCTACATAAATGATAAAAGGTATGATCCCCTTGAATTAACTTCTAATAACTACGGTGCAAGTATTTTTACACGTTATAGACCAATTTATCAAATATATCTGCATGCTGAATTTGCTTATGCCAGCTATGAAAATTATAATTTACTATATAATCCAATAACTAGACAGTACTCTAGTGGTGATTCTGAAAGGAATTGGGTTCCATTTCTACTTTTAGGAGGTGGATTCGTTCAACGAATTGGTCCTAATGCTTCGGTTTATGCAGAAGTTTTATTTGATGTGATTCAAGACGAAAACTCACCTTATGAAGATTGGGATCCAATTATTAGTATTGGCGCTGGTGTAGGATTTTAATTAATTATTAAAGACAGAATATCAAAAAAAATATTCTGTCTTTTTTTTATAACTCTATCTCCATTATCAATTTTTATTTTTTTTATTTATTGGATGTTCAACAGATCCCTGATAAAAAACATCACAATCTTTACCTGTTACGTCATCTACTAAATTTGTAACGGGAGCAAGCAAAGTGCCTACAACTTTCACTTCCCCAATTGTTGGATTATCCAATCTGCCAGAGACTTCCTGACTAAAAATACTGCAGCCATTTTTATTTAAAAGAGCAATGATAAGGTCAAGATTATTTTTTGCAAGTCCTATATTTCCTTTCAACGCAATTCGATTTTTATCTGTCGCAAATGCTGCATCTTTTATTTCAAATACACCGTTATTTAGAGTCCAATTAGAAGCAAGCTCATAAATTGTTGTAGATTTTCCTGAATTAAATACTAATAACCTTGCAAAGTCACTGCCTTTAGTTACAACAATTCCAACAGGTCCAGCAAGTAGTACAGCACCCAGGTCAACTAAATTAAATTTTTGACTTCGTTTGAAGTCTTCAATAATTTCATCGGCATCAAATCCGTTAAGCACGAGATTTTTCCCGGAGAGATTAATTGTACCGTCCATATTACTAACAATGGTATCCCACTCAGATCCGGCGGATGATATATTAAATGAAATTTTAAGAGGTCCGCTAATTACCTGATTTTCGTTGAAAGTACTAAGCATTTTCTCAGCAAGAAAACTAATATCGTTGTAATTAATATTAAATTTAGGTACATCTGCAAAAGGTGCGGCCTTTATTTTTACCTGTCCTTTTGCATCATCTCCAAAAATGCTAACGGTTTTTGAATTAATTTCATAATCTCCGTTTATCACATTCAAATTAAAATTAAGATGTCTAAAGTTGAATGAACTAGATTTAAAATTATCTGACTTAACTCTGCCGTTAGTATATAAAGTTGCTAATGGATTCGAGCAGATCTTATCGTTAAAATATATTTTATTTAATTCAAGCTCCAGGTTTTTGGTAACTATTGTATCCTTTGAGTACTCATAAACTAATTCAGCATTTTTAATTTTTATAAATTTCAATACTGTAGAATCAGTCGGGAATTGAAACTCTGTGAAGAATGAACCAGAAAGTTTACCGCTGAGAGATTCGGGTATTGTATCGTCTTGATTAAAAAAAAGTTCCGATAAATAAACTTTGTTGAAATCAGTTTTCATCTTAATGTAAAATGGCTGATACTTTGATGTATTGTACTCAGCACTAAAATTAAATTTACCGCCCATAAAATCAGTTTTAAACTGATCAAACTTCATATTAAATCCCAGGATACTTTCACTGATTTTATAATTTCCGGAATTAATTTCTAAACGCGGCAGGAAGTTCTCTATTGTTGCATCTAATTTCTTGATGCTAAAATCTAGTTCGGGAAATGAATTAAATTTTGTTGCCTTCGTAGTAGTAGTTTTAGCAATTACTGAAACATCAACATCCAGAATTCTGTGATTAAAATCCCGTTTTATCGAAGGATCAAAAGCAAGAAAATTAGGTAAGTCGAAAACGGACGATTTAATATCAAGATCAGCTTCGATATCTTTTTCAACATTAAAAAACAGGTAGGCTAGGTTTTTTACTTCGCCGTTAATTGATATATCGGTGTCTTCAGAGATTATGCTCAGTCTGTCAAAATAAAAGTCATCATTCTCTCTTCGTATTACTCCATCAACTTTGTCAAAACGAATTGTTCTCGGAATTTTTAATCCAAAATTTTCTAATGATAGTCTAGCAGTATTATTTTCACTCAAGAACTTTTTCTCTTCAGTAAGATATTTCCCTTTTATTCTGTCAATTAGTTCTATCTTCCCTTTCAAATCAGAAATTGATCCCAGCTTAAATACTTTTTCTAATCCGGTTACATCTCCAGAAAGAAAAACATATAGATCAATTTCAGGCATTGTAAAGTTGTGGAACGAACCTGACATACTAACCCGGCCATCCGGCAAATCAGCATACAAAGTATCAACAACTAAGTGCGCATCTGACCAGTCATCCAATTTACCTGAGTTAAAATTTCCATTAAGATTCAGGTGCTTAATTTTTCTTTTAGTTATTGGATTTATAAGCTCAACATCTTTAAGTCCGAAAGCAATTTCAATCTGAGGGAACTCAATTAATGTTTTTCCTTTTACAGAACCTTCAATTAAAGCTTCACCTGACATAAGGTTTTTAATCCCTTCATCTTTTAAGATAAGAGAGTGTAAACCAAAGTCCTTTCCTGAACCTGAAACAGACAAATCAAGATAGCCCTGGTTTTTGGAATCGAAGATCCCTTTGAAATTAAATATTGATTTGCCTAAAGATAAACTCCCCTCTTCCATCTTCACGAAAATTGAATCAGTTTCAATTTCAAGCCTGGTTTCAAAATTAATTTGCTGATCGGATAGCATCAGCTTTTCATTTTTAATTAGTGAGTCAATTTTAGCATCAAGAATTACTGAGCAGATAATCTTGTTCTTACTATATGAATATTCTGACTGAAGCTCGTTTATATTTAACTGAACCTTGTTCTTTTTGTATTGATTTTCAGCACTAACTAGTAAATCAAGTATTTCCAGATTATCAATCTGAAGACTTAAATTGGATGATGAATCAGTAATCCTTTGTTTTGGCGAAATTGATGTATCTGCTTCTGTTGGCTTTTCCTGAACTATCTCCTCTTGCACTCTCAATTTCCGAATTGCTTTATCAAGATTCGTTTGGCTGTCGGGATAAACGACAATATTCAGATTTCCACCCTCAAAAGTAACATCCGAGACGTTTATTTTAGATGATAATAAATCGACTATATTTAAAGAAATGAACGCTTCTTCAATATCGAACACGGGAGGTTTGTTTGAATTAAAAATTGAGTCTTTACTTTCGTGCAAAGCCAAATCATAAAATTTTATGGAAGCACTTGGGAAATGTCTTAATGGTGTGAAAGATAAATCAGAGAAAGTGATCTTGCCGTTGATTTTTTGATTGACAGACAACAGAACTGTCTTGCTTATGTCATCCTTGTAAACAAGAAACAGGATAAATAAGATTGAGAAAAATAGGATTAGTAATGTGGCTAAAGATAGAAACGCAATACTAGTAATTTTAAAGAGTGATTTTTGTTTATTCGTTTTATAAAGATTTAATTTCACAATTTTATACTGCTTTGAAGGCAAGGTTTAAAAATTCCTGGCCCCAGCTATTTATTTATTAAAACGCCTGATTAATATCAAAATAAATTCCGTTACTTCCTCTCCCAAATGCAACATCCATTCTTATCTCAACTTTTTGAAGTTCATCAATTCTAAAACGTACACCAAAACCATAAGTAGGTTTTAATGTCGATATGGTAATTCTTCCAACTGAAGGAGCAACATCGCCAAATCCAGCCATCAATATTAAACCAAATTTCCAGATAAGCTCGGGCATCCTGTATTCTGTCTGAACCGTATAATAGCTTTTATCTCTATATCTGCCCAAAATTGTTCCTCTCATAAGTTTACTGCCGCCAAGTAAACCTAAATCATAAAACGGTGGTGTTCCGCCTTCACTGAGTAAGTATCCTTGCAATGCAAGAACATGATCAGATGTGATGACCAAGTATTGTCGAATATCTAAAACTGTTTTGCTGTAATTAAAGTCACTTCCAATAAAATCAAAAAAGTTAGAAGTGTAAGCTTCATAGTATCCACCACTTGAAGGGAAAAAATTATTATCCCGTGTATCCCAGGCAACAGCTAATCCCAAACCCGAAGTTAAACCGCCTTCATTGCCAATGATTGTAGTATCATTTTCAAGTAACGGATTTCCCTTTGTATCAGCAACTGACATATTCCGTATTTCATAGTTGATTCCGATATTTAACCGATCGTCAAAAAGCTTGGGCTGCAACTTAATTTGGGCCTGGATATTATCCTGCAAGTATAGATCGTTTTCAATATCTGGTGAATTATTTCCAATGCCGTAATATCTATCAAAGTAAGAAGAATAATTCAGCTTTGACCAAATTTTTAGATTATCATCAAGCAGAAACAGTTCAGGAATAATTGTTATATCATATTGATCATTTATAGTATAGTAAAACGATGGTGTAATGCTCGATGATTTTGCTCCCGGTTTATCATACAATTTAAAATAAACAATTCCACCGCCGCCAAAAGCAAGGTTAGTTTCAGGTGAATAGAAAATGTACGGATAAGCAAACCAATCTACCCCGCCTATACCGACAGTATCTGGTTTAACAGTGGCTAAGGTATCTGACTTTTCTTCCTGAGCAAGGTTTATTTTGACAAGAATTACGAACAAGAATAAGAATAGAAAAAATAGTCTCACTTTAATATCTCTGGTTAATTATAATAATTTATTGAAGTTGACCTTTTGCTTCGGCAAGTTCTTTTAATTTTTCTTCTCCAACTTCAGGATATTCCAAATCCAGTGAAGATAGACTATCAATAACAGCGGCAGCAACTGCTAATCGAGTAAACCATTTATTATCTGCTGGAATAACATACCAAGGTGAATCTTTTGTAGCCGTATTACGAATCATATCTTCATAAGCATTCATATACTCATCCCAATGACCACGTTCTGCTACATCGGCTGAAGAAAATTTCCAATTCTTTTCTGGTCTATCAATTCTTTCAAGAAATCTTTTCTTTTGTTCTTCTTTAGATACGTGAAGGAAAAACTTTCTTATAATAATACCGTTTCTTGATAAATATTTTTCAATATTTAGAATATCCTGGAAGCGTTCTTCCCAGATATGTTTGGAAATCAATTTGTCGGGTAACTTTTGTTTCTTAAGAATTTCTTCGTGAACTCGAACCACAAGTGTTTCTTCATAATAACTACGATTAAAAATTCCAATTCTTCCCCTCTCCGGTAATCGCTTTAAACATCTCCACATAAAATCGTGATCTAATTCTTCTGTTGTTGGAGCTTTAAATGAAAATACCTGACAGCCCTGCGGATTTATTCCGGACATCACATGCTTGATTGCACCATCTTTTCCTGCGGCGTCCATTGCTTGAAAAATCAATAGAACCGACCAGCGATCCTGGGCATAAAGTTTATCCTGTAATTCCGCTAATAACTCAATTCCATCCTTCAGTGCAGATTGAGCTTTTGATTTATCTTCAGATTTTAGATCAAGTGTATCTTTAGGATTAAAATCCTTTAGTCTGAATTTCTTCCCATCAGTAATTCGGAATGGTTTAGAAACCCTTTTTGATCCTTTATATAATTCTTTTTTCTTCATAAATATCACCTGTTATTAAAATAGAAAATCCCCATTCTAAAAAAGTTTGGGGATTTGAATTATAAATTCAACTAATTGTATTCCTTTTATTATGATGAAGTATAGTCCTTAACTTCATCCTATCAACATAATTATTAATTCTTTGGTACCGTTCTTAACCAGGTATTATACTGCTTTTGTTCTTCCATTCTGCAAGACCAGATTAACTCATCCTTGTGAACTGTTATATCTGGGCATCCGTCGCACATATTCTGCTCACCTTTCTCAGTAAAATCAACTGGCTGAATAAACAATATAGATTGTAAATGAGTTTTCTTAAAAAGATTAAACGGGTTCTTCAAAAAATTAAACAATGCTTTTTTTAATTGCTTATCAAACATCCAAAGTAGAAGCAGTGTTGATCTTCCCTTCTTAGTTAATGAAGGTGATGCATAAGATAAATATGTGCCTTTGAAAAAATGATGAACAGTCATCATCAGCTCCATAAATTTAGGACCAAGGTAACCGTATATTTTATCTTTTGTACCAACTCGTTCAGTTATTAACCACTTAAATGAATCCGCTTTAACAGTTCCGTTTAAATAAGCGGCAGGAGTAAAATCAGGAAATCTCTCTCTTACTTTTGCTAAAACATCTGTCGATAAAATTTCCACATCTCTTTTCTTATCTGAATGGTACATAATTTTATCCCATTCAACTTTGGTGCCTCCCGCATACCAATCAAAAGGCATATTTGGAATAACGTGTCTGAAACAAATGAAAACCATTGTATGAACAATATCAATATGCTTATGAGCCCAATTAATCATTTCAGGCACATATTGCAGGTTGTCTTCATATACAGTGGAATTAAACGAACAGGAAATTCCGCCAACCTCTGCAAGCATTTGAGCATATTGAAGTCTGAGGTCAAGAAGTTCAATTTCATTTTTGCCTTTCCATTCATTTCCACGTCCTTGCTTACTATCAACGTGAAATGTAAAGCCATAAACACCGGCCTTTTTTAAATCTTTAAGCAGTTCCATTGTAAGGGCTTTACCGTTTGTATTAATTATAGGTTTCAGGCCCCTCTTTTTAATGTCAGCTACAATCTCAAGAATATCAGGATATAAAAGCGGATCGCCCCCGGCAATTGAAATACAATCTGTGTTTCTTAATTTTTGAAAAATATCAAGATGATGTTTTACTTCTTTTACTGATAAATGTGAATCTTTAAGATTTTCTCTATAGCAGCCGTCGCAAGCTAAATTACACATTGCTGTTGGCTCTAACCAGGAAATTGCATTGTCCGGAAGTGTCCAGGGTAACCTGTACAAGTCCCTATGATTTATTTGACCATTGTTCATTTTTCGAACTATCCCTTCAATATTAATTTGTTAAATATGAATTGTAAATTTTAATTTTTGAAACTTAATAAATCATTTAATAAAATAAGACGCAGTATATATCATTAATCAACTTTATAATTGCTGGGTTACACCAAAAAATAAATTAAAGTTGTTGTAAATAGCATTGCAAGTACCGCGTTGACTTAATATTGCAATATCGCCTGGTTCCACTGCTCCAGTAGGAAAATTAAACAACTGGGGGAAATCTGTTCTTTCCCCGTGACTGTACTCCAATCCCACTCCAATAAATGTATCATCCATATTCATTGAGGCGCCCAGAGTAAAATGATAAATATTAAAGTCTGTAAAACCTACAAAAAGTCCATCGATATCTTCGTAATTTGCATTGCTAAAATCAGTTCTGAAAGCTGCATATCCTGATAATTTATCATTCAATTTATGTTCAACAGCTATGCCTGCATTAAAAACACTATTCATCGAATCATATACTCTTAATAGTTCCGCACTATCCATTGGATCGAGAGTTGCAGGATTATTTTGAATAAATTTAGCACTTTCTGGCTGCAAAACAGCATATGTTGAAATGGGGGCAAACCATTCCGCAGCAAAGTGAATCAAAGTTTCTTTTGATAATTTGTATTCAACACCTGCAGATATCGAAAATGGAGATTTATAATGTACAGGTAAACCTTCCTGCCTGTCAGATGCAATTATATCAATTGGTTTAACCTGGTAAGGAATAGTAGTACTGTCAATTTCAACTAAAACGTTATTAGAATTTAAATTTGCATAGTCAGTGCCACCGCTTGCTAATTTTAAAGCTATACTTGGAGTAGTGATTGTTGCACCTAATTTTAGATCATCCCAGACTGCTGATATTCCAAACTTTCCGGAAAATCTAACTGCCCAATAATCTATATCAACATACACATCTGATGTTGCGGATCGCTGATTAACACTATCATAAGCTGCGTAAGATTCATATCGTATTTTGGTTTGATCACGATATGCACCTATTAAAGTAAATCCAATTCCTACATTGTCTGAAATCTTTTTTGAGTAGCCAAATCCAACACTTACTTCAGAAAGCAATGCATCAATCTTTCCTTGATTAATAAGATATTCATCACCTTCAAAGGCTAATCCTAAACCCAGGGGTCTAGTTGGAATCACATCTTTATAACCTTCATATCTTTCAGATGTTCTTACATAAGAATATCCGGTACTATATATCATATAACTAAAGCGATTGGTCGAATCACCCAAAAACGGTATTGGACCAGCCAAAGATGCAGGATATAAAGAAACTCTTGTGTACCTGGAATCTATTCCCGGTCCACCGCCATTAATAAATGAGAAATCTTTAATGCCGTACATATTAAAACTAAAATTCATACTTTTTTTACTTAAAAAACTTAGTGCACCAGGGTTATAAAAGGTGGCACTATAATCACTTACTCCACCAACAGCAATTCCACCTAACAGTGCTGTCTTTCCACCACCAAGCGCCTGATCCCAGTACTGCCTGTCCTGAGCTTGGAGTGAAATAACAAAAAGTATTAAAAAGGTAATAAGTATTTTTATTTTCATAACAGACATTTCAAAAGATTTTATCAATAACGGCATAAAAATAGTAATTAAATAACACTTTAGTAAATAACATCTCTAGACACTTTTCATCTAGAACAAAGTAAATATTAGTGTCATTCTAACTCTGCGTGACTACAGTACTGCTTGTTTAATTATTTTTTAATAGTATTCTGAGAATAAATTGAAACTAAGAATTAAAAGAAGCAGAAATATTTTTACTCAGTTAGATCTTAGGTTTCAGTAATCCTCGTTTTACATCCTTAATTCAACATTCAGATGAAAAACCGTACCCTTTGCACCGACAGAATAAGGAAGGCTTAGAGCACCAACAGGCGAATTATTTAAGTAGATTACTTCTCCATTTACTCTTACTGCCTGATTATCAAGCATATACCAGTTTGCACCAAATCGTCCATCCCAGGGATCACCGTAATTTCCGAAAATCTTTGAACCTGAGAGATACAGTTGAAGAGTTTTATCTATTACCATTGATGAGGCTTGTAATTGAAGTCCGTTATCAGTTAGTTCGCTGAAAGATAAATTCTCAATCCCATAGCCGCGGAAGTTATTAAGCTTACGAAGAAAATATTCCCCTTCCAATGCATAACCCTTATATTTAACACCTGCTTCAAACGAAATCATTTTATACTGTACATCAGTTATAGAAATATTATCTCCAAATAGTCTAGGAGTAAATATTATACTTCCATCAGATAATCTTATTTGAACATTATCGATAGCTTCAGTGCCAGGTTGACTTTGTCTATCTTCATCACTTGTAGTGAAGTGAAGAGCAATACGGGTGGCTGGAGCTGTATGATTATCATAATCTCCAAAGCTATTCATAAAACCGTATTCACCAGTAGTTGGCATCCATGCTAACATCATTGACCAGGTATTAAGCTTGTTACCAAGTTGACCGGCATCAACACCAAGTTGACTCAAATTATTTCCCAGCATTATATAATAATCCAGTCCATCTGTAATCATTCCATTTGCCCAGATACCAGTGGTATAAGAAGGTCTGAAAAATTCATCAGAAATTAAGCGATTGTCGACGCCCAGCCAGAATGGAAAATTACCTGAAGTGCTTCTTGTTCCGGGAAGAGAACCAATGCCAACGCCAATGCTTACATATTGGTTAAACCTGTAAATAAGATTGCCAGCGACTACTACCTGTGCAAGTTGACCCTGACTGGTATTTGCAGTCCATACATAACCCATATAGCGGAATTTATTATCAAGCAGCCAGCCGTATAAATACATTACAACTTTGTTTAATTGTAAATCCTGTCGTTTCTTTATTTGCGTTGTTTGATTAAATGAGTTTGTAAATGAATCTTCTAATCCAAGCTGATTGAGATACCTGATATATGAATACATTTTAAAATTAACTTCACCGAAATCTTCCTTGAGTAATTTAAATCCACGTCCGGGCACATATTTGTTTCCATCATCCTGAGAAAATATTTGCATGCTGCAAATCAGTATCAGGAAGACAACAGCAAGTAATTTTGTTTTCATTAAGCCACCTATGTTATGTCAAATATTAAAGCATCAGTAAAAATAAATAACTTTCAATATGAATTAATGTTAGCTTTCTCCCACGCTCTAACTTTTGTTCGGGCATCATCAAATAATCTTATATAGTTCCCTTTACATACTTTGTATGTAACTTCCTCACCAACAGCTTTCCATAGTTTATCATAGAGATGATAAACATAAAGCTGTTTTTCCTGTTTATCGGGGGCAACGTTATCTGTACCAAATAAAAATCTATCTGGATACTTGCTGATTACCTCAATAGTTCTTGCTAAAGATTTATCATTGTAATTAAGCCACTTTGCAGTTTCATCCCACGAAAGATCAAAGTATAGATTATTGTAAGCAGGATCTGCAAGCATTTCCTCGAACAACGTTCCCATATCTTCAATAGGTTTAATAATTCTTCCCAGACCAAGATGTGCCCAGATTATAATTGCGTCGGGATGTCTTTTTATTAATTCCTGAAATCCTTTTACATAATTCGGTTTGCCCGGTTTAGGAAATGGATTATCAATATCATTATGAATAATTGAGATCAATCCTGATTCAGCGCAGAAATCAAAAATTCTATCAAGCGCCGGATCGGTTAGACTTGCTACATCACCGGAAATCTTTGCAGAAACAAATTCCTTATGAATGCTGAACTCACCAATACCCGTAAACACTCCGGGAAAAGTTGATAAAACCCTTTTTATATGATCCGCTGCATACATATCAGTAACATTAAAACCGATTATCATTGGATCCAGTCGTTCCTGCTTTTCTTTTGGAAGGGATTCGTACTGCATCGCAATCCATGCATCACAGAATGAGTAGTAGTAAAGCGGTGCATCTGTATCGAGATAATAAGTTGGTGCATTTTCTCCTGTTACACGGTATGACCATTGCTGCTGTAATGGAAGTCCAAATACAGTTGATCTGCCAATTTTATCGCCCATAATTGAGTCTACATAAAATTCCATCCCAATGCCTTCCTGGATGTAATTTGTAATGTGAAAATGAGAGTCATAGAATAAATATTCATCATTGGATTGAGCACTTAGGGATACTAATGTGCCCCATGCTAAAAAAAGAAGCAGAGACAAGTACTTTGCACTAAAAATGTTAAACATATAATTATTTTTCATTCGAATAATTCCTTTAGTATTTATTCGCATTATTTTTTATTATCAGAATAGAAAATCAACACCAGTGGAAATTGTAAGTCCGGTCTGACCACCTATATAAAATCCAAAAGTAGATGATGCAGGTGACTTATCTACATGAATTGCTTGTAGATTAAATCTTACGCTTCTGGTGCCTGCCGGGTACCAGTTTGTGCCTACTATAATTTCCCAAGGATATCTCTGGAACTGATCAAAAATCCACGACGTTGAGGTATACAATTGTAGAGTATATGGAATAACTTCATACGAAGCAGTCGCATAAAATCCGTGATCGAAAATTGAACTTGGAATAGTGCTTAATTCAGGTTCTGGTCCTAGAGCATTAAAGTTTGAGAGATACCTGAAGTAATATTCCACTTGTAAATGCAATCCTTTAAATTTCATTCCGGCATCAATTGAACCCTGATCGAAGTCAGCGTCAGTAACTGTTACGCCATCAGCAAGTGAACCTGTTTCATATAAAAGTTGACTATCAGATAATTTTATCTGGGTTTCTGCAGATGGTTGACCAATATTTGATTGTCGTGATTCCCGACAATGAGTAAATGAGGCACCAAACCGAGTCGCTAAATTTTCATGATTTTCAAAATCACCATAACCACCGCGTGGTCCAAACTCTCCGGTTGTAGGCATCCACCAGATACTAGCGCTTGTACTCATGTAGCGGGACATCTGGCTCGCAGTTATACCAAGCTGACTTAAATTATTTCCTACAAATACCCAGTATTTGAATCTGGAAATTGGTTCACCAGATACCCAGGCACCCATAGTAAATCCGGGTCTAAAAAACTCTTCTGCTAATACTCGATCGCTTGCTAAAAAAAATGGCCAGGGCCCAGTCATTGATCTTGATCCTAAATTAGGACCAATACCCACACCTGGCACAATTGCCTTGTTAAGTGCATATTGAAGGTTACCAAATATTAAAACCTGATTAGTTGCGGCTAATCCCCAGACTGATATCGTATATCTGAATTTGGGTGTATAGAAGAAGCCTGAAAACCATACTATAGTACGGTGCCAAAAGATATCATTTCTGGTATCAGCTACTTTTGAATGATCGAGGTGATCTTCATAGGATTGATAAGCCGGCATCTGGTTAATATATCTTGCAAGTCCATATGCACTAATATTAAGACTGGCTAAATTTGTTTTGAATATTGTAAATCCTTTTCCCGGAGTAAATTCACCTGCTGTTGTATTCTGTAATGTTGTGTCCTGTGCATAACCAACAAAATCACCCTCAACAATAATAGTATCTGCTTCAATAGTAACTTCTTGAGCTATTATTTCATTAGAACATACTGACAGGAAAACGAAGCAGATGATATTTAAAATAAAGTTCTTTAAAGTAAAGTATTGATCATACATAAAACACCTATTTAAATATAGTTTAATACAAAGACAGTTATATTTAGAAAGCACTTAAACGTATCTGAAAATAACAAAAATAATGTCAGCCAATAACTTGATCAGACTGACATTATTTTAATTGAAAATAAATGTTATTGTTTTGGCTGAATCAAATAGGGATCAACTTTAAGCTGCTGGATAATATATTTGATCGCTAATTGACCTTTTACGCTGTTACCTGCTTTGTCCAAAGGTGGAGAAACAACAGCTATTCCAAACTTACCTGGCACTACAGCGATCAGACAGCCGCCAACACCGCTTTTAGCCGGAACACCTGCATTATAAAACCAGATACCGGAATCATCATAAAGTCCAGCAGTGGACATAACGGGAAGAGTGTACATTACAGTTTCAGGTGACACAACTTTTTTCTTTGTTACAGGATTAACACCACCATTTGCCAATGTGGCTGCCATAATGCCGCCATCTTTAGCACTGACATTTATTGCACATTGTTTTGTGTAGATGTCTGTTGCCTGAACGGGATCAAAATACATTCTGCCATATGCTAAAAGTAAATGAGCAATTGCCTGGTTACGAAGATTATCACCAGCTTCACTTATATAAACTGGCATATTTAATTCTAATTGTCTGCCTGCAAAATCACTATGTACTTGTAAAACATTTTTCCACTTTGCAGCCGAATCAACACCCGCAATCAAACTTGTTGATGCGATTGCACCTGGATTAACAAGCGGATTAATTTCTTTTCCGCGCATTCTTTCAACGGCTGTGATAGAATTGAAGACTTCACCGGTTGCATCCACCCCAATTTTATCCTGAACAACCTGATGACCCTGCTCTTCAATTACCTGTGCCATCGTAAATACTTTAGATACACTTTGGATTGAGACCATTGAGTTAACATCTCCGGCAGTGTAGACCTGGCCGTCTGTCGTAACTAATGCAATGCCAAAGATATTTGGGTCAACGGTTGCTAATTCTTTAATATAATCTGCATTAGCACCTTCTTTTACATCTTTAAATTTGTTGTAAGCATCATTAAGAACTTTCTCAATGTTAGCTTTTGAAAGATCCTGTGAATAGGTAAGTACAGGACCTGAAAAAATCATCAATCCGATTATTAGAATTGTAATCAATCGGATATTTAATAAACTAATTTTCATTTTTATCTCCATTTTTTTTTATAATAAAACTAAAACAATACTTTATGTGAGAAATTATATTTGAAAGAGAATTGAACTTTTATAATATCTGCTGTTTTCAAATAATCAGTTGGATATACATCATTCTCCTCAAGATTATTAAAGTTTTCTCTGTTACCCCACTGAACTTCAGCGCCCATCATTACATTTGGCACTGGATAATAAATTAAGTTTGCCAGAGCATACTGTCCTCTATGAAATGTATCGTAAGTTTGGCCATCGGAATTATCAATATTAAGCATTGAATAACCTATTGCTGTTGAGAATTTTTCATTCCAGGTATGATCAAGAAATACAACGGCAGAATACATTGGTAAAGGAACACCTTCAATTGGTTTTGTAGTATTGCCGGGATTATTTTTAATAGCAATATCAACTGGCGCATCATTCATATAGTTCTGAATGCCTTCCCCATAAACGAATGAAAGTCTTAAAACATCATTCTTCGAGAATTTGATATTGGAGCTAAGATTTAGTCCGTATCCAAGTGCATCACCGCTTAGATCAAATTGATCATCTAGCTGATCTTCCCATTTTATATAACGTACAATACCTGCTAATTCAACATAACCCCACTCGTGTGCAGAACGATACTCAGCAGAAAAATCGGGTACAGGAAATTTTGATTTTATTCCGGATAGTTGATCATACTCACTATATACACCTTGATCACCACTTGCGCCTGGTCTCTCAAGCGCTAAGGTTAATCGAGTATCTCCTTTTATTGGCATCCATCGAATCTGTATGTTTCGGAAAAAAACCATACCGTTTGGTCCCCAATACTCAAATGAATTTGGAAATACATCAATATCCATAAAAGGACTCCATGTCTGACCAACTCCCACAGAGCCTAATTCACCATAAGCGTGTCGAAGACGAAAAGTTGTTTGTCCGGCATCGCCGCCAGTTCCAAAGAGCTCCCATTCAAATTGAGTAAAGAGTTCACCCATAGCAGTTTGTGTTCCGCTCTTTACACCAAAACGGGTCTGACGAACACTGAAAAATACGTTTCCATCTGTTCCATACTCATTTTTCATTGTTGGAAGTTTCGTAGGTCTTACAACATCGTACCAGTCTGGATGGATTTGATTTGCATTATAACCTATATCGGTCATGGCAAAACCGTAAATCTGGAACCAATTTTTTTCGCCATCCTGGGCAAGTACAAAACCTGCAATGGACAAAACAAAGATTGCTGTCAGAAAAGATTTCATAAAGTACTCCTTTTGTTTAATGTAGAATTTTGCTGTCTAAGTTATATTTAATTATATCTAATAATGCCTCACTGTCAATTGGCTTGCGTAAATAGGCCAGTGCTCCATATTTTTTTGCAAGCTTCTGATTCTCAATTTTATCATATGCTGTTATGATGATTACAGGTAAGTGTATACCTTTTTTTGTTAGAGATTCTAATAAAGAAAAGCCATCCATTCCGTTTAAATGAATATCAAGTAACAATAAATCTGTTCCATCTTTGTTAAAGCTCTTTAAAAACTCCTCTGCACTTTCATAGTCCTTACAATCAATTCCGGCAGATTTAAGAAGCATTCGATATCCATCTCGAATGTTTTGATCGTTATCAACAATATAAATCATGTCTTTACGATTCTATATTAATATTTATGTTTTGATTAAAATTAGCTTAAAGAAGAGAGCGGGTAAATAGGTATTTAGTCCTATTCAAGTATTTTTAAGATGTGAATAAAAAGGTTTTGAATTTTAAGAAGAATGATTAACTACTGCCCCTTTTATGCTTAATTTATCAGCAATATTAACTAATTCGGCAACAGATTTAACCTTTAACTTATCAGTAATATTCAGACGATGGTTTTTTATAGTATGTTCAGCGATTCCTAATTCAGTGGCAATTTGTTTATTCAGCATTCCGGATATCACATAGCGAAATATTTCATATTCCCGTGCGGTTAGAGTATTCATTAAAGCTCTTATTCTATCTATTTCTTTGTTCTTTGTAATTAACTCCGCACTACGGCTAAGTGCTTCGTCCAAGGCTTTAACTAATGCTTGTTCATCTATAGGCTTTTCTAAAAAATTTATCGCACCTTTCTTTAAAGCCTCAACACTCATTGGAACATTTCCCTGACCAGAAATAAAGATTATAGGCAGCGATTCAAATTTGGTTTCAATTACTTCTTGTAATTCCAAACTGGTTTTCCCTTCAAGAAAAACATCCAGTAGTATACATCCAGCCCCATCATAATTTTCATTTTTTAAGAATTGTTCAATATCATTATAAGAACTTACGTTAAAGCTATAAGATTTGAGTAACAAAGTTAGACCCTTTGTGATCTCCAAATCATCATCAATTATAAAAACTTTGAAATTATGTTTATTCATTTGAAAGAATTCCTAAACTAAAAGAAATTTCCGCTCCGCCTTCCGGTAAATTGGCAGCCCGGATTTTACCTTTGTGATCCTCTATTATAGATTGACAGATTGCCAGGCCTATTCCCATACCTTCATTTTTAGAAGTAATAAACGGCTGAAATATTTTTCCCATTATCTCTTTATCTATACCTGCACCTTTATCATATACAGATACTATAACTTCGTTTTCATTTTTATATTGGCTGATAGTTATTATTTTATTTTGTATTTCTGTTTTTTCCATTGCTTGAGCAGAATTAAAAATTAAATTAAGTAAAACCTGCTCAATCTGAACGTGATCTGCTAAAACATAAATATCTGTATCGGTTAAGTTTAATTTGAATTTTATCTGCAGTTTTTTTGCTTCACTATGATAAATATTAACTACTCTTCTAATAACTGAATTCAAATTGACTTTTACTTTTGCCCTGGTTTCGAGCTTCATCATACTTCTTATACTTCGCAATATAGATGAAGTCCTTTTATCATTAAACACAATATTTTGAAAAATATTTTTTAACAATTCAGGATTTGATTCATTCGAATCGATAAACCTGATGCCGGCCTGTGCATTACTAAGAATTGCAGTTAATGGCTGGTTTAACTCGTGTGAAAGCGAAGCAGTTATTTGTCCGATTCTGAATAGCCTGTCCTGATGCAGAAAATTTCTATACTTATTTTCTGAATCAATTATTTGCTGAGTCATCAATTTTTGATTTCTGTTCAGTCTTATCAGGTTAACAATCAAAAGAGTTTGCAGCACAATAAAAAGAATTACAGCAATAATAATCCACTTATACTGCTCTAATAAGCTAACATCTCTGAATAAAATAGTGCTGCCTTCCGGTATCAGCTTTGAGTTTTCAACGTTCCATTTTTTTAGTTCTCTCCAGTCAAATATATATTCATAATAATCATTTTCATTTATCTTTATTGAATTTGGATCCGTTCCATTCAAGATTTTTACCGCAGTCTTTCCTGCAAGTAAACCAACTTTTGTAAAACTCATAACGTATCCGCCAATCATACCATCTCCAGCTCCTAAATCAGAAATGTGAAATATCGGAGCATTTGCTACCCTGCTCATAAATCTGATTGCTTCAGTATTGTGATAACGAACTAATTTATTATCAGTAGTAAAGTATGGAATAAATATTAAACTGTTCTTTGGCAGCTTACTAACCAGCTTCAATGTTTCATCCATCGAAAGATCTGTAATAAATGTAGTTTTAATATTCTTATCAATTGTTTTGGAGACACCCTGAGTAACTGAAGTTAATAAATGATCAAGAGGAGAAGTGCCTGATATAAAGTAAATCGAAGATGTTGCAGGAAAAAGTGATAGCGCGGTTGAGAAAGTTTTTTCAATATTAAATTTTAATCCAAGCGCAGCAGTATGATCATTCAGATGGAGGTCTGTATTAAAACCGTAATTAGAGAAATCAATATCAACAGAAACGGTTGGCAGATCAAGAAGATAGCTTTCAGCAAATTTTTTGATAGGGTTAATAACGTTTACACCGACACAGATTAACAAATCGAGCTTTATATCCCGATATTTTTCGTTATAAGAATCAAATCTTTGTTTCGGATAGTTGTTCGGAGGATAAAGCTCTATTTGAAGGTATTCTGTATGGAGACTGTATGAATCACCGAATTCATTCCCCAATTCCTGCATTATTCCATCTAGTATTCTTCTGTATGCAGGTCCGTCAGAAGAATAAGAAAATAAAATCAGAATGTTTTTAGATTGCACGGATTGCTGAGGAATCCCAAACGACGTGAGAAATAAAATTAGCAAAATTATAAATATCAATATTCTTGATTTTAACATGTTAAAAACATCATAGAGAAACATTAATTTGACACAAAATAAAAATAAGGATATTTGATCAAAACTATTGTATTAATTGTACATCGTTCAGAGTATTTTAATTATTGTTTAAAATAAAACCCTCGGCAGAAAAAGTATTAAATAGGTTAATCATAAATTCACTTGCAATTCTAACGCTGGAGTTTTATAATTTAAGTAATAATTTAATTTTAATTATTTATTTCAATCAAAGGGAAAAATGAAAAATAAAAATCTTAATAATATAACAGTGATACTAATTCTTCTCGTATTAGCTTCACCTTTAGCCATTGCGCAAACAGAAACTATTCCATGGATTCCCCTTTCCAAAGATGCTCCTGATAACATTCCTGGAAGAAAGAACACAATTATTACATCTGATCAAATTGGTATACCAATATATCCCGGAGCTTATCTTACTTCCTATTACCCCGCAAGTTCATCAAGTGAATTAGATGCGCCGGTAACATCGCTCGCAACAGTTTTTCTTGTTTCAACCGATAATGAAGAAAATGTAAAAAAGTTTTATATTGAAAACTTAAAGAAATCAGATGGCTGGAATTTGTATGAAGAGTATGACGTTTTTGTTAAAGGTGATCTTAACGATGCACTTTCCAGAACTGTTCCCGGTGTTGCAATAAGGGAGGAAACCGGAGACAGTTATGATTTGCAGGGTACTGACCCAAATATCGTATCTTCACTTAAAACTAGAATTAAAATATTATATAAACCTTAGTTTATTTTAGGATAAAAGAGGCGGTTGCGTAAGTGTCATTCCGGGCATAATAGTCATTTTGTGTTGCTAAAATTAAATTGGTTTTAAATAAAAATACCAGTTAAAATAACTTTTTCTTTTTTGAGGAGATAGTCCTCTATGTACTCTATACTTTTGTTTTAACCTTCCAAAATATCCTTCT
>JBGSPH010000063.1:0-148454 GCA_041738675.1 Ignavibacteriaceae bacterium
TCACTATGGCACATTAAACAATCATCATTCGATTGAGCATATATATTTGTGGGTAGAATAACTAATCCGATTACAAGGAGGGTTTGTATTTTTTTTAAGATGTTTGGGAAGCATCTTAATTTTTCGTTTGATGATAATCTAAGTGCCATAGATGATAAACTTTTAGCCTTATATTCCTATTTAAGAGTTGATAACCATTCAACTAATTTTGTAAGATCTTCGTCTGTGCCTTTAAATGATGATTTATGATCTTTGTCATTTAACTTTGCTTCTTTTTTCAAATATTTGGTTAAGAACTCAACAGTTCTGTCTTTTCCAACGACTGAAAGATCAGTTGCATCAGATTTTTTGGATTCTATTCCGGCTACAGTAACTGTATGACACATATTACATTTGTTATCCACAAATACTTTTTTGCCGTCATCACTTTTATCATCCGCAATTGTAAAAGCAAATCCATATAAAGCAACTATTGTTACAACTAAACCGAGATAAATCAATATGTTTTTCATGTTATTATTTCCTTTTAATGTGAATTTTTTAGTTATTGATTTTGTGCTTCAATGTTACAATTAGAATACCACATTTTCAATGTGAATTATTTGCTAAAAATCCAATATTAGCTTTATTCAGATTTGCTATATTTCTCAGCTTTGGGAAGTGTTTTTAGAATATATTCGCAAGAATTGGAAAGAGGATTGTAACTATTGCTTGGGTAAACTATTTGGTTTTAATGTATATAATATAATAATTAAAAAATGTTTTAGTGAACACTTTTAAAATTAAAATAATTAAAAATTTAAATGTCTAAGCAGTAAGTAATAGGGAGGGAATTTTTAACGAAATTTCGTTTAGATCAAACGGTTTGTAAAATATTTCATTCACAAACTTTTTAATTTTTCCTTCAGACTCTTTAACTCTGTTATTATAGACATAAGTAAGAATTAGTGGAACTTCGGATTTGCACTTTTTAAATTGTTCGCACTTAATTAGAATATCACCATCCGGTTCAGTATCCATAATAACTAAATCTGCAGAGCCGCTACACACTAGTGAAGACACAACTTCCATATCAGTTGTGGCGACAACTTTATATTGAGTCTGCAAGTACATCAGCAGGCTGTAACATAAGCTAAAATCGGGACTGTATATAACTATATTTTTCATTTATCCATTTGTGATTCTTCTCCCCTGAATGGAGAAGCGGATATAAATTGGCTATTTGTGTGCCAAAATTGATTGCAGAGGTATTGTACGGGGAATGATTAGTTTTTGTAAGTATTGCAGAAAAATGCACATTATTCTATTCTCGCAATTGAAAATCAGCAAAGTGGCATTTTAATTATTGAGAATAAATCCAGATAAATACATGGCTGAATTATTTCTAAATTTTGATATCCAGCTCTTTTAATTTTCGATATAGAGTTGATAAGCCAACTCTTAATGCATCAGCAGTTTTTTCTTTATTGTTCTCGTTATTCTCCAAAGCTCTTAAGATAAATTCACGCTCAAACTTTCGTACAGAATCATCAAGCGAACCAGTAAATGAAAAATCTAATTCATCCATTTTTGGTTTAAAAGTTACCGGCAATTCTTGAAGTGTAATCATATCTCCCTTGCAAAAAATTACTGCTCGTTCAATAATATTTTCTAACTCTCGTACTTCACCTTTCCATTCATGACTTAATATTGCCCTCATTGCTTCATTATCAATTCCCCTGATATTTTTATTTAATTCTTTCCGATACTTATTAAGAAAATGATCAGCAAGCAAAGGAATATCTTCTTCGCGTTCTTTTAGAGAGGGAAGATGTATATCAACAACATTAATTCTGTAATAAAGATCTTCACGAAATCTTCCGTTCTTAACTTCTTCTTCAAGATTCCTGTTTGTTGTTGCGATAAACCTTGTATTAACAGATAATGAAACTGTAGTACCAACAGGAGTATATTCTTTTTCCTGGATAGCTCTTAATAATTTAACTTGTAACTGAGGCGGCATTTCACTTATCTCGTCAAGAAAAAGAGTACCGCCATTAGCGGCTTTCATATAGCCATCTTTATCAGAGATAGCTCCGGTAAATGCACCTTTTTTGTGTCCGAATAATTCACTTTCAATTAAGTTTTCTGAAATGGCTCCGCAGTTTACAGCTACAAATGGTTTATTTTTTCTATGGCTCTTATAATGCAAGGCACGAGCAACAAGTTCTTTTCCTGTTCCGCTGTTTCCGCTTATAAGCACGGTTGAATCAGTTTCAGCAACAGCTTCAATCATCTCATAAACTTTTTTGATACTGTTGCCTTTTCCTATAATATTTTCAAAATCATACTTTCTGTGAATCTCCTCACGCAATACCCGGTTTTCTAAAAGTAAATCTCTTACTTCAAAAAGTCTTTTAGTTTTAATTAGAAGTTCATCAAACTCAACAGGCTTTAAAATGTAGTCACTTGCACCATTTCTTAGAGCAGTTATTGCAGTCTCCAAAGATCCAAAAGCTGTAATAACAATAACAGAAGTTTGAACATTTAAAGTTTTAATTTTCTCTAGTAGTTCAGTTCCTCTCATCACGGGCATTTCAATATCTGTGATTACAAGATCAAAATGATTAGCGATCATTTTATCATAAGCAATTTTTCCATTTTCAGCTTTATCAACATCATAGCCTTCCTTCTCCAAAATATAGCACAACGAATCCCGGATTATTTCTTCATCATCAACAACTAGAATTTTATGAGCCATTTTCATTCCTGATTTTATTAACTAATAGGCAATTTAATAATAAATGTAGTGCCTTCGTTCAGTTTGCTTTTTATTTTTATGTCACCCTGAAAACTTTTAACTATTCCATAACTTACCCATAAACCAAGTCCTGTGCCTCTACCTTCTTTTTTTGTAGTGAAGAAAGGTTCAAATACTTTGCTAAGATTTTCTTCTTTAATACCCATGCCGGTATCTGAAAAAGTTAATGTCACCTCATCACCGTTGCATTCAGATTTTACAGAAATTTTTTCAACTTTGCTTTCGCGTCTCTTTTCCACAATTGCATCAACAGCATTTAATAATATGTTAACAAAAACCTGTTGCGTTTGATCCGCAATAAGAGGCAGCAACGGAATATCAGCACTTAAATTCGTTTCAAAAATTATATCCTTTGCTTTTGTACCCACTTTAGTAATCTCTACTGCTTCGTTAATTACTTTGTTGATATCGGTAAGTTCAAGTTCATAATTTGATGGACGAGAAAAATCTACAAGATCCCTAATGATTTTTGAAATTCGTGTAACCTGACTTTTTACTAATCCAAGTTTTTCATTTACAAATGGATCGGTTGTAATTCTTTGTGCAACTTGTACCAAGGCTGATATTGATGCAAGAGGATTTCCAACTTCATGCGCAATTCCTGCAGCAAGTGTTCCAATACTTTCCATTTTTTGTGTATGGATAAGTTGTCTTTCAAGAGTTCTTTTTTCTGTAAGATCACGATGAATACCAAAATAACCGGAGACCTTTCCATCTTTATCTAAAATAGGGGAGATTAACAATTGCGTAAAAAATGGTTCGCCGGCTTTTCTCAGATTTTCAACTTCACCAACCCACACTTTGCCGCTTGAAATTGTATCCCACATTTTATCCCAAAACTTGCTGGAGTTTTTTCCACTTCCAAAAACTCGCGGATTTTTTCCAATTAGTTCCTCTTTTGAGTAGCCACTGGCAGCTTCAAATGCTTTATTTACATAAATCATTTTTCCGCTCAGATCGGTAATTTGTAATGGGTTTACAGTATTTTCTGCGACATTGTAAAATCGTATAAGGTCTATTTCTTTTTTCTTTTCTTCACTAATATCTCTGGCAGTTACAAAAAGTAATCTTTCGTCAAATCCGTTGCTGGAAAACGGCACAAAAGTCAGCTTTACATTTATAAAGTTTTTTTTAATGAATAATCTTGTTTCTATATCCGAGGATTTACCGTTGTTAAAAGATTCCTTAAACAATGATTCTGCTTGACTTCTGTCACAAAGTTCCACATAATCAAAAAAGATTTCAGGCTCGCTTTTATCAATATCTAATTTTTTAATAGAAGACTTATTTAAAACTCTGATATTTCCATTTTCGTTTACCAGAAAACACATATCCGGAAAACCGTCAAATAGGGAAAAATCAAGAGCAATATTGTTGTTCATCGAATTAATTTTGTTATAAAAATTGTTTCGCTAAAATAAGTAATCTAAACCTATTTTATAAGCATTAAAATGTGACCCTATTGGCAATTGATTAATAAAAAATTACCGATAAAAATTCTTTATGGAATTTGTTTTAATTATTTTTCTATATGAATGAGTTTATAAATATTCTTAAATATCGATTGGTTTGGCTTAACCTAATTCTTTGTATCATTTTTACAATTCTGTCATTTTATTTTTTTGAAACTGCTGCATTTCTTTTCGTTTTATTAAGTAACCTATTTGATATTCTGGGTTATCATTTTTCATTGATAAGACGATCAACTCATTTACCAGAAAAAATTATAATTCACTCATATAGAATAAACCAATTTATGTACGATGTACTTTTACTAATCATAATTGGAATTCAATTCGATTGGATATCTGCACTTGCTGGTTGGATTTTAAAACAATTCGGATTGCAGGATATCTTTTATTACTTATTTCTTAAAACATCACTTCCGCAAACATGGACGTGGATGAAATGGACACCGCTTGGTTTTATTAAAGGGAATCTTTCGAGAAATGAAATTCTAGTTCAAGCGATAATAGGGATAGTTGTTGCAGTAACACTTTTAATTTTAAGATGATGAAAGAATACTATGGATAAAAAAATAAAAGTAGGGTTAGTTCAGTACAGCCCTGTTTGGGAAAATAAATCTGCAAGCAAAGAAAAGATCAATATTCATTTAGATAAGACTACGAGATTTGATCTTTTAATATTTCCCGAGATGACTTTGACGGGCTTCACAATGAAATCGGAGACATTTAGCGAAGAATTAATTGAGGAAACTCATATGTTCTTTTCAACAATTGCCAGGAAAAAAAAATGTGCAGTAATGTATGGTGTAATTGAAAAAGGGAAGAAGAAAAATTTTAACACTTTAGTTCACCTGAACAATCAGGGAAAAATAATTAGCACTTACAGAAAAATTCATCCTTTCTCATACTCAAAAGAGGATATTTTTTATGGAAAGGGAAAGGAAGCAGTTGTTACTAAAGTTAAAGGAATTAAAATCGGGCTTTCAATTTGTTATGATCTACGTTTTCCGGAATTGTACAGATATTACGCCAAAGCAAAAGTTGATATGATTGTTGATATTGCAAACTGGCCAGATACACGAATTGAACATTGGCGCACATTGTTAAAAGCACGTGCAATTGAAAATCAGTGTTATGTTGTTGGAGTGAATAGGACAGGTGATGATCCAAAATCACATTATAATGGTTTTAGTTCTGTCTTTGATCCAATGGGAAAAGAAATTGTATCGGTTGAGAATGAAGAAAAAATTATCGTTACAGAAATAGAAAAAACTTATGTTGATGATGTAAGACAGAGATTACCATTTTTGAAAGATATAAGATTAATTTAATCTCTATTTTTAAAATAGATTCTCCCAATTGTAAATTACTAAAAAGGTCAACACAGCAATCCTTCTTAAAACTGAAAAAGCAATAAGAAATTTAGCCGCCTTTGTTTTTAGAAATGGAAATCTGTTAACTAATTCTTCTTTAATTTTTATAACTAATCTACAATAAATAAAAGTGAGAGTATTCTTGGTAATTTATTTTTATCAAGTTCGTGCCAAAACTCATTTAACTTTAAAAGTTTGAACCCATTTGTTTTTGCAGCATTTATAAAATCTGAAATGTGATGAACAAATGCATCGATCTCAGTTGTCTTTCCATCATTCAAAAATGTTGCTTTCTTTCCATCATATTGTCTAAAAGGATGAAACTCATTAATAAAGAAATTACCTTTTTTCTTCAGACATCTATTCGCTTCTGAAAAAATAAAATCAAGATTTTCTATATGTTCAAGTATTAGATTACAAGCTACAAGCTCAACAGTATTTTTTTCGATTGGCCATTTATGGGTTATGTATGCCTGAGTAAAAGTAACATTATTTGATTTTATTTTTTCTTTTGCCTTATTAATCATCCCTTCAGAGAAATCTAATGCATAAACTTTATTAGCGATATCTGAAAAGAAGGATGTATTTTTTCCTGTTCCACATCCAACTTCAAGAATGGAATCAAATTTGTTTTTACCAAATACATTTCTAACAATTTCTGCATCAAGATCACGAGTAAGATTTAAATCTTCATCGTATGATGCTGACCAACTGTTATATGCGGATTGAATGTTCATAACTACAACAAAAATAGTTTCTTTTATATATAACAAAAAGGACTCTTTCGAGTCCTTTAAGTTGCAATTAGAGATTTGATCTCAAGTTATTAAAAATAAAGCTAAACTTACTTCAGATCAAAACGATCAAGGTTCATTACTTTAGTCCAGGCAGCGACAAAGTCCTTAACGAATTTTCCTTTTGCATCATCCTGAGCATATACTTCTGCTAAAGCACGAAGCTGTGAGTTTGAACCGAAGATCAGATCCACTCGTGTTCCTATCCATTTAACTTTTCCTGTCTTGCGATCACGACCTTCAAATGTATCACCTTTATCAGATGTTGGTTTCCAGACTGTTCCCATATCCATCAGGTTTACAAAGAAGTCATTTGTGAGTTTACCAACTTCATCTGTAAACACACCGTGTTTCGAACTGCCATAATTCGCACCAAGCACACGCAAGCCACCGACAAGTACTGTCATCTCAGGGGCACTCAATGTAAGAAGCTGTGCTTTGTCAACAAGCATTTCTTCTGCCGATACTGTGTAAGCTCTCTTCTGATAATTACGGAAACCATCTGCTTCAGGTTCCATATATTCAAATGATTCAACATCAGTCTGAGCTTGTGTTGCATCCATACGTCCCGGTGTAAACGGCACTTCAATTTTATGTCCGGCAGCTTTAGCCGCAGCTTCAACTGCTGCGCATCCGCCGAGCACAATAAGATCAGCAAGGGAAATTTTCTTGCCGTCTTTACGATTGTTAAATTCTTTCTGAATGCTCTTCATCTTTTTCAAAACTTTATCTAACTGTGCTGGTTGATTAACTTCCCAATCCTTTTGCGGCTCTAAACGAATGCGAGCACCATTAGCTCCACCACGCATATCCGATCCACGAAAAGTTGACGCAGAAGACCACCCAGTGTAAACCAGTTCCGCAATTGATAATCCTGAAGCTAAAATTTTCTTTTTAAGACCATCAATATCTTTTTTATTTATTAGCTTATGATTTACAGCTGGAACGGGATCCTGCCATATTAAATTTTCTTTTGGAACTTCCGGTCCGAGATAACGGGCTTTTGGTCCCATATCACGGTGAGTAAGTTTAAACCAAGCTCTTGCAAAAGCATCTGCAAAAGCTTTGGGATCTTTGTGAAATCTTCGAGAAATAGGTTCATAAATCGGATCGAAGCGTAATGACATATCAGCAGTTGTCATCGTGGGCGGATGTTTCTTTGATGGATCGTGAGCATCAGGTATCATATGTTCCGGCCTTACATCTTTAGCTTGCCATTGCCATGCACCAGCTGGACTTTTAACTTTTTCCCACTCATAACCAAAAAGCATATCGAAGTAACCCATATCCCATTTTGTTGGATTCGGTTTCCACGCACCTTCTAACCCGCTAGTAGTTTGGTGTACCCCCTTGCCAGTTCCAAATTTATTTATCCATCCTAATCCCTGCAATTCAATCGGAGCAGCTTCCGGTTCGGGACCAACTAATTTTGGATCGCCTGCACCGTGCATTTTACCAAATGTGTGTCCACCGGCAGTGAGTGCAACAGTTTCTTCATCATTCATTGCCATACGTTTAAAAGTTTCGCGCACATCACGGCCAGAAGCAACCGGATCAGGATTTCCGTCAGGTCCTTCTGGATTTACATAAATCAATCCCATCTGAACGGCTGCCAAAGGATTTTCCAATTCACGTTCACCGGAATAACGGCTCATTGGTTTGTCACTGGTTGCTAACCATTCCTTTTCAGCACCCCAGTAAATATCTTCTTCAGGTTGATAGATATCTTCTCGTCCGCCACCGAAGCCAAAAGTTTTAAATCCCATTGATTCAAGAGCTACGTTGCCGGCTAATATAAGTAGATCAGCCCATGAAATTTTATTTCCATATTTTTGTTTGATTGGCCAAAGTAAACGTCTTGCTTTATCAAGATTACCGTTATCAGGCCAGCTATTTACTGGTGCAAAACGCTGATTTCCGGTTCCACCGCCACCACGTCCATCTGCTGTACGATATGTACCTGCACTGTGCCATGTCATTCTGATAAACAATCCACCATAATGTCCCCAATCTGCAGGCCACCAATCCTGTGAGTCTGTCATCACTGCAACAAGATCTTTCTTGAGGGCTTTGTAATCAATCTTGCTGAATTCCTTTGCATAGTCAAATTTTGAACCCAATGGATTGGATGCAGGATGGTGCTGGTGAAGTATTCCAAGATTTAATTGTTTTGGCCACCACTCTTTATTCGATGTACCCCTGCCGAAAGAAGTACTTCCGGTTACGGGGCATTTGCTTTCATCACTCATTATTGTTCTCCTTTGGTTGATTTTAAATTATTTAACTTGAAAATTATTTTTATTATTTGGTTGTTTAGTCTTAATCATTAAAAGATGAATTGTAACTCCAATTGCTATTGCAAGTAAAATTATTCTGATATAAAGTTCTTCAGTTAGCAAAAAAGCTGATAAGGAAATTGATGTCCAAAGTGTAATTACATTTGCAATTTTTGCGCTACGAGTTAGCCCATTTTTGTTTTGATAGTTATCAATATATCCACCAAGAATTTTATGATTTCTTAGCCAATCATTTGCTTTAGGCGAGCTTTTTAGAAAACAGATAGAAGCAAGAATTAAAAAAATTGTTGTAGGAAGAAGCGGTAGAAAAATTCCTATCACACCAATCGCAACTAGTAAAAATCCGCTTATCAGATAAAAATATTTCGCAACGGGGGAAATGGAAATAGTTTGTTCTTTCATATCAGATCTAATTTTAGCATAGTTTTATTTTATTTTCAATTCAAGATTAAACTATATTCAAATTATATCAAATTGTTTAAACCTATATAATTATAGATTGGATTTATAACAAATAATTTGCTCAAAATTTGAACAATTTTATGCAAAAGATTTCTTAATTTACTTCACAAAGTTATGACTATTACTCAATTAGAATACATATTGGCAGTTAACAACCATAAAAGTTTTTCAATTGCAGCAAAGCATTGTTTTGTTACCCAGCCAACCTTAAGTATGCAAGTGCAAAAACTGGAAGAAGAGCTTGGTGTTGTTATTTTTGATAGAAGTCGAAATCCAATATCAGCAACTGATGTCGGGGAACAACTTATTCGTCAGGCGAAAATAATTTTAGAAGAACGTGATCGTTTTCAGAATATTATTGAAAATGTTAAAGGCGAGTTTACCGGAATTTTAAAAGTCGGAATTATCCCTACTATCGCTCCATTTTTGCTGCCGCTTTTTCTTCAATCTTTTATAGATAAATATCCAAAAGTTGAATTAATATTCGATGAGCTTACAACGAGTGAAATTGTTGCGGGAATTAATAAATCAACTTTGGATTTTGGAATACTAGCTTTGCCGATAAATGATTCCGGCATAATTGAAGAATCGCTTTACCTCGAACCGTTTGTGGCGTTCATACCTGAAAAGCACAAATTGTTTAGTAAAGAAAAAATTAATGTTGATGATTTGTATGTAAATGATTTACTATTATTAAAAGAAGGACATTGTTTACGTGAGCAGACTCTAAAAGTTTGCAGAACATCTGAAAAAGAATGGAGAGATGATCATAATAAAATTCTTTTTGAGTTTGGAAGTCTGGATACATTAATCAATTTAGTTCAGCAAAATTTCGGTATAACTTTGTTACCATATTTATCTGTAAAGTTTATGAAAGATGATTCTCAGTTAAACCTGGTAAGAGAGTTTGATGAGCCGGTTCCACAAAGAGAAATAGGTCTTGTTTATAGTAAATCATTTATAAAGAAGCAGCTTGTTAATGCACTCAAAATGGAAATTTTAAGTGTTGTTCCAAAAGAATTAAAAGATAAAAAAGAAGGGTTGATAATTCATTAATATGTTTACAATAAAACGAAAAATAAATTTTTTTGATTGTGATCCTGCAGGAATAATTTTTTATTCCAGGATATTTGAGTTTTGTCATTCGGCATACGAACAAATGATTTCAAGTTTTGAATTAAAAGAAAATTACTGGATGAATGAAGATTATGTTGTTCCTATCATTCATTCGGAAAGTGAATATGTTAAACCAATAAAATATGGCGATGAGATTTCTATTAATGTTCAGGTTTCGCAACTAAAAAATTCTTCTTTTGAATTGACTTATGTAATTAAGAGAGAAAACACTCTTTGCTGTCACGCAAAAACGGTTCATGTTTTTGTGGATAAAAAAAGCTGGAAGAAAAAAGAAATGTATGAAGATTTGACAGAAGGGTTGACAAAGCACAAAGTTTAAAACATTTTTCTAATTTTTTCTCTTTCTAATTTTCCTAAACTGGTTCTCGGTAATTCATCAACAAAGTAATATTCTTTTGGAATTTTGTATCCTGCCAAAGAAAGTTTTAATTTATCTTTTATTGATTTGACATCGTTTGGTGCATCCTTAATAACTAAAGCGCAAGCAACAATTTGTCCCCAGGTTTTATTTTGTTTTGGAAAGACAATAGCTTCTTTTATAAACGGAATTTGAAGTAATGCTTTTTCAATTTCAATCGGATTTACATTTTCTCCACCGGTTACAATCAAATCATTTCTTCTTGCTTCGATAAATAAATATCCATCATCATCAATAAATCCTAAATCACCGGAATGATAAAAACCATTTACTAATTTAGATAGAGTTTCTTTTTCATCATCAAGATACTTTTTAAATAAACTATTTGATTGAATAAGTATTTCTGAATCATGAGATATTTTTATTTCAACATTGTTAAATGGCTTTCCAACCGATTGAGGTTTTGATATGATTTTATTTACTGAAATTGCTGTAACCATTGAAGCAGTTTCTGATGAACCATAAACACGAAACGGCTTCCAGCCAAGATTATCAGCCTCAATCATTAACTCATCATCAATAAATCCACCACCAACAAGTGTAACCTTTAACAACTTATTAGCTCTTTGTCCCAGGTAACAAAATTTCTGAAGTTGAGCAGAAACGAGAGAAATATGAGTTAGATTTAATTTTGCAATTGCATCAGCTAAATCTTTTGTTTGAAAAGACTGCGGGATAACCATTGAACAGCCATAATAAAGTGAACGACAGATAATTTGAAATCCACCAATGTGATAAAAGGGAAGCGAAGCTAACCAACGATCATTTTCTTGATGCATTAAAATCTGATTTCCATTTTCAATACTATTTATCAAAGATGAAAAAGTATGAACTACACCTTTCGGTTTTCCTGTCGATCCGGAAGTGAAGATTACAACTGCTTCATTATTTATATGTGGGATTGGATAATCTGCACCATCAAACATGTAAGAATTTGATTGCGGCAATTCAATTTTTATTAAACTTGGTAACTTTGTGTCTTTGTGGCTCACCACGATTTTATTTCTTAAATCAGTAATCAAAAACTTAAAATCATAATCATTTAGAATTGAATTAATTTCATCATCAAGTAGTTTTGTATTTAATGGAACAGGAACTGCTCCCAAATACCAAAGAGCAATTACAGATTCAATAAACGTTTGTTGATCTTCAATCAGCAAAGAAACGTAGTCATTTTTATTAATTCCTTTTTCCGAAAGCGAATTGGCAAGTTGATTGGCTTTATTAAATAAATCTTGATATGAAATTACAAAGTCAGATTTAATTATTGCGGTTAGATCTTTTCTATGAAAAAAATTAAAGAAGTTATTTTTGATTTTTGAATTCATTCTTCAAAATTATCTAATCGGTTATTATAAAATAATTCCGATTGAAAGAAGTAATCCGTATAGAGCGGAAAACTTTGCAGATAATTCTAAAGTTTTGTTTAATTGTATTCCTGATAAAGCATAAATCATTTTCACCAAAGTTATTGCAATTGGTAATGTTATGTATGGCAGAAATATCCAAATGTTAAAATCATATTTGAAGTGAAGTAAAAACGGAATGAAGAATGAAATAAGAATAAAAAAAACATATTCGTATCTGGAAAAATCTTTTCCGAGTATAACAGCTAAAGTGTTTTTACCCGCAGTTTTATCTTCTTCAATATCGCGGTAGTTATTTACAATTAAAATATTTGTAATCAATGCTCCAACCGGAAGTGAAATAAGAAATGCAAGAACAGTAAATTGCTGTGCGTGCAAATAGTAAGTTCCAACAGTTCCAACAATTCCAAAAAAGAAGAACACAAACAAATCTCCGAGTCCGTTATAAGCCAATGGAAATGGGCCTGCTGTGTATGCTAACCCTGCAATGATAGAAAAAATTCCAATCCACAAAATCATTAATCCAACTGAATAAACAAGATATAAACCTAAAAGAAAAGCTGTAAAGAAAACTAAAAATATTCCCCATTTCATTTCAGTAACTGAAATGAATCCAGAAGCTAAAACTCTTAATGGACCTTTCCTTTCAGCAGTATCAGTTCCCTTTAAATAATCATATAAATCGTTTGTAAAGTTTGTTCCGATTTGAATTAAGATCGAACAAAGTAATGCTACGATAGAATAAGCTGGAAAAAATATTCCATGATAAATCGCTAAAGCTGAACCCACCATAACTGGCACTAATGCTGCGGGTAGTGTTTTTGGTCTGCTTGCCAAAATCCAGCTTTGAAGCTTGGATGGCTTATCAGTTTTATTAGTCATCATTTATTTAATTTATTAACTTAAAATCAACCTCACCCTCTTTCCCTCTCCTTATGAAGGAGAGGGATGAAGGAAATTATCTATGGAAGTTTAGGAAACTTTTTAAAATTTGGTTTACGTTTTTCGTTGTAAGCTTTTTTACCTTCTTGCGCTTCTTCACTCATATAATAAAGCAAGGTGGCATTACCTGCAAGTTCCTGAATTCCGGCTTGCCCATCAAGCTCAGCATTAAAGGCAGATTTTAAAACGCGAATTGCCATTGGACTGTGCTGCAATATTTCTGTTGCCCATTGAACACCTTCTTCTTCAAGTTTATTAACGGGCACAACTTTGTTTACAAGTCCCATATCCAAAGCTTCTTGTGCATTGTATTGTCTGCACAAATACCAAATTTCGCGAGCTTTCTTTTGTCCAACCATTCTTGCAAGATAACTTGAACCAAATCCGCCATCAAAGCTTCCAACCTTTGGTCCAGTTTGTCCAAAGATTGCATTGTCTGCTGCAATTGTTAAATCACAAATTACGTGAAGAACATGACCACCGCCAATTGCATATCCGGCAACAAGTGCAATAACAACCTTGGGAATGCTGCGAATTAATTTTTGTAGATCTAAAACATTTAATCTTGGTACTCCGTCTTTTCCAACATAACCCATATCACCACGAATACTTTGATCACCACCAGAACAAAACGCATACTTTCCATCTTTTGCTGGACCATAACCCGTTAATAAAATCACTCCTATTGTTTGATCTTCGCGAGCATCAGAAAATGCTTCATACATTTCAAAAACGGTTTCGGGTCGGAATGCATTTCTTTTTTCCGGTCGATTGATTGTAATCTTTGCAATGCCATCCATCTTTTCGTAGATGATGTCTTTGTATTCCTTGGCTTTTTGCCATTTTGATTTCATAAATATTCCGAATTTAAAATTATTTTCGTGACTTAACGACGCACTTAATTGAACTTAATACAACAGTTAAAAGTCATTTCGACCAACGGGAGAAATCTGTTTATTTAATTTATATAGATTTCTCAGTCGAAGACTCCTTCGAAATGACAATTAATTAATATTCAAAAAATTTTTCTAAAACTGTCCTAAATAATTTAAAACTATTTCCACAAATCTTTTTGAATCTTCAAGATGAGTGTTATGTCCTGCGTTACGTACAATTTTATGCTTGGCTTTGAAAAATCTTTTAGCAAGCCTTGCATTAATCCCGGTAAACTTGCTGTCAAGATCTCCGGTTATCAATAAAGTTTTTATTGGAATCTTCTTTAATTTATCATGAACAGGAGGCATTATTCCAGTACTAAACCCTTTTAATGAATTTGCATATCCAATTTTACTGCCTGAAGCTTTTTTCTTTTTTAACTTTTTCAACTTGTCATTAGAAAATCTTCTTTGCGTATTAAATAATTCCTGATCATTCCACATTTCTATAAACTCTTCAAGAGTATGGGTTTCAATAAACTCAGCAAGTTTTAAATCTTCCTCATATCTTTTCTGTCGCTCATCATCATTTTTAATTCCTGCAGAAGCACTTTCTAATAACAGTCCCTTTAAATCATCCGGATAAATAGATGCATAGCTAAGTGCAATCCTTCCGCCCATAGAATATCCCAAAAGAAATATTTTATTTGGAGTTAGATGATCTTTAACATATTTAATTTGGTTTACAATCGATTCAACTGAGTAATATGATTGAATTCCTGGTGCATCACTTTTACCGTGACCAACAATATCTATTGCAATATAATTATATTTATCAGGCATTTGTTCAAAAACAGGAAACCAATCTTCTGCACAGCCGGTAAATCCATGCAGAAAGAAAACATAATCTTTGGATTTATCAATTTCCTTGTAAAGTTCTAAATTTATTTTTACACCATTAGTGTCAAGCTTCATAATTCCTCAAAAAATTTTCTACAACCTTATTAGATTTTTTCCAATATTTTTTTCTTAGTAATAGTGAATAATCAGCATTAGTTTTTATCTCAAACACTGCAGGTTTTCTTCTTACTGATGATACTTTGATGTGATTTAAAATGTCCGATTGTGATTTTAATTCTTTATAATCTATCCCAAATGCTTCTGTAAGTTCTTTAAAAGAGAGATTTGTTGAGGTTAAATAATATTTATCAAAAACATTTTTGTATTCTGCAATAGGAAGAAATTTAAAAATAGCACCGCCATTATTATTGATTAAAATTGTAATCAACGGAATGCTGTATTGTTTTGCAATCAACAAACTGTTTATATCATAGTAAAAAGATAAATCACCGGTAACAAGATAAGTCGGATCTTTTGATTGAGCACAAATACCGAGCGCAGTTGATGTAATGCCATCAATTCCGCTAGCACCCCTGTTTTGGAAGACGTTTACATTTTTATTTACGGCCGATGAAAAAAAATCAAGATCGCGAATAGGGACACTGTTTCCAATTATCAAATTAGAGTTTGGTGAAATTGAATTAATTATATTTAATAATATTCCAGTCTCATTAATCTTTTTTGTAATTGAAAAAATTTCCAGTTTAATTTTCTCTATATCAGAATCTAAAATCTTTAGTTTTTTTAATTCTGTTGAAAAATCATTTGGCTCTGCATCTATAGACTTAATAAGATATTCCCAAAACGATTCTTCACTTATTTTTATTACTTTAAATTTACGTGACGGATTATGGGAATCGCCAAATTTGTTAATTGTGTATCGTTTAGGTTTTACTATAGAAAAATAGTCTTCTAATTTGGGAGACGTTAAAGCTCTTCCAAAATGTAAAACAAATTTAGGAGCAAATGCTTTTGGAAATAATTCTGATCTTATAAGAGCATCATAATTAGTAATTAGGTTGGATAAAGGTAATGACTTAAACCTTAACCCGCTGGATGCATCAGCAAAAATTGGGAGAGCATATTTAATAGAGAAATATTCAAGACTGGAATAAAATGAATCACTAAAGTTTCCAGGTCCAATTGTAATTAATCCGTTCTTGTTTTTTCGAAGGAGGTCAGCAATTATTTTAATATCCTTTTGCTCAAAAGTTCTTGATTGATTTTTACGAATCGTATTTAATTCATCCGGCAATGATTCCAGCAAAATCTTTTCTTCAATTTCATCCGTAAAAGAGTTTGGCTCAAGCGGTTTTTCAAAAGGAAAATTAATATGAACAGGTCCAACATTTTTATTTGTACAAATATCTAAAGAATTTTTTGCTGCTTCTTTAAGCTGCTTTATTTTTTTAAGATTGATTTGTGGTAAACCAATATCGTAAAAAAATCTTGCAAAATTATTATATAAATGATCCTGATTAATTGTCTGGTTAGCTCCGGAATTACGCAAGTAAGCAGGTCTATCCGCTGTGCAAATAATTAATGGAACTCTATTTTGGTATGCTTCAATTATTGCCGGATATAATTCGGCGGCTGCTGTTCCTGATGTTGTCACTACTACTACCGGAGAGTTAGACTGTTTTGCAATTCCTAACGCAAAAAATCCAGAAGTTCTTTCATCAATAATTACGTAAGATTTTATTTTTTTGTTTTGTGACAACGCATAGGTAAGTGGAGTGCTTCTAGAGCCGGGCGATATACAAGCATACTTAACACCAAATTCAGCAAGCTGATCAAAAAAAATGTTTGCCCAAAAATAGTTACGATTAATTTTTATCAGCATTATTAAACAAGGATAGAATTGGTTTTAATTTTAATTGAGTTTCTTCATACTCCTCTTTTGGATCAGAGCCTTCTACAATTCCACAACCTGCATAAGCATAAAGTTTGTTGTCTTTTACAAGAGCAGAACGAATAGTTACAAAAAATTCACCGTAATTATCAGCATTAAACCATCCAATTATTCCTGAAAATAAGCCACGATCAAAATCCTCAGTTTTTTCAATCATTTTTAGTGATTGCTCTTTTGGGATTCCACAAACGGCGGGAGTAGGGAATAGCGATGAAATAATTTTAAAGATTAGATCTTTGGATTTTAGAGTACCTGTAACCGATGTTTGTAAATGTTGAATGTTTGGAAGTTTTTTAACAACAGGATTTTTAACTATTTCAACCTGGTCTACATAGTTAAACACTGATTTTTTTATGTAATCAATAACTGCTTCATGTTCAACTTTATTTTTATCACTTTTAAGTAATTCATCCTCTAGCTGTTTATCTTCGTCGGGGTTAATGCCGCGCATAATTGATCCAGCCAAAGCTTCTGTAAAAAAAGTGTTATCAGAATATTTAATTAATATTTCGGGTGTTGATCCAAAGAATATTGATTTACCGGATTTATAAAGAAAATTTGTACACGTAGGAAATTTTATATTTAAATCAGTAAAAGTCTTTTGCCAATTTATCGAAGATATAATTTCATTTTCTACTCTTCTGGCAATAACTACTTTATCAATATTCTCACGTTTTATTTCATCAATTACTGAATAAATTTTACTTTCCCAGTTCTTATAGTCATCAGAATCAATTAAATTTTTAAGGATCGTCCGATCGCTGTTACTTTCCTGTAAACGGGTTTCAAGATTATAAATTAATTCAGTTTCTCGTTCTAGGAATTCGTTAAAGTTTTCGTGATGTGAAAAACTTTCCGAGAAAAAGTTTGCAACTATAAAACAGGTGCCCGAGTGCTGAAACAAAATTATTTTTGGGACAATAAAATCTATATCATTAAAATCAGCCCACTCATCGGAATCTTTTTTGATAGGAAACTTTACAGATGTTAAAAAAATTGGAAGTTTAAAGTTATTGTAATCAGCATGATTTGAAATAAGTTTGTGCTTTAATTTTGATATTTCTTCTGCAAGCGATTCATAACTATCAAAACTGAACGATTGCTTGTTTAATATTTCAAAAGATAAAAAAGAAATATTGCTGTCTGGTTCAGAATAATAAAATACATCATCACCTTTATTTGCAAAATGTTCAAGCAGCAAAGTAAATTTTAATGGACTAATTTTAGCTGCATAGCTAAAAAAAACTTTTTTAGGGTCACTTAGATTTTCTGATAAATCATCCGAAGTGTTTGCCGTTATTTGTGCTGTGTTACTCATAAATCTCTATTGTTTACTAAAGTAAAATTAAGTGATTAGGTTAAGAGTTCATAAGAGGAAATTAAAAATTCATATCTTTTTCTACCGTATCAAGAATCCTCAAATAACTATCATATCTTTCTGCTGAAATATTGTCATTTTCAACCGCATTTATTACTGCACAGCCCGGTTCGTGATGATGAGTACATGTATTAAAACGGCAATCTCTGATAAAGTTTTCAAATTCTTTGAAGTAATGTCCTAAATCTTCTTTTCTAATTCCAAAAGGATCAATCTCACGAACACCCGGTGTGTCAATAATATAAGTTTCATTTCCTACAAAGATCATAACACTTGTAACCGTAGTATGAGTTCCTTTTGAGGTGTAGCTGCTTATCTCTCCAACTTTAAGGTTTAAATCCGGATAGAAAAGATTTAATAAAGATGATTTGCCCACGCCTGATTGTCCCCAAAAAAGATTTTTCTTTCCCTTTAGAGATTTAAATAAATAATCCAATCCAGTTGAATCAATTGCAGAAGTTAGAAAAACTTTGTAACCAATACTTTTATAAAGATCAGCCCAGGCTTTAAGAGATGATTCTTCTGCAAGATCTGTTTTATTTATGATTATGTTTGTTTTTATATGTGCACTTTCACAAGCGACTAAAAATCTATCCAGAGTTTTGTTATTAAAATCAGGTTCTAAAGTACTGGTTACAATAAAAATATTATCTATGTTGGATGCAATTATCTGTTCAAGTCTTTCTCCACGAAAACTTGCACCTCGTGTTTTTATTGCTTTGCGGGAAAGATAATTTTTTCGCGGAAGTATTTCGTAAATTACACCGGTACCATCTTCATTTAAATCATACAGCACAGAATCGCCAACGGCAGCAAAATCTCTGTTAAAAAGTTTATCCTTCTTAAGGTTAAAATCCTTTTTAAATTTACCTTTTAGGGAGCATCTTATAAGTGCATGATCATTTTCTGAAAAGATATAAAAATCTTTACTTTCTGATCTTGAAATGATTCCTTGAATTATATTCTCCTTTAAAATTAAAAAAGCACCATATGAAAAATATGGTGCTTGAATCCTTTAAGCAATAAAGAATATATCTAAAAACGAAAGGTTGTGGTTAACATTACATTATGTGTATTGATGTCTTGAAATGTTCTTGACACATTTGAATCGTAATTATCGCCAATATCTTTCCACCAGCCGTATGCATAGGCAACATCAATTCCAATTGAGCCGTTTGCTAAAAATCCTAATCCGCCAGTAACATATTGATGATTGAAATCAGAATTATCACCTTCAAACGGTGATTGCTGCATCAAGTATCCTCCGCGAAGTTTTAAGCCAACCATAGGTACATTATATTCAAACCCGACATTATAATTGACTGCGGATCTGAGAACATCTTTAATTTCTTTATTCACATCTGATATATAAGAAGATGAAAGCCCTTCAGGATCCTTAAACTCAAGTTGTGAATAATCCATAAACGTAACATCGGCACTTAAAATAAGACCTTTTAGATTTAGAGCACCCGCAACATTAAATTCAAATGGTGTGATGACATCATAGGAAACTCTATCACTGTAATATTGCTGGTCAAGAAAATACATTTGCCCGGTACCAAATTCACTTGATCCGTTAACTAAAAATTCTTCATCTATATAGTAAGTTTTAGGAAATTGAACTGTTGCACCAAATCTGGCAACATTTTCAAACTGATAAAGGAACCCAACTTTGGCATCCCATCCGGCAATATCCCAATTAAGTGAGTTATTAAGATAGAATGTTTTAAAGTCTGTTGTTTGTGGTTCGCCAACTGCTGTTATGCCTTGGTAAACGTTTCTTGTATCATCTTCGAAATAATCATTATTTGATTCGAAATCTCCGGAATAAAAGGTGAAATTTGTTCCTATAAAAAAGTTTTTTTGAACTTCAATTGCACCGGAGAAAGTCCAATTATCAATTCCTCCCGATGTAAGTATGCTTCCACTCTGATTTAGATTTCCATTAATTATAGTATTATAGTTTTCATCAGTTAAAAAAAGATCGTAAGGAATATCCGTATCTAGCAAACTTTGAATTTTAGAAGTATTACCGCTATTAAATCCATTAAACTTTATAACACTTGTTAAATCTTTTGAGTTATGGTATGAAAAACCAAATACTAAACTACCTTTGTAAGTAGGAAACGGAAGTGCAATACTGAATCTATTAAACGTAGTATTAGTAGTGTTGTCTTCAATTTCATTTCCAAGAAAAGTAGTTGAGTTATGATAGTCTAAATAATTTAACCCTCCGGATACTTCAACTTTTTTTAATAATCCAAATCCAGCAGGATTAAAATATGAAGCTGATGCATCGTCGCTTAAAGCATTAAATGCATTTCCCATTCCTAAAGCTCGTGCGCTTGAGCCTAATCCTGGAAAGCTAAGTCTGATTGCATCATTATAATTTTGTGCTTGTAATGTTGTTGTTACAGTTAATAAAATAATTGCACAGAGTAATTTCAATGAGTGCGAAAACATTTTTATCTCCTTCCGCTGCCGGAATTTCTAGAACCTGAACTATTTCTTGTTTCATTACTTCCGGAATTTCTTGTGTTAGATGTTGAAGTTGATGAATTATTTGAACTGCCAGAATTTGAATCTCTTGTTGGCGGAGGTGTATTTATAATATTAGAATTATTTGAGTTTCCATCCCGAGTAGTAGTTGTTGTTATGGTTGGATTTGTTGTGTTTTCAAATTCTGTGTTTCTGTCCGTATTTCCTCTGCCATTACTATTTCGAATGTTTTCTGTGTCGGAGTTTCTTCCGTTGTTTCTATTTTTCGTTTGGCTGTTATCAGTTTCACCAGGATAAGTAATATAAACTGGAACTCCAACCCACCAGGGTGTTTCATAATAATTTACGTATCCACCGTAATAATCAGTTCCGTAAAATTCGCTGTTACTGTCATACAAAGTTTCAGTTTCAGGAAATTCCTGTCTTGGATCCCAGATTACAGTATAACATCCGGTAAAAAAACTCATTCCAACTACTAATAAAAATAATTTAATTATGCTTTTCATTTTATTTACCTTCTTCCGGAATTACTGCTTCCACCATTCCTGGAACCACTGTTTCCGCCGCTATTGCCTTGAGGACTGGATTGTGTATTCCCTCGTGGTGGAGAAGACGTATTATTTCTTGGAGGACTATAACTCCTTGGCGTGTTGTTTGTTTTTGGAGGAGTATAATTCCTATTAGGCGATTTATTTGTATTTGGAGTTTTATTCACATTCGGTTGTTTGTTTCTGTTAACATTTGGACTTTTCTTTTCAGTATTTGTCTTTCTCTCTGTTTTAATTCTTGTGTCGTTAGTTTTCTTTCGTGTGTCACGATTAACCTCAGTCTTAGTATTTCTTTCTGTTCCATTACGTTTAATTACATCATTAACACGAGAGTCTTTAATAGTGCTGCTATTTCTAAGTGTTTCTGTAGTTCGTGTATTTATTTTATCTATTGATCTGGTAACGTCGTTTCGATTTAAATCTCTTCCCTGAACTTTTAATCCAGTTCGATCAATATTAACATCACTACGACCGGAAACAATTTGCTTTTCTCTCGTTTTAAGCTGATCTCGCAATGTTGAAGTTCCATCTCTTGATGTATATAAATTTCTATCTCCACCGGTGTTTCTGCCTCCAGAGTTTCTTCCACCGGAATTATTCCTGACGTCATATCCATCATTTGTTCTATATTTATATGTGGATGAATAGTAACCATTATCATAGTATGGATAAGGATCATAATATCCGTAATAATAATTTGGATACCAGTAACTTGGATAATAACAATATGGTGTTGGATAATACCAGTAACTAGGATACCAGGAATACCAGTACCAAGGATCATAATACCAGCTGGCTCCTATGCTAATTGATACTGCCGGATAATAATCCCAAAAGTATTTTCTATATGATGGATAACCGTAGAAATAATATTCTGTATCCGATCCATCGCTTTCAGAATAAGATTCTTCATCTTCGTAAACTACGGCTGTTGAATCATACTCTTCTGCAACTTCATAATTCGGAGTCTTTTCTTCACGTGTCCAATTGCTGTAATCATCTTCTTTTGAAGCAACTTGTGTGTAGCAGCCCGTAAGATTTAAAATCAATACGGGAAAGAAAGCAAACAAAAACAATTTATATTTTTTCATTTTATACCTCTGGATTTCAATTACTGTAAAAATCGCAAATATCGAGCCTAAAAAAAGGGTAAAATATTTAACAGATTATGGAAAAATCTTATTGTTGAATTGAGAAGTGTATAGTTGAGTAAACTATTTTGTACTAAATAAAACACACAGGCAGTTGGTACTATCTAAATCTTTTGAATGAACTCTATAACTAATCCTCTATCAGCGGCATTTGTATCAAAAGAACTGTTTCCGAGCAAATCTCTAAGATCGAAACCAAAAGTTACTCCATTAGAAATTGACCAGCGAATACCCATATTCAAATAACCTTTTCCTTCGCCAAACTCATTTGTTGAATTATCGTTAAATGCAAAATTATATTCGGCAAGAACTGAGAAAGAACTTCCCAGAGTTTTTTCAGCACCAACCATTAAATTGATAAAGTTATCACCATCGTTATCTTCAAGAATAGAATAGTTTATTTCTCCGTGCAGGCTTAAATATCCAAGAACACTAAAATTTTTGCAGGCAGCGGCAAAAAAACCGGGAGCTTTTATTTCATATCTTTTCACTTCTTCAAAGTACTCTCCCTTTCCTTGAGTATCAAATCCAAGTGTGATGGCAGGAATTACCAACGATTCATCAAATAAACGAAAACGTAAGTTTACGCCTGGAGGAAATTTGTACCAATCAATATCTCCCGATCCGATTATATTTGAACCGCCATAAGAAAGACCGATACTTAAATTTTCTATAATACCAGCTTCAAGTTTTACTATAAGAGTTCCATAGGGTAATAGTTCGGTGCTCAATCCATATGAACCTTTTTGAATTACACCCGCTGTCGGCATATCGATTAACTGCCTGTACTCATACTTAGCATTTTCACCCGCTGTGCCTTGTGCAAACCCCATTTTTATATTTAGGATAGAAATAATTAATAATAAAACAAACTTTTTCATATTTCCTCTTGTGGAATAAAAACTTGACTGTAAAATAAAAATAATTTTTCTATGATGCCTTAAAATCTAAACCGATAATGCAAGTATTTCGATTTCAACATACTCAGGTAACAAAGAGTGCTCAGATTTAATTTTAATTCCAACTAATCCTGCTTCTCCTTTAGATCTGATTTTTATAAATCCTGATTCATCATTACGCTCAATGATTTCTATTAATTCTAATCCTTCAATTATCTCAAATGCAGCAGATGACTTTCTAAACCAGGCTTTTTTTCCAAGTGCATTAACAGGTATAACTTCAATTACCATTTCAGAAGAAGTATCTGCAAACAAATTTTTAGCCGATCGTTTTACTTCACTTCCATAAATGTTATAAAGAAAAAAATATCCACCAAGAAGTAAAATGAAAATAGTTATTATTAGATAGATAAGTATAATTTTTTTCCTCATCGGTTTGTGCGTTTTTCTTTTGCTGCAAATAATCTCAGATTATTTATTATTTCTAACACAACATTATCAGGCACTCCATCAGGATGCAAAGATTTAAACCTCATATCGCATTGATCGTTTACGTAATCAATCACAACAAATTTATTCTTAACTGTTAATGCAATTTCTGTCGAGAAAAAATCAAGTTGCGTTAAACGCTGTATTGTTTTTGTAATCTGAAATAGTTTTCTCAAACCAAATTCTTCAATATCTGAATCCATTAACTGATTATAAATATGTGTTTCATCATCCCACCAAACACAAACTGCTTTGCCAAAAGCCCAATAACATCTAAACCACGCTCTTTTACCATCGAGCATTTTGGGATAAACTTTTTCCTGAATCAAATATTTATCGTTGCTGTGCTTTTGTCTCTCCTGTAAAACTTCTTTTAAGGATTCTGCACCTTTTACTACACCCATTCCACCGCCGGTTATGTTGCATGGTTTGATAATAAATGGTCTGCCGAGTAATTCAAGATCGTCTATCGAAATAAAAATTTCTTTTGCCTGACTGTGTGGAGGAATTATTATAGAATATGGAACGTTAAGTCCGGAAGTTATAAACTCAAGATGCATATTTGCCTTATCGATTGCGTGCTCTACAAGTTTGTGCGGGTTAAAAACATAAGCACGTTTTTTGGTAAGCACTCTGTTCAGCTCGATAAAATTATCATCAACATCCGAGGCTCTGTCTAATAAACATCGGAAACTTAAGCGGCGCGCCTTAACATTTTCGGTAACTTCAGAAATATTTTTGTATGTAATAACATAGGTTGAAATTCCAAATTGATGCATCATTTTCTCGATGGCAGAAACAAATTCCACATCAAATTCCCAATCGTATGCTATTGCTAAATCATATAAATTCATTAAAAATCTTTTTATGCAAAGTTACAACAATTATGCTTAAGCTTTCAAATTATAGTCTGGCAGACAGATTCAAATAGCCTTGTTATTACAATACTGCAATAATATATTCACAGGCGTGAAAAGAAATATTCTCTACATATTTATCCCCATAATATTATTATCATTTTTTTTGATTAATTGTTCGGGTTCAGCCCCAATTACAGAAGAAAAAACTGATGATAAAAAAACAACGCTGACTGTCGATCAACAAAAGCAAAAAGCACTTGAGTTTTTTATTAATGGCGGTGTTTTTGAATCACAGGGTAATTATGAATCTGCTGTTGGACAATATGAAAAAGCACTTTTGTATGATTCATCAGCAGGACTTTATTTTACATTAGCTAAAAATTATGTTTATCTCAATAAGTTATCTCAGGCACTAAACTATTCTCAAAAAGCTTTATCACTCGATTCCACAAAAATCGAGTATTACGATCTTCTTGCTGATATTTATAATTATGGTAATAAAAAAGAATCAGCAATTACCACTCTAGAAAAAGCTATCCAACTTGATTCGATGAACATTGAATTAAATTATAAACTTGCTAGACTGTATGAGACAGATAAACCATTAAAGGCAGTAAAATTATATAACAGAATTTTATCTCAACTTGGTCCTGATTGGTCGGTGCTTACAAGAATAGCTGAGCTGCAGGAAAGATTGGGTAATAATGAGGAATCAATTAAGGCTATAGAAAAATTGTTGGCAATTGATCCGGCAAATATCCCATTAAAAAAAATGTTAATTGAATTTAATTTGAGAGCAAAAAAATATGATGAAGGAATTTTACTTGCTGATGAAATTTTAGAGTTAATGCCGGACGATCTTGAAACAAGAGAAGCAAAAGCTAAGTTATTGTTAGGAAAAAATGATTGGGAAGGCGCGTCTAAAGAATTTGATTATTTATTAGACCAGCCGGATGTTAATCTTGATGCAAAAATTAATATTGGCGCAAATTATTTCAACAAAGCTATAACTGATTCCACAATGCTGCCAATTGCAAAATCTTTTTTTACAAAACTTGATGAAGACACAACAAACTGGCAGATAAAAATGTACCTTGGTGCTATTGCATTAAGCGAGGGTGATGATTCTATTGCGATTGAGAATTTTCAGTACGTTACAAAAAATGCAAACTGGAATGTTGCAGCGTGGGTGAGACTCGGTGGATTATATTTTGATAATCGAAAGTATGACGAAGCAGAAGTAGTAATGAGTGAAGCTGTGCTTTCTTTTCCGGAAGATTTTTATGTTAACCTAATTTTGGGTTTGTCATTAGCTCAGCAGTCAAAACATCAAGAGGCGGAAAAGTATTTAAAGAAATCTACTATACTTAATCCTACAGATATAACGGCACTTTCTGCATATGGATTTACACTTAACCAACTCAAAGAAGAGGACAAAGCAATATTCTATCTTAAGCAGGCTTTGGATATTGAACCTGATGATGTTCAATTGATTGGAACATTAGCTATGATTTATAATGGAATGCAATCTTACGAAATAAGCGACAGCCTTTATGAACGTGCACTTGAATTGAAGCCTGATGATCCGCTAATTAATAATAATTACTCCTACGCATTTGCAACTCGTAAAATTCAACTTGAGCGTGCATTAAAAATGGTTCAGATTTCTATAGCTGCAGATTCTTTAAACTCATCTTACCTGGATACTATTGGATGGGTGCATTTTATGCTAGGCAACTACAAAGAAGCAAAATTATATTTAGAAAAGGCTATTGAAGTCGGTGGAGAAAGTGCAGTAATGTTAGATCATCTTGCGGATGTGGAATCAAAACTCGGCAACAAAGAAAAAGCAATTGAACTTTGGGAAAATGCGCTTGAGCTTGATCCAACAAAAAACGAAATAAAAAATAAAATTGATAAAGGTGCGATTTGAGAAAACTTAGTTTAATTGTTTTGTTGTTATCAAACTTAATCCTTTTAATAACAGCATGCGTACCTTCCCAGCCGACAGAAGAATTTGAACTTCTTCCATCAGAAAGATTGACAAACAAGCTTGAAGCAAACAGAAGAAAAATAAAATCTTTTGAAGGCACAGGAACAATCTTTGTTAATACACCTTCGATGGATAACAGTGCAACCTTCAGAATAATATTGCAAAAACCGGATTCAATTTATCTTACAATTATGGGTCCATTTGGAATTGAGCTGGCGCAGGCATTGGTTACAAAAGAAAAGTTCATATTTTATGATGCACTTAAAAATACAGCATATGTTGGATCAGTAAACTCAAATGCATTGCAAAGTATTTTCCGTATCAATTTATCTTTTGAGGATTTGCTTGATGCATTTGTTGGGTCGGTTAATCTCACAAGCAATCTTTACAGACCGCCGGATGACTATTTTGTCGAGGATGACAGATATGTGCTAACTTATCTTGATTCCGCGAGAACAAACAAAACTATTTACAGAGTTGATGTCAGACAATTAGGAATTACTAATTATCTGCTTTTTGGATTTGATGAAACTCTTATGTTGGAAGGAAATTATTCCGATTTTGAACTGCTGGAAAATGTAGCTGTGCCTTATAAGATTGCAATCAATAATAAAACAGATGATCAGAAAATTAGTATTGATTACAAAAAAATAAATGTTAATAAAAAAAATATTTTTATAGACTTTAAACTTCCAGATGATGTTACAACCATAAAATGGTAAAGAAAGTTTTTTACATTCTTCTCTTAGTGCTGCTTGTTTTTAATATAGATTCTTACGCTCAAACCACTCAAATAGATTCACGTAAAGAGGAACTAACAAAATTAAAAGATGAGATTTCCCGCCTGGAAAATGAACTTGCCCAGAAAAACAAAAAAGAGAAAAAAACTTTAGAAGATCTTGAAAACATCAGCAAACAAAATTTTCTTGTTAATAAATTGTTAACCAGTCTTCGTAGAGAAGAAGCCCAAAAAGAAAATGAGATAAAAGAAAGTGTCTCCAACATTTCCGCTATTGAAAATGAAATTGATCTTCTGCAAAAAAATTATGCTAAATATGTTGCTGCAACTTATAAAAACGGGACACATACTGAATGGGAAACTGTTCTTGATGCAAACTCGTTTCAGCAGGCGGTTGTAAGATTGGAATATCTTAAGAGATTTTCAGTAAGCCGTGAAAAAGATCTTATTAAACTTGAAACTAATAAAAAAGATCTACTAATCGCTAAAGCAAAACTTGAAGCTGAAAAGAAGGAAAAAGAAATTCTGACCCAGCAAAAAGAAATTGAAGAAAAATCACTTTCTAAAAAATTAAAATCTCAAAAATCCATTCTTGCGGAAATTAAAAAGGATAAAAAAAAGATTTCTAAGAGTGTTAACGATAAAAGAAAATCTGAACAAAAAATAAGAGATATGATTGTTAAAATGGTTGAGGAGGTTGAAGCAAATAGAAAAAGGGAAGAGGAATTAAAATTAAAAAAAACTGAAACTGTAATTGCTACAACCACTGAAACAAAAACTAAAAAAGAAGTTGAGAGCAGTGAATATAATTTTGATTTATCAACTTCCAGCTTCACGAATTTTTCTGAGCTAAAAGGAAAACTTAACTGGCCGATATCAAAAGGTAAAGTTGTTAGAAAATTTGGCGAATCATTAAATCCAAAACTAAAAACTTTGACTGTTAATTATGGAATAGACATTAGAGCTGCTGGTGATATGAGCGTTAAATGCGTGGCGGAAGGTGTCGTCTCAGCAGTTGAATGGCTGCCAGGTTATGGCACCGTTTTGATTATAAGTCATAAGGGTAATTACCGTACGGTATATGGACATCTATCGGAAGTTTTTGTTAAGGAAGGTGATAAGATTAAAACTGGTGGAGTAATTGCCACAGTTGGTGAAAGCCTTGAAGGAAAAATTTTACATTTTGAAGTTTGGAATAGTCGTCAGAATGTAAATCCTGAAATATGGCTGCGAAAATAATTCAGCAAATGTTTTGAAACACATATTTCAAATAATTGAATCCAACAAAGTTTTATTTAAAAACTTTACATCACTTTCAATTTTACAAATCGCTAATTATATCTTTCCAATAATAACACTGCCATATTTAGTAAGAGTTTTAGGTCCGGAAAAATATGGTTTAGTAAACTTCGCAGCCGCATTTGCTGCATACTTTACAATTATCACAGATTATGGATTTAATCTTTCCGCAACCCAAGAAATTTCTGTAAATAGAAATGACCCAAATCGTGTTGCAGAAATATTTTCATCTGTCTTTACACTTAAAATGTTATTCTTTGTTCTTTCTTCGCTAATCTTTTTTGTTGTTGTATTTCTTGTTCCTCAATTTCGTGAATACCTGCTTTTATTCATTATAACATTTCTAGGGGTACTTGGCACAGCATTCTTTCCTCTTTGGTTTTATCAGGGAATTCAGAAGATGAATTACATTTTGATAATTACTGTTTCTGTGCGAATGATTATTACTGTTTTAATTTTTATGATTATTAAAACTGAAAATGATTTTATAAAATTAGCTGGATTGAATACTGCGGCACAATTCATTATTGGTTTTTTAGGATTGATTATTGCATTTAAAAAATTTCAAATGAAGTATGTTTTCCCTAAACTATCATTACTACAACTCCAGATAAAAAATGGCTGGAATCTTTTTCTATCAACAGTCTGGATTAATCTGTATACAACTTCAAATGTTTTTATACTTGGCTTATTTGCTCCAGCTAATATAGTTGGATATTTTGCTGCTGCTGATAAAATTAGAATGGCATTTCAGGGAATACTTTCCCCAATGTCGCAAAGTGTTTTTCCTTATGTAAATAAGTTGTTAAGTGAATCTTATGAACGATTCATTAGTTTTAATAAAAAATTATTTAAGATTGCTTTAACGGTTGGTGCTTTTATTTCTATAATACTTTTCTTTTTTGCGGAGCCGATTGTAGATGTTGTTCTTGGTAATAATTATCAGCAATCTATTTTAGTTTTAAAGATAATTGCCTGGCTGCCGTTAGTAATATTTTTAAGCAATGTTTTAGGTATCCAAACTATGTTGCCGATGAATAAGCATAAAAGCTTTTCTATAATATTGTTCTTTGCAGCAGTGATTAATTTATCTTTATCATTTATACTTGTGCCAAAGTATTTTGAAATTGGGACATCAATTTCTGTCCTCGTTACAGAGATATTTGTAACGATGGCATTTTTTGTTTTCATTAAGAAAAATAAAATTTTGATTGTATGAAGTACGATTACTTAATAGTTGGAGCCGGATTTGCTGGATCAGTTATGGCAGAGAGATTGGCTTCGCAGTTAAACAAAAAAGTTTTGGTTGTTGAAAAGCGAAATCATATTGCCGGAAATGCTTATGATAAATATGATGAACATGGAATTTTAGTTCACAGATACGGTCCGCATATTTTTCATACTAACAGTAAAGAAATATTTGAATACTTATCTCAGTTCACAGAATGGATTCCTTATGAACATAAAGTTTTGGCAAAGATAGGCAGCGAGCTTTATCCGATACCAATTAACAGAATAACAATTAATAAGCTTTACAATTTAAATCTTAAGACTGATGAAGAAGTAAAAGAATATTTTGAAAGTGTCAAAGAAAAAAGATTCCCAATTCTGAATTCCGAAGATATAATTGTTAATCAAGTTGGAATGGACTTATTTGAAAAGTTTTTTAAACATTACACAAAAAAGCAATGGAATCTAGAACCGAAAGAACTTTCAGCAAGCGTTTGTGGTAGAATTCCAGTGAGAACAAATGATGATTGCAGATATTTTACTGATAAATATCAATATATGCCGAGAGAAGGTTACACAAAAATGTTTGAAAAAATCTTGAATCATAGAAACATTGAAGTAATTTTAAATACTGATTATAAAAATATCTTAGATTCAGCCAAGTTTGATAAAATGATTTACACCGGACCAATTGATTATTTTTTTGATTACAAGTTTGGTAAACTGCCTTACAGATCGATAAGATTTGAATACAAAAATTTTAAGACTGAATCCTACCAGGAAACGGCACAAATAAATTATGCTGAGGTTTCTTCGGAATTTACAAGAGTTGTTGAACATAAAAAACTAAGCGGTCAAAAAACTAAAACAACAACAGTATCATTTGAATATCCCACCTTTGATGGTGAACCATACTATCCTATACCAACCGAAAATAATCGTACACTTTATCTTAAAATAAAGAGTGAAACAGAAAAACTCAAAAATGTTTTCTTCATTGGCAGACTTGCTGAGTACCAGTATTTTAATATGGATCAGATTGTTGCCGCTTCACTCAAAAAATTTAATGAATTATTTAAACGATGAAAAACAAATTTAAAATTGCTGCGGTTGTTGTAACTTATAATCGATTAAAACTCTTAAAGCAATGTATCGATAGTTTGAGAACCCAAACTCGCAAACTGGATGAAATCATAGTTGTGAACAATTTGAGCAACGATGGAACACTAGAATGGCTTAAAGAACAAACTGATTTAACAGTAATAACTCAGGAAAACTCAGGAAGCGCTGGCGGTCAGTTTACAGGAATTAAAACAGCTTATGAAAAAGGGTATGATTGGATTTGGTGTTTGGATACTGATGTTATTCTTGAAAAAAATTCTTTGCAAAATTTAATTGACTCGGATTGCTTTAATCGAACTGACACAGGTTTTCTATCTAGCACAATTTATTTTACTGATGGAAAGCTTGCTTATCCAAATATTCCCGAACTTAATGGCTCCTATAACCTGGCGGATATGGTAGCATTTGGTAATCCGGCTCCGATTCTTTCTGCATCATTCGGTTCACTTTTGATAAACAGAAAAATTATTAAACAAGTTGGTTATCCTTGTAAAGATTTTTTTATTTGGGGTGACGATGCTGAATTCACTTTAAGAATAATAAAAAACGGTTTTAAAGGATATATGGTAACTAAAAGCAATGCATTACATGAGTGCGGCGTTAATAATCCAAAGCCGTATCTTCATTTAAAAATGAATGACACTAAGTTTATTTATGGCATGAGAAATATGGTTTATGTGGCGATTCAAAGAAATCAAATTACGCACAACTCAACAGTAAGAGGTTATTTGAGCGGTCTGTTTTTTGTTATCAGATTATACAAAGATCATATTGCATTAGTCAACTCAATAGCTCCCGGATATTTAATGAGTTGTTTGAGATTATACTTTAAGGGAATTTTTTTCAGACCTGAAATAACTAAACCCGAATCCTAGAAACTCCAAAATGCAGCTTAAAGAAAAAAATAAATTTGCCATTCTGACTTTTCGATTATCCCAGATGTTTATTCATCTGAAGGCTTATCTTTTTTTCTTTTCATTTCGGTTGTTCGTCAAACAATTTTTAACAAATTACTCCGGATCGGAATCAAATAATATCCTGGTGGTTAATAGTGAAAAATTAGGTGATATTATTTTATCCTTAAAGTTTCTTCAAAATGTTATCGAATCTGAGAAAAATTCAAGAATCTTTTTCTTGATTGATGAAAAATATCAAAGAGGAATTTTTAATGACGAAATCCAATTCAAAATACTACCATTAAATAAAAAAAAATATCGGACGAGCATTATCTATCGTACTATAACTCTCTTAAATCTCCGCAAGATTGGTTTTAATAAAATCTTTAATATAAGCCCATCCAGAGGTATTGTTAATGATGAGTTAACTCTGAATTGCGATGCAGGGTTCACTGCTTGTATTAGCCAGCAATCAACATATCTTCCGGATTATATATTGAAAAGAAATAATCTAAGATATGGTTACATAGTTGAGTCTGATATTAAAAATGAATCCACAAAGCTTCTTTATTTATTTAAACGGCTATATGGAAATGATTTCAATCACAATTTGGTTGAATCATTTTTTTTTCAATGCGATAAACCAAATGAAAACCTTTCCGAAAAATTTATAGTGATTGCTCCGGCATCATCTGATAAAACAAGAAACTGGACAAAGGAAAATTTTAGAATGCTAAGTAAACAATTATCAGAAAAACTGCCTGTTTACTTAATCGGAACTACTGAACAAACTGAGATTCTAAATTTCATTTCTAAAGATTTGAATAATGTAAAAAGCTTTGCCGGCACATTAAAATTTTCTGAATGTGTTTATATGATAAAGCATACTACGCTATACATCGGGTTGGATTCAGGATTTACACACTTAGCACACAATTTTAATAAACGCTATCTTGCAGTAATAGGGGGAGGAAATTATGAACGTTTTTTTCCTTATCCGGAATATTTAAACTCGGAATACAAGTACTACAAACTTTCTTGTTTCAATTGTCAATGGAATTGTATTTACGAACAACCATACTGTATAACGCTCATTAGTGTTGATGAAATATATTTAAGTTGTACAAAATTGCTTGAGAATAGTTGACATGAATATCCTTTATATTTCCCCCGCCTTTAACTACTCCTGCGGCGTAAGCAAACACGTATTTATCAATCTGAAAAATCTATCACAGGATCCTGACTACAAATTATTTTTCATAACAAACAAAGGCGATTCATTAGAAAGACTTCAGAGCATACCAGGACTTAACTTTTCACTATTTAATTTCGAGAAGGATCATAAAAACTCAATCAAACTGATTAAAGATTTTTTTCAACTATTATCATACTGCAAAAAATATAAAATCGGTATAATTCACACCCATCACCGTTACCCCGAGTTAGTTTCTGTACTTGTCTCAAAGTTTACCGGAGTTAAAACAATTACAACTGTTCATAGTTTTGTCAGGGGCATGAAATTATTCAGCTTCAGATCGGATATAATAATTTCAGTGAGTAAAACTGTCGAAGCACATTTGTTAAAAAATTACCCTCACACAAAACTTAAAGGCACAACAATTTATAATTGTATTGAAGAATCTTTTTATGCAGGGAGTAAAGTTGATAATTCTGAATTAAGAAAATCTCTTGGTTATGCTGATGATGACAAAATATTATTATTTGCAGGACGAATCAGCAAGATTAAGGGTTGTGATATTCTTATTGAAGCTTTTGCGAAATTATCTCAAAACTTAAATGTAAAACTGCTTATGATTGGTTCAGTTTCAGAGCCAAACATAAATTCTTTATTAGAAAAAAATAGAGCTGAGATAAAACTGCTTGAGCCACAAAAAGATATGAAACCGTATTATGAAATCTCAGATGCAGTCGTACTTCCTTCGAGAGAAGATCCATTCCCGTGCGTAATGTTAGAAGCAGGAGCTGGAAGAAAACCCTTTATCGGCGGTGACACAGGAGGCATCAAAGAATTTATTGAAAATAATATAACTGGATTCCTTGTAGCACCAGGAAATGTGGAAGAGCTATCACAAAAACTTAAATACGTACTTGAAAATCCTGGCACCGCTAAACTTGCCGGTGAAAAATTATTTGAAAAGGTTGTTGAATTCTGTAATTGTGAAAAATATTTATCACAATTAAAAAATATATATAGCGAATTGTTTAAGAATTAACATGAAGATAAACGATCAGTCTAAACCTAAAACATATAGCCTGTTTGGACTTACTATTTCAAACATGGATTATGATTCCATTATACATCTGACGTCGAATGCAATCTCATCCGAAAAAAAAATAACAATAGGCTATGTCAATCCTCATATTGCCCGGTATGCACAGAATGATTCATCACTGAAATCAATTATAAATTCATTTACATTTAACCACCTTGATGGAATAGGAATGGAGTTGGCTTGCAGACTTTTAATCAAAGATAAAAATATTTTTAGATTACATTGGACATGGACAGACGGGGCTTTAAAGTATATCCGTGAATGTGAAAACAACAACTGGAAAATATTTTTATTAGGTTCCGATGAGGATACACTTGCTAAAGCAATGAAAAATATTCTAAAAAATTTTCCGGCATTGGAACTTGTCGGATCATTAAACGGCTACAATGGTCTTAATGAATTTACAGTAAATAAAATAAATGAATCAGGTACAAATATTTTGTGGGTTGGAATCGGATCGCTAAGACAAGAAGCATGGATTATAAATAATTTTGAAAAACTGAATTGTAATGTTATTCAATCCGTTGGCGACCTGTTTAATGACATTGCTGGTAATAGACTTCGCGGACCTGCGTTTCTTCGGAAACTTGGATTTGAATGGACGTTTAGATTGATTCAACATCCTATTAAATATTTTAACAGATATGTAATCGGAATTCCTTATTTCATTTTTTTAATCCTTATATATAAGTTCAACGGGTATAAAAAAATATCAGGTAAGATTTGATTTATTTTGGTATCATTATCCTATAAATTATCAAATATTGGTCTGTTTATGAGTATGAAATATTTATTAAGCAAAATCTATTATATACACGTTATCACATTTGTTCTGACATGTGCTTTTACTTTAAATGCGCAATCAATAAAGATTAATGAATTTTCACAAAACGAATCAGGGATGTCATTATCATTTTTTACGGATGCAGCTGAGTTTATAACAGAGAGTGAAGGAAATCTGATTTTTAATTATAGTCTCGGGATGGAAGAAGATTCTCCGGGCAAACCAATGCTGCCTGGTAGAAATTTGATAATTGCCATTCCTCCATACTCAAAAGTTTCTCTTGATATTTCAGATAAGCAGGAAAAGATTTTTCAAAAGATTGATATCAAGGTTAGTCCAGAAATTTCTTTTGCTAATGATTCAACTATCCTTTATAAAGCAACAAATGTATCAACCAAATATTTGGAAAATGATCTTTATCCTGCAAAGCAAATTGAAATACTTGGTTACACCTGGGTAAGGGATTTTTATTGTGCAGTAATTAGAATAAACCCATATCAGTATCAATGGAAAAGCAAATCAATTTCTGTTATTGAATCTGCTGAAGTAGATGTTACTTTTAATGATGTAGTGCCTTTTTTATCCAGCACTGAGCCACTTGGTGAATTTGACAAAGACTTAAAGGATGTAATAATTAATTTTGAGTCAGCACAAAATTTGCGAAGCAAAAACAAATCACTTTCCATTCAGGATTCCACAGCAAACTGGATCGATTATTCAAAGACTCACTATAAACTTGGTATAATAAAAGATGGAATATATAGAATAACATTCGATGACCTGATAAACTATGGAATATCACCTTCTTCAGTTAATCCAAAAACTTTAAAGATATTTCGCAAAGGCGATCAAATTCCACTATTCGTAAAAGGTGAAGATGATCTTTCATTTGATCAGGATGATTATATAGAATTTTGGTGTGAGAAAAATTACGGTTCACAAAATTATACAAACATTGTCCCAACTGGTCAGGATTATCTGAATTATATGGATAGGTATTCAGATACTTCAATGGTCTGGTTAACGTTTGGTGGTGATGATGGCAGAAGAATTGAAATTTTGAATCAAGCCCCTTCAGTAACTGCTGATACATTAAAAAGTCATCTATCAAAAATGCATTTCGAGCAAGACATTAGACTATGGTATTATGATGCAGAAGATCCCAGAACTCAACTTCCTTTCTGGCAGGAACATAAAGTATTTACCTGGCTTACAATAGGGAATTCAGGTAATCAAATAATAAATTTTATCGCTAAGGATTTTGTACTTAATACACCCGTTAAAGTAACTGCTCGATTAATAAGCAACGCAGGAAACATAACTTTAAATACTCATAAAAACGGTTCAAGTCTAAATTCAACTATTTATCAGGATACTATCATTTTCGATTATCGACAGACAGTTAATTTTACTTCAACATTTTCATCAAATCAACTTTTAGTAGGAAGTAACGCATATCGAGTTTTTGGTTTACCAACTCCAGCCGCTTTTCATAGATCCCTTATTGATTGGGTTGATATTGAATATTATATGGAGAATAAAACTGCAAATGATTCACTTTTTATTGTTATCCCAGATTCAGTAAATCCAGATTTTAGAAACATCAGATTTACAAACCTACAAGTCGATGATTCATTGATAATCTTCTATAAAGTTTCAGATAATCAAAAGAAGATAACCGCTTATAATTACTCGGGTGGCGAGTTAGTTTTCTCAGATTCAGTAAAGGGTGGAGATAAATATATAATCATCAAACCCGATTATCTTAATACACCGATCTTTGAGTATTCAAAAAACTTTGTAAATCTTAGAGATCAATCACGTGGTGCAGACTATCTAATTATATCTCACAAATCTCTTTTAAATTCAGTTCAGCAGTATGAGCAATTTGTTTCTGATAATTATGAAGTAAGAACAGAACTAATTTATATTGATGATATCTATGATGAATTTGCGTTTGGTCAAAATTGGGCAGAAAGTATAAAAGGGTTTTTATACTTCGCAAATCAGAATTGGACAGCACCAGCACCATCTTATCTGAATTTAATTGGGGATGCTAATTATGACTATAAAGATATTTGGAATCCAGCACCTTCGCCAAGAAAGAAGAATTTAGTTCCAACCTATGGATATCCAGTAAGTGATGGTTGGTTTACAATGTGGGATTCTTCAAATATTAATATTCCTCAGATGTATGTGGGAAGAATTCCTGCAAACAATAATGAAGAAGTGTTATCATATATAAGTAAACATTCAATTTATTTTAATAGAAGATTCGATGACTGGAATAAACGGTACACTTTTTATAGCGGTGGTGATCCAACAAAACCTTCTGAACTTGCTCAGATAAAAGCAGCTAATGATTCTCTGCACAATAATTTTATTAAGCCTCCTCCAATTGGTGGTAAAGGAATTCATTTTTACAAAACTATAAACCCACCAACTAATTTTGGGCCTTATACGCTTCAAGAAATTCAGAATGCAGTTGACAGCAGTGGATTATTTATTTCTTATATTGGTCATAGCGGCACACGAACATGGGATAATGGAATAACAGAAGTAGAGGATATTAAAAATATTTTTCCTGATAGATATCCACTCATTTCAGATTTTGGATGCTCAACCGGTAAATTTGCCGAGCCCGATGTTGATGCATTTGGTGAATTATTTGTTGCTCAATCTAGCAATGGGCAGGCCCTAGCATATTTAGGGAATTCGAGCCTTGGCTATCTTTCAACCTCACTAAGGTATCCTGGGTTATTCTACAAAAAAATCCTTATTGATTCAGTAACCTTAATAAGCAAAGCTCACCTTCTAGCAAAATTGGAGCAGTTTAATCTTTACGGCTTCAGCGAGGTAAACAGAGTTTTTAATTTCAGCAATATTCTTTTTAATGACCCTATAGTTAGAATTGCTATACCTCAAAAACCCAACTTAATTATAACTCAAAGCTCTGTTTCATTAAACCCCGAACAGGTATCTGACCTTGAGGATTCAGTTCTTGTAGGGTTAACGATACTTAATTTGGGAACTACCGTAAATGATTCAATAAATATTGCAATTACAAATACTTATGCTGATTCTGTTATTTATACAAAGAATTTAATAATTCCTTGCCCATTATATTCTGATCAAATATCAATATATGTTCAAACTATGAGATTAGTCGGACAGCACACTTTGTCTGTTGTTTTAGATTCAGAGAATGCGATAGATGAAATTTATGAAGATGATAATTCGGTGATTTATAATTTTCAGGTTTATTCTTCATCAATACGACCAGTTGAAACAGAGAACTTTTATACAACTTTAAAAGACACTTTGGTTTTTCTGAACCCAAGCTTTAAGACAGAAGGGGAGTCGGAAGAATTTTTACTATCAGTTTCGAATAATCCGGAATTTAATAATGCAATTGAGCACCAATATACAATGGGTATCCTTTATACAAAGATTTCATTAAGTAATGTCAGTATTAATGAACGCTACTGGTATAGAGCAAGACTAAACTCACCTCAAGTTAATTGGTCATCTTCATATTCGTTTAAAAATATTGACAAGGATTATAATTGGTTCATTGATAAAGACCACAATTCTGATGATCTTAATAAAAGAAATATTGAGTTTGACAGTACAAGTCAATCATGGAAGTTAAGCCGTGTTTTTAATTTTCTTAAAATAACTTCTGCGGGTTCGAATGATGGAAAATTCGCTTCAATGATTTTTAATACACAAGAATATTTACCAAATACTTTCTTCTGGGGTATTGCAACCGCAGAAATTGATTCATTAACTCTTGAACCAAGTAATATTAAATATTTTGCCGCACCAAATACTATCAATCAAAATGCAGATTCTTTAATTAATTACATTAATCTGATGCCTCCGGGCAAATTGATAGCAATAGCAATTTCTGATGATGCAGCGCAAACGGTACTGGGCTTCGGCGGTGGTACTCCTGTCAGACGAGCTATCGAAACATTAGGCAGCTTATATATAGATAGTGTTCGTTATAGAGAGTCTTGGTGCTTATTAGGCAAAAAAGGGGCTGCGATTGGAAGTGTTCCCGAATCGTATAAAAAACTTTTTCAAGGTGCAGCAATAATTGATACATCCAAACTGGTAATTTTTGATGATGGAGAGATTACTTTCCCGGTAGCTGGTAAAAGTTCCAATTGGATTAATGTGGTAATGAATGATTCAATACCAAATGGTGGAAATATTGAAGTGGTTCCTTTTGGAATTAGAAGTAATAATCAAATCGATACTTTATCTGTACTAACTTTTGTTAATGATAGTTCTTCTATCGGTTTTATTAACGCTAAGATTTATAATAAAATAAAACTTAATGCAAAGTTTTTTGCAAATGATTTAAAGGAATCTCCATCAATTTATTCAATTGGAGTAAACTACATTCAGCCACCAGAGCTTGCAATAAATTATCAGGTAGTAAATTTGGATAAAGATTCTGTTTATCAAGGGGAAGGTATTAGCATTTCGTACAGTATTACTAATCTTGGATTTTATAGATCGGATTCTTTTATCGTAAAACTTGATCTGATCAAACCGGATAAACAACAAATTAATTTAATTGACACTTTAATAAATAATCTGGATCCTTCAGAAACGATTTTATTAAATTATTCTTATAAATCAAATCTTAATGATGGCTACGGTGATATGTCATTTGCAATTAAACTTGACACCGATAACTCTGTAGAAGAAATATATGAGGATAATAATAACTCCAATAGTCCTTTCTATGTTAAAAAAGATACCACTGTTACTTCTGTTTCAGAAGCATCAGTTACTGCAACATTTGACGGGCTTGAAATTCTTGACGGTGATTATACTTCATCAAATCCTAATATATTAATTAATTTTAATTATCCACTCTGGTTTCCAATCGATGACACAAGTGCTATTAAAATATATCTAGACAATAATGAACTTAGCTATTCAGATTTTGATGTAAATTACGATACTATTAATAGAGTTGCTAAATATAATATAAAACCACCATTGTCAGATGGGGATCATAATATTAAAGTATTTGGCAAAGACATTAATGGTGTTATGAGTCCTTATCCAGGTTTCGAAAAGTTTTTTGTTGTATCAAGTGAATTTGCATTATTTAACCTTTACAATTACCCTAATCCATTCAGCGAAAAAACTTTTTTTACTTTTATTTTGCCTGTGATTCCTGAAGAATTAAAAATTAATATTTATACAATTGCAGGGAGAAAAATAAAAGAAATAAAAAAGACACCTAACGAATTGGTTTTCGGATTTAACAAAATTGAATGGAATGGTACAGATGAGGATGGTGATGAAATTGCAAATGGTACTTACCTTTATAAAGTTATAATCAAAAGTCCCGAAAATTCTTATCAGTTAACGCAAAAACTTTTAAAAGTAAAATAGTGTAAATGAAATTGTTATCTAAATTTTTTTTGATAGTATTTCTTTTAGGATTAGCAGCAGTATTAAACTCACAAAATGATAAAGATAGAACACTGCCCGTTGAACTTATATATTTTTATGCGGATGTTTTTGAAGATTCTGTTCTCTTAAAATTTGGAACTGCCACTGAAGTGAGTAATTACGGTTTTGAAATCCAACGAGCACAAAACAACTTAAACTTTGAGATAATAGGATTTGTTGAGGGTAACGGTAACAGTAATTCTCCAAAACATTATACATTCTCTGACTCACTCGTTGAGATGACGGGAATAATTTACTATAGATTAAAGCAAATTGATTTTGATGGCACATCGGCTTACTCTGATACAGTTGAAGTAAATTTTGCATCATCAATAACATTAGAAAGTTCTAATGTCCCTTCCCAATTTAATGTCTCCGATAATTATCCTAATCCATTTAATCCTGCGACTAAAATAAATTTTGAATTGCCTTTTTTGCAGATTCTTAAAATTGATTTATTCGATATACGTGGAAAACTTGTAAAAGAAATAGCAGCTCAAGAATTTTTACCGGGAATGTATCAATTATCTCTTGATTTTAGCTCTTATTCATCAGGTATATATTTTGTTAGATTTGAATCGCAAAAAAATGTTGTTACCAAAAGAATAACTTTTGTGAAATAGGATTAATTCAATTCCAAATTGACCGAGGTAAAAATGAAATCAATATTACTAACTATTCTTGTAGTCTTTTTAACATCTCAATCATTTACTCAATGGGATAAATATCCGCGACCTGATGAAGGTGTTATGACAGGTGGAATGGGTATTAACTGGATCGATGGCCAGCCTTATTATCGCATAAGCTTTAGACCCGAAGTTTCTTTCTCCAATGTTGGGATAGGTTTGGATTTGAATCTTGATTTCGATTCTCAAGGCAAACTTAGAACGGAAAACTTTAACGAGACTTCCGATTATTTAAGTATAATCAGATATGTTAGATACGGAATAAAGAATGATCCTGTTTTTATAAAAGTCGGTGCACTGGATTATTATACTCTCGGGCATGGAAGTATAATGCAGCATTATAACAACAGTCCCACATATGATAACAGAAGAATTGGGTTAGTGTTTGATCTTGATCTCGGAAAATTTGGTGTCGAATCAATTTATAGTTCATTTTCACCGCAAGGTGTTTTTGCAATTCGCGGATATGTTCGTCCGCTTCAACTAACATCTGCAACCGATCTGCCAATAATTAGTAATCTTGAAGTTGGTGCTTCATTTGCATCTGATATGAATAAAGATGCAGGAATTATAAACGGAAATTATGATCCTATAAAACAAGAATTTAATGTAACCGAGGATTTAGGATCTTTAAGTATTTATGGATTTGATTTGGGATTACCATTATTAAACTCAAGCGTTACAGATATTACTTTTTATGTTGATTACGCTAAGATCATTGATTTTGGAAGCGGTATTGCGACCGGAGCTAAATTTGATTTTGATATGAGTTCCTTGCTTACTATTTCCACAAAACTTGAAAGAAGATTCAATCAGGGTCAATATGTTCCAGCTTATTTTAATACACTTCATGAAATTAATAGATTCCAAGTTGATTCCTCCACTGGAATATTTACGAGCAAGGCAAAGCTTCTTTCAGAGTTCGATGAAGATACTAAAGGCTGGTATGGTGATCTTTTAATTAGAGTTCTAAACTTGTTTGATGTTTATGGCAGTTATCAAAGATTAGATAAATATCCCAAGAGCGGTGAATTAAATTTACGGGCAGCATTTGAGCCTGAAGATATGCCAATCGTTTTGCGTGGTGGCTATGATAAAATTAATATACAGGATGAGAAAGATGCTTTTACTCTTGATGACAGATCATATTTATTTGCTGAAGCAGGTTACAAACCTGTTGAATATATTTTAATCTCATTACTTTATAGCTGGACATATACTCCTATTCGTGGCAGTGATGACAGGATAATTTCATTTGAACCGCAGAAGCGAATAGAACCAAGAGTTTCGTTTATTTATCCGTTTAAATTTTAACTTAATAAAAAAATTAGCGGAACGGTCGGGAGACCGTTCCCTACATTTTAAAAATAAAATTTCTTAACTCATCAACAGAATGAAAAATTGTTTTGCTGTTTAGTTTTCTAACCTCTTCTTCTGCATAACTATCCCAAACAACTGAAGCAATATCAACTCCACATTCTCTTGCCGCAATTATATCAGAAGGTGCATCTCCGATCATAAGAACTTCTGCTGGATTTAGGTTATGTTTATTTAAGAACTTCATTATTCCTTCTGGAGATGGTTTATGATTTTCAACATCATCACCGCTAACAATCATATCAAAATAATCAGTTAACCCAAGTTCATCCAAAGTTATTAAAGCCGATGTTCTTCCTTTTCCTGTAAAGATTGAAAGCAGTATCTCTGCATTATTGATATCAATTATCAAATCTTTGATCCCATCATATAATCTTGCGATATCATGATTGTTTTTATAGTAAGCATAATAATCTTTGCGTGCATTTTCATATTCATCTTTGCACATTTCTTTAAGTATCACATCTTCAGTCGGTCCGAAAAGTGCAATTATCTCATCATCAGAATAATTTTTCCCTAAATATTTTTGAGTGATATGATTGAAAGAATCAAAGATAAGTTGATTTGTGAATGTTAACGTTCCATCAACATCGAATATAATACCTTTAAATCTTGATTTCATTTTGCTTTATTTAAATTTATAAAATGTAATCTTTCTGTTGATGTCTTTGACAATAAATTCGCCTTTGCCGATTACCTCAATGGAAGTTATAGGAATTTGATTTGCCGATAATAATTCTTTGCTGAATAATTCTGAATCAAATGTATATAATGAACCGTCTGAAAATCCAACCAGAGTATTTTCTTGATTTTCTGCAATATGAAAAGATGATAGTTCTGATTTTATAAAATCAATTTTGCCAATTTCTTTCCCATTTTTAGTAGTATAAATTGTCAATAGTCCTTTATCATCAAACAGAAATAGTTTTTGCTTATCTGAACTTATATAAAATTGATTCAACACACCTTTTGTATTTGATGACCAGGTTTTTTTACCAAGCAGCAGATCAAGTGCGAAAAGTTTACCATCTAATGATAGTGAAAAAACATTTTTTCCATCACTTACAGGAAAATATTTTGCTGAAAAATTTTGTTCATCTGAAAATTCATACTTCCAGATTAAGGAACCTGATTTTGTGTTAACACTGTAAAGTGAAGAGTTAGTGTTTAAAAAAATCACTTTATCTTTTTCAACTAAAGGCTTAGATATTATTGGTGTTGCTGAGATATTTTGTTCCCATAGTAATTCAAATGTAAAAGCATCGTAACAAAAAATATTACCTTCTAAAGTACCCAACACTACACCAATCGTTTTTAAACCAGCGGTTGCAATCTCAATGATTGCAAGATCAGTTGTTATGTTTTCACCAATACCAACAACCTGTAAAATTTCTCCATTATTAGAATTAATAGAATATAAATCGCCCTCCTGAGTAGCAGTTAAAAGTAAATCTTTATAGAGAACTGAATTGTTAGATATTAGTCCTAAAACTTCCGTTGTCCATTTTTCTTTACTGGAAAAATCATAACAATTGATAAGTCCGCTATCCGAAATAAAATAGAACCAACTAGTCGATTTTAAAATATTTGTAGTGCTTAAAGAATTATTTTCTATTTCCCAAATTTTTTGAAGTGAAGAATCCTGCAACTGGAAAATTGAATCAAGTTTGGTAGAGTTAGCAATTGGGTTATACGCCATGATATTAATATTAAATTGTAATACTAATCCAATTAAGATATTTATATACACTTCAATTTTCATCTGTACTATCCACTGAAATTATTACAAACAACTAAAAAATATTTGATCCGAGCGAAATTTAATAAAATTAAAGTAATGAATTTTTATAACTTTTATTATATAGGGGTCATTATCGTTGATTCACTTAAATAATCAAAACAATTATCCTTGCATTAAAAATGCAACATTTATATGTTTGGCGGCGTCTAATCAAAATTAAATTCAAGAATTTTAGTATTTAATAAATAGTGAGGTTTCGCCTTGGATATTGTTGCATTAAATGAAAAAATCAAAAACGAAAGTGCTTTTGTAGATTTACTGATGAGTGAAATCAGTAAAACAATTGTCGGGCAAAAAGTGATGGTTGAAAGATTGATAATTGGTTTGCTTAGCAACGGACACGTTTTACTTGAAGGTGTTCCGGGTCTTGCAAAAACTCTTGCCATCAAAACTTTGGCTCAATCAATGAAAGCAAAGTTTCAAAGAATTCAGTTTACACCGGATCTTCTTCCCGCGGATTTAATCGGTACACAAATCTATAATCAGAAAGATGGAAATTTTCTTATTCGTAAAGGTCCAATCTTTTCCAACTTCATCCTTGCTGATGAAATAAACCGCGCACCTGCAAAAGTACAAAGTGCTTTGCTGGAGGCAATGCAGGAAAGACAGGTTACAATCGGCGAAACTACCTTTAAACTTGAAGAACCATTTTTAGTTCTTGCAACTCAAAATCCGATAGAGCAGGAAGGTACTTATCCACTGCCGGAAGCACAGGTAGATAGGTTTATGCTGAAGATAGTAATTACTTATCCTGAAAGAGCAGAAGAGCTTGCGATTATGAGACAGAATATGAGCCTGATTGAAACTAAAATTAATCCGGTTATCTCGCCGGAAGAAATTTTAAGAGCAAGACATCTTCTTAATGAAGTTTATATCGATGAAAAAATTGAGAAGTATATTCTTGATATAGTTTTTGCAACACGTAATCCAAAACAATTTGGTTTAACTAAAATTGCAGATCTAATAAGCTACGGTGCTTCACCAAGAGCAACAATTAATCTTGCAATTGGAGCAAAAGCAATGGCGTTTATTAAGAGAAGAGGATACGTAATTCCTGAAGACGTTAGAGCAATTTGTTTAGATGTTTTACGTCATCGTGTTGCCGTTACTTATGAGGCAGAGGCTGAAGATATAACAAGTGAAAATATTATTCAGGAAATATTGAACAAAGTTGTTGTTCCATAAAAATGCTTACTAAAGAACTTTTAAAACAAGTTAGACAAATTGAGATTCGTACTAAAGGACTTGTAAACCAGGTCTTTTCAGGTGAATATCATTCTGTGTTCAAAGGGCGTGGGATGGAGTTTTCCGAAGTACGTGAATATCAATATGGAGATGACATCAGAAACATTGATTGGAATGTTACTGCACGATTAGGACATCCATATATTAAAGTTTTTGAAGAAGAACGTGAACTAACGGTGATGCTTATGGTTGATTTAAGCGGTTCATTAATGTTCGGATCAGTTTCAAAAACCAAGCAAAGAATTGCTGCTGAGTTAACCGCCATCCTTGCTTTTTCTGCTTTAAAGAATAACGATAAAGTTGGATTAATTTTATTTACAGACAAGATTGAAAAATTTGTTCCACCCAGAAAAGGGAAGAAGCATGTTTTAAGAATTATTCGTGAAGTACTTTCATTTGAACCTGAAGGTAAATCAACAAACCTTAAAGGTGCATTGGAATACATGAATAACACAATCAAGAAAAAATCAATTGCGTTTTTACTATCTGATTTTATGGATGAGGGCTACGAAAAGATTCTAAGAATTGTAGGAAGAAAACATGATTTAATTGGAATTGTACTTGATGATAGACATGAAAAAGAAATTCCAAATATTGGTTTGGTAAAACTTGCCGATGCTGAAACAGGTGCTGAAAGATGGATTGATACTGGCAGCAAACGAGTTCGCACTCAAATGATTTCAGATCGCAAAGAGCGGGAAAAAATTCGTAACTCCATATTTGTAAAAAGTCGCTTAGACAGAATTGAAGTGACAACCGGCTCAAATTATATTCAGCCATTGGTTCAGTTTTTTAGAAGACGTGAGAAAAGATGGTAAAGAGTATTTTCATCATTCTCGTCCTTATTTCTTCATTTAATCTCTTTGCACAAGAGATAAGTGTAACTGCTTCAACCGATACTACCGATTATATGATTGGAGATCATATCCATTATACTCTTTTGATAAGCATGGATAAAGATGTTTACATCATTAATCCTTTTTTCAGAGATTCACTTAAAAACATAGATGTATTAGAAATTCCGGATCCGAAAGCAGAAGAAAATGAAAACGGAAAAACTGTAAAGTATAATTATGTATTATCAAGATTTGATTCTGCGCAGGTTACCATTCCACCCATCAAAATTGAATACAGAACTAAAAGTGATTCAACTTTAAAGTTTGCATTGTCAAATTCTGTTACATTCAATGTTCATCGTATGAATGTGGCAATGGAAGAAGAGATAAAGGATATAAAACCGCCTATCAGATTATTCAACTATCTTTTTATAATCTACATTTTAATAGCGGTAGTAGTTTTAGTAATCGGATATTTTATCTACAGAAAATATTTCAAGAACAAGCCGCAGCCGGAAATCAAACCTATAGCAGAAAAAATTCCACTGCATCAATTAACTCTTCGTAAACTTGATCTGCTTGAAAAGGAAGAGTTGTGGCAAAAAGGATTTGTAAAAGATTATCATTCTAAAATAACAGAAATAATCCGTGAGTATTTTGAAAAACAATTCGGATTGCCAGCACTTGAACGCACAACAACAGAATCGTTAAAGTTATTAAGCAAGCATCCACAAGGAATTAAAGTGATCGATATTACTTCTCAATTCTTAAGTAATGCTGATCTAGTAAAGTTTGCAAAATTTATTCCGCTTGAAAATGTAAACCGTGAAATGATGACACAGGCAAAAGAAATTGTTAAGAAAACAATTTCTGTTCAGAAAGAATTTGAAGCCAAGACTGAATTAAAAGAGGCTGCAAATGTTTAATGATATTTCATTTGCATATCCCTGGGTGCTGTACTTCATTTTAGTCTTACTGATTTTAATTGCATGGTACATCTGGCAGGGCAGAAAAAAACAAGCTGCAATTACTTACTCATCATTAAAAATGTTTGAAAAAATCCCGGCTACTTTTAAAGAGCGATTTAGACATCTTCCGTTTGCACTAAGAATGTTGGCTTTGATATTTTTAATTATTGCACTTGCACGTCCTCAAAATTTTTCTGCAGGACAAAGTGTTAATGCTGAAGGAATTGATATTGCAATGGTTCTTGATATTTCAGGAAGTATGCTTGCTGAAGACTTTAAACCTAATCGTTTGGAAGCAGCAAAAAATGTAATTGATAATTTTGTAAGTGCAAGAACAACAGACAGAATTGGACTAGTTATTTTTTCACGAGAAGCGTTTACTCAATGCCCGCTAACAATCGATTATTCTGTGCTTAGAAATCTTTTAGGTGATATAAGAACAGGAATGATAGAAGATGGAACTGCAATTGGAAATGGAATTGCAAATGGAATTAATAGATTAAAAGACAGCGATGCTGAAAGCAGGGTTATTATTTTACTAACAGATGGTGTAAATAATGCGGGAGAGGTTGATCCGATTTCCGCTGCTGAAATTGCATCAACATTTGGAATTAGAATTTATACGATAGGAGTTGGCACGCGTGGACAAGCACCTTATCCAGTCCAAACTCCTTTCGGTACAAGGTATCAGATGGTTCCGGTTGAGATTGATGAAGTGATTTTAAAAAAGATTGCTGATATAACAGGCGGCGAATATTTCCGCGCCACAAACAATCGAGCTTTAGAAGAAATCTACAACAAGATTGATAAGATGGAAAAAACAAAAATTGAAATAACATCTTACAGAAACGCAAAAGAGCTTTTTGCAGGTTGGCTTGGAGTTGGATTTATATTGTTGCTCCTGGAACTGCTAGCATCCAAAACAATATTAAGGAAACTGCCGTAATGTTCAAGTTTGCTAATCCTGAATATCTTAATGCACTTTGGTTGATCCCTGTTTTAATTGTGCTCTATATTTTATTCAACAGGAATAGAAAAAGATTGCTTGAAAAATTTGCTGATAAACAATTGCATAAATCAATAATGTATTCTTTCAGTGGAAATAAATCTAAAATAAAATTTGGATTGATCCTTACTGCATTTACGTTATTGATACTGGCATTTGCAAATCCACAAGTTGGAACAAAGATGCAGGAAGTAAAGCAAACAGGAATTGATGTTTACATTTTGCTTGATGTTTCAAGGAGTATGCAGGCAGAAGATATTAAACCAAACAGGTTAGAAAAAGCAAAGTATCAGATCTCAAATCTTATACAAAAATTACGCGGCGATAGAATTGGATTGATAATTTTTTCCGGAGAAGCATATATTCAATTCCCCTTAACAACAGATTATTCCGCTGCAAATTTATTTTTATCTGCAGTAGATTTTAATTCAGTCCCCCAGCCGGGAACAGCAATTGCATCAGCAATTAAAATGGCTGTGCAATCATTCGATACCGCGACAACAGATAAAGCTGTAATCGTGATAACTGATGGAGAAGATCACGAAGGCGATATTGATGCAGCTGTTGAAACTGCAACTGATAAAGAAATTAAAATTTACACAATTGGCTTAGGATCACCGGATGGTGTTCCGATTCCCGTTTATGATAATCGCGGAAATGAAGTTGGATTTAAACAAGATAATTCCGGACAAACTGTTCTAACAAAACTTAATGAAAGTATTTTGAAAAAAATTGCCAATGATGGAAATGGGAAATACTATCGCGGAAATAATTATGAAGATTATCTGGATAAAATTTACAATGATTTATCAAAACTCGAACAGGCAGAATTTGGTGTGAAAAAAGTCACTGATTACGAGGATCGATTTTATTACTTTTTACTGCCGGCAATTTTATTGTTGATAATTGAGATCTTTATTACGGACAAACGTTCACCATTTTTTACAAGATTGAATAGAAAATTAGGAATTGAAGCGGAAGAAAAATGATTAGAATTAATTCAAAAGTCATCCTGAATTTATTTCAGGATCTCATTGTCGTGATTCCGAAACAAGTTCGGAATCACAATCATATTAATGTTTTGATTGCAATATTTCTAATTTTGTTATCTTCAGTTTCCTTCTCTCAATCCAACAGAAGCACAATAAATGATGGTGTTGATAAATACGAAGAAAAAAAATATACTGATGCAGAAGTCGATTTTAGAAAAGTTGTTGAAAACTCACCTAAAAACTTTGAGGCAAATTTTAATCTTGGTACTTCATACTACAAACAAGAAAAATATGAAGACGCAATAAAATCATTTACTAGCTCGCTTGAAAGCGCAGATAATAATGAGAATCGTGCAAAAGTATATCACAACATTGGTAACTCGCTGCTTAAAGCAAATAAACTTGAGGAGAGCGTTGAGGCATATAAAACGGCTTTAAAGTTTAATCCGAATGATCAGGATACAAAATATAATTTATCTTATGCGCTTGAAATGTTGAAGAACAAGGATAAAGACAAGAATAAGCAAGACAAGAATGATCAAAATAAAAAAGATCAGGATAAGCAGGATCAACAACAGCAAAATCAGGATCAACAAAATAAAGATCAGAATAAACAGGATCAGCAGCAGAATCCTAAACCACAGGATCAGGAATCAAAACAAGATAATACAAAGCAGCCGCAGCAGCCTAAAGAACAAAAAATCTCTAAAGAAGAGGCTCAACGTATTCTTGATGCACTAAAGAATAACGAAAAAGATCTACAGAAACAGTTAAGAAAAGTAAAAGGCACACCTAAACAAGCGGATAAAGATTGGTAATGTTAAAATCTGTTTTATTTGGGATAGTATTTTTATTTGCATCTCATCTACAGGCACAATCATTTGTTGCAACTGTTGATAATAATAAAGTTTCAGAAAATGATCGCTTTGAATTACGATTTACGTTTGAAGGCAAGAATCTTAACGCTCTAAAAAACTTTAGTCCGCCTTCCTTAAAAGAATTTAGAGTTCTATCCGGTCCTAATCAATCAACAAGTATGCAGATTATCAATGGTGTTTCATCATCATCATTAACCTTGTCTTATATTTTAATGCCTAACACAACTGGTGCATACACAATCGGCAGTGCATCTGTTCAGTACGAGGGGCAGACTTTAACCACAAGTCCGATAAAAGTCTCAGTTGTAAAAGGATCACAGAAACCAAAAGAAGAAAACAGCAGTGGAGTTTCGAATCAGGAGATAGCTGAAAATTTGTTTATCCGTGCCTCGGTTGATAAAAATAGAGTCTATATAGGCGAGCAAGTAACGGTAAGTTATAAACTCTACACACGATTGAATATGGGCAACGGATCAATAGATAAACAACCTCAATATCAGGGTTTTTGGGCTGAGCCTATAGATCTAGATCAAAATGATAGTTATAAAATTGAGATTGTTGATGGTAAGCAATATAATACAAGAATATTTAAACGTGTTGCTCTTTTCCCTACACAAACAGGTGTTCTACAAATTACCCCATTAGAATCAACAATTCAGATCCAGGTTCAGAAGAAAAAAAATCCAAATAATGTGCGGGATGATTTTTTTGGAGATCCTTTTGGACGTGCAGAAATTGTTGAGTACAAAGCAAAGTCTAATACTCTTAAAGTTGATGTTATGCCTCTTCCGGAAAATAACAAACCCGAATCTTTTAGGGGTGCTGTGGGTAAATTTAATTTTTCTGCTGTTCTTGACCGACAAAAAACAAAAACTAATGAACCGATTAATTTAAAGCTTGATATCACAGGTACCGGCAATATCAAACTTCTCGAATTGCCTCCATTTGCATTACCAAATGGATTTGAAAAATATGATCCCAAAATAGATGAGCAGATAAATAGAAGCGGAAAGATCAGCGGAAGTAAGAAAGCTGAATATCTTTTAATTCCAAGAGTAGCGGGTTCTCGTGAAATTCCGCCAATTGAGTTTTCATATTTTGATCCTGAAAAAAGATCTTATCAAACAATTAGTTCTAAAGCTTTTAGTGTTTCTATCGAACAAGGGCAGGGTGGTGCAAGCGATTATGCTAACCAGCAGAGCATCGAACAACTTGACAGCGATATTCGTTTTATAAAAACAAAGTTTGGTGATGTCAATAAGCAAAGTGAAATATTATTATTCAATCCTGCTTTATGGATTGCTTCTATAGTCCCATTTTTAGCTTCCTTAGTTTTAATTGGATGGAAGCGCAAACAGGATAAACTTTCGGGTAATCAGCAATTACTTCGATACTCCAAAGCAGAAAAGGTAGCACGAAAAAGATTTAAGACTGCTAAGAAACTTTTAGATCAGAATAATATTGAACTCTTCTATTCTGAAATTTCGCAAGCGTTGTTTGGATATCTTGAAGATAAATTTCATATCCCTAAGTCTGAGTTTACGCTCGATAGAGCAGCCGATGAGTTGTTAAAAAGGAATATTAAGCCAGAACTTGTTGAAAAGATGAAGCTCAACGCACAGAAATGTGAGTTTATAAGATTTGCACCCGGAACAAATCCCTCTCAAGCTATGAGTGAAATGTATCAATCGTTTTCTGATGTCGTGATAAGTATTGAAAGATCGATTTCAAAATGAAAAAGTATTTATTACAAATAATCTTTTTGGTTATTTATACTTCTGCAGTCTTTGCAAACACAGAGGTTAATTCTCTGATGCAATCGGGAAACGATTTATATAAAAACAATCAATACCAATCCGCGATTGATGAATATAATAAACTTGTTAAGCAAGGATACGAAGGAACATCACTTTATTACAATCTTGGAAATGCAAATTATCGTTTAGGTAAAGTTGGGTTTGCTATTTTATATTATGAAAAAGCATTAAGGTTTTCTCCGAGTGATGAAGACACTAAGCATAATCTTGCGGTTGCAAAACTTAATATAAAAGATAAAGTAGATGAGCTGCCTCCATTTTTTATTTTTAATATTTGGGAAGGGTTGCTTGCTTCATTCTCTGTTTCAGGTTGGACGATTATCGCTTATATAATTTTTATTTTATTGTTGTTATCGGTTATTGCTTACTTTTTTTCAAGATCAGGTGGGCAGCAACGCATATCATTTTTTGTTGGAATTGGATTTTTAATACTTCTATTCTTTTCAATCAGCCTTCTTGCTGTTAAGATGAATAAAGAATTCAATATTAAGGATGGAATAATTGTTGAAAATATTGTAACTGTAAAATCCTCCCCGGATAATTCATCTAAAGATGAATTTGTGATTCACGAAGGATTAAAAGTCAGGCTAGAAGATAAAGTTGATAATTGGGTTAAAATCCGACTTACTGATGGAAAAATTGGTTGGATTATGGGAAAAAGCATTGGAATTATTTAGAAAAATCTAATTATTGGCATTTGTAAATTATTGTGTTTTCTTTAGCTTTGCTTCCAATCAAATAATAAATTGAAAGGAACAAAATGAAAAATCTTCTTATGGTTCTAGCACTTCTTGCTGGTTTTACTTTTGCAGTAAATGCTCAATCAAAAGATTGCTGCTCAAAAGAAAAAGGTGAAACTACTAAAGTTGAAAAAAGCACAAGTACCGATCAGACTGTGAAGACAGATAATAAAGTTGAGACCGCAAGTGTAACTGCTTTAACAACTGATAAAGAAACAATACAAAAAGAATCTTCAGTAACAAAAACTAAAATGAATGCCAAAGAAAATTGCGGCGATAAATCTTCTTGCTGCGATATGAAAAAAGAAAAGAAGACTGAAAAAGTTGAAAAAGAAGTAGAGAAAAAATAATCTCATTTAGTCGCAAGTTAAATTTATATTATTTTGTATTTGTCATTCCCGCGGAAGCGGGAATCTTATTTTTAAATAGTTTGATACTTCAATAATTTCATTTTAAGCAAAGCACTATCTAATTTTACTTCCATAATTATACAATAGGAAAACCTAAATGGAATGGATTACTGATCCGCAAGCATTAATTGCATTGTTAACTTTAACGGTATTAGAAATAGTACTCGGCATTGATAATATAATTTTTATTTCAATACTCGCTGGTAAGCTGCCAAAAGAAAACCAAAAGAAAGCAAGATTAGTTGGACTGGCTCTCGCAATGGTTACAAGAATTCTCTTACTTTTTTCTATTTCATTAATAATAAAATTAACCGAACCATTCTTTACCATTTTTGGATTAGGCATCTCTGGCAGGGATTTAATTCTTATTCTTGGAGGATTATTCCTGCTCGCAAAAAGTACGATGGAAATACATTCCAAGTTAGAAGGTGAAGAAGAACATCACGAAGTTAAAACAAAAGTATCGTTTATGGGTGTAATCATTCAGATACTCTTACTTGATGTTGTCTTCTCACTTGATTCCGTTATAACTGCAATAGGTATGGCGAATGATTTACCTGTAATGATTATCGCAGTAGTTATAGCTGTAATTTTTATGATGTTCTTTTCGGGTTCGATTAGTGATTTTGTTGAGAATCATCCTACAATAAAAATTCTTGCATTAAGCTTCTTACTTTTAATCGGCTTCACTTTAGTGGTAGAAGGATTACATCAACATATTCCTAAGGGATATATTTACTTTGCAATGGCGTTTAGTGTTTTTGTTGAGATGTTAAACTTAAAGATGAGAAAAAAGAAAACTGAACCTATTAAATTGAGAAGTGAAATACCGGGTAAATGATAATTAATTTTGATTAATTTAAAACCACAAACCCAATTTCTCGGTGAAATTGGGTTTGTTTTTTATTTCTAAAAATAATTATAAACCAAACATAGCTGTTAATTTAAATTCCATTGCACCAATACCACGATCATCCTGAATAAAATGTGCACTACTTCCGTTAACAAATGAAGGATCTGCCCCGTCATTTAAAGAAGTGTAATTATCTAATCTTTCGTGGGAAGTTACGTTCTCAAGCTTATATTCATTCCCGGTAAAATTGATTAAATGATATTGTATGCTTAAATCTAATTTTAGCGGGCCCGCATTCAACATAACTCCACCACCACCTCCGATTCCAACTCTTGTAGCGCTTGCAAGATCGTAAGTCCCGCTGGGTACTCCCGAAACACCTTGAAATTCAACTTCACCGGAAAAAGTATTTACGGCTACAAATCCCATTAGATAGGGTGTAATCGGTGAAAGTGGAATATTAATCGGGAATTCAGGTCCGACTTTCATAGAAAAAACGTTGTTGGAAAGATTAATATTTCCCTGTCCTGGAGCAGCTTCACCTTCGCCGCTAAAATTAGTATATCCAATTTCTCCAAAAACATTAAGGAATAATAAGCCAACACGAGCTTTTGCATGATAATTAAAGCCGGATTCGATCCCATATTTTGTGCCGTTATAAAACTCAGTCATGTCTCCACCATAATCACCAGTAGGAGTTGCATAACCAAGTCCTGCTCCGAGTTGAAGCGTTACTTGTGCATTTGTCTGGTATGCAAAAAGTAAAATAAAAAAAGCGGCTGCAAAAAAGGAAATGCTATTTTTTTTCATTTGATCCTCTCAATTAAATTTTTACTGTCTAAAATTAGGGAAAATATTTGAGAGATATTACAATGTATTTTAAATTGATTGCAAGAGATTCAGTTACTATTTTTAACTATATGAATTCTAAAAAATACAATAATACTAAGCTTGCAATAGGGATTGGTAAAGCGATAATCAGTTTCGTTTTGCTTTATCTTTTTATTGATTTGGGATATAGTCTATCACTTCAAAAATATGTTCAGACATTTACTGAAAACTCATATTTAGTTTTTATTCTATTTGTTTTTGCAATAGGAATTATTAGTTCGATCTTTTTTATGCCAGTTAATATATATACCGGATTTTATTTAGAACATAAATACAACTTATCAAATCAAACATTCTTTAAATATTTTATAGAAAATGTGAAATCAACGTTAGTTGGATTAGTAATTGGGGTACCGATTCTTTTGCTTTTCTTTTTTGTGATAACCCAATTTGGTGATCTGTGGTGGTTAGTTTTTGCTTCTGCGATGTTTTTGATTTCTGTTGTGCTGTCCCAACTTTTCCCAATCTTGATAATGCCGATATTTTACAAAGTAATTCCGTTGCAAGATGAAGAATTAAAAACACGAATTAGTAATCTTGCAAAAGGTGCGGGAATTAGAGTAGAAAATGTTTTTAGCTTTGATATGAGCAAGAATACAAAAAAAGCTAACGCTGCTTTCACTGGATTAGGAAAGACTAAAAGAATTATTCTTGGCGACACATTGTTGAATGATTACACTATAGATGAAATTGAAACTGAAATCGCTCATGAGCTTGGTCATTATAAACACAAGCATATTGTTAAAAATTTAATCTTTGGCACAGTCTCAAGTTTTCTAACTTTTTTTATTATATCAATTCTTTATAAAAATTCTTTAAGCTGGTTTGATTTTGAAAGCATAAATCAAATTGCAGCACTTCCTTTACTTAGTTTATGGGCGATGATAATTGGTTTAATTCAATCTCCGATTGGAAATATCCTCTCACGTAAATACGAATATGAAGCTGATCGATATGCTATTGAATCAACTCTTAAAACTGAAAGTTTTATTAATACTTTAAACAAATTAACGGATCAAAATCTTGGAGACAGAGAGCCACATCCATTTATTGAATGGTTTTTCTATTCGCATCCATCAATAAAAAATAGAGTTAATGCCATAAAGAATTATGTGAGTGAGAAGGGTATTGTAGAACAAACTAACATTAAAAATTTGTCACATAGCCCTGAAGGGGCTTAGATACATTAACATAGGACGAAGTCCTATGAACTAGAAGAATGAAAAAAAGTCAAGTCCTGAAAGGACGGTATAATTCATGGGACAATCTTTAGTAAAAAATTATCTTCATATAATATTCAGCACAAAACTTAGGGCCCCATTAATTTTAGAATCAATAGAAAATGAATTGTATAGCTATATTGGCGGTATCTGTAAACAGTTAGAATGTTATCCTATAAAAATTGGCGGTTACATAGATCATATTCATATTTTATGTATGCTTTCAAAAAAAATTCCATTAATGAAATTGTTGGAAGAAATTAAAGCGCATTCATCAAAATGGATAAAAACTAAAGATGATACTCTTAAGAAATTCTACTGGCAAAACGGTTACGGTGCATTTTCTGTAAACCCCTATGAAGTAGATAAAGTTATTGCGTATATCGAGAATCAAAAAGAACATCACAGAAAGAAGACTTTTCAGGAAGAGTACAGAGCTTTTCTTAAAAAGTATAATGTTGAGTTTGATGAGAAGTATGTTTGGGATTGATTCTATATTTCGCACCTACAGTGCTAAAAGGCTTTTGCATTTTAGTCTCAGGACTCTGTCCTGAGTTAATTAAATCGCCCTTTCAGGGCTAAAGAATATTTTTTCAAAATTGACTAAGAATTATTAATTAAAAAAAATTGATAACTTATCTTAAAATATTTTTAATTGTTATTCATACTTTAATTTGTTCTACAATTGGATTGGTTGTGATATTTCTTGATAGAAGTTTTACACTATATCATTACCTTGCAAAGATTTTTCCTCTTGGAATATTAATTATTTCTGGTATACGTGTTAAAGTAACCGGAATTGAAAACATTGATCGAAAAGCTGTTTATGTTTTTGCTTCTAATCATTCCAGTCATCTTGATATAACAGCGTTGCAATGGGGAGTTCCAAATCGGTTAAGTATGATCTTTAAAAGGGAACTTGCAAGAATTCCATTTTTTGGATGGCAGCTTTATTTGGGTCCTTATGTTGTTATTGATAGGAAAGATCCCAAAGCCGCGATGAATAGTTTGACTGAGGCAAAAAAAGTCATGGATAAGAAGAAAATATCAGTACTTGTTTTTCCTGAAGGTACAAGAAGTGAAACGGGTGAGGTACAGAGTTTCAAACGCGGTGCTTTTTATCTCGCTGCTCATAGCGGTTATCCGATAGTTCCAATAACAATAAATGGAACTAAGAAAATTATGCCTAAAGGTACGTTCAAACTTAAAAGTGGCACAATCTACCTTCATTTTGATAAACCAATACCTACTGATAACATTGCTTCAAAACAGGATGAACTTGCGTTAATGGAAAAAGTTAGAGAGATTATTATCGGTAATCAGAAAGAAATTGTGTAATGGCTGTTACCAAAAAAGATGTTGAAAAAATAGCAGAGCTTGCGAGATTAAAATTTTCTGAAGAGGAACTTGAAAATTTTACTCCGCAAATGAATGAAATACTATCCTACATGGATAAGCTGAACGAACTTGATACAGAAAATGTAAATCCTCTTTCCCATCCAGTTGAACAAACAAATGTTTTTCGTGAAGATGAATTGAAACCATCAATCCCAACTGAAGATGCTTTAAAAAATGCTCCATCAAAAGACGAGCATCATTTTAAAGTTCCTAAAGTTATTGGTGATAAATAATGGCAAAGAAAGTAAAGTCGAAAAAAAATAATCCTTACATTCTTGGTGTTATACCTGCCAGATTTGCATCAACAAGATTATTAGGCAAACCATTAGCAGACATCGGCGGAAAATTTCTGCTCCAACATACTTTTGAAGGTGCTAGTAAATCCAAGTTATTAAATAAAATTGTTATCGCTGTTGATGATGATCAAGTTGCAAAAGCTGCAAAAGGATTTGGTGCTTCTGTAATAATGACGCCAAAAGATTGTCCAACAGGTTCTGATAGAATTGCTATCGTTGCAAAAGAATTTCCTCGTGCTGATATAATTGTAAACATTCAGGGTGATGAACCATTTATTAGCGGAATGATGATTGATCAAGCAATCGAACCATTGTTGTTTGATAGTGAAGTAAATGTCTCAACGCTTGCAAAGTTAATTGATAATGTTGAAGAATTTAATTCACCTTCGATAGTAAAAGTTGTTTTTGATTATAAAAATTTTGCATTGTACTTTTCACGTTCTCCAATACCCTTTGTACGCGATGCAAACAGTGAAATGGAAATGCTTGAGAAAGCAAATATCTATAAGCATGTTGGATTGTATGTTTATCGTAAAGAATATTTATTGAAGTTTACAAAACTTGAGCCGACTGATTTAGAGCAATGGGAAAAACTTGAACAGCTTAGAATGCTTGAAAATGGATTTAAAGTAAAGATTGTTGAGACCGAGTATGATAGTTTTTCTGTTGATACTCCTGAAGATTTAGAGAAGGCAAGAAAAATATATTCAAAACTTAAAAAAATTGAGTTAGCAAAATGATCATCCCTAAAAAGATTTCACTCGCACAAATTCCAACTCCATTTGAAGAAGTAAAGTTTGAAGGTAAAAGTTTTTTAATCAAACGTGATGACCTAACAGGATGTGAATTATCTGGTAACAAAGTAAGAAAACTTGAATATCTTCTTGCGGATGCAAAAAGTAAAAAGGCTGATATTATTTTTACTCCTGGGGGTGATCAATCAAATCACGCAAGGGCAACAGTTATTGCTGCTAGAAAAATTGGACTCAAAACCAAATTGTTTTTATGGGGTAAAGAAGCTCCAACACCTAATGGTAATCTTTTTCTTGATAAAGTATTTGGAGCAGACATCCAATATTTTACAAAAGCCGAATACAAAAAAGTTAATGATATTATGTTCGAGCAAAGACTAGAAATGCTCAGAAAGAAAAAAAATGCTTATGTTTTTCCGGCCGGTGGATCTACCACTCTTGGAATCTGGGGCTACATAAATTTTATCAATGAACTCAAGAAGCAGATTGATCTTTCAAAAATTGATTCCATCGTTGCAGCTTGTGGTTCAGGTGGTACTGCTGCTGGAATGTTAGTTGGAGCGGCATTAAATAAATTAAATGTTAAAATAGTAGCTGTGCATGTTTTGATGTCAAAAAAGGAAATGGAAAAACATATCTTGCAGCTTGCGGAAGGGTGCGTTTTAGATTATAAACTGAACTGCACAATCGATCCTAAAAATCTAATTGTGGTTGATGGTTATTCTAAAGAAGGCTACAAAAAGATATCTCAAACGAAAATTAAATTGATTAAAAAGTTTGCGCGAGAAACCGGAATCCTTTTTGATCCTGCATACACAGGAAAAGCATTTACCGCTTATTATGAAAAATTTCTGAAGACAGGAAAAGGGAAGAGGAACATTTTTGTTCACACCGGCGGGTTATTTGGTGTATTTGGAAGAACAAAAGAATATCTTTCAAATTAAATTTTTATTGGCAGTTATCTTCAAAATAATTTAACTTTAACCAACAAATAAAAAGCGAGCATAATATGGATTGTATATTTTGTGAAATAGCAGCAAAATCTTCTGAGGCTGAAATCGTTTTTGAAAATGAAAAGCACATAGCCTTTCTTGATATAAACCCGGTTAATTACGGACACACACTTGTAATTCCAAAAGCACATTACGATAATTTTTTAACCATACCTTCTAAAGAGCTTGAAGAATTAACAAAGTTGACACAATATCTTTCAGGTGCTATTAAAAGAGCGTTAAAAGCAGATGGGTTTAATGTAATCTCAAACAATGGAACCACAGCTGGGCAATCAGTTTTTCATTTTCATTATCACATCATACCTAGATATGAAAATGATTTTCATTTAAGACTTAGAACAATTGAATATAAAACTTCTGAAATTAAATCCTATGCGGAAAAAATCAGAGAATCAGTTTCTAAATATGAGGACATTCTGCATGGATAAAAAAATTCGAGTTGTTGTTGCTAAATCCGGATTAGATGGACATGACAGAGGCGCAAAAGTTATTGCAGCCGCCTTGCGTGATGCTGGGATGGAAGTTATTTATACCGGTTTAAGACAAACTCCAGAAATGATCGTTGAAGCAGCAATGCAGGAAGATGCTGATGTGATTGGTATTAGCATTCTTTCCGGTGCTCACATGACAATTTTTCCTAAGTTGATGACACTTTTAAAAGAAAAGGGAATGAATGATGTATTGCTGACAGGCGGCGGAATTATTCCTGAAGATGATATTATAAAGTTAAAGGAAATTGGAGTTGGAGAATTATTTACTCCCGGTGCAACAACTACTGCTATCGCTGATTATATTAAAGACTGGTGCAACACTCACCCAAGAAATTGAACATAAAGTTTAAACAATCTTTTCTAAGTAAGGTAAACATTTTAGGGGAATCAGCACATCATATAGATAAACTATTTTATCACTCATTTCTGAGTTAAGCCGTTTCTCAATTTTAAAGGGAATACATTTTAATTCTAATTCTTTAGTTACCATAAGAATATCATCTTCTTTCGCTAAGCATTTGTAATGAACGAATGGAGAATTTTCAAGTGTAAGTGAATCAGATATATTCACTCCACAAACCGGACACGTTTCAGCATCAAAGCCAATAGTTGATTCAAACTCTGCTAAATAATCTGCAAATTCTGAAAGATCATCGCTGTCAGAATTAATTTTGCCCTCGGTCATTAAACTTATCTGTTATTCGGTTTATTCAATGTGAAAATGATTTTTGTTCCTTCACCAATTTTGCTATGAACTTTAATTTTTCCACCGTGAATATTTACAATTTCTTTACAAAGTGCTAATCCTAAACCAGTACCTTTTTCCTGCTGTGTACCCTTAGTTGAAAAATTAATATCGATCCTAAAAAGTTTTTCAATATCGGCTTCTTTTATTCCAACGCCTGTATCGCTTACGGAATATTCTATATAGTCATCAAACTTCTGCTCGGATACTTCTATATTTCCGCTTGCCGGAGTGAATTTTATAGCATTTGATATAAGGTTCTGAACAAGTGATTGGAGCATCGTATCATCTCCAAAAACAAAACTTTGATGGCTTAGTTTATTTCTTAAATTAATGTTTTTTAGTCGGGCATTCTGACTCAATAAAATTCTTGTATCTTCAATGATCATAAACATATTTTGCAGTGCGGGATTGTATTTCATTTTCCCAGATTCCAATCTTGACCATTCAAGAAGATTTTCAATCAGCTTGTAAGTACTTTCTGTAGATTCTTTAATTATCTTAATATAATTTCTAACCTCACTTTCAGTCATTGAATCATATTCTTCAACAATCATTCGAGTTAAACCAAGCAGTCCATGAAAGGGACTTTTTAGATCGTGAGCAATAATTGAAAAAAACTTATCTTTTGAAGCATTTAATTCTTTAAGTTCTTCAGAGTATTCAATAATTTTTTCTTCATTATATTTTTTATCTATTGCAAGAGCAATCTGCTCAGAAATGTATGTTAGAATTTCTTTTTCTTCTTCACCATAAGTAAGTGGATCATTATAATCCTGAACGACTATGACTCCAATTGTTTTCCTTTCAACTTTTAGAGGTACACCAAGCCAAATTTTTGTTGGTTCTCCAAGTAAAGAAGTTTCACCCGCTTCCCTAAGCTTCATATCTAATTCTTCGTTAATCAATTGTGTGCAGCCTGTTCTTAATACGTACTCGGTCAACCCTCTTTCAGCTTTTTGTTCATCTGGCTGCGGGTCAACCTCATCAACCCAGTAGGGGAATGATACTGTATCAGTTTCTTGATGGTAAAGTGCGATGTAAAAGTTTTCTGCACGCATCAATTCACTTATAGTTTGATGAATAAATTCAAAAAGCTTACTGATCTTCATTTGTGAGGTTACGGCAGATGAAATTTTAAATAGAGCTTCCTTTATAATTTCTGATTTCTTCAGATCAGTAATATCTCTAGTTATTCCAAAGGTACCGTAAACATTGTTGTTTTCATCGATCAGTGGAATTTTTGTTGTGGATGCCCAGGTTATTTTACCATCCTGCCATATTTCCTTCTCAATCTTGTTAATTATAGAAGTTCGGTTATTAATTATCTCTTCTTCATCCTTTTTAGCAGCCTGTGCATGCTCATCATGAAAAATATCAAAGTCAGTTTTACCTAAAAGCTTATCAAAAGAACTTAAACCCATTTTAGTTAGTGTTGCCTTATTTGCTTTTATAAATCTGCTGTCAAGATCCTTAAAGTAAATTGAATCAGGAAGGTAGTCCATAAAATATTGCTGAAGTTGAAGTTCCCTAACAAACTTAGATTCTATTTCAATTTTATCTGATAAATCTTTAACAATAACAAATTGAAATTTTTCGGTACCTGAACCAATAACTCCAACATTTACAGAAACATGGATAAGCTTTGTTTTATTTTTATTTATAAGATCTATTTCATATTGGGTAGGAACTACTTCACCGCGTAAACGTTTTTTACTTCTTTCCAGAACATTGTCTAAATAATTAGGTGCTATAACTTCCCTTAAATTAAGTTCAGTCATCTCAGAGATTGTATAACCAAGCATATCGGCAAAGTGTTTATTAGAATACTTGATTTTTTCGTCTTTTAGCAGAACCAATCCATCCGGAATTGTATGCACAAGTTCGTCATACTTATTCTTAAAATCTGATAATGTATTTGTGTTTACAATATCAGATGATATACTTTCTGCTTCAAAAATATGATTTGAGGATGTGGTTGTAGCGTCGTTCATTTTAATTTTAAAGTTAACTTTCTATCTATCCCACTGATAGATCAATGTACATTATCTACAATTGTGCCATCGAATCAAAAAGATTTAGCTCTAAAAATTTTATTCTTCCTGCATTTTAGAATTATTGGTAAAGTTTGTGAAATTTTTACCTGCCAATAATTTTCCATTCGAGTCCGATTTATATATATTTGCACCTGTTTTTGCGAAAAATTAGAAAGAATTATGCACCAATTTAAGGATTTGAATCCGGCACAGCTTGCAGCAGTTGAGTATCTGGATGGACCTCAAATGATAGTTGCTGGCGCGGGTTCTGGTAAAACTAAAGTTCTCACCTACAAAATAGCATACTTACTTAAGAAAAATTTTGCTCCTGAATCTATTCTTGCGCTGACTTTTACAAATAAAGCAGCCAATGAAATGAAGGAGAGAATTAAGGAATTGATCGGTAAGAAGGCTGATGATCTTTGGATGGGAACATTTCACTCTGTTTTTGCTAAGATACTTCGTACTGAAGCAAAACATATTAATTACAAAAGTAATTTTTCAATCTATGATACCATAGACTCAACCTCTCTTGTTTCTAATATCATGACCGACCTGAATATTGATCTGGAAAATCTATCCACAAATTCAGTTAGACATCGAATCAGTTTCCTTAAAAATCACATGATTACTCCAAAAGAATTTAGAAGTAAGCATGTCGGTTCATTTCTTGAAGAAAAGATTGCAGATGTTTATGTAGAATATCAGAAAAGATTGATTGAGTTTAATGCTATGGATTTTGATGATCTGCTGCTTAAGCCAATCGAACTTTTTAATGAAAAGAAGCATATACATACAAAGTATAAATCCAGATTTGAATACCTTCTTGTTGATGAGTTCCAGGATACTAACAAAGCTCAGTATGAGCTATTAAAGTTATTAGTCTCAAGAAGCGGATTGATTTCTGTTGTTGGAGATGATGCTCAAAGTATTTATAGCTGGCGTGGAGCTAACATTGGTAACATGAGGGATTTTGGAAAAGATTTTCCGAAGTACAAGCTATTTAAACTTGAGCAGAATTACAGATCAACTAAAATGATACTGAAAGCTGCTGATTCCGTTATCAAAAATAATAAAGAGCAGGTTGCTAAAACTCTTTGGACTGAGAATGAAGAAGGCGAGCCGGTAATGCTTCTTAAATGCGCTGATGAAAAAGATGAAGCATCACAAATTTCAAAGTATATAAAACATGAGCTGACCAAAAAGAAATTAGTCTTTAACGATTTTGCGATTTTATATCGAACTAACTCACAATCCCGGGCAATGGAAGATATTTTTCGAAGGGAAAAAATTCCATATACAATTATCGGTGGACTTGAGTTTTACAAAAGAAAAGAAGTTAAAGATGTAGTTGCTTATCTCCGTGTAATATCTAATCAGAACGATGAAGAAAGTTTGTTAAGGATAATGAATTTTCCGCAGCGTGGTATTGGCAGTACAACTGTTACGCGAATGATTGCATTTGCAAGAAAACATGAAATCTCTCTTTTCCAAACCATGGGAAGAGTTTTTGAAGTAATTGATATTAAAGAGCGAATCCAGAAGAATGTGAAGCAGTTTAAAACTCTCCTTGATAAGTATAGTGGGTTGAAAGACAAACTCTCAGTTGGGGAGCTAACCAGGGCAATGGTTGATGATCTTGGATTAATTAGAATGTTCAAAGAAGAGGGTACACAAGAAGCCTTACAGAGAATGGAAAACATTAGTCAGTTATTAGCTTCGTTAACTGAATTCTCTTCTGAAAATGCAGACGCTAAGCTAGAGCAATATCTTGAAGAAGTTTCCTTAATTGCAGATATCGATAACTACTCTGAAACAAAAAATTGTGTAACGCTTTTAACCGTTCATGCAAGTAAAGGGTTGGAATGGCCTATCGTATTTGTTAGTGGATGTGAAGAGGATATTTTCCCGATTGCAAGTAAGTATTTATCTGATGCTTCAGTAGATGAAGAAAGAAGATTATTCTATGTTGCTCTTACCCGAGCAAAGAAAAAAGCGTACATTACTCATGCACGTTCAAGATACCGATTTGGTGAAGTTGCATATCAAAGCCGATCAAGATTTATAGATGAACTTGATCCAGCAGCTTTTAAAGAAATGAATGGCGGACTTGGCCGAAAGGCGAATCGGAAAACCAAAAAAGAAATTTATTATGAATATTTTGAAAAAGTTGAATACGAAAGTTTTGATCAGGATGGAGTTGCTTTAAGAATAGGAAGCAGAGTTATGCATGATAAATTTGGTCTTGGAAAAGTTGTTGATGTTGTTGGGAACGGAGATCAGACAAAAGCGACTGTTCACTTTGAGGGAAATAATGTAAAACAATTAATGCTTAAGTTTGCAAAGCTCAAAGTACTGTAACATTAATTACGTAACGTAATCGTAAAAATTTTATTTAGGAGTTCAAATCAAATGTCTATTGCACCCAAAAATTTAGCAATTTTAGTTGGCGGAGGACCGGCCCCCGGAATTAATAGCGTTATTGGTGCAGCTACAATTCGTGCTGCGGTTGAAGGGGTTGATATAATTGGGATCAGGGATGGTTTTAAGTGGATAATGCAAGGCGATATTTCTCACATTAAAGAGTTGAATATTCAAAACGTTAGTCGTATTCACTTCAGAGGTGGTTCCTATATTGGTATCTCTAGAGCAAATCCTACTAAAGATGCTAAGCATTTAGAAAATACGGTTACATCTTTGCTCAGATTAAATGTTGATAAACTTATAACTATCGGCGGGGATGATACAGCATTTAGTGCTTTAAAAGTTAATGAAATGGCTGCCGGAAAGATAAAAGTAGTTCATGTTCCTAAAACAATCGATAACGATCTTGATCTTCCGCACGGTATTCCAACCTTCGGATTCCAAACAGCGAGACACATTGGTGTTGAGGTTGTAAAAAATCTTATGGTAGATGCGCAAACAACATCTCGCTGGTATTTTGTTATTTCGATGGGTAGAAAAGCAGGGCACCTTGCACTTGGAATTGGTAAAGCTACCGGTGCAACCCTTACTCTAATACCGGAAGAGTTTACTAATAAGAAAATTAAGTTTAGTCATATTGTAGATATTCTTGTCGGAGCGATTATTAAGAGATTAAGCTACGGTAAGCCGGATGGTGTTGCAATTATTGCTGAAGGCTTGGTTGAACATTTAGATCCGACTGACCTTGAATCTTTAGTTGAGGTGGAAAGAGACGCACACGATAATATTAGAATTGCGGAAATAAATTTTGGTGAAATACTTAAATCTAAAGTACAGGAAAGACTTAAACAGTTTGGTTTAAAATCTACAGTAGTTGCTAAAAACATTGGATATGAATTGCGCTGTGCGGATCCGATTCCATTTGATATGGAATACACAAGAGATTTAGGATTTTCTGCAGCACAATTTATTCTTGATGGCGGAAGCGGGGCAATGGTTTCTATTCAAAATGCAAAATTTGTTCCGATGTACTTTAAAGATATTATTGATCCATTAACGCTAAGGACAAAAGTTAGAATGGTTGATCCGGCTTCAGAAAGTTTTTACATAGCAAGAAGATACATGCTAAGATTAAACCAAGCTGATTTTGAAGATCCGCACGAACTTGCAAAACTTGCGGCTACTACAGGTATATCAATTGATGAATTCCAAAAGCAATTCGGGTATCTGATTGAAAATGATTTGTTGTATCAGTTTATTAAAGATGGAAAATTTGCAATAGCATCATCAGAATCTAATCTTGCACACAGGATGCAAGCGGAAAACGGAAAAAATGATGATGATGAATAGTTTTTAAAACTAAATTTTAATTAGTAAAACCCGAGTTCTTACTCGGGTTTTTTTATTATTTTTTTTGCTGTGTTTTAAAAACTTTATAGAAAGAAATTACTACTAATGAAATAATAATCGTCCAAGCGAGTGCTAAAAAAATTATGCCGTTTGTTGTAAGTTCCATTATTAAACCTCACTATGATTATTTTCCCAGGCTTTTTTAACCATCAGCATTAAAATTACTGCAATGGCAGCCATCAAGATTCTTGCACCCCAAATGTAAGGTACATTTTCCGGGACAGCGTTTTGTAAAAGCAGAGTAGGTATTGCGCTCTGTATGAACCACCAGATCATTAACACCATAAGAATAACAGGAGTGATGTATTTCATAACATAATAAAAGAACATCGGTATCTGTATATCACCACCCTGATTCATTTCTTTCCAAGCCTTATCTGCTCCAAAAACCCACATGAATAAAATAGTCTCTATCAAAGCGAATACAACGAGACCAAAAGTGCCAGCCCAATAGTCCATCTCATCTAAAAATCCAAACTTTAAAAAGAATATTACAAATTGAACTGCGATCAAAACTGCAATTGCTAATGCAGTTACTGCTTTTTTTCTATCCATTCCAAACTCATCTTCTAAAAAAGCTACAACAGGCTGACCCATTGCAACCGAAGAAGTTATTCCTGCAAAGAAAAGAAGTAAAAACCACATAAATCCAAAAAGTTCTCCCATTGGAAAATGAGAACTACCAAAAATTATTGGCATTGATACAAATCCAAGATTAAAAGCTCCGCCTTGTGCAATTTCTTTTGTAGCATCTAATCCAAAGAATGCAACTGCAACAGGAATTGCGATTGAGGCACCAAGTACAACTTCTGCAAATTCGTTTGTTGATGCCGTTGCTAACCCTGATAAAGCAATATCATCATTTGGTTTTAGATAGCTGGCATAAGCGTGTATTGTTCCCATGCCAACAGATAGAGTAAAAAATATCTGTCCTGCTGCAGCAAGCCAGATGTTTGGATTACCGAGTGCTGAGAAATCAGGATTCCAGATGAAGGCAAATCCATTTGCAACGGAGTTTTCAGGAAATGCAGGATCAGGTGTGCCAAGCGTAAAAATTCTTATGGCAAGAATAATTGCAAAAATAAAAAGTAATGGCATTGCAATTTTAGCAAGTTTTTCTATCCCTTTTGAAATTCCTTTGTACAGTACTGCAAAATTTATTGTAAACGTTAATAACATTAATAAGTATGCTGGCCATATAGAAGTGAATGTTTGTGATGTTGTAATTCCTTGATAGCTCGAAAGAAATCCAGTCATTGTCTCTCTTGTTTCGTTTGAGTATAATCCAAGAATTGAGAAAATACTAAACCCTAAAGTCCAGGATTCTATATATGTGTAGTAAATAAGTATGGTAATAGAAATGAATAATCCGAGAGCACCAAAATATTTTGCAAGTTTATTTTTCCAAAGCACATCAAACATTCCTGGCGCGCTGCCATGTCTAAATTTTCCACCATGTCTTCCAATTCCCCATTCAATCCACATTAGAGGAATACCGAGAAGAAGAAAAAAAATGAAATATGGTATCATAAAAGCACCCCCGCCATTTTGGGCTGCTTGCACAGGGAATCTTAGAAAATTTCCTAATCCAACAGCATTACCAGCTACGGCTAAAATCAATCCTATTTTGGTTCCCCATTGCTCTCGTTCGCCGTTTAGAGACATCAAACCTCCTGGAAATTAAGGAAATTCTAAAATTCAAGTGTGAATATGAAAACTTTGAAGCTTAATATCAAATAATTTTGAAAGGAAAAATTGGTGCGCTAAATCAAACCTCTTATAACTGTAAAAAAAATATTACAATCATTTTTATTCTTTAATTAGTAATTAGTAAATTTACATTGTTTAATAAATAGGATAGGCAATGGCAAAAAAGTTCGTCTCCAATAAAGATGAAACTGTAAGGATGTTTAAGAATGATTTTATGGAATCACTATCAAGAGTACATCCTTCAGTTCCACTGATAATATTTGTTCCAGTAATAATGTATATGTTATACTTATCAATTTTTGATTTTAAAATTGGTGTTTTTTCTATTTTAGGATTGCTAGTATTCGGAGTGTTCATCTGGACAATTACAGAATATTTACTTCATAGATTTATCTTTCACCTTGAGTTAAAAAGTAAGATAGGGGCAAGGATACATTTTATTTTTCACGGTGTTCATCACGATTATCCAAGTGATTCCAGAAGATTGGTTATGCCTCCGTCTGTAAGTATTCCACTTGCTGCATTATTTTACTTTTTATTTAGCTTTTTAATTGGTGATGTTTCCGTACTTCCTTTCTTTGCTGGATTTTTGATTGGATATCTTTTTTACGATATCTCACATTATGCTATTCATCATTTTAATATGCACAGTAAGTTTTGGTTAGCAATAAAGAATCATCATATAAAACATCACTACCAGAGCCCAGATAAAGGTTATGGAGTTAGTTCTCCAATCTGGGATTATGTTTTTAGGACCCATTATTCTGAAAAAAAAGAACAAAACGCATAACAAAAATTTTTTTGTCTGGCAATTAGCAGGAGATTAAAATTATTAAAAATGGATTTGTGAAAATTTTTTACTTTGTCTTTTTTCTGATTTCACAAATAGTATTTGTTAATTGCCATACTTCTCTCTCCGATGATATTTTCATCCGTACAAATCAAATTGGTTTCCTTCCGGATGATTTAAAAACTGCTGTCGTACTTTCAAAAACCAATTTACAGGGGGAGCCATTTTATATCTTAGAAAACAACTCTACTGAAATAAAATTTGAAGGTAGTGTACAAGATTCTCCATCAGTTTATGGCAACTTTAATTTTTGTTATGAAATTGAATTTTCTAACTTAAATACAACAGGCACATACAAAATAAAATTAGCTGATACAGAATCATATCCATTTCAGATCGGTAATCTAATCTTTAATAATGTAAGAGATTCAATCAGCCTTTTCTTTAAAGCACAGCGATGCGGACCAACAAATCCAATACTGCATCAACCTTGTCATCTTTCGGATGCTGCAAAAATTATTGGTTATAAAGATTCAACCGCTCGGGATTTAACCGGCGGCTGGCATGATGCAGGGGATTATGTTAAGTTTTTAAAGACCACTGCTTACGCAACTTATTTGTCATTATTTAGTTATGAATTTGATTCACAAAAATTTGGTTATGATTTAGATAAAAATGATGTTCCCGATATTTTAGAAGAAGCAAAAGTTGGTCTTGATTGGTTATTAAGATGTAATGTTGATAATAAAACTTTAGTATCTCAAGTACAAAACGAAACTGATCACAACATTGGATGGCGATTACCAGAAAATGATAGTTTACAATTTGATCGTCCTGCTTTTGTTAGCATCGGGAAAAATACAATTGGTATTTATTGCGCAACGTTAGCCTTAGCATCAAGAATCTGGAAAGAGAAATCTTATGATGAAAATTTTGCGGCCATCTGTCTAAAAACATCTGAAAGATTTTATTCTCTCAGGAATAATGTGCAGGATATTGATACAACATTCTCAAATCACTATCCTGAAAAAGATTTTAATGGCAAATTAGCACTTGCTGCTGTAGAACTTTATAACAGCACTAATTCTGAAAAATATCTTGAAGAAGCCTTTGAATATGGCAATAATGCCGGATCAGATTTCTGGTGGAGTGTTGGGGATATCAATTCTCTGGCTCACTACAAAATCGCACTTCACAATCCTGATTTTGCAAATTATATTTATCAAAATCTTAAACACTCAAAAAAAACGAGTGATAGATCTTTTCTGCGCGAAGGATTAAAGTATTCCTGGGGTACAACAAACTCTTTTTTGGGAGTAAGTCTGCAAGCAATTCTTTACAAAAAACTAACCGACTCAAATGAATTCGATTCTTTAAATATTTATCAACGTGATTATATATTGGGTAGAAATCCGTGGGGAACTAGTTTTATTTATAATATCGGAACAAATTTTGCTAAAAACCTACATTCGCAAGTAGCATTTTTTAATGGTGGATTTTTACCTGGAGCACTTACTGCGGGACCAGCGCCTTCAGATCTTTTAGAAAAATATAAAATACAAAGATTGAAGATCGATAATGAATTTAATTCTGAAGGTATAAAATATTTTGATGAGAGAATGGATTATATCACAAATGAACCATCAATTGTTGGAAATGCTACTGCTCTCTTTGTTTTTGGAGCTTTAAGTAATTAGTTAAATCTTTTGTGATTTTTCTCCTTAATAACCTTTGAAAATGTCAAAAATTAAGCTTGTTGCATAATAATACAACTAAGTATTTTTGTCTCTGTTTAGTTCCAAAAAATATCTTTTTTATCCATTTTTTAATCATAAACCAAGCAACCTAACGGTATAATTATTGGTAAAATTGTAAAAAAATTAAACTATGAAAAAAAGCGTTCAATTATTCCGTTCCGGTATTCCAATCGTTGATAACGCCTGGGGAGGATTTTATCACGGGGGAACTTATTTGTTGGTTGGTGAAAAAAAATCCGGCAAAACTTTGTTAAGTCTTCAGTACGCTGTTGAAGCTGCAAAGAATAAACAAGTTTGCCTATACTTCACAAACTCCCGTCCTAAGGATTTGATGATTCACGCTGCATCAATTGATATCGATCTTGAAAATTATATTAATCAGAATACAATTATTGTTGTACGTGTTGCACAACCGACTGAAACAACAGAATTTAAAAGCAGAGATGAATTTTTAAGTGATTACCTTCGGGATATTATATCCGTAATCAATCAGTATAATCCTACAAGAATAATATTTGACGAATTAACACCGTATGTTGAATATGAAAATCTAAATAGTCTTAGAGAATCTTATGGTTCGATGATCGAATCAATTGAAGATTTAGGTATTACAAGTCTTTTTATTTTAAGGGAACCTGCTGCTCAATCTTCTAAAATGATTTTTAATGTTTTGAATTCTTTTGCAACAGGTATAATTCAACTTCATAAAGCTGAAGATAGTGAAGAACAGCAGCCCGGTATAATTGATATTACTCCAAATATCGGACATACTGAAGGAAAATTTAAAGCAAATTATTTTATAGAACCTTACAAAGGTATAACCACTGATTTCAAGATTACCAAGCGATCAACCAGAGAAAATATATTACCGGAAATAACAGAGTTGATTCCAACCAAAACAAGCAGCTCAAATTCTCCTGATTATTTGGTGCCAAATATTTATAACATTAATGATTTTAAACTTATTATCAATAATCAGATTGCATTGTACAAAACTACCGGACAAATGTTTGCAATTTTATCTCTCAGACTCAATGCATCAAGTCAAACACAATCCCAGATCTCACTTGAACAGTTAAACTATTCTGTAAAATCAGTTGCTCATAAGAAAGATAAAATCTGCACCATCGATGATAAAATTTATATTCTCATAACTAAATCTGATGATAAATTAATTGATGAATTCATTTCAAAAGTTCACCAGTCATTAAGCAGCAACGGATCGACTAATGTTTCTTATTTAATGTTAAAAGTAAATGACTCTATGAATAGTGCCGATGACATCTTCAAAGAATTTGAAAGTGAATCTGCCAGAACTCAATTAAATCAGAGATAGAATTGACTATAGAAGATGAAATTATTTTTCTATCAATTACTTATTCTAAACCTAACTTTATTTAGCACTCCTTTATTTTCCCAAAATAACAACTCTTCTAATTACAAAGCAGAAGCTCTTCAACTTATTAGCGTGGGTCGTTACGGCGAAGCAATAGACTTACTAAATAAATATGTTTCTGAAAATCCAAACTCTGCAGAGGGATTTAATTTGCGTGGAGTGTGTTATGAAAAAAGAGGTAACTATGAGTATGCTGTCTACGATTTTCGAACTGCAAAAAAACTCAAGCCAAATGATGATGAGATCTCATCAAACCTAAACAGAACAACTTCTGATTGGTACAAGCTTTTGTATAATAAGATTGAGGGACATAAAAGAGAAATTGCAATAAATTCCAACGCTGCTAAAAATTATCTTGAGATAGGGAAGTGCTATAAAAATTTAGGAAATTGGAGTGAGGCTGAGATTTGGTACGATATATATCTAGAAAAAGAAACTGCTTCTCCTGATGAGATAATTCGCTACTCTGAAATTTTAGCTAAGAACAATCATATTTCTAAAGGTGAACCAATTTTAAGATCTTACACAGAACGCTTCTCTGATGATCATCGACTATGGTCAAGATATGGATATTTTACGCTTTGGCTTGGAAAAAATAAAATTGCAATTGAAGCGTTTACAAAATCTTTAGAGATAAGACCTTATTTTAAGGAAGCAATGGATGGATTGGATTTGGCTAAAGGTAAAGGATACATTTATTCGATCAACGATACAACTTCACGATTCAATTATGGAATGCAACCAACTGCTAAACAATATGAAATTGATAGATTATATCGTGTGTTAAAAAACAATCCTTCCGATACTGAGAGTAGATTTAAATTAGTCGATGAACTAATTACCGCAAACCGATACGAAGAAGCTTATGAACAATTGCAGATTTTATCGCCTAACTTTTCTGATGAGCAGAGATTTAGAGATTTGTGGTTTAAAGTAACTACTTTAAGGAATTCTTATTACGCAGATCGAATAAGATTTTATGAAGAAAAGTTGAGCAAAGATCCTTCGGACAAAGAAGCACTTTTAGAATTAGCAAAGTTTTATTCCTACAACCAGGATTACACATTATCTGCGAACCTTTACAAAAGTTATCTGTCAAAGTATCCGAATGATTATGAAGTAAGGTATAAATTAGCACAAATTTTAATGTGGCAAAATAATCTTTGCGAAGCCGCAGAGGAAGCCGACAAGCTGATAAAGTCATCGCCCGATAAAAAGAATTATTTACTGCTGGCGGCTCAAATAAATTATTGGTTGGATAACGATTTAGTTTATACTCAATCACTTTTCCAAAAAGCATTGGTTTTGGATCCACAAAACGATGAGGCTATGTACGGATTGGCAAATCTTTATATACGAAGTAACAATCTTGTAGATGCGGAAAAATTAATCAATAAAATATCTTTGTATGATAGCTCATCTCAAAAATTTATCTTACTACAAAAAAGTTTTGAAGTAGCCAAAGATCAAAATGAGTTAGTGGAATCTAATAAGATATTAGAAGACGCAAGAATTCTTTCTTCAAACAAAGATTATGATTCAGCCATCAAATCTTTTAACGAATATCTTTTTATTGACCCGGACAATAAGTCGGTAAAACTTGAGTTGGCTAATGTTTACATCTCAAATTCAGAGTTAGATAAATCAATAAAAATTTATGATGATTTATTAAAATCAAAAAGCGATTATGAAATAGAAAAACAACGTGCAAAAGTTTATCTATGGAATGGTGATTCGCTTTTAGCATTACAAGAATTTAGAAAGCTGAATCAAAAATATCCAGATGATGTCGAAATCAAATTGCTGCTTGGTGATGCTTACTTGCAAAATGGGCAAGTTCAGAATGCAAGAATTGTATATGAAGATCTTTTACTTAAATCTCCTGACTCGCACATAATTAAAACACGATTAGGCTGGCTTGGAGGAAGCGATAAGTTTTCATTTGAAAAGTTCCCAACATATATTCAATTGATTCCAAGAGCATCATATTTTGCCGATAATACTGATTTTAGCTATTCTAACCTTGCTCTTGGATTTGATTTAGGCGTAACAAATTTTCTTGCTTTTGGTTTTTCTGCATCACGTGGTCAGCTTTCATCAGCGGATGATGATTTGAGGTTTAATCAAATTAAGGGATCTGCTTATGTGAGATTTAACAATATATTTTCTGGAGTTGGAAGCTTTGGACAAACATACTTTGTTAATGATTTTCGAGAAAATATTATAGAAGTGTCTTTAACTGCACAGAAAAAAAATATTTTTAATGTTACAGCTTTCTTAAATTATTCTGATGCCGCATTTATACTTTACTCACCGTTTTTAGTTAACACCAGATTGAATGCATATTATTTTGGTCTTAATGGCGAATACAAATTTAAAAATAATTTATTTGTATCCGGAAAATATTCATACTTAGATGTTTCAGATGATAACTCAGGAAATCAATTTGTGGCAAGATTAGGAAAAGTTTTTGAATCTGATATAACTGCCGGTTACGAATATTATTTCTATTCTTTTAAAAGGGAAACTCAGCTTTATTGGAGTCCAAAGAATTTCGAGTCACATTCTATTTGGTTAGATTGGAAACTTTATAAAGACGATACTTTTGATTTTACTATTGGCGGCAAAATTGGACTAATCCCGCAAAATGATTTTATACTTTCCGAATTTTATGCTTCAATCAACTATGAAATTATAAAAAACCTTCTTTTCCAAACTCGATTTACCACGGGAAGTTCGTTTAGATCAAACACCGGTTATAGATCACATTCTATTCAGGCAAGTTTAATTTGGGGATTGTAAACGTTTACTTATCTAATTTTCAGGTCCAAATCTTACATTTCTCCTTGTTTGATAATGATACACAATAAATTTAAATCCAATATTGGTAATGTTATTTTGTAGATTTATTGGAAAAAAATCTTAAATAAAATGAAGATAATGGCATTATTATTGAAAAATTTGGGCAAATCATCATCCGGATAAATGAAAATAAATCAGCTTGTCGACCGTGCTATAATAACTATTTCAAACAGGGAAGATGAGAAAAAAGGAGAGAATCTCGGGCAAAAATATTTACGAAGGATACTCGTTAGCGGTATTGTTTCTCTATTACTAATCTTAGTAATTGTGTATACTTTACCTTACACAATTTTGTCATTCAGTTCACTTTTTGAGTATTCAACTATTATTGCTCTTGTTATTTTTCTTTTCATCCTTCTTGTAAGATACTTTGCCATATTAATTATGGCATATTTATACCTGAATGAATACACATTTTCTGATACGAATGGCTATGTGCCGTTTGTTTCCATAATTGTTCCTGTTTTTAACGAAGGCAAAATAATTAGAAAATCAATTCTGTCTTTGCTTGAACTTGACTATCAGAATTATGAAATAGTAATTGTTAATGATGGTTCAACCGATGACACAAAACAAATTGCAGAATCTATGGTTGGTTTTCAGGATGGTAAGTATGGAAAGATTAAAATTTCATTAATCAATCAGCCTAATTTGGGAAAAGCGCGTGCATTAAATGCAGGCATATATTTTTCAAAAGCGGATTTTATTCTATGTATGGATGGAGACTCGCAGCTTGCACCGGAATCTATAAAAGTTGCTGTTAGACATTTTAAAAATCCTAAAATAGGTGCGGTTGCCGGCAATGTAAAAGTTCTTAACAGAAAAAGATTTTTTACTGATCTTCAGGCGCTTGAATATATTGAAGGATTAAATATGGCTCGTAGTGCACAGAGTTATATTAAGCTTGTAAATATTATTCCCGGTCCAATCGGCATTTTTAGAAGAAAATCGATAGAGCAGGCAGGATATTATTCAAGCGATACTTATGCGGAAGATGCTGATTTAACTTTAAAGATTTTATCAAAAGGCTGGAAGATTTATTACGAGCCAAAATCTATTTCTTATACCGAAGCTCCAGTAACATTACAGCAGCTTTTAAAGCAAAGATACAGATGGACGAGAGGGATTTTGCAATCCATAAGAAAACATAAAAAAACAATGTTAAATCCAACTGTAAATTTTGGGCATACATTTATTTTATGGATTATGTCTTACGAGGCACTTATTTGGCCAACGATGAATATTGCCGCAAATGCATTCTTTATCTTTGCAGCATTATTTTTTGGATTTTCACACTTGATATTTTTCTGGTGGGCAGGATTAGCAATTTTAGATCTTGTTACTGCACTTTATTGTGTTGCGGTAGAAAAAGAAGAATTTAGATTGATTTGGTATGCAATCATTTATAGAATGTTTTTTATTTTAATTATAGATATTTGTAAAACCATGTCAACCATCGAGGAATTTCTTGGAATCAGAATGACCTGGGGAAAATTAGAGCGAAGTAGTTCACCTAAATCAGATACAATTGCAGTTAATACTAATTAGGAAATTAAATGGAACTTATCCCGATACTGTCTACTATTATTCTTGTTGCCACAATATGTACCTTCATATTGGCAATCGGGGCATATATCCTTTATAAAGTTCGCGAGGGAAAACCACAATATGGTTATCAAACGAAACCCGCAACTGTACAAGGAGAACTCGTTGTTCCATCTGAAGCAATTTATACTAAAGATTCTACTCGGGTTGAACGGGGAAATATTAGAAATGTTGAACCGGGAATTACAAGAGAAGAATACACAAAGCAGCATCAGCCATCACAATCAAAACATACACCCGAGCCGCGTGGCTATAAAGTTGAAGAAGAAAAAGTTGAAAAACAAAAAGTTAGAGTAAGACCGCAAGAAAGATTTAGTGATGAAAATAAATTCCTGAAATACACTTCTGAAGGTTACATACCTACACAGGAAGATAGAAATTCAGGGGAAGTAAAGTGGCGGTAAATAATTTTTTTGGTATAAGGATAAATCAATTTTTTATCTTTGTTTCTGGTTTCGTTATACTCATTTCAGCGATTCTGGTTTATTATTTTATACTGCGTGGTATCTACGGTAGGTTTGACACTTCAGAGATTCTTCCTGACTCAAATATTATAGAAGATTTTTTATTTGGTAAAGAACCGGAAGTAGCAATACTTTATTCCAAATACACAGAAAACACATTACCCGTTGGCAGTACATGGCTTAATGATAATTTATCTACCTGGAAAGTATTTCTTGATAATCTAAATCTTAAGTATGAAATAATTTCAGATCAGAAAATTGAAAACGGAGATCATCAAAAGTATAAACTTATCGTTTTACCCGGTACAAAATCTTTAAGTGAAAAAGAAGCCTTGCAGATAAAAAAATATCTAGAAAATGGCGGAAGCGTTTTTGCTACAGGAGGAATCGGATCATATTCCAACGATGGTAAATGGCGAGGATGGGAATTTCTTAATCAGGTTTTTGGAGTACAATTTTCTCATGAACTTAAACCAAATGAGTTTTCTAAAATCCATACTGTGTGCGGAAGCCTGCCCATCACTGCAAATATTCCAACCGGATTTCCTCTAAAAGTTGCAACGTGGGACAGACCAATGGCAGTTGAAGTTTTAGATCCAAGAGCCACCCAAGTAAGTTTTTGGTACAACTATAGAATGGATGATGGACTTGTTCGTGAAGAGATTAAAAAATCTGCAGGCATAGCTTATGGAAATTTTGGCAAGGGAAGATTTATGTGGATGGGATTTGAGTTGAATTCCATAATAGGCGTACAGGAAGATTACATTTATTTTGAAAGACTTTTTAATAACTCAATAAAATGGTTAATGTATTTTCCGATTGCGTATGTTAGAGATTGGCCAACAGGTTACGAAGCTGCTGCAGTTGTTGCTCCTGTTCTTACAAACGATGTTGATAACATCAATAATATTTTGCCAATCATAAAAAATGAAGGAATATCTGCCACTTTTTTTGTTGATCCGGCAACTGCAGAAAAAAACAGAGAACTTGTGAGAAAAATTTCATCCTATGGAGAGATAGCCGCATTGGTTGATATTGGATATTTAGCCTCTATTAATGATAAGTTCAATAAACTTAATTCATATGCAGAACAATTAAAAAAGCTGAGTGCTGCAAAAGAAACATTAGAAAAAATTTCATCAAGCAGCGTATCCGGTTTTTTGCCATACTACGGCTTGTTTGATCAGAATACTTTGAATGCAGTTATTAATTCTAACTACAAATATGTTCTAACAGATTCTCTTACTGATCGATCAGTTCCCAAAACAATAATTCGCGGTGATAAGCGAATTGTTACAATGACAAAAACGGCTCGTGATGACTATGAAATTATAAGAGATTTTGGATTAACGCTTCCGGAATTTCAATTTTATACTTATCAGGAAGATTTAGATCGGGTTCTTTTTGAAGGCGGTATGTATATTTTAAAACTTCATACAGAATATCAATGCAGAAGTGATTATGCCAATGTGTTGAAAGATGTAATCAAAGATCTTAAAAAGAAAAAATTCTGGATTGCAACTGCAAATGAAATCCAAAAGTGGTATGAAAAAAGAGATTACATTGAAATCAAGGCTGATAGAAGAGGTAAAACCCGTGTTGCATTAAAAGTTTCAAATCCTGGGATTGAAGCTATAAATAATCTAGTAATTGATCTTGATCTAAATGACTTTGCACAAAACATTACAATCGGTTCAGAAATTATTGGAACTAAAACTGCAAGCGTAAAACATTCGGCTGGCTCACAAATGGTTTATTTATTTATTGATGATTTAAAACCAGGTGAATCAAGACAATATTATATTGATTATGACAAGGTCGCTTTTTAATCAAAAAAATCCTAAAAAATTGTTCAAACATTTTAACATATTTTTATTTCTAATTTTCCTTTGTGGAATATTAATTTCAAATAATACAATTATAGCTCAGCCTAAGATTGCAATCCTATATTCTGAATTAACAGAAAAATTTGGTGATTCAAATTCTAGTAAAGTTATCGATGCAATAACTGCCTGGGAACTGTTTTTAATGCAGGATAAAATTCCCTACGCTGTTATTTATGATGATGATCTTGAGTCCGGAATAGATGATGAGTTTGATATCTTGATTTTGCCTTCCGTAAATTTTATTTTAAATGAACAGATGGAAGAATTGCAAAAATTTTTAGCATCCGGTAAATCAATCATTTGTTCAGGCTCAAAGTTATCCTATCAAGAAAATATTTTGGATGAGTATCAAAATCTTGAAACATTATTTGGTTTAAGTAATATAAATGTTACGGATTCAGATAATCTAAGTTTCAATCATTCCCTAATTCCAAGTAACTTAAATCAATATGTAATGTATGATGATTTGATATTACAAATCACAAATAAGAACCAAGTTTTGTTATCCGAAAAAGTTAATAATTATCAGGCTGTTTGCGGATATATCTTAGCGGAGAATAATTTAAACTCAGATAAATCATCGATCATATTTGGAACAGTTGGAAGCGGCAGATTTTTATGGACTGGTTTTGATCTGAGTGATGTTATCGGAGGAAATTCAGATTTACTTACATTTAAGCAGTTAGTTTCGGATGCGATAAAATGGATGGATAATCAACCGGATGTTTACATCGCAAATTTTAATGAAGCTATCTCTTCGCCCATCATCGCTACTCTTCAATACAATAACGCTTTAGATTCAGAATTGATTGATGTTTTACAGAAAAATAATATCAGGCCAAATCTAATTATTACGCCTGATCAAAAAGTTTCAAAAGAAATGCTGGACAAATTTAGCACCGATGAAATAATTCTTGAACTATCAGAAAGTGATTATCTGAACAGCATCTCTGTAAGTGATTTAATTGACAACTTCAATCGTAATAATGAAAAAAGCATATCTTCAATTCTTGTTGAAAAGTCATTATTAGAAAATGGTGATTTAAGTTTGATTAGCGATGCGGGCATTAACAAAATTCTTTATAAAGAACAGGTCCCTGGTCTTCCTAGATATTTAAACAAAGAGCTGCTAACAATTCCTTATACAATATCAGAAAATAACCCAAGTTCCAGCGGTGTGGTTAACTTTTTGAATTATAATCCCAAAATTAATTGTGATATTAATAGTGGAAATGAATTACTTGGAAAGATAAATCAAATAAAATCACAACAATACAATTTCACTTCGCTTACTGAATTAGAAAAATGGTTGAGATTAAAAGAACATATATCATACGAAATTAAATATATATCTGAAAATGAAATTGAGATTTGGTTTACAAATAAAAATTCAATTCCTCTTAACGATCTCAATGTTTATATTAACTCTGTTAAAAAAATTGATAGAAAATCTTTGACAATCTCTTTGAATAACTCGTTGTTGGAATACTATTTCGACAATGCTTCCGGTGCAATTGTAATTAAATTAGAAAATATTAAATCTAACTCGTTAAATAAGATCAAAATTAATTTTACTTTGATATAGAATGATTATTTGTATTTAGGATCAGATAAAAATGTATAGATTGCTAAATAAAAGAGGGAAGATATTTTTAGTTCTAATAACATTTTTGATGTTTATTTCACAATCTTGTGCTGATATTTCTTCTGATCCAAATTCATCTAATTCCAAAATTCAAATCACTTCACCGTCGAACAACGGAACTTTGATGGAGGGGAATAATGAAATCATTTATTCCATTGCTCAACCGTACTCAATAAAATTTATTGAACTATACGTTAATGAAATATTTATTAAGAATATTCCGCCTAATAGTAACGGTACAGCCCCATCAATCAGCATCCAACTTGATTCTACTTACCTTGGACAAAAATTAAATTTGTATTTAATTTATTACGATACAGACGGCACATCACAAAAAAGTAATACAGTAGCAGAGGTTCTGGTAACAAACGACAACAGAGTTCCATTTAAACCTTATAATTTGGCTTTGTTAAAATTCAATGATGGGTCGATCAATATTAGCTGGAAAGATTCTTCACGATATATTGAAAAGTATGAACTTTGGCGCAAAGTAAATTATGATGGTGAATATTTATTGCATCAAGAACTTTCGGGTAAAGCTTACAATACTAATGATGATAATCTGGATACGAGTAAAATATATTTTTATAAAGTTCGAGGATACAAGAGTTCTGGATTTTCAGATTTTAGTGATGAAATAAACACAGCAGGAATAATTTCTTCAGGAAATATTTTTCCACCCACTAATCTTACTGCTAACGTTAGTGGAATTGCCAACGTTCGTTTAAATTGGAAGGATAATAGCGATAATGAAAACTATTTTGCTGTTCAGAGAAGTTCTGCCGGCGGAATATTTAATCGAATTGCAGCACTTACAAAAAACTCTACAACATACTTAGATTCAGCGAATGGAACTGTAGTTGGCTCCACATATCTATATAGAATAGTTGCATACAGTAATGAAGATTCAGCTGTAAGTAATACAATTAGCATTAAGATTACTTCTGGCATTTTATTACCGCCGACAAATCTTACTGCCGCATATAATAGTTCGGTCAGAGTTATTCAATTAAATTGGAATAGTTCGGACAATAATATTTTGTATTTTGATATTGAAAGAAAAACTGAATTAAGCGACTTTTCCATTATACGCAGAATTGACTCGAGTAATAATCTTTACCTGGATTTTAGTGTTGAAACAAATCAAGTTTACACTTACAGAGTAAGAGGATATGATTTGAATCGATTCTCTGAATACTCAAATGAAATTACAATTTCTACATTTTAATTAAGTGATTTAAATAAATTGGAAATAAAAAATAAGGAGTGGCGGGATATACTGGGCAGAAATTCTGATTACCACGGGGACCCGCTCATTATTTTAGATGAATCATTTGAAATAGTATTTACTAATCAAAAAGCCGCCTCTCTTTTTATTATTGATGACCATCATATTACCTTAGAACAAGTTTTTGAAAAAGAAACGGTTAATGAACTAACAGATTTAATCGGACCAGTAATTATTAACTTCCAAAAAAATATTTTTAAAAATATTCAGGTAAATTTAAAATCAGGTAATGGCGTAGTATTTGATTTATCCATAGAACCGATCCAAACTGATGATGCGTTAAATATTATAATAGTTTTTAGAAGTAATGAAAATATTAATGCATATGATCTTTTGAGTAAGATCAAAATAACTTCGTTCAAAAATATTTTATCTGATAAAAATAATTCTGCAAAAACAATTTTATCCGAATTACAAAACTTGGCTCCATTTACAATAATTTCTTTAAAGAGAGTTCAAAATGTAATTGATCAATATGATTACCCGATTTGGATTAAGGATGTTGAAGGCAAACTATTTTCAATCAATAATGCTTACGCGAGTATTTTAGGAATTGAAAATTCTTTTGCAGCGGGTAAAAAGCATGAGACATTATTACCGCCTCATCAGAAAACAATTTATAAAATGATGGACCAATATGTTATTCTTAATTCGCAGCAAATAATTTTAGAAGGATTTAGTAAAAAAGTTAAAAATTTTGAAGTTATTCAGAATATTATTGAAGTTCCTTTAGTAAATAATTTTAATAAAATACTTGCGATAGTTGGTCTAATTGTTGATAATAAGTATGATTATTATAACTTTTGGGGAGAAAAAGAATTCTTTAGTGCTTTAGTTAGTAGTTTCCCAAAACCTTCAGCATACATAAATTCTGATGGAGTGATTAAGGGATTCAATGAAAAATTTAAAGAATTCTTTGAGTATAAAACTGAACAGATATCTGATAAAAGAATTGATGAAATATTTTCACCTAATGTTGTTAATAAAATTAATTCTTTTATTCAAAATGATTTGATAGAAGAATCTTTTCAATTAATGGAGGAGATAACTCCTCCTGATTCTTCACAATCAAATGTTCAAATGTTATTATTAAAAATATCAAATTCAGAAAAGCATAAATCAAATATTTTGGTTACGATTGAAACGCCGGCTGACACAATAAATTATGAAGATGAACTCCAAAACATTTTAATGCATAGAGGAAAGATGTTCGAAATTTTAATACAAAAAAATCCGGAACCAATTTTTGTTTACGATAAAGAAAATCTAAAATTTCTTGAAGTAAACGATGCTGCAATAAAATTGTACGGATACAACCGGGATGAATTTCTTCAGATGGATCTTACAGATCTTTATGCACCGGAAGATATTCAGACCTTATTAGATTCTTTTGGTAATGAATCATCAGAAGCCAGGTTTAGTAAACCCTTTAGACACAGAAAAAAAGATGGTTCAAATGTTCTTGTAGAGATAAGTAATACTTCATTTAAGTTTAATGACAAAGAAGCCCACTTTAATATTGTTAAGGATATTACTGATAGTATAGCAAAAGACAAACAATTTCAAATGCTCAGGACTATTTTTAATGAATCCGATTTACTGATTTTCAGCACCGATTCTTCCGGCTTTGTAGTATTCATAAATAACAATGTAACAAAAACCCTCGGTTACACCAATGAAGAAATTCTTCAATTATCCTTTGCAAGTCTTGTTGCTGATGATGACCGTGGAATTGTAAACACTTCAATATTTCAATCTCAAGTAAAAGATTCTGTAGCCCTGAAATCAAAATTTAAGGATGCACATGGAAATCATATTGAAGCTGAAATTTATGCATCTCCGATTCTTGATTTTGATGGTGGCATTGATTCATTTACAATTATCGTAAAACCAGTTTCAGAAAAATCAAGTACAACCAAACCCAAAGAAATCATTAAAGAGGTTGTAAAAGAAGTTGTTGTTGAAAAACCAGAAAGCAGCAGCCAACAAAAAATTCTTATACCTGATTCAAATTTTCTTTCCGGAATGTTTCATGAGATTTTAACTCCGATTAATGTAATAATTGGATTTTCGCAGGAATTAATAAGCAGCACTGAAAATCCTACTGACGAACAATTGGAGGCAGCGGAAATAATTAATCAAAACCGCATTAAAATGATGGATACAATGAATGCCGTTGTTGAGTATTCTGATATAATGCAAAATAAATCCCTACTAAAAATTGAAGATGTAACGATAACAGATCTTATCGAAAAATTAGATAACAACATAAAAGACATAACGGGAATAAATGAAATTCAGTTTGCATATGGCAAAATATCTTCATCCTTAAAATTTAAATCAGATACACAAAAATTTGAAAACTTTATTCTTTCATTAATTAAGGTTGTATCTAGATTAAGCAAAGACAAGAAAGTTTACTTCTCCGCTTTTACAGTTGATACAGAATCATTTATTATTGGAATTAGTGATCAGTACGGCAATCCTTCTGAATACGTCACTAATGTTCTTGAACAGGTTTTTGGTAATGATAAAGATCCTAAAGATTTTGGCTTGCCAAAATTAACAACGTATTTAGGAAGGATACTTCTAAAATATTTAGGTGGAAAATTTTATAAATCGTCCACCGATACGTATCGAAACGAAACTGGATTTATTTTCCCGATCGTATTTTCAGATATTTCAAAAAATAATATATATGATTCGGTTAATGAAGTTATCTCTTCAGTGACTTCAAAAGAAAATTTTAATGAGCAGTATATTGATACTCCATCTGAAGCTAATTTAGAGCAAGAAGATTATTCTAAAGAGACTTTAGAAGTAAAGGATAAGGACATAGATGAAGGTTACACTAAAGATGATATAGAAGAATTAATCTCTGACTCTTCGGATGATATCTTCAAACCTGTCCAGCCAATTTCACAGGAACTACTTTCAAAAATAATAGAAGAAAAACCGGTTGAAGATGAATCAATCCAACAAGAAATTCAAACATCCAAAAGCTTGGATCAGAATGCACCTGAGAAGTTAAGTGATAGTGAGGAAATCCGTCAAGAGTCGGATGTTGAGGAAGATATTTCTGAAACAATTAATAATGAATTAAGTTCTGATGTTGATAACTTACAAGAAGTTAAATCACCACAATCATTAGATTTAACCAAACTTAATTGCCTCTATATAGAAGATCAGGTTGATTCTCAAATTCTATTTAAAGTGCAAATGAAAGAATTACGTGATGTTAAGTTTGCCGTAAGTTTTGAAGAAGCACAGCAGGTAATGCTTAATTATCAATTTGATTTTATTGTGATGGACATAAATTTACAAGGTGAGTATAACGGACTTGATGCATTAAAAATTATAAAAACTATGCCCGCATTTAGTTCAATTCCAATTATTGCCGTTACTGCTTACGTTCTTCCTGGTGATAAGGAAAAGTTTATTGTTGCGGGATTTGATGATTTTATATCTAAACCAATTTTCAAAGAAAAGATGATCGAATCTTTGGAAAAGATATTTCTCTCAAAGTACTAGATCAGTTTTGCTTTTATGTTTAATCCTCTTAATTCTAATAATTAAGAGGATCTTTTATTCCTCCCTTGACATTCTCACGTTCACGAACTACTTTAGCATACAAATGTATGGCAATTATTATTTATAGGTATAATTATGCAAAAAGAGCTCACAACAATTCAAAAAAGCATTCTAGATTTTCTGATTGATCAGATAAAAGGGAAAGGAATTCCACCCACTTTAGCTGATGTTGCAAAACATTTCGGATATAAAAATCGCGCAACAGTTCAGCAGCATTTCCAAGCGATTGAAAAAAAAGGATACATTAAAAAAAGTCCAAAACTTTCCCGTGGGATTGAACTAACTCTTGAAGATAAATTTTTTGTACCTCGTCCGGTGCTCGGAGAAGTTGCGGCAGGAAATCCATTAACTATTTATCCTGATGCAATTGATACAGTCAAACTTCCTACAATTGCTAAAATGCCTCAGGATTCTTTTCTGCTCCGTGTAAAAGGAGATAGCTTAAAAGATGCATATATTTTTAGTGGTGATATTGTAATTGTAAATCCAAATCTTGAACCGAAGAACGGACAAATTGTTGTTGCAGTTCTTGATGACGCTGCAGTTGTTAAAAGATATTATAAAAAGCGAAGTGAGATTGAACTCGTTTCTGAAAATGCTGAATACAAACCAATTGTTATCGATAAGAAATATCCTTCTTTTAAGATAGTTGGTATTGTAGTTGGTATTTATCGAAGTATGGAAAAAAAAGCAGGATAAATTTTTATTATTGAATATAATATCAAAGAAATTTATTCTGGTTTGAAATAATAAATCACAATCTAAGGTTATAAATGAAAAACATATTTTTTGTCTTGTTGTTATTGGTAATTATTTCTGGATATTCATTTCAAATAATTGCGCAATGTTCAGATGCAGGCGTTTGTTCAGTTGGTCATATAATGGATGATCACGATGATAATATTCTTGATGTAAATGTGGGATATAAGTTTGGTTCAAGCGGCAAGGAAGATGATGTGAAGTATCATTCATTTCAGCTTGGAGCGATTTATAATGTTTTTGAAAAAACATCACTTCAAATATCTATGCCATATAATATTCAATCTGGTCCATTAGGTGATGTAAATGGAATTGGTGATTTATTAGTCAGCCTTACACAAAATATTATATCGGATAATAATTCGTCTTTTAATGCATCAATCGGTGCAAAGTTTGCTACAGGTGATGATAACGCAAATAACTTACCAATGGCATATCAATCAGGTTTAGGATCAAACGATATTATGTTTGCATTAAACTATACTTATCAAAACATAGGATTCGGAGTTGGTTATCAATTAGCTGGCGGAAGAAATAATAACGTTATAAAATTAGAACGTGGTGATGATTTATTAGTAAGAGCTTCATATAATCTTATACTGGATAGGATCAGGATCACACCTCAACTTTTATTTATTAAGAGATTAGCTAAATCAAGTATTCTTGATACTTCATCAACATCATCTACAGAAACTTATGTTGAAGTAGATAACAGCGATCAAGCTCAGCTAAATTTTCTTACATCATTTCAATACGAAATAGATAAAAATTATTCACTGTTTGCTGATTTTGCAATTCCGTTTATTAAAAGAGAAAATAATGTGGATGGATTAACAAGATCATTCAGTGCTTCTATTGGAATGACACTAACGATTAATTAGAACTTACAAAAGATGACTAAATTTTAAGTTTTTGTGAGATTTCTTCTTTTAATAGTTGAAATCGATTTTCTAAGTAAAATTTTCGCTCTTTTTCTTCAAGTATAGAACCTAAAGTAACTTTATAGTCTTGTTCTTTGAAATTATTTATAACTTGGATCGCATTCTGAAGTTTAGCTTTTTCATCAGGGAGTTCTACACCTCGTATTAAAAGAAATTCAATGTCAAATACATCACGAATAATTTTCCTTGAAAGAAGGGCCTCTAATTTATTAAGCATCATTTGTCTTAATGTTAAGCCCCTAACAAGCACTTGCTTATTAGCGAATTTTGAAAAAGCAATTTTTCGTTCCCATTCAAAATTATGCTGTTCTTTTCTGATTTCTATTTTAAGGCTTCGATTTACTAATGTCGATTTAATTTCATAGAGCAATGTGAATTTTTTATTTGCTGAGTCAACTAATCTATAATTATCAGAAAGACCTTTCTTTATTGTTGTAAAAAATGATTTTGTATCAACGTTGGTATCGAGCCAAAAGTCAAGGTCTGTTGAGTAACGATTTAAATTGTGGCAAAGACGAAGCATCGTTCCGCCTCCAAAATAAAGGTAGTCAAGTACTTTTATTCTATTTAGCAATTCCAGAACTTCAATTTCAAGTTTCTCTAAATTCTGTAACGTTTGCATAATTTGCTCCAGAAATTGATCGCTATTTCATTTGTGTTTATAAGAAGATTATTTATTTCTGATTTATTTATTTTGCTGAAATCAATAGCATCAAAATCACAATTATATCTACCAATTGAAGTGAGATAGATTGCATCTGCAAGAGATTTTTCTAGAGTAGCGATGAAAAAATTATCGTTTCGTATAAAGTTGGAATAAAAAGATTTCTTAACCTTGAAATATTGAAATTCGATTATTTTAACATTAGAAACCTTTGTTCTATTTAGTGATATTGATTCAATTACTTTTTGAAGTTGTTGCGTACTTGCACCATAAAAACTTAATGCACTTGTTAGTGAAATATAAGAGGGAACTTGAATAATATTAGCGAGCCTGAATAAATCTGTTTCATTTAATTTCTTAAAGTTTGATGCAGTTATATAATAATTTCGTTTTAATCGAATTAGAAAATTCTGTTTTATGTAGCGATTAGCAGTCACTTTTGCAGACTCTTTAGTGATTGATAGATATTTTGAAATATCTTCGATGCCAAAAAGAAGGTTATTGATTTTATTTAATTCATTTGTTCTCATATTACTAAATATAGATAATTAACACTAATATTAATTTAATATATTTATCTAAAAATAGCAATAAAAAAATAAAACCTAAATACAACATAGGTACTGCCGGCTGGTCTTATAAAGATTGGGTACCTAATTTCTATCCTAAAAATCAATCTGGCGGATTTGACTGGCTTCAGTTTTATTCGCATTACTTTGATTGCGTTGAAGTAAACTCAACTTACTATAATTATATCAGTCCAAAAATTGTTGATGGCTGGATTAGAAAGGTTGAAGACTCTAATGATTTTATTTTTCATATAAAACTTCACCAGGATTTTACACATAAAAGAAAATTTGATGAACAAAATATAAAAGCTGTTCGTTATAATCTTGATCAACTTAGAAAATCTGAAAGACTTGGTGGATTATTAATTCAATTTCCTTACTCTTATTCATTTGATGGAAATTCTGTACAGCATATACAAAAACTAAGGGATATATTTTCTGATGTAGATTGCTTTGTGGAAGTCCGACATTCAAGCTGGAATAATAATCGTGCATTAGAATTCTTTAAAGAAAATGATTTAACATTTTGTACAATTGATCAGCCGCAAATTGGACAGGCAATTGAGTTTGATCCAATCATAACAAACGATAAAGCTTACATTCGGTTTCACGGAAGAAATGTAGAAGCGTGGAAAAAATCATTATCCAACTTTGGAAAACCTCAGACTTATGAAGAACAAAGTTCACGTTACAGTTATCTTTATTCCCCAGGTGAGTTAGTTGAGATTGAGCAAAAGATTAAATCAATACAGCAAAAAGTTAAAGAAGTAAATGTTATAATGAATAATCATCCACAAGGTGATGCAGTTGCAAATGCTTTTGAGTTAATTCATTTACTTGAAGAAAGAACAAATGTAGAAATGCCTCCAACAATAATAGGAGCTTATCCACGGCTGCAGGAAATCTTGGTTAATTAGTGGTTACTTTATTGTTTGATTTTTAATGATTATTTTTATCTTAAAATAAAGAAAGATGTTTATGAGTGATTACAAAGATATCATCACAGTTGAACCTGGTAAAAGAGGCGGCAAACCATGTATCAGAGGATTACGTATAACAGTTTATGATGTTTTGAGTTATCTTGCATCTGGAATGACAATTGAGCAAATTCTTGATGATTTCCCATATCTAACCAAAGAAGATATTTATGCTTGTCTAAGTTATGCAGCAGATCGTGAGAGCAGAATTACTTCAGCTTATTTATGAAATTACTTTTAGATCAAAACATTTCACCAAAATTGGTTGAAAGTTTGAATGAAATTTATCCAGGGTCTGTTCATGTTAGAGAAATTGGTTTAGATAGAGCTTTAGATGAAGATATCTGGATTTATACTAAAGTGAATAATTTTATCATCATTTCTAAAGATGCTGATTTTGCTGAACGTAGTTTACTTCTGGGGTTTCCTCCATTTGTTGTTTGGATAAGAAAAGGTAATTGTACGACGTTAGAAATAAAAAATATTTTAATTGAAAATTTAGAACTAATCACAAATTTTGTCTCTGCTTCTCAGACTGGACTGTTAAATCTCTACTAACTCTAAGGTAACCTCTTTAGGTTTTTGAATTTTGTCCGCGGCGACGGATTTAACTTTTGAATTTTATATGCGTACAATATTTCACTTAGACCTTGATGCATTTTTCGTTTCAGTAGAGAGAATTCTCGATCCCAAACTGAACGGCAAACCTGTAATTGTGGGCGGTGATCCAAAGTATGGAAGGGGAGTTGTTTCTGCTTGCTCTTACGAAGCACGCGCTTTCGGATTACACTCAGCAATGCCAATTAGAACTGCTTACAAACTTTGTCCAAACGGAATTTATTTGCACGGACATGGCGATGAATACACAAGATTTTCTAAAACTGTAAAAAATGTTTTAGAACAATATGCGCCTCAAATTGAACAAGCTTCTATTGATGAATTTTATCTTGATATGACAGGCACACAAAAAATGTACGGCTCGATGTTTGGTTTTGCTACAAGACTGCAAAAAGAAATTTGGGATAAAATTGGTTTACCAATTTCTATTGGGATTGGAAGCAACAAAACAATTGCAAAGATTGGTTCTGATTGTATGAAGCCAAAGGGAATTACCTACATTATTCCGGAAATGGAAAAAGAATTTCTTTCTGCAATGCCAGTTGAAACAATTCCCGGTGTTGGTAAAGTTATGAAACAAAGTCTTAACTCACGTGGAATTTATAGAATTGGTGATATCACAACACTTTCATCAGACTATTTTGGAACTGCTTTTGGTAAATATGGAATTGATCTCTGGCGAAAAGCTCATGGCGAAGGAACAGAATATTTAGCTATCCAGCGAACAAGAAAAAGCATTTCGCGCGAAACAACTTTTGGAAATGATGTAACAAATGAAGATGAACTTAAAAACACTTTGTTTTATCTGACAGGAAAAGTTGCACAATCATTACGCAAAAAAGGTTGGGAAGCTTCTACAATAGACATAAAACTTCGTTATACAGATTTTCAAACATTAACTCGCGCAAAGACAATTAAACCATCTGATGATGATAAAGTTATTTTTGAAACAGCATGGAATTTGATGCAAAAGGCAAGAACTCGCAGAGTTGGAGTTAGATTAATTGGAGTTGGCATTACGAATTTTTCTCCGCTAAATGAACAAGAATATCTGTTTGAAGATTACGAAATGAAAAGAAAAAAAATGCTTAGAGCAGTAACAAGAGTTCGTGATAAATTTGGATATGAATCTTTAATGTTTGGAAATACTATTGAAGATAAAAAAGTAAAAGGTATGGAAAATTATTTTCAAGTTTGAAAAAATAATAGGATTTGGTCATCCCGAGCTTGTTTAGGATTCTACGAAGATCCTGAAATAAATACAGGATGATAGGTTACACTTAACCCGGAGGCCAATTCATTTTTCTACCGCCAAGTAAGTGAAGATGCAAATGGTAAACTTCCTGTCCGCCATTTTCGCCGCAATTAAAAACTAATCTAAAACCATCATCGGCAATACCTAAATCTTTAGCAATTTTATTTGCAGCATCAATCATCTCACCAAGAAGTTGTGAATGCTCATTTCCACTAATATCGGTTACTTTTGGTATTACAATTTTAGGAATTATCAAAATATGAACTGGTGCTTGAGGATTAATATCTTTAAATGCTAAAACTTTATCTGATTCAAAAACAATGTTAGCAGGAATTTCTTTATTGATGATTTTAGAAAAGATAGTCGACATTATTCCTCCTTTTCAATTCCATACTTTTTCATTTTGTTGTAGAGATGACTGCGTTGAATCTCAAGAATTTCCGAAGTTTTACTTATGTTCCAATCATTTGCTCTAAGCTGTTTAAGAATAAAAACTCGCTCAGCTTTTTCCTTAAACTCCTGGAATGAATTACTCATATCAACCAGCTCATCAACAGATTGCTGATTACCAGCAAACATAAAATCAATATCCTTTGCAGTAATTTCTTTTTTATCCACGATGATGATGATACGTTCAACAATATTTCTTAACTCGCGCACATTTCCAGTCCAAGATTGATTTTGTAAAATTCTAATTGCATCATCAGAAAATTTTGTAACAGGTTTTTTATGTTTAATAGAAATGTCATTTGTAAATCGTTCAACAAGAATTGGTATATCTTCGGATCTTTCTCGAAGAGGAGGAACTACAATTGGAATTACATTTAATCTATGAAACAGATCTTCCCTGAAATTTCCTTTTTCAATTTCTTCTTTAAGATTCTTATTTGTCGCCGCAATTAATCTTACATCAACATCAATTTTCTTTCCTCCGCCAACACGCTCTATCCTTCCATCTTCTATTGCTCGCAAGACTTTAGCCTGTGCCTGATGTGACATATCACCAACTTCATCTAAGAAAATTGTTCCTTTATGTGCGAGTTCAAATCGTCCGATGCGCTGTTGTACAGCACCCGTGAAAGAACCTTTTTCATGACCGAATAATTCTGATTCAATAAGCTCATTTGGTATAGCTGCACAATTTACTTCAACGAATGGTTTATCTTTTCGTTCGCTTTTTTTGTGTATGGCTCGGGCTACTAATTCTTTTCCTGTCCCATTTTCCCCGGTAATTAAAACTCTTGTATCAAGCGGTGCAACTTTATCTATCATCTGCAAAATATTTTGAATTGCCTTGCTCTTTCCAAGAATTTCACCATCACCTATCCAAACTTTTTTAATAACTTCGTTTTCTTCTTTTAGTGATGCAGTCTCCGTTGCATTGCGTACGCTTATTAAAAGTTTATCACGATCAATTGGTTTTTCTAAAAAATCAAATGCACCTAGTCGAGTAGCTTTTATTGCATTTTCAACGCTTCCGTGAGCAGAGATAATAATGACAGATACTGCCGGTTTTTGTTCTTTTAATTTTTTCAGGACTTCAAAACCGTTCATTTCAGGCATTTGAATATCAAGAAGAACAGCAGAAAATTCTTTTGATGAAAATTTTTCCAATCCTTCATTTGCACTTGTCGTAGAATCAACGGCGTAACCCTCGTATTCGAGGATCATATTAATGCTTTCACAGATTTGAAGTTCATCATCTATGACTAAAACTGATTTCATAATGTTACTCTTAAAAATCTAATTGAACGTAATAAAAATATTTGTGATGGCAATAACTCTTCATTCTCTTTAAGTAAGGTTCCGAATAATCTGCCGTAATCATTTACATCGAGATCGCGTAAATCAACACTCGATTGAACTTTAAAATTTTCCTCAAAGGCTTCCACAAAATAACCAATTAGCTTTCCTATGTCAAAGATGTTGGATTCATTTGAAAGAAAAGCACTTCCAAAAAAATGTGCAAGTTTGTCTTTGTCCCCATATTTATTTGCTGGACTATCGAAGAATAAATATCTGGGCAGGTTCTCATTCTTGGATAAAAATATTTCTCCACCTGCTGATGTTAAAGGAAAGTTTACTGTGGAATTAAATAATGGGATTTGAATAGGGACTTCATTATATGGTACGGTGGCTAACATTAACGCAAGTAATGCTTCAGAAATATTTCCCTCTGTAAATTTAGTTGCATCAATAAAGATAGAATCAACGGCGGAAACATCTCCAATTTTATTTTTTAATTGAAGGAATTCTTCCGAAGCGATATAACTTGAAATATGATTTACTGCTTTGGAGATTTGGCTTTGCTGTGTGAAAGTATTTTGAAATGTTATAAGTGTAAATACAATTATTAAATATTTCATTTTCATCTATCACCTGTTCACCGATAAGCATTGCAAAAAGGAATACTAAGAAAGATCAAGGATATTAAAGTCCGTTTGGTAAAATTTAGTTAAGTCTGGATAACACCTGGATTAAACTTAGGAATTTCCGGATTGTTATTTGCAACCTCCAAACACATTGAAATCCATTCACGAGTTTGTGATGGGTGGATTATTTCATCAACCCATAATCTTGCGGCTGCGTAAAGCGGAGTGCTTTTCTCATCGTAAGATTTTAGAATATCATTCAATAATTTCTTTTTATCCTCATCACTGAATTTATGTCCGCTTTTTTCTTCCTGCTTTAATTTTATATCTAACAAAACGCTGCTTGCCTGATTACCACCCATTACAGAAATTTTTGCATTGGGATAAGCAAAAATAAATCTTGGATCGTAGGCTTTGCCGCACATTGCATAGTTACCGGCACCAAAACTGTTTCCAGTTATAATTGTTATTTTTGGAACAACAGAATTTGCAACTGCATTTACCATCTTTGCACCGTCTTTAATTATGCCGCCATGCTCTGCTTTACTACCGACCATAAAACCAGTCACATCTTGCAAAAATAAAAGAGGAATTTTTTTCTGATTGCAGTTCATTATAAATCTTGTTGCTTTATCTGAGGAGTCAGAATAAATAACTCCGCCAACCTGCATTTCTCCAAGCTCGGTTTTTACAACACTTCTTTGATTTGCAACAATACCGACAGCCCAACCGTCAATTCTTGCATAAGTGGTAATTATTGTTTTACCATAACCAGCTTTGTATTCATCAATTTCAGAATTATCAACAATACGTGAAATTAATTCATAAGTATCATAAGGCTTTAAAGTATCTTCAGGAAGAACTCCAAGAATTTCTTTTGTTGGATATTTGGGTTGTTTACTTTCAATTCTATCAAATCCTGCTTTTTCATTACTCCCAAACTTCTCAACCAAACTTCTGATTTGTGCAATACATTCTTCATCATTTTTCATAATGTAATCAGTTACACCAGAAATGTTCGATTGAACTGTAGCTCCACCTAACTTTTCATTATCAATCACTTCACCAATTGCTGCACGAACAAGGTGTGAGCCTGCAAGAAAAACGGAACCTTCACCTTCGACGATTAAAGCTTCATCACTCATTATTGGAAGATACGCTCCTCCTGCTACACAAGGCCCCATAATTGCTGCGAGTTGTGGAATGCCCATCGAAGACATTTTTGCATTGTTCCGAAAAATTCTTCCAAAGTGTTCTTTGTCAGGAAAAATATCGTCTTGTAGTGGAAGAAAAACACCAGCGCTATCAACCAGATAAATTATTGGAAGGTGATTTTCCATTGCAATTTCTTGAGCACGTAAATTCTTTTTTGCAGTGATAGGAAACCATGCACCGGCTTTTACTGTTGCATCATTGGCTACAATAACGCAATCACGATTGTGAATTTTACCAATTCCATAAATTGTTCCGGATGAAGGGGCACCCCCATATTCTTCATACATTCCATATGCGCCAAATGTACTTAATTCAAAAAACTTTTTTGGAGCATCAACAAGCAGATTCACTCTTTCTCGTGCGGTAAGTTTACCTTTAGCTTTATGCTTTTCAATTGCTTTCTTTCCACCTCCATCTTTTACTTTTTCTTTAACCCCATCAAGTTTGCGTAAGATTTCCTTTTGAAAATCCTCACGTTTAAGAAATGAATTTTCAGATGCTAAATTATTTCCGATTTGTTTCATACGATTAATCCTTCAACAAATCTCTTGCAATTACTATACGCTGGATTTCTGATGTCCCTTCACCGATTGTTAGAAGTTTTACATCTCTATAAAATTTTTCTACGGGATATTCTTTTATAAAACCATAACCACCAAAAATCTGCACAGCTTCACTAGCTGCTTTTTCAGCAATTTCGCTAGCAAAAAGCTTCGCTTCTGCAGCTTCTTTTGTATTTGTAATTCCAGCATCCTTCATAGCCGCAGCACGATATGTTAACATTCTTGCTGCTTCAATATTTGTTGCCATCTCAGCAAGTTTAAACTGTATTGCCTGAAAATTAAAAAGTTGTGTGTTAAACTGTTTACGTTCTTGAGAATATTTTAATGCAGCATCAAGTGCGCCTTGAGCTAATCCAACACTATTGGCCGCAATAGAAATTCTTCCGCCTTCTAAAACTTTCATAGAATTGATAAATCCCATCCCTTCTTCACCTAAAAGATTTTCTATTGGCACTTTACAATTTTCAAAAGCTAATTGTGTTGTATCACTTGCACGCATTCCAAGTTTATTTTCTTTCTTACCAATTATTAATCCTTCCATTCCCTTTTCAAGAATGAATGCTGAGATTCCCTTTTTGCCAGATTCTTTATTTGTTATCGCCATAACAACATAAGTTTCACCAACAGTACCATGAGTTGTAAACTGTTTACTTCCATTTAGAATATAATGATGACCGTTTTTTACAGCGGTACTTAATAATCCGGCAGCATCACTTCCTGAAGCAGATTCTGTTAAACCCCAAGCACCAATTTTCTTTCCGCTTGCAAGATTTGGTAAGTATTTTTTCTTCTGCTCATCATTTCCAAAAAGATTTATATGATTGGTACATAAACCGTTATGTGCCGCAACAGAAAGTCCAACAGAAGGATCAACTTTTGAAAGTTCCTCTATGATCAACGCATATTCCGTGTAACCTAAACCTGCACCGCCGAATTCTTCCGGAACAAGAATACCGAGGAAACCAAGTTCGCCAAGCTGCTTCATTATTTCCATAGGAAACTTCTGAGCTTCATCATATTCCATAACAATAGGGTGTATATTTTTTTCAGCAAATTCCTTTATCGTATTCCGAATGATGATTTGGTTTTCTGTTAGTTCGGTAAGAAATGGGGTCTGTTCCATTGAAGTTCCTTTAAATTCTGTTTTTGAATTCTTCGATAATTTCTTCAGCAATTTGATATGGTGAAAAGTTTCCTAGCACTACCTTTTGTAAAGATGAATTTAATGAGCTCTCACCAGTCGCGCTCCAAAGTTCATCTTTTAATTTATGTTCAACAATTTCTTTAATTCTAACTTTAGCTTGTTTTTCTCTTTTTTGTATAAATAAATTTTGATCTCTCATAAAAGTTTTATGTCGATCAATTTCAGTGGCAATCTCATCAATACCTTTGTTTTCTGATGCAACTGCTTTAATGATATTTGGTAACCAGGAATTTTCATCGTGATCTTTTATCATAAGAATTGTCTGTAGTGCGGTGTAAGCTTGCTGAGAACCGGGTCGATCACTTTTATTAAGTACAAAGAAATCAGCAATCTCCATCAAACCCGCTTTCATTGCCTGAACTGAATCACCACTTTCGGGGACAAGAACCACGATTGTTGTATCTGCAGCCTGAGCAATATCAAGTTCAGACTGTCCAACTCCAACTGTTTCGAGCAATATTAAATCAAATCCCGCCGCATCTAAAACGTCAGCCGCATCAATTGCTTTTTTCGATAGACCTCCTAGGCTGCCTCGAGTAGCCATACTGCGGATAAAAACCCCATCGTCCATTCCGATGTCTGTCATTCTAACTCTATCACCAAGCAAAGCACCACCGGTAAATGGAGAGGTTGGATCGACTGCGATAATCCCAACTTTTTTATTTTGCTTTCTAAAATATTTTGTTAGTTGATTTGTAATTGTACTTTTACCTGCACCGGGAGGTCCGGTAATTCCAATTCTATATGCATAGCCAACTTGTTTGTGTATTTCCTTTAAATAATATGATGCTGAAGAGTTGTCTGATTCGATTATAGAAATTGCTCTCGCTATTGATCGTCTATCTTCCTTATAAATATTTTCAATCAGATTTGAATTAATCATATCAAGCTAAATTATTCTTAAAGAATTCAACTGTAACTTTTAATCCATCTTCTAATTTTGTTGATGGACGCCATCCAAACTTATTAAATAATTTATCCGAGGTTATAACACTCCGTAACTGCTCACCAGCCGCCGTTGGTCCATGCTTTTCTTCTTTGTTAGCCCGGGTAATATTATTTATAAAATGAAATAATTGATTAACATCAGTTTCAATACCAGTTCCAATATTGTAAACATCTGATACTTCATCATTTAAACCAAGCAAATTTGCTTTTACCACATCACCAACAAAAACATAATCTCGGGTTTGTTTTCCATGACCATTAATAATAGGCTGCTCACCTTTAAGAAGTTTTGTTGAAAAGATAGCAACTACTCCAGCCTCACCAAAAGGATTTTGTCTTGGTCCATAAATATTTGCATAACGTAAAATTGTATAATTCAACTTATGTTCTGAATGATAGAAGTACAAGTATTTTTCTACAGCAAGTTTAGAAATTCCGTAAGGTGATTTAGGTTGTTGATTATGTTTTTCATCAGCAGGGAAGTAATCTTGCTCTCCATAAACAGCTCCGCCCGTGGAAGCGAACATAAATTTCTTAACACCAAACTTTACACAGTTTTGAAGCAAGTTAATTGTACCAAGGATATTTGTTGTAGCATCAAACTCAGGATCTTTTACTGATCTTCTAACATCCATTTGTGCAGCATGATGATTAACCACATCAAACTTTTCTGTTTCAAAAAGTTTCTCTAAATTTTTATCACCTATATTTGCCTTAACAAACTTTGCTTTAGGGTTAATGTTTTTTTCATATCCTGTTGAAAGATCATCCAGTATTACAACCTGATGTCCTTCTTCAATGAATGCATCAGCAATTTGGGAAGCGATAAAACCGGCGGCACCGGTAACAAGTATTTTCAATTAGCTATCCTTATATAATTTGTTTTCATTAATATATTCTAAAACTTTTTCCGGTACGAGGTAATAAATTGGCAAATCTGCGTGAACTCGATTACGAATATCAGTTGCGCTTATCTCAATACCGCGAGTTTCAACAAAGTGTGCTGACTCAACATATTTATCTACATAATCAATTGGATGAGAAGATTTTCTTTTTAGTACAACCACATTTGCTAACTTAAAGATTTCATCAGGATCTTTCCATGTGTGGAACTGAAATATATTATCATACCCAATTATCAAATCAATTTCATCATAGTACTTTTTAAATTCTCTGAGAGTATCTATAGTATAGGAAATTGTATGCTGTTTGATTTCAAAATCGGAGCATTCAAAAAAAGGTATTTCATCCATTGCTAATTTGAGCATATTTAATCTGTGTTGTGCATTGGAAGCTTTTGCATGCTGCTTATGCGGAGAGATGTAAGCAGGAATAAAAATAATCTTTTCAAGTTCTCTTATTTCTTTTACCGATTGTGCAGTAATCAAATGCCCATTGTGTATTGGATCAAATGTACCGCCAAAAATTCCAACTCTACTCATTTAAGCAAGTCCTTATATTCTACAAAAAGATGTGTGAATCGTTCGTGCATTTGCTGTGAGCAATATTCTATGCTTTTCTTTTGCGATAACTCAAGATAAAGCTGCTTGAAGTGATTTATGCTTCTTACTAGCAGCACATCATTTACAATGTGCATAAAGTGTGCGCAGGATTTAATCCGGCTTAAAAAAATATTGTAATCAAAACCACTTAAAACTAAACTACTGATAATTTCTTCCGAGAAATTATTAAATCCTAAAACGGCAATATTATTTTCTTTATCCTTGGCAATAACAAGTGATTCATCTTCAATGTTAAGAAGATTGAAATACTGTTCATAATCAGAAGTTCTGATATTAATCGCATCTGAAAAAACAATCACATTATTTTTATATGATAAAAATTCTTTAGAGGATAATTTTTCAAAAATTATTTTCTTATTTGAAAGATCCTTAAAAATAATTTTATGATTATTATTTTTTAATTCAACCGGAAGACTATCTTTTTTACTCTCATCCCAAATACAGTAAATATCTATCTTATCTTCTTTGCCAATAAGATTTTCCAGAATATTTAGATAAAGAGTAGTAGCGAGAAATATGACATCTTCTTTTTTAAATTCATTGAAGTTTTTATACAATCGTTCAGCGTAAAAAGTATAGAACGGAAAAATGTAAATTGCTTTAGAATTCATTGTCAGGTTGTCTGTAATAATTTTTTTATAAAATCCCTGTAGTTTTCTACATCCATTTCGTAATAAGTTTTGCTGGCACCATTAGAATTTCTCAACTGAACTTTTCTAAATGCAAGTGTTGTAGCTGCGTTTATATATGTTTTTCGGGTTCGTTCATCAAGCCAGCCTTTTCTTTCTCTTTGTGGAGAACTTAATATAACTAAATGTGATTCAGGAATAATTCCGATTTCAGATTCTTCCTTAAGTTCATTAAAAATTGTTCTTCTTTCACCTCGTAAAGAAATTGAAAAAGTGGAAAGGAAAATTATTATCGAAACAAACATAAACAGAAAGCCAATTGGTGCAATATTTTCATAACTAAGACTAAAATTCCATATTGAGTGAATCAACATTGCTATCATTAATCCAATAAAGGCATAAACGACTTTTTTGGCTGGAGTTTTAAATTTTGCTAATCCAAGAAACGCGCCAAGAGTTGCTGTTGAAACACAATGCATAACTGCAGAGAAAAGGCTTCTTACGATTACTAACATGATCCAATTTGCTACTGATTCTCCGTACGTGACGAAGTAAAGAAAATTTTCAGTCATACCAAATCCAAGACCAATTGCACCGCCGTAAACTATGCCATCCGTTATATTATCAAATTTTTTATTGGCGATTGTAATCAGCAAAAAAAGACCTTTGGTAATTTCTTCTACAATTGGGGCAACTACAATTGCACCAAACCTGCTTAATTGAACGCTGTCTCTAATAAAGAGTGAGGCGATAAAGGTAAAAAATAAACTGCCTAATAGTGCAAGAACTATAGCGCCAAGCGCACCCCACATATAATTTATCAAAACAAGTTTAAATGGTTCTCTATCGTATCGATCAAATTTCCATATCAATACTAAGTATATTGACATTGGAACAATTGCGGCTAATGCAGAAAAAATTATTAACATTTACTTTGGCAATAATAACTTTTATTAAAATATCCGCTTCAAATTATTGATTTAGATTTGAAAAAACCAAAATTATTTTGGGTTGTTTATAAGATTTGAGTTAATAAGCCACCAGACGCAGAGATTGTTTAGCGATTATCGAAATGGTACCACAAATATAATCTACCTCGACAGATCGTTTTACTGATTAAGACAAAAACAGGTCTTGTGCTAAGGTTTCTTGATAATTCGGTTTTGTGATTTAAGGAATAGATTGTATCCTCCTTCTAATACAGACCAAAAATTAAATTGTGTTATATTTACTTTTAGAATATTGAATATTCTAAATAAATGGCTTAATTGTCCTTAAAAGCTAAATATTTGGGTCTGGCATTGTTTGATTATATAGTGGTTCAGTTATATATTAAGCCTCGTTTTTTGCGTGATTTTGCAAGATGATAATTAAAATATCAAATTTAAGCCAGGGGGAACACAATTTTGTTTTTGAAAACAAAGTTGATTATTTGGATTTAGATAAACCATTTTATGAAAAGTATAAATCTTTTGTAATTCTTAATAAATTGCATGATCAGTTGATACTTTCGGTAACATCAAATTTTAAAGTAAAGTATGAATGCGACCGATGTGGAACTGAATTTAAATCAGGTTTAAAGAGTGATTACAAAATGATTTATCTTATGAATGAGAAGCCTGAAGAAACTGACTCAATTAATGTTAGCTATCTAAACAGAGATGCTGATAAGATTGATATCAAATCAGATGTTCGAGAATTTGCTTTACTCTCAGTTCCAATGAAAAAACTTTGTAAAGAAGATTGTAAGGGCTTATGTTATAAATGCGGTAAAGATTTGAACAAAGAACAATGTACTTGCAGCACGGAAGAAATTGATCCGAGGTGGAAACCTCTTATGAATTTGAAAGATAAATTAAATCCCAATTAAATATAACGGAATGATAATATGCCAAATCCAAAACGTAAGTTGTCTAAGAGTCGAAGAGATAAACGCAGAACACACTATAAAGCAGTAGCTCCCTCGTTAAGCACTTGTGGAAATTGCGGTGAAATGAAACTTGCTCATCGTGCTTGCCCTTCTTGTGGTTACTACAGCGAACGCTCAGTGTTTATTCCCAAAAGCTAAGTTTTACAGCTTTCTTATCCGATGGATGAATCAGAAGCTAAAAATTCTAATTGCAAAATTATTGTGGATGCAATGGGGGGCGACTACGCCCCTCAAAATGCTGTTGTTGGTGCCATTGATGCCTATAATGAAAAAAAGGACTTTGAGCTTTTTCTTATAGGTAAAAAGGATAAGATTCTTTCTGTAATTAAATCCAATCAACTTTCATTTGATGAAAAATATATTATTCATGCTGATGAAGTTATTGAAATGGGTGATTCGCCAACCGCTGCTCTTAAATCTAAACCAAATTCTTCAATCGTAAAAGGCGCCCAATTAGTTAAAGAAGGAAAAGCGGCTGCTTTTGTTAGCGCAGGTAATACTGGTGCAATGATGAGCGCATCAACATTAATTATGGGAAGAATTCCTGGTGTTGGTCGTCCAACAATCGGTGCAGAGATGCCAAACGTTAATGGTATTTGTTATCTTTATGATGTTGGTGCGGGTAAGGATGCAAAACCTTCACATCTTTTTGAGTATGCAGTTATGGGTACAATCTATGCAAAAGAAATGGGTGGAATTAAAAATCCATCTGTAGGATTACTCAGCATGGGAGAAGAAGAAGGCAAAGGAAATGAAGTTGCTAATGAAGCATTCAATTTGCTTAAAGATTCAAAGCTTAATTTTATTGGAAATGTTGAAGGCAGAGATATAATGACGAAACAAGTTGATGTTATTGTCTGCGATGGATTTGTTGGAAACATTATATTAAAATTTGGTGAATCTGTTCCAAAACTTCTTAAACATCTATTAACCAAAACGGCTGAAGCTAGTTTTTTTGATAAATTAAAAGTTGGAATTTCAAAAGGTACGTTAAAAAAATCTTTAAAGTCATTGGATTATCAGGAACATGGCGGAGTGCCATTGTTAGGTGTTAATAGAATCAGTATTATTGGACACGGTTCAAGTTCCCCAAAAGCAATTAAGAACATGGTTTTGAAAGCACGTGAGATGTACAACAAAGATCTAATTAAAAAGATAGAAAATTCTATCAAACATTATTCACAAAAATAAAAAACGGAATTTTATGTCAGATAAAAAATATAATGCTATGATAACAGGGGTTGGAATGTACACTCCTGAAAAAGTTTTAGATAATAAATATTTTGAGTCTATTGTAGAAACTAATGATGAATGGATTAGAACTAGAACCGGAATTAGCGAAAGAAGAATTTTAGAAAATGGGGCAACAAGTGATTTAGCAGCTCGTGCTGCGTTAGATTTATTTGAAAAGCATAATGTAAATCCAGAAGATATCGATGCAATAATTGTTGGTACGGTTACACCTGATATGTTTTTCCCAGCCACTGCTTGTTTAGTGCAGACTAAAATCGGAGCTAAAAATGCATGGGGATTTGATGTATCCGCTGCTTGTTCAGGATTTTTATTTGCGCTCCAGACTGGCGCATCACTTGTTGAATCCGGGAGATATAAAAAAGTATTGGTAATCGGTGCTGATAAAATGAGCTCTATTGTAGATTATACAGATAGAAATATTTGTATCCTTTTTGGTGATGCCGGATCTGCAGTATTGCTGGAACCTACAGAGGATAAATCATTGGGAGTTCAAGACTCTATTTTACGAGTTGATGGAACAGGTAAAGATGCTTTGTATATGCTTGGCGGCGGAAGCTTAAATCCAGCTTCACACGAAACTATTGATAAAAAATGGCACTACATTTATCAGGATGGTAAAGCAGTATTTAAAGTAGCAGTTAAAGGTATGGCAGATGTTTCCGCAGAATTAATGGAGAAGAGTAATCTTAAATCAGAAGAGATTGCATACCTTGTTCCACATCAGGCAAATTTAAGAATTATTGATGCAACAGCTCAGAGAATGGGAATCAGTAAAGATAAAGTTATGATTAACATCGATAAATATGGTAACACAACAGCTGCAACAATTCCATTATGCTTAACCGAATATTATCGTGATGGCAAAGTAAAAAAAGGTGATAATTTAATACTATCAGCTTTTGGTGCTGGATATACCTGGGGTGCTATTCACGTAGTATGGGCAATTTAATTTTTAATAAAAAAAACTATTTCAATGTCTAAAAAAGCTTTTTTATTTCCTGGTCAAGGATCGCAATACATTGGTATGGCTAAAGATTTATTTGATAAATCTGTTGAAGCCAAAGAGATGATTAAGACTGCTGATGATGCACTTGGTGTTAATCTATCATTCATTATGTTTAACGGACCTGAAGAGCAATTAAAACAAACCGAGTTTACTCAACCAGCAATTTTTTTGCATAGTGTTATTTTAGCAAGTTTAATAAGGACACTTCAACCGGAAGCCGCAGCAGGACACTCACTTGGTGAATACTCTGCATTGGTTTCTGCAAATGCAATTCAGTTTTTTGATGCGATAAAATTAGTTAGAGCGAGAGGCAAAGCAATGCAGCAAGCCGGAATTGATAATCCCGGAACCCTTGCAGCTATTGTTGGATTAGATCCTCTTAAAGTTGAAGAACTTTGTAAAGAAGCTTCAGCTGTTGGAATTGTGCAGTGCGCAAACTTTAATTCACCTGGGCAGATTGTAATTTCAGGCTCGATTGATGGGGTTAGAAAAGCTATGGAATTGTGTAAGTCTAGCGGCGCAAAATTAACAAAGGAACTTGTTGTAAGTGGTGCATTTCATTCTCCATTAATGCAATCAGCTAAAGATACTCTTCAAGAAGCATTAGTATTTGCGAATATCTATAATGCAAGATTTCCAGTTTATGCAAACGTAACTGCAAAGCCGGTAATTAAAAAAGATGAAATAAAAAATCTATTGCACCAGCAAGTTACTTCTCCTGTTAGATGGGAAGAAACGATTAAAAATATGATAGCTGATGGATTTGATGAATTTTATGAAATTGGTCCCGGAAAAGTTTTGCAGGGATTGGTTAAAAGAATAAATCCTGATGTTAAATTATTTGGAATAGATAAATATGAAGATTTGGAGCAGTACTTATAATGGAAACAAAGACGCAGTCGAAATTTAATAAAGAGATTAATGGTGTTTATATTGATCCACAAATATTTACCTTTAAGTTTTCATGCAAGTGTGGTGGGGAATGCTGTAATTATGGCGTTTACACTGATCTTAAGGAACACGAATATATTCTAAGCATAAAAGATAAAATAATACCTCTGCTGGATGAAACGCAATCGAAAAATATTAATGAATGGTTTGAAGAACCTGAAGAAGATGAGGATTTTGAATCCGGTGTAGCTGTTGGAACTGAGATAATAAATGGTAAATGTACTTTCTTGGATAAGAATGGCTTGTGCACACTTCAAAAGCTTGCAATGATGGAAGGTGAGCACAAATGGAAGCATAAACCTATATATTGTGTTCTGTTTCCACTTACTGTTTTTGAGGGTGCATTAACTATAGATGATGAGCATATTGATAGATTAAAATTTTGCAGCAAAGATTCCTTCAAAGAAACTACAATTTATGAGGCATGTAAGGAAGAGTTGATTCATTTCTTTGGAGAAGATAAATTCCAAGAACTTGAAGACTATAAAAGCGAATATTTATTAGAACATTTTTCCGGAGTCGAAAATAATGGCAAGTAAAGTTATTGAATCACACAATAAAAGAGCTATTGTTACTGGCGGAACAAGAGGTATCGGCAGAGCAATAGTTAAAGAATTAGCTTCAAGAAGTTGCTGCGGTGTATTATTTTCAGATGTTGCATTTGTTTATAATAGCTGTGACGAATGTGCCGAAGAATTGCTAGGAGAAATTGATTATCCGGGAATAAAGATTCATGGTTTTAAAGCTGATGCATCATCTATGGAACAAGCACAAGCAACTGTTGATGCGGCAATTGAAAAACTTGGCGGTGTTGATATCCTTATAAACAATGCAGGAATTACTAGAGATAATTTACTATTAAGGATGACAGAAAAAGATTTTGATGATGTCATAAGTGCAAATCTAAAAAGTGTATTTAATTATACAAAAGCAGTTATAAAACCAATGATAGCTCAACGATACGGAAGAATTGTAAACATCGCTTCTGTTGTAGGGATAATTGGAAATGCAGGACAATCTAATTACTCTGCATCTAAAGCAGGTGTTATAGGATTTACTAAGTCTATGGCTCGCGAGTTAGCCTCAAGAAATATTACCGTTAATGCTATAGCTCCGGGTTTTATTCAAACGGATATGACCAGTAAGTTAACTGAAGAACAGATCAAAAAATTAGTACAGAATGTTCCCATGTCTAGATTAGGTAAACCTGAAGATATCGCTAAAGTAGTTGCATTTTTATGTAGTAATGATGCTGACTATATTACTGGTCAAGTAATTGCCGTTGATGGCGGAATGACAATGTAATTGATAAATCTATTTGTTTCTTAGAATTTAATTTTGTTAAATTTAAACCAATAATTAATAACTCAAATAAATACAAAACCAATAATAGGAGAATACCATGGATGTTGAAGCTAAAGTGAGAGAGATCATAATTGATAAATTGGGTGTTGAAGAATCTCAAATCACACCTGAAGCATCATTTACTAATGACCTTGGCGCTGATTCACTTGATATAGTAGAATTAGTTATGGGATTTGAAAGTGCTTTTCAAATTTCTATTCCTGATGAAGATGCTGAAAAAATTGGAACTGTTGGAGATGCTGTTAAATATCTTTCAGAAAAATTAGCTTAATTAAAGTGAGACAGTTTCATAAGTCGAAAACACAGGTTTGTCATTCCCACGAAAGTGGGAATCTAATCTGGTTTGAGGGATTTGGATTCCTGTTTTCACGGGAATGACAAATAAAATCAGACCTATGAGACAGTCTTATCTTACCTTTATATGCAATTCTATATCAAAAACGGTTTATGCCAATGAGATATTATGACTAAGAAAAGAGTTGTGGTAACAGGAATTGGTGCCGTTACGCCCATCGGATTGAATGTTCCTGAGTTTTGGAACGCACTAGTTTCAGGGAAAAATGGTGTTGCACCAATTACATATTTTGATGCCTCCAAATTTGACACCAAGTTTGCAGCGGAAGTTAAAAATTTTAATCCCGATAACTACTTTGATAAAAAATCTGTAAAAAGATTAGATAGATTCACACAGTTTGCTCTGGCTTCATCAGTAGAAGCTATTAAAGATTCTGATATTAATTTAGATAAAATTAATAAGGATAGGGCTGGAGTAATTTATGGAAGTGGTATTGGCGGATTGGAAACTATGACAAATGAGCATTGGAAATATTTTCAGGATAAAAATCCAGGAATGATAAGTCCATTTTTCGTTCCGATGATGATCTCAGATTTAGCTGCAGGTCAAATTTCTATTCGCTTCGGATTAAAAGGCCCTAATTATGCTACCACATCTGCCTGTTCAACAGCTTCTCATGCAATTTCAGATGCTTTTATGATTATCGAGAGAGGTTCTGCTGATATTATGGTTTGTGGCGGAAGTGAAGCATCAATAACAGAAATTGGAATTGGCGGATTCAATGCTATGAGAGCAATTTCTACCTGGAACGATAGATATGCAGAAGCATCCAGACCCTTTGATAAAGACCGCAATGGTTTTGTAATGGGCGAAGGTGGTGGAACATTGATAATTGAAGAATTGAATCACGCACTTAGTAGAGGTGCAAAAATTTATGCAGAAATAGCCGGTATCGGTTTAACTGCTGATGCACATCATATAACTGCTCCAGCTCCCGGCGGTGAAGGTGCAGTAAGATCTATGAAGATAGCCGTTGAGGATGCTGGCCTACTACTAACTGATATTGAATATATAAATGCTCATGGTACATCAACACCTCACAACGACGTAAATGAAACGAGAGCAATAAAGACTTTATTTGGCGAACATGCTTATAAATTAGTAGTTACTTCCACAAAGTCTATGACAGGTCATTTATTAGGTGCTGCAGGCGCTATTGAGGCTATTTCAACTATTTTATCAATTAACAATAGTTTAATTCCACCAACTATAAATCTTGATAATCCTGATCCTGAATGTGATTTGAATTATAGTGCTAAAAAAGTTACTGAAAAAGAAGTTAATGCCGCAATTAGTAATACCTTTGGATTTGGCGGACACAATGCATCAATTTTGTTTAAGAAGTTTGAGGAATAGTTTTGAGTTCTTTCTTCTCTCGCATGCTTAAATATTTTAGCGTTCGGGAAGAAAGTAATAATTCCCACCAGGTTAAAAGAATACTTACACCCCAGAAGTTTGCCGAATTAGAAAAGATAATCGGTTTTCCAATCAAAAATAGATCTCATTATATCCAGGCATTAATGCACAGGTCATTTCTCGAAGAGCTTGAAGACGATGATACTTCGAATGAGAGATTAGAATTTTTAGGAGATTCTGTATTAAGTGTTGTCGTGGCTGAATATCTTTTTGAAAAATTTCCCAAAGAGAATGAAGGATTCTTAACAAAGGTTCGATCTAAACTTGTAAATAGGTTTGCTTTATCGGACGCTGCTGAAGATATTGGATTAGCAAATTTTATTTTAATAAATCAAAACTTAACAAATACTTTTGCTCGTGCTTCCAAAACGGTTCTTTCTGATGCTTTTGAGGCAATTGTCGGGGCAATCTATTTGGATCATGGACTGGAAGTTTCTAAGCAATTTATCCACAGAGTTTTGATAGAACCATTTACAAAAGATGGGGATTATTTGATCGATGAGAATTATAAGAGTCAGCTTCTAGAATATGCGCAGGCAAATAAAATAGATGGACCTAATTATATAGTTTTAAAAGAAGAGGGACCCCAGCACGATAGAGTCTTTACAATAAAGGTAAATATTGGAGAGGAATATTTTGGAATAGGAAAGGGGAAGAACAAGAAAACTGCTGAACAAAATGCCGCAAAAGCTGCGCTCGAAAAAATTCCACACTAAGAATCCGGTAAACTTTAAACGATAAAAAATTGCACTAAAATTCCCAAATTACCCAATCAGAATTACATAGATTTTCCTTAATTTTGCGTAACAAAATTAACGTAGTTTTTAATACTGAATTATAAATTAAGAGAATAAAAATGCAATCCTTTCAATACCCTGATGTATTTGAATCCCGCCACATTGGACCAAGTACTGAGGAAATTAATGAGATGAGTAAATTATGTGGAGTCAATTCCGTTGATGAGCTTATAGATCAAATTATACCTGCAAATATCCGCCTCAAGAATAAATTACAATTAGATGAGCCTTTGAGTGAATTTGAATTTGTTAAACATTTAAAAAGTATTGCAAAAAAAAACAAAGTCTTTAAAAGTTATATTGGAATGGGATACTATCCCTCAATTCTTCCTTCAGTAATTCAAAGAAACATATTAGAAAACCCGGGCTGGTACACTCAGTACACTCCATATCAAGCTGAAATAGCTCAAGGTAGATTAGAAGCACTCTTAAATTTTCAGACAGTTGTTACAGATCTTACGGCACTGCCTATAGCAAACGCTTCTCTGCTTGATGAAGCAACCTCTGCTGCCGAAGCCATGGTTATGTTTTTCAATAACAGAAAAAAAGATAAAACTAACTCAAATAAATTTTTTGTTTCTAGTGAGGTTTTTCCACAAACAATTGATGTTTTAAAAACACGATCTAAACCTTTAGGAATAGAATTGGTTATAGCTGATCATAAAACAGTTGAACTTAATAATGAATATTTTGGATTGGTGGTTCAATATCCTGCTCTTAACGGTGAGATCTATGATTACACAGAGTTGTTTGCTAAGGCTACTGCTTTTGGAATCTTAAAAGTTGTTGCTGCTGATATTTTAAGTCTTAGTCTTCTCACTCCTCCGGGAGAATTTGGGGCTGATTGTGCAGTGGGCAGCACTCAAAGGTTTGGAATACCAATGGGATTCGGCGGACCACACGCGGCTTACTTTGCCACTAAGGAAGATTTTAAAAGAGTTATTCCCGGGAGGATTATTGGAGTCTCTGTAGATTCGCAAGGAAACAGAGCACTTAGAATGGCGTTACAAACCCGTGAACAGCACATCAAACGTGAAAGAGCCACGAGCAATATCTGTACTGCTCAGGTTTTACTTGCTGTCTTAGCTGGCATGTATGTCGTTTATCATGGTCCCAAAAATCTAAAACTTATTGCTGAGAGGATCAATAAACTTACTAAAGTTTTAAGCAATGGGTTATCTGAGCTAGGTTTAATTCAGGTTAATAAAAATTATTTTGATACTATTACCTTTAAGTTTGATAAAAACTTTCTTGAAAAAGTTAAGAGTGAAGCATTAATAAAGGAGATAAATTTAAATTACTTTATAAGCGATCACATCAGTATTTCATTAAGTGAAGTTACAACTTTAGAGGATGTAAAAGAGTTACTTCAGGTTTTTGCGCAGGCTCTTGGTAAACAAACCTCAAACTCAACTGAAGAATCTAATAATACTAAACTTTACTCTTTTGATAATAAGTTTGTGAGGACTTCAAAATATTTAGAGCATCCGGTTTTTAATTCTTATAGATCAGAGACAGATATTTTAAGATATATGAAACACCTTGAAAATAAAGATTTATCTCTTGTTCATTCTATGATTGCTCTTGGCTCCTGTACAATGAAATTAAATGCAACAACTGAAATGCTTGGTGTTACTTATCCGGAGTTCGCTAACATTCATCCATTTGCACCGAAAGATCAAGTATTAGGCTATCTGGAATTGATTAGTTCTTTAGAGAAAGATCTTGCTGAAATAACTGGATTTTCAGGAGTTTCCTTGCAGCCAAATTCCGGTGCACAAGGTGAGTATTCAGGCTTGTCAGTTATCAAAGCATATTTAGATGATAAAGGTGAGGCGCACAGAAATATTACTCTGATTCCATCATCAGCACACGGAACAAATCCTGCAAGCGCTGTAATGGCTGGTATGAAAGTAGTCGTGGTTAACTGTGATGACAAGGGAAACATTGATGTGACCGATCTTAGAGCAAAAGCTGAACTTCATAAAAATAATCTTGCAGCATTGATGGTAACTTATCCATCAACACATGGTGTATTTGAAGAATCGATAACAGAGATTTGCTCGATCATTCATAACAACGGCGGGCAAGTTTATATGGATGGTGCAAACATGAATGCACAGGTTGGATTAACAAGCCCTGCCGCAATTGGTGCAGATGTCTGTCACTTAAATTTGCATAAAACATTTTGTATTCCTCACGGAGGCGGCGGACCCGGAGTTGGACCAATTGCTGTTGCAAAACATTTGGTTCCATTTTTACCCGGACATTCTGTGATTGATATTTCAAAAGGTAAATCTATCCATGCGGTTGCAGCAGCCCCTTTTGGCAGTTCAAATGTTATTTTAATTTCTTATGCTTATATAAAAATGATGGGTGAAGCTGGATTAACTAATGCCACAAAAACTGCTATTCTAAATGCTAATTACATTAAAGTAAAATTAGAACCATACTTCAAAGTATTGTATTCAGGATCTAATGGAAGGGTTGCACACGAATTAATTTTTGATATGCGAGAGTTTAAACTTTCTGCTCATATAGAAGTTGAGGACATTGCAAAAAGATTAATGGATTATGGTTATCACGCTCCAACGGTTTCATTTCCTGTTGCTGGTACTTTAATGATTGAGCCAACAGAAAGTGAACCAAAAGCTGAGATGGATAAGTTCTGTGATGCGCTAACTAACATTCTAGCAGAAATTAAAGAAATTGAAAATGGTAAAGCAGACCAGAAAAATAATGTGCTAAAAAATGCACCACATACTGCACAAATGGTTATAGCTGATAATTGGATTTATCCTTACAGCAGAGAAAAAGCTGCATACCCTGTTCATTGGACGCGACTTAACAAATTCTGGCCAAGTGTTAGCAGAGTTGATAATGCTTATGGCGATAGAAATCTTGTTTGCAGTTGTTTACCTGTTTCTGAATATGTTGAAGAAGCAGTTAATTAATTTTTCTGAACTTTTTTATTTCCAAGAATTTATAAAATCAAATAATTGAATAAGAAAACAATAACGCTTAGTGTTAAAAGATAAATTAAAATTATTAATAATTTTTGCGCAAATCGTTATTGTTTTCTCTTCTTTAATCTATTCACAAACCACAGATTCACTTTTCAATTCGGCGTTATATCCTTTCATTGTTGATTCGATTAATTTAAGTGGAAATGAAACAACTGAGGATTTTATAATATTAAGAGAATTAAATTTTTCTATCGGTGATACTTTAACTCAACAAAACTCTAAATATAACCGCGAACGAGTTTACAGTTTAGGAATATTTAATCATGTTTATTTCATCCCAACTATTATTGATTCCAAAAGAATATTAAACATTGAAGTAGAAGAAGGCTGGTACATTTATCCTATACCGGTTATACAAACCAAGGAAAATGATCTTAATAAATTATCCTATGGAATGTATTTAAAGCTTAAAAATTTTAGAGGCAGAAATGAAGATATTACAGCGTATTTTCTTCTTGGGTACGATCCAACTTTTGGGCTAAACTATTATAATCCAAATATAATTGGGAAAGAAAATGTTTTTGTTAGTTCCGGTATTAGTTATTCAAATGTATCCAATAAAAGTCCAACTGCAGAAAATCTTTATGGAAGTAATTTTAGACAGAAAGTAATAGGTGCCCGTTTTACGACAGGCAAAAGATTTGGATTATTTAACAGATTGTACCTTAACAGCGGGTACACTTATATCGAAACGCCCTTTTATATTCCAGGAATAAATGCTTCTGATAATAGAATTGATAATTTAGTTGAGTTGGGAATTGGCTTTGAGCATGATACTAGAGACCTTGCTCAATTTCCGAAAGATGGAATATATTCCAACGTTAATTATACTGCCAAAGGATTAGGATTTGATGACATCAGCTACAGTGTTGCCTCGATTGATTTTAGAGAATACCGAAATATTTTTAATGGACTAATTGGTAAATGGCGATTTGCATCAAGATTTACTTTTGGTGATAATGTTCCTTATTACGATTATTCTATTATCGGAACGAGTGAAAAAATTCGTGGGCACTACTTCGAAAAATTTGAAGGCGATGATTATTATTTAACATCAGTGGAGTTTTACTATCCAATAATTGAAGAGTTAAATATTGATCTGAGTTTTATCCCAATTATACCGGATAAACTTTTATCATACAGAATAGGATTTTACACTCAAATTTTTGCAGAAACCGGCTTGGCAAAGTACAAGGATGATCCTTTAGCTATTAATAAATTTAATTCCGGATATGGGCTTGGACTTACTTTCCTTATTTTGCCATATTCAATTCTTAGAGTTGAAATTGCATTCAATGAACAATTAAAATCACAATTTATTTTTGATCTTGGAGTATCTTTCTAACATAGAATTATATTTTTGTTCATCAGTATCAAAGGATGAAAAATCATTCCAAGTAACTGATGAAGAAAATCATCACGCAACAAAAGTAATGCGTAATAAAATTGGAGATTCTATTTTTGCAACTGATGGCAGGGGTAAAATTTATGAAGGTACTATCAGCTCTATAGATAAAAAAAATATTTTTGCAGACGTAATAAAGTATTATAGTTATAAAAACCGGTTAAGCAATTTAACTTTTTGTATTCCAAATCTGCGAAACCCAGACCGTTTTAAATTCGCCATAGAAAAGTGCGTAGAGTTAGGAATAACTAATTTTCTTTTATTTAATTCTGAGAGAAGTGTAAGTAAAAGTTTTAATACTGATAGAATAAATAAAATATTATTATCTGCAATGAAGCAATCATTGCGATCATTTTTACCCAAAGTTGAAGTCTATGACTCTTTATTAAAGTTTGGGGAATTAAAAACTTTAAAAGTTTTATTCGAGCAGAACTCTGAAAATAAATTAGCAAATTATAAATTTGATGAAACAAAGAATTATTACTTAATATTTGGTCCGGAAGGTGGCTTTTCGGAAAAAGAAATATTGGAAATAGAGCCTACTATAATTTTTAATCTTGCAGAAAATAGATTGCGATCAGAAACTGCGATTATAAAAGCTGCATCTTTAATTTCTTAATTTATTTTGAATGAAAAAATCATCAAAATATTATCTGATTTTAATTTTATTGTTTGCACTTTTCTATGGCTGCAGTTCAACTGCAAGGTATTCAAGAACAAATGATAATTCGGAGAATATAGTCAGGGGCAATGGGCTGACTGCGCTTGAGATTGAAACCGGAACTGCATCTTTTTACGCAGATGAATTCGATGGGAGAAAGACAGCCAACGGTGAAGTTTATGATATGAATGATTTAACAGCAGCACATCCTTCATACGCTTTTAATACTATTGTTAAAGTAACCAATCTTTCCAACGATAAAAGTGTTGAAGTGCGAATCAATGATCGTATGCCGCAATTTAAAGGAAGAATTATTGATTTATCTTTTGCAGCAGCAAAGAAAATTGAAATGATTAATGCGGGAATTCAGGAAGTGAAAATTGAGGTTATTAAATGGGGCAAATAAAATTATAATAAAAAACCCGGCTGTTATACCGGGTTAAAATGTTTTAGTTACTTACTATATTTTTTTCCAAAGATCAGTTTTGATTATATCATATTTCATTTTTTGTTTACTATCAAGTAAGCTCTCAACTTTAGCTTGAGCTGTTTTAACAAAATCTGATTTATTTCCTGGTTTAGATGAAATATTGTTTTGTAACTCTGTCATTATAGAAAGAACCTTTGCTTCCTGATCATTGCTTAACAAAACTTTTTGTTTTAGTATTGAAGTAAATTCATTTATTGTTTTATCATCTTGAATAACAGTTTTTGATAGGAGATTATTAGCTCCGAAAACCAATATCAATGATATTATCAATAAAAATTTATTTAATCTTAATGTGTTCATTATTTTCTCCTTTTAAATCTCTTTACTATGAAAACTAATTTTATTGCTCATTAAATACAACTTAAATCAAATTGTTTTATGCAAGATCCATTCCAACAAAAAGCACTAAAACTAATTGAGTTTTTGACTCAAAAACTAATAAAAGCTGGTTTTTCAGTATCTCAGCCGGATAAAAAACTATACAATTATGAAGTAATAGTGAACAGCAATAAAGAGCAGGCAAAATTATTAGTTTATTTTGGCAAGAAAGGTATCAAAAATGTTATTCAAGCAAACCCTGAATCCAAACTTTCCAAAGAACTAAATACTATTGTATTTGGTGAAACTCTTTTTGAATCCGAACAAAAGAATGAGATTAAATTTGACGAATACATCGGCACTGATGAATCCGGCAAGGGTGATTATTTTGGACCTTTGGTTGTTGCTGCCGTGTACGTTGATGATAAAACAACTTTGGAGTTGGAAGACGCAGGAGTTAAAGACAGTAAATTAATTACCGATTACAATATTAAAATTATCGAATCAAAGATTAAAAAAATTATTGGTGATAAATTTGAAATAGTTCAAATCAATCCTGAAAAGTATAACAAACTTTATGAGTCTTTTAATAATTTAAATAAGATTATGGGGTGGGCTCACTCTAAAGCAATTGAAAATTTGATTGAAAATATAAATTGCCCAAATGTTATTAGCGATAAGTTTGGTAATGAAAAACTTATTAAAGATGAATTAAAGAAAAAAAATATCAATTTAAATCTTTATCAAACTCCAAAAGCTGAAAGATATACCGCAGTTGCAGCCGCATCTATATTAGCCAGAGCAAAAGTTGTTGATTGGTTTAATATTAAAAGCAGGGAAGTGGGATTTCAAATTCCTAAAGGCGGCGGCTCTTCAGTTAATATTTCCGCAAAGCGTGTTTTAAGTCAATATGATGATAATTATTTAATGAAATTGATTAAATTTCACTTCAAGAATTCACAAAGTATTTTTAAGAAATAAAGGATCGTAAAACTAAAAATGGCAAAGAAGAACGGTATAAGAAGAATTGGAATTTTGACAGGCGGAGGTGACTGTCCCGGATTGAATGCAGTAATTAGAGGTGTAACAAAGCCGGCCGAAGATTATGGAATGTCTGTCTATGGGATTATTGACGGCTTTGAAGGATTAGTTGAAGGAAAAGCGAAAGAATTGAGTAATGCTGATGTTTCTGGTATCCTTTCAAGAGGTGGTACCATTTTGGGCTCATCAAATAAAGGCGATCCATTTCATTGGCCTGTTGAAGTTAATGGTAAAATCGAAATTCAAGATAAATCAGAGGCTGCTTTAAAAAATTATAAATCCTGGGGACTTGATGCACTTATAACCATAGGTGGTGATGGTACAATGCATATCAGTAATAAACTTTCTAAAATGGGAATGAATATTGTTGGCGTACCTAAAACAATAGATAATGACCTTGAAGCTACTGACCAAACATTCGGACATGATTCTGCAGTTTATGTAGTGTCTATGGCATTAGATAGACTTCACACAACTGCTTCCTCTCATCACAGAGTTATAGTTGTAGAAGTTATGGGGAGATATGCAGGCTGGATTGCTTTGAATGGTGGTCTTAGTGGTGGTGCCGATATTATTCTAATTCCGGAAATTCCGTTTTCGTGGGACAAAGTTGCAGAAAAAATTCACGAACGCGAATTGATGGGAAAAAGATTTTCTTTAGTTTGTGTAGCTGAAGGTGCTAAACCCTTGGGTGGTGAATTAGTTACCAGAGGCAGTGATATAAAAAGAACTGACCCGGTTCAACTTGGCGGCATTGGAAAAGTTGTAGCAGATAAAATTGAACAGATGACAGGAAAAGAAACTCGAGTAACAATTCTTGGACATCTTCAAAGAGGCGGAAGTCCCACGCCTTACGATAGAATTTTAGCAACAAAATTTGGAGCCTTTGCGATAGAGCTGGTTGCCAATAAAAAGTTTGGTAGAATGGTTTCGCTTAGAGGAAATGAAATCAAAAATGTAAAGATAGAAGATGCTATTTCTCATCAAAAATTAGTAAAACCTGATGATCAAGCTGTATTTGTAGCTAAGTCATTAGGAATCTCATTTGGTGATGAATAAATTTTGATTTTTTAGCCTAAGAATATATATTTGATCTTCAAATTTTCACGGGGTCGTAGTTCAGTTGGTTAGAACGCCTGCCTGTCACGCAGGAGGTCGCGAGTTCGAGTCTCGTCGGCCCCGCTTTAAGAGCCTGTAATACAATAAGTTACAGGCTTTTGTATTTTAAAGGATTTTGATTGGAAGCAGAATTGAGTTAAAGTTTTCTTATCTCTATCTAGAAACCTATTCATCTAATTATCTCTGTGACTATGCAATGATTCTTTTGAAAAGAACATCAATAATTAATATGCAAATTTGAATGAGGAGTTTAAAATTTTGAGTTGTACACTTTGTTAAATCATCATCGAAAAAATGCAATCTTTGCTGCCAAGAACTATACTCGGAGATTCATATGATATTTTTTATTCATTCTAGATTGAGAATAATGATATTGGAAATTTGTAATTAAAAATCACCGATTGAACTTACCTTAACTTTATCTTATTTTTATATTAAAATTCTTGAAGGGATAAATGCTATGCCTAAATACAATCTTAATGTGAACAATAAAAAATTTATAGTAGAAGCCGAAGCAGAAACTCCTCTATTATGGATATTGAGGGATAGCCTTGGTCTAACAGGAACAAAGTATGGCTGCGGTGAAGGAATATGCGGTTCTTGTACAGTTCATATTGATGGGAAGGCTGAACGTTCATGCATTTTATCCGCTGAGGATGTTAAGAACTCATCAATTACTACAATTGAAGGATTAGGTGAAAATCCAGATCATCCAATCTTTAAAACCTGGATTGATCTTGAAGTATCGCAGTGCGGCTACTGCCAGCCCGGACAAATAATGACTCTTGCTGCTATGTTGGATGATAAGCAGAAACATTCCCGTAAAGAAATCGATGATGCAATGTCAACTGTGCTCTGCAGATGTGGAACATATCACAGAATAAGAAAGGCGGTTGCTAAACTTGTGGAGGAGGGTAAGTAATATGAAAAAAGGAAACAAACAAACCCGCCGTGAGTTTATTAAAGTTGTAAGCGTTAGCGGAAGCGGATTAATACTGGCTTCATACATCCCGTTCAATAATGCATTCGCAAGGATTGGTGATGACCCCAAGATTTTTTCTCCAAGTGTTTTTCTAAAAATAGATTCAAATAATGTTGTTACTGTTATATTCCATAGATCAGAAATGGGGCAGGGTATTAAAACATCTTTACCAATGCTGATTGCAGAAGAGCTTGAAGTTGATTATGAAAAAATTGTCATACAGCAAGCGGATGCTGATAAAAAATACGGAAGTCAATCCACAGGTGGCAGCAGGAGTATTCGCAGCACGTGGGAACCTTTCAGAGTTGCAGGTGCAACTGCCCGCGTAATGTTAATTACTACCGCAGCTTCTAAATGGAATGTCCTTCCTGAAAACTGTTATGCGGAAAATGGATTTGTAATCAACAAAATAAATAATGAAAAATTAAGCTACGGTGATTTAGTTGAAGATGCATCAAAATTACCTGTTCCTGAAAATGTGAGGTTAAAAGATCCGAAAGATTTTAAAGTTATCGGTAAAAGAATTCATCGGGTTGATACGCCGGACAAAATTTATGGCAAAGCAAAGTTCGGAATTGATATTGTGATTCCGGGAATGTTTTACGCTGCACTTAGCCGCTGTCCTGCTTTTGGCGGTAAGGTAAAAAGTTTTGATGCATCAAAAGTAAAATCACTTCCGGGTGTTCTTGATGTTGTTGAGATATCAAACGGCGTCGCTGTAATTGCCGATTCAACTTATCACGCATTTAATGGCAGAGATGAACTCATCATTGATTGGGAAATGGGTCCCAACGGAAAAACAAATTCTGAAGATATCCGTAATGAAATGTTAAGTCATCTCAAATCAGAAGGAGCAGAGTTTGAAAATCGGGGAGATATAAATGTAGTTCAAGAAGATGAGAAACAACTCGAGGCTGTTTACGAAGTTCCATTCCTTGCTCACGCACCTATGGAACCGATGAACTGCGTTGCAAAATTTGAGAAAGGAAAAGCCGAACTCTGGGCTCCCACTCAAAATGCTCAGAATGCAAAGAGTGAAGTGGCTAAAGCTTTAGGATTGAGCGAAGATGATGTTACTGTTCATATTACATTAATGGGCGGCGCATTTGGAAGAAGGCTTGTAAGCGATTTTGCAGTTGAAGCTGCTGAAATTGCCAAGGTTTCCGGTAAACCCGTTAAATTAACCTGGACACGCAGTGAAGATATGAAGGGAGGATATTACCGTCCTCCTAGTATGCACTCTCTAAAAGGATCTGTAACAAAAGAAGGAAAACCACTTAAGTTTTCGCACTACGTAATCGCACCTTCAATAACACAAATGCGATTTAACAAAAATCTTACTGCAGAAAAATCTGAGATTAACGAGGGGACAGTCAACCTGGAATATCAGATTCCAAATCTCAGAATTACGGGCTCACTTATCTCGACACACGTACCTATATCCTGGTTTCGTGCCGTCTATAATACTCAGAATCCTTTTGCAGTTGAATCTTTTATAGATGAGATGGCGTATGCTGCCGGAAAAGATCCTTACCTGTTCAGAAAAGAAATGCTTCCTTCCGATTCCAGATTACTTAATGTTATGAATGTTGCTGCAGAAAAATCCGGCTGGGGAAAGAAACTTCCTGAAGGCAGGGGAATGGGTATAGCAATATCGGATGGCTATGAAAGTTTTTGTGCACAGGTTGCAGAAGTAACTGTAGCAGGCAACAGATTAAAAATTGATCGGTACACCTCTGTTATTGATTGCGGAGTCGTTGTAAATCCGGATTCAGTTGAAGCACAATTAGAAGGCGCAATTGGATTTGCACTCTCGGCTGCGTTAAAGGGTTCTATTACTATTCAGAATGGCGGTACTAAAGAAAGTAATTTTGATGATTATTCGATACTGACCTATGATGAAATGCCTGTTGTCGATGCTCATTATATTGTTAATGATTTCAAAGTCGGCGGTGTTGGCGAAGTAGGAATTGCAGCTTGTGCACCAGCTTTGTGCAATGCAATCTTTGCCGCTACAGGAAAAAGAATCAGGAGACTGCCAATAGATTTAATTTAATATTTACTGAATGATCGCTTTAATGTTTTACTTGGAAATACTTTAGTCAATTAAAAGGGGAGTTGTCTCCCCTTAATTTATTTGAGAAGTATCATCTTTCTCGTCTGAACAAAATCTCCTGCCTGTAACCTATAGAAATAAACTCCGCTTGTTAGGTCTTCCGAATTAAACGCTACTTGATAATTACCCGCTTGTCTGGTTTCATTAACTAGAGTTGCAACTTCTTCTCCTATTATATCGTATATCTTAAGTGTAACTAATCCTTCTTTTGGTATTGCGTATCTTATTACCGTTGAGTTGTTAAACGGATTTGGATAATTCTGTTCAAGATTAAATTCTGCTGGCGATATAATATTTTCATCTTCCAAATCAGTTATGTTTGATAGTGGTCTTAAATAAGCATTACCAAAAAAATCTCTCAATGCCCAGATGTTTGATCCCTTTATGGCTATGCCTGAAAAAGTCCAGTCTGTCATCAATCCTTCACTGAAACTGCTCCAGGTACTTTTCCGCTATCATAAGAAATCATAATGCTGTTAAAAGCGACTGAAGCAATTAGAACATTCTGATAAGATAGAATATCTTTAAATATTTTTGAATCGGTTACATTTCCCTGGTTGTCAAACGTTATTCCATATAATAATTCCCAGGTATCGCCCATATCTGTGCTGGTATATAATCCCATATCGCAGGCATATAATATTCCATTGTCAAGGTGAAATCCCCAGGTATCTCCGGCAGGCCAGGGCAACTGCCGCTCCTGCCAGGTATCTCCATTATCGGTCGTTGAATAAATTTTATCAGCACCGCAGAATATGGTTTCTCCTGCGGCATAAATCGATCGAAAACCTGCATTAGTTAAACCGACTGATTGCCAGCTTGCACCATCGTCGTTTGATCTGAATATGCCTCCGCCCCACGTACAAGCAAAAATATAAGAACTGTTTTTTGCAAATGCACGCACACTCTGATTTGCTATTCCGGTTGATTCAAACCAAGTATTCCCGTGATCCGAAGAGCGAAATACTCCTGGACCAGTACCTTCGGTTGCTGCTAATATATATTGCCCGCTGGTAATAACATCAAATACTAAACGGTTTTGAAGTCCTATATTAAACCAGGGATTTCCAAGGTCTGTAGTTGAGTAGACTCCGTTTAACGTAGCGGCGAGTACTTCAGTATCTGAAGAATAAATGTTGTATCCATACTGAGCATCACCCAATTGGGTTTGTGTCCATTGTGCAGAAACAAGTATTGGGAAAAGCAAGGTAATCAAAAGCACTTTCATTATAACACCTTTTGTTAAGATAAAAATAGAACCGCAGGTTTTACGCTCCTGCGGTCTAAGATTATTTAAAGTTATTTAATCTTTATTTACTTTATCTTGATTTAAAAGATTTTTCACTATTTCATCAAAATCATTTTTCTTGTCTCGAGAAAACTATCAGACTTTAATTGATAGAAATAAACATCGCTTGTTAAACCAGATGCTTTGAATTCAACTTCATAACTTCCTGCATTCCTGAATTCATCAACAAGTGTTGCAACTTCATTTCCAAGAACATCATAAACTTTTAATGTTTGATAACTGCCGACTGGAGACTGCCAACTTATTTTTGTGCTTGGGTTAAATGGATTTGGAAAATTTTGCTGCAATTTAAATTCATTAACAGAATTTATATCATCATCAGCATCAGTTGTTCCGGTATACCGGCAAATTTGCATGCCGCTGGCGGTTAACCATCCATTTTGAGCATCAACAAAAAATATGCTGTAAACTGAATTACCGTATTGATTACTGACAGGAACACTTTGTTGCGCCCAGCTTGAACCCCCATCAGTTGTATGTTGAATGGCAGCATTTCCGCCTACATCTTTAGTAGAAATCCAGCCGATGTTTGCATCAATAAAAAAGACTGCCTTGCTTCTTTCTAAGGGATTTATTCCGCTGTTAGTAACATAGTTCCAGTTGGCGCCTCCATCAGTTGTTTTTAGAACCTTCCCGGCATCGCCAACAATCCAGCCATTGTTCACATCAGAAAAGTATATTGAATTATACACACCGAGTGTATTATCCGAAAATTGCTCTACCCAATCTGCGCCTCCATTTGTAGTGCGCAGTATTTTGTAAGGAGGTTCACTGCCATTTTGACCAGAACCGTAATATGCCCAGCCGTTGTTTACATCAACAAAATAAAAGATACCCGCTCCGTTAAATGGAACCCAATTATTTCCACCATCAGTAGTCTTCAAAAATGTTGCAACCTGCGTGGTGAAATTAAAATAAAGAAGCCATCCGGTATTTATATCTGCAAATTGGATCTGGAAGCCAAAATCACCTTCAGTTGTGGAAAGAACTTTCTTTTGCCAAGTATTTCCTCCATCCGTGGTTTTGTGAATGACAACCCCGTACGAAATGCCGTAGTCTGGTCCTGAAGAATTTATTTTCCAGCCGTGAGTTGAATTAACCCAGGACATAGAAACTGCCGGATCAGAAGAACACCAAACAGTATCATCAGGAAACGGAGTTACAACCACCCAATTAACTCCCGCATCAGTTGTGTGAAGAAGGCCCCCTTTGCCAATTGAAATCCATCCCTCCGTCGGACTTACAAACTGAACCTTCCCTATTTCCGAATTTTCACTGATAACAAGAGGATGAGATTGTGCCACCCAGCCAGTTTGAGCGTTTAACAAATTATAACATGATCCAAGAATCAAGATCACCGAAATATGTAACAAATTTTTCATTTTAATACTCCTCTGTTTTTATTGAAGTGTTTGTATATAATTTTTAAGTTCTTCGATACCCGTAATAATTTTAATCAATTTATTCTCTTTGTCAGCAAGGAACATAGTTGGTGTTGCATATATAAAATAGTCCACCGCTGATTTACCTTTCCATCCTTTTAGATCTGAAAAATTCAGCCAGTCTAGCTTATTTGTCTTGATAAAATTCAACCAATCAGTTTTGGATGTATCGATTGAAACAGCCAGCACCTCAAACTTTTTTTCTTTTTGATCTTTGTATAATTCATAAATCTGCGGAAGCATATCTTGACAATGCGGGCACCAGCTTGCATAAAATATTATTAAAGTTTTTTCTGCAGTGATAGTACTAAGCTTAACTATTGAACCAGCAGCATCATTCATTTCAATATCCGGAACTTCAAATCCCGGCTTAAATAATTTGTTCTGCTGTATTCTTCTTTCGAGCGCGGTTTCTAATTTTTCATCCAGGCAGATATCATCTTTTATAACATAATTATCAATTATGTAATTGATAACATTATCAAAACCGAATTTCTTAAACCCATCAAGGAGGTATTCAACAATATGTTTGTACACAATGTCATTTACTTTTGCTTTATTCAATATGCTGTCAACTGCAGTTTGAAATTCTTTTTCAAGCAAACCCATCGGCAATTGAGGATTACGATAGTATGAAAGATATTCTATTGTTTTATTTGTAAATACATCTGAGTATATCAAAGCGTCATCAGTGAAGTCTACATTATCAAGTGCGTGCGATTTTAAGTAATTCAAATACTGTTCCGGTTCAATTTCAGAATTAACAACGGGAAGCTGTGCCGAGCGAACGTATCTGGCAATAAAAGATTTTGGGTCTTGTTGTGCTGTTACATTTACAAAGTAGAGATATTCTTCCTGAACTTGATTGAGTTTTTCCTTTGTTGACTGATAGTAGTTATCTGTTTCCGGATAACGCGCAATTATTAGTTGAAGTAGTTCTGTTTTTGTTTTATAGTCTTTGTTTAGTTTTATAAATTCGTAATAAATTTTATTTGATTCAGACTTTATTACTTTAAGACTATCAAGAGCATTATTAGCATTTGTTTGTATTTCTACATCTTCATTATCATAAACAAAATCAATCCATTTTTTATTATTAAAAACTAAACGATAGATGCCTGAATGATTGTTGCTAAGATTAAATTGATATGTGTTGCTGCTAGCAGGAATTGAATCAATGAGAGAGGCTTTTTCACCGGATAAAGAAAATAAAGCCGCCGCTCCGCTGGAATTGGCAGCCTTGATAATTATTTCCTGAGCGATTGAAAAAGAAAAACTTGTAAGTACAAAAGAAATAGCAATTAAATACTTTATACTAAAATTAATCTTTAATACAACGGACACTCATACCCCAACTTGGCATTGCTCCCTGTGAAAAATATATTGTATTATTAGTGGCATAAACTTCAAACGAGTAAACGCAAGCATATCCGCAATTACCGGGTTTACCGATATAAATACGCCCTACATCACCGAGTCCTGAATAATATCCTCCTGAGTATTCCTTACCGCCGGCTAATAAAAATGAAAATCCGCTAGTGTTTGTCCCTTGTCCAGAGCCAGTACCCTGATCTTCTCTTTTTAACTCGTTTCCGTCATTGCCAACAGAAGTAATTAAGGTTTGCACATCAGCTTCAGTAGGCATATGCCATCCATCAGGACAAATACCCTGTGGACCTTCTGTTGTTACGTACTGCACTGCCTCATCCCACAGATATAATCCACCGTAAGTTTCACAATTTGCAGGAAGATCATTATAACAATATTTTTCAATAATTGAATTATTACCCGGCCATTGGCCATGAATGATCTGTGTACCAACATCAACGTTTTCTTTAAACCAGCACTGGTCACCTATTAAAACTGTGTTATAATCTTTGCCGCCATAACTAACTTTACTGACACCGCAAATAAAAATTACCATTGAATCCAGATTGGAAATGCTGACTACATTTGTGCTGTCACCTGGATAATACAAGGTTAATGTTTTGTGTTGGGAATAAATGGGGCTTAGAAATAACAATACTGCTGCTAACAAAAATATTTTTTTCATTTTATTCTCTTTTATTATTTCATTAAAGTCATTTTAATTGAAGAACTATAATTTCCTGAACTTAGGCGCAGAATGTAAATTCCACTAGAGTATTTACTGCCATCAAATGTTATTATATGGCTGCCGGCTTTTTGATTATCATTTATTAACGAGGCGACTTCGTTACCCAATACATCAAAAATTTTGATTATCACAAATCCATCTGCGGGTATATTGTAAGAGATTTTTGTTGCCGGGTTGAATGGATTGGGAAAATTTTGATTTAATGAATAATGATCCGGTGAATTAATTTTAACACTTACAACATTACTGTATTCATATTTATCATCTAAATCGATTTGCTTTAACCTATAGTGGTAAATATTGTATCCAGCCGGGTTATCATTAAATGTATATTCTTCAGGAATAGTGCTGTTACCGTGGCCTTCAACAAATCCGATCTTAACCCATTTCTGGGGTGTCCTATTTAATTCATTAGCTCTCTCAATTTCAAATCCATAATTATTCATTTCGGTTTCAGTCCTCCATTTAAGCAAAATCGAAGAACCGATTTGAACTGCATTAAAAGATGATAATTCGACCGGTATCGATTGACCTTGGGCAGTATCACTGAAGGTAAATGTTTTAATATTGGTAATATCTTCCAAAGAAATATAACCATCAGATTTATGGAAGTAGATTAACTCGCCGTTACTGCTTAATGTAATCTTCTTGAGAGAATCGATCCTGGAGTTTTTATAATCACCGTTGGAGAATAATATATTGAGATATGATTGAGAGAAAAGCTGGAACGAACTGAAGAGCAGAAATCCTATGAGTAGTTTCATATTTCCATCCGCTTATATATTGGTATGTAGTTAATGATCTCAAGATTAAATCAAATATCACACCATATGATTGCTGATATGACAATTTGATTTTTTAATCAAAACAAAATATTGCCTCCTAGTTCTTTGCTTTAAATAAAATTTTTACAAACCAAATAAGTAAATATTTTACATCATTGTCAACAAGAATCGATTCATAATTAGCAATGATTGTTTGCTATGAATCATAAATATTTTATCCTGCTCTGTAGTAAAAAAAATAATCTGGACTAAAAATTGTTGATAAATTTATTTGCAATTTATTTTGAAGTGTTAGGTAGGGGAATCTAAAAATTAAAATCAAAACATAGACAAAAACTAAAATAAAAACGGATGTTAATTGTTCGTTAAATGAAGTAATTATATGGTCAAGGTGATTCGCTGAATCATATATTGAAAATTTTACTCGAATATATATTGAATAATTAAAGGGGAGTAGGTCGCTCCCCACAATTAATTGCTGAACAAATATTCTTTCAAATTTTCTATTTTAAAGAATTGATTGAAGGACCAATATATTAACTCAAAATTTAATTATTTAAAAAATCTCTGATCAATTTAAATAAAGCTTCCGGTTCTTCATTCTGTGGATTATGACCACTCTTCTCAAACATCACATACTTTGCCTGCGGGCAGTATTGTTTGTACTTATCCATCATCCAGGGGACAGCAACACGATCAAAGCGACCGCCGTAAATAATAATGGGCATCTTTAAATCTTTTAATTCTTTTCTGAAATCAAAATTGCCTATATCATTACCCACAATAAAATCACCGTCTTTGCCAACCATCTGATAATATAATTTTGAATTATTGGAATTTGGATAAGGCTTTCTTCCGCTTCTTCTAAAATTTTCGGGATTGTACGCGTATAAAAAACCATATGGCACTTTGCTGTAAATTTCCTGATGAATTAGATCGCTTGAAATAACACCTTGTTCTCTTGCTTTCATCAATTCATCCCATACCTCCGGATAATTAGTTTTTATTTCTCTGTTTGAATTATCACAGTTTTCCTGCCACATCAGATAACTGTGAAAAGTATTTGCGAGTATTAAATGTGAAACGTTTTCCGGGTATTTAATTGCATAACCTTGGGCAACAACACCGCCATAAGAGTGTCCAAGTATACTGATTTTTGAAAAGCCCATTGACTTCCGTAATTCTTCCAGATCTTCAATATCTCTTTGCAATGAATATTCATTTATGTTTTTTGCTGTATCAGATTTACCACGTCCGAAAGCATCAAAGTAAACAAGTGTATTTGTGGCGGATAAGGAATCAAAACTTCGTAAATAGGAATGTGCATTGCCTGGTCCGCCGGCAATAAAGAATAGCGGTTCACCTTTACCGAAAGTTACAGTCCAGATTTTTGCACCATTTACCTTATAATATTTTCCATCCTTTTCACTGTCAGGAAAAGTTTGTGCGTAGATTGAGATTGTTAGAATAAATAGAAGAAAAATGCTGTTGATGGTTTTCATATCACACCTGATTAATTTTAAATATAAATATAAATAGAACAAAAATAATGTTTAATCTTTAAGACAGATCCTTAAATTATATTGTTGCCAAGAGTTTTCAATTAAGAGACTTTATTTTATTGTAAAACTCTATTAGCCAAATATTTTTCTTATCCATCCAAATATTCCGCCTGGTTTTTCAGTGAAAAAGATATTTATAATTTTTGAAAACTCAGGTGTTCTTAAATACCCATACGACTTATGTGGATTTCTGACTCCTCCACTTGTAAAGAGGTTTTTAACTATCTGATCTTCAATATTTACTTTTTTGAGATTGACCTCATATAAATATGTTAGTCGATGTTTTAGTGCAACCTGATCTTCTGCATCAAATAAATTATGCCACCTGTTTGTAATTTGAGCAGGAACAATTAGTTTATTCTTTAGGTTTTGCTCAGTATCAATCTGATATTTATTGATCACATACTTTTGTCCTAATGGAGAACCTATTGTAATATAAGTGTCAATATCTGCTTCCGGTAAATATTCTATCAATGCATCCTGAACAATTATTGAACCCATCGAATGGGCAATAAGTAATATCTTTTTGTCTTTATGTTTATTCAGGCAATTTAAAAAGCGCTCAATAATAGCATCTTTTGCGTGAACCTCTTTGCCATTGTATGGAATTGACTCCAATGAAAAGTAAGTTTTAAGATCCCTTAAGTGCATATAGATGAATAGCTCTGTAAGCGTCGGATACTTTAATGATAAAACTTCATCAACAATGAATTTGCTATAATACTTTTCCAGGTATTCCTTAGCTCTTGCAGTATATGATAAGTTCACTTTCTGATTTGCATAATCTTCTGATGTGTAAATTTCTGTAAATGGCTGCTTCGATGTAATCTCTTCGTTGATATCAATTGGTTCGGGGTGCAGAATATCTGCCCAATAAACAAGTTCAAAATCAAATTTAGGTTCAGAGTATCCATTGAATCTTAGCCCGTCTATTATTGCCTGCTTCCACCAATTTTCTAATATTGTTTTTGGCGGTTTATTCCCTAGTCCGTGAATACCTATAACTATTTTTGATTTCTTTTTCATCTAAAGATTATTTTTTCTTTGATCATTGCTGTGCAATCGGACATCAATCCATCAATGCATATGTGTTTTAAACGCAAAGCTTTATTAGGATTGTTAACAGTCCAGACGAATATTTTCAATTTATTCTGCTTGAGCATTTCAACCAATTTATTATTAAGCGATTTTGTGTAAGATAAATTTACACCGTCCAGTGATGATTGTTTTAGCTTAAGTATAAGATTTTGCCAGTAGGATTTTCGGGATATTACTTTTCCTAAACTAATTCTTCTATTTAACAAAACTTCAAACTCAGGAAGACTCTTTTTTATTTCAGTCATCTTATTAAAGCCAAAACCAATTAATTTGATTTGATCAGTCTTTAGATGAGTATGTTTTAAGACCTGATTAAGATGTGGGATAATCTCTATGCCGCATTTGATTTCGATGAAGATATATTTCCCGGGCGGCACGGTCATTAGCACTTCATTCAGAGTCGGAATTCTTTCACTATAATATTTATTACCAATCCTTCTGCCAACATTAAGGCTTTTAAGTTTTTCCAGAGTAAGGGATTTTATACGGCGTTTTTTCCCGGAAATTATTTTAGTCCAGCTGTTGTGGATAACTACAATTTGATTGTCCTTGGTAAGGTGAACGTCAATCTCAATTCCATCTGCGCCTCTTGCCCAGGCAAGATTTATGGCTGACAAGGTATTTTCGGGAGCTTCACTTGATTCGCCGCGATGAGCAATAATTAAAGGTGAATGAGATGTATGCGGTTGATTACTCATACTTAATCTTAAAATATTTTCGACAACATTACAAATAAAAACCCTGCGACCGAAGCCTCAGGGCCTTGTGTTAACAGTAAGTAGGGGAGGACTTCCTGCTAACCAAATATCAAAATAAGACCTCAAAATTTTAGATATTAAAAGTCCTTCTGTAATCTCTAATTCAATTGCTTTCGCATAAATCCAATATTATAAATAATACTATTATCTCCAATTCCACAATAGTATATCCTGTATTCATTGTTTGTCTTAATTAAAGATGGATAAGCAATATCATCCTCACCCCAGTTGTTTGCTGTGTTCATTTTTGTGTAAAATGGATTACTGTTCTCTTTTATCCAGTTCAATCCATCTGATGAAGAAGCAAAACCGAATCCTGTTGCAATTGAATTTACATAAACCATTTTCAAAATGCCATTTTCATTTATTACACTTGCGTCTAAAAATCCAGCCATTTCCCAAGGCTGGTCAGGTGTCAGGACAGGATTTCCTGAATATTTTGTGAAGTTTACTCCATCATTTGAAATAGCTAAACCAACCACATATTGTGGGTGGCTTCTTCCTATATAATATAAAAAGTAAGTGCTGTTTATTTTAATGATTGCTGATGGGATAATCTGATATTCCCAACCGGTAGTACCATATAAAATAGGTTGGGGGTTTTTAGTCCAGCTTATTCCGTCTGCAGAAGTAGCTAATCCGATATGCCAATTATCATACTCATTCGCATATCCGCAATAGTACATCTTATAAATTCCATTTTCTTTTAACACCGCACCGGGCGACACAGATTTAGAATCCCAGAAATTGGAACCAGGGAACATTACTGGATTTGGTAATGTTGACCAATTAATTCCATCAACTGATTCTTTATAATGGACATAAGTTTTCCAGGGTTCTCCATCAACTCGTCCCATTCCATAATACCACATTTTGTAAAGGCCAGCATCATATATTACTACAGGTTGGGCAACTCCGCCTACATTATCATATAAATTACCTACTGGTGTTATTATAGGATTATTATGATAATCAATCCAACTGTGGTTAGATGGGCCTCCCCAATTTACTGAGATATAAATTGAACCAGTTCCTGAACCTGTTGGATATAATGTAAGATAAACCTGTGAAGTGAAGCCTGCAAATATTTGTACTTCGGTTTCTCCTGTATATAAGATTAATCCGCTGTCATCTTCCGCGTCTACTTTCAGATTCCACTGCCCGGCATCAATATTATCTAATAAGATATCAGCTGTCGAATCAGATTGAAGATTTAATATCCCGGTTATTGTTGTGTGGTTTTCTCTTGTAAGATATGCTTTTACAAATACTACACTTTCCGGTGCATTTTGTTTATCAATTTTAAGCAGAATTTTTCCGGAATCTTGCAGACTATTTGATCCAACCGGATCACTTGTGCAACTTAGAAATACTATAACTGCAAAGAAGCTTAAAAGAACTAATGTTTTTTTCATTACAGGCCCCTGTATGATAAATTGTATTTGTAAACTAAAGTAAAATCTAAGCAATTGTCAAGATTATATTTTATTATTTTTCATCCATTGCGCAAAATAAAAACCCTGCGACCAAGGCCGCAAGGCTCTGTCCTAGCTCAGGTTTGGGAGGAAACCTTCGCTAAGTCATTAAAAAGCTATAACTATTTATTTTACCTTTGCCATTTTTGTGTTTCCGAATAAAGTTTATCCATAGCAGCAAATAATGCTTTTTGTTGGGGAACGCTTATGCTGTTTAGAATTTTACTATGCAGATCGATGTTATTCTGATCCAATTTTTTTGCAAAAGATTTTGCTTTTCTGGATAAAGTTAAATTAAGGCTTCTAAAATCCTTTGGATTAGACTCTCTTGTCATATATCCCTTTTCGCAAAGCCCATCAATAATTCTTGTTAATCTGCTTTGACTTAAACTCATTCTTTCTGCAATTTTTTTGTTGCTAAGTCCCTTCTCCAATCCTATAAAGCGAAGGCACCTGAATTCTGATTCAGTTAACCCGCGCTGCATTGCCAGACGGGAATAATTTTCCTGATAACCCGCAACTAATCTTACCGTAAGGCTGGCAAGATATTTTGCCAAATCTTTTTTATTCATAATTATTTCACCATTTATAATTTATATGATTTTGAAAATAAAACTAATTCTAAAATAAATTTGCAAATATTTTTTGTCAGATGCAATCAATACTTAACGATTGACAAATAAAGATTAGAATGAAATTTCAGTTAAGGATTATTATAAATTAAATAAAACAAGCGCATTTATAGATATTGGTGCAATAATCTTAAATAATAGTTATTTTACATACAGTAATAAAATTTATTAATTATTCTTTTGGATATATGAAATCAAGCTCAATTTTTGATTCTGAAGATTTTCAAATTGAAATAGTAAGTGGGGTAGCAATCGTCAAAGTTAATTTACCAAGGACCACGTTTAGTAAAGCAGAAGAGTTTAAACAATTGCTCGATACTTTATTAGCGGCTAAACATATTAAGATTATAATAGATTTTACTGAATGTCATTATATTGATTCTATGATAGTCGGTGTAATGGTTAAAGAGGTTAAGTCATTTAGAAAAAAGGACGGGGATATTCTTGTAATTACACCATCAGGCAATATCAATGTTATGTTTGCCCGAACAGGTCTTTATAAAATATTTAAACAATTTTGGACTATCGAAAAAGCGATCGAAAGTTTTACTGTAAAGTAAGTATCCACTTTAAGATAATTATCTCTTCTTAAAAAAACCTGACACTTGCCAGCATCAGGTTTTAATATCTAACTTCAACTAACCGGTTATTTCAAAAGGATCATTTTCCGTGACTGTGCAAAACCTTGTCCCGAACCTTCCTGCCGGTAAGGCATGCTTGTTCTGGGATCTATGACTTGCAATCTGTAGAAGTAAACTCCGCTTGGTAGCACACCTGCGGTGGAAGAGGCATCCCAATTTATCGTGTACGTCCCAACAGATTTTTCTTCATTTACTAAAGTTGCAATTTCCTGCCCAAGTGTGTTAAATATTTTTAATGTTACGTGAGAGGAATAGGGTATTGAATATTTAATAACTGAAGAGCTATTAAAGGGATTAGGGTAATTCTGATATAATCTAAACTCTTCAGGCAAAACATCTTGGCTTTCAAGTCCTGTGGATATGAAGTGTGCGCGAAAATCATCAAGGTTAATAGCACCGTTATCTTTTTTAGCATCATTGGTTTCAACAAGATAAGTGCGAGTCCATTTAATTGGAAAAGTGAGAACAGCATTTGGGTTTACCCAGCTAGGCACTGCATCACTCAAATTCACTTCAATATATCTCCACTCATTAATCCAATCAATTCCAGGGTCGCCGCTTGTAAAATTGATTATGAATATTTCGTTATCAACATCTTTAAATTCACCGCGCAGCCAGTGTTTTTTTCCATCACCATAAATCTGGATGCTCAGTTTTTCAGGGGCACCGGAAATCTGAATTTCCTTATTCAAATACAAAGCGCTGGTTCCTCCTGTGGTAAGGCTGTAAATAAGCTTACCTGAACTTGGATCAGAAATAAAATTTGTGCTGTCGTAAACAAGACTGCATTGCTCAAGATTAACTTTTGTACCCGTTAATGTGTATCCTGAAAGATCAGAAAAATCATCAATAACTATAGTTGCTGATGTTCCAACCGTCAGTGGTACAGAACCACTCACAGAATCAATTTCTGCAATTATCTGTCCGCTTCCAGTGTTAGTTGCAGTAAAATATCCGCTTGTTGATATACTACCCAGATCGCCTGTAACCGACCATTGAAAATCAGTCTGTTGAAGCAGAATTATATTGCTGTAATTATCATACGCAGTTGCTGTCATTTGCTGTGACTGTCCGGGCTGCAGGATTACCGGATTTGGTTCCAGAACAATCTGTGAAATCCTGGTCAGGTGCACTAAAGCAGAATCAATAATACCACCAACAGCGGCATAAATGTAACCCGATGTTGTATCAGTTGCCGCCGTAAATACTCCGGATTGAGTGATACTTCCTATTGCCGGATCACAGCTCCAGATAATACTGCCTGATGCGATACTTACGGGATTATAGTACTGATCAAACCCTGAAGCACTAAGGTTTACACTAGATCCTCCAAGTGCAAACAATTCATCTGGGGTAATTCTTAAATATGCTAAGGCTCCTGTTGGTGCTTTGCTGATTAAGAGTAAACTGTTTGCAACAGATCTTTCGCCGCCAATATCAGAGGGACTGTTTACAATTGTGCCTCTTACAACCATCGTTGATGATCCTCCGCCATCGAGGTTCAATCCATTATGAACACCCCAGGATTTCATATAATCGCCAAGTTCTTTATAAGACATCCCGATACTTAACCAGGGCTGTCTGCCATCCACAACAAACATAAAAAACTGAGTGGAATCCTGATTGAATCCTACAGCAGTCCGCGGATGACGATCACCATTATCCTGATTAACATTTCCATTCTGTACCAGCCAGGTATTTCCGCCAATAAGCTGTTCAACTTTTGGAAGTGCGGGAGTTAACCTTATAACAATTTTTATTGTATCATCTTCATTTAGATTGTTTACCAGAAAGGCCCCCGATATTCCGTGACCGGAAAGCACGGCTTTATTTGTTCCTATAGAAATATTTCCAACACCTGCCATAACTGTATCAACAATACATCTTATTGTATCGTTAACTAACCAGTTGTCTATTGGAGTAATCCGAACTTCAGTGCCAAATTGATTTGTCGAAGTAGTACTGCCTTTAAATGAATTATAGAAAATCAATTGGTCTGTATCACGAATTTTATTTACACCTGAAATACTTCTAGTGCTGTCGTTAGTTATTACAGAACCTGAAAAATTTTGCAATCCGATTATTGGATTTTTATTAATGTCGAACGCAGCATTCAACCAGTCAGTTGTTACTTTCAGCAGTTCGCCGTTTGCAACCTGGGTACCTATCTGTTCACCAGTGCTGGTGTTGTAAAAATCTCCATTAATGGCTGCTACAACCCTGTGTTCCTCAAAATTATTGCGGGCAGCCATTGAGGATGTCTTCTCAAATGCCATTAGCTTATTACCCGCTTTAACCGATTGAAATTTTAACCAGGAATTTTGTATATCAATCTTTATAACATTGATATTCCAGGGGCCTGAATCGATTACTTGATGATAGTGAGTTACACCAGGTCCAACGATAACACTATCTAATGAACCTGCATAAATAAATGCTGAGAATAGAAAGGCTGCGAAAAGTAAAATTCTGATTTTCATATTAACTCCATAATATTTCAGAAAGAAAAATAATCGGAGAGTGTACATCCAAAAATAATGAATTGAAATATCAGATAAGTGAAATATTCAAAAAACTTTTATGATCATTATTTACTTCCCGGGATTATTTGTCTCATCTATAACTTCAGCGATTCTAAAGACATTAGCTGAGTTTGATAATATTAAAGGAGTTCCATACCAGCTATTACAATAAATTATTTATTAATTATTACACAAAAGCTTGATTATCATATCTATCTTCTTCTAAGTTTGAACAGGAATTAAATCGTACTTCGCAGTAAATTTTGAAATCATCAAATGTGGAGTCTCTAAATGAAAATTTTTATACAATTTTTAGTCTTGTCCGTTCTGCTTCTGTCATCTTCAATCATTTCTCAAACAATCAAAACACCTGAAGAATTTCTTGGATATAAAGTCGGAGCAGATTACAAGATCGCTGATTACGAAACGATCACTGAATACTTTAAACACCTGTCTGAAAATTCACGTAAAATCAAATTTGAAATAATTGGTAAAACTTCTCTTGGCAATGATATGTTTATGGCTATTCTCAGCTCCGAACAGAACATTAGTGAACTTGATAAATACCGCAGCATAGTTAAGCAGCTTTCAGATCCAAGAAAACTTACCGATGAAAGAGCAAATGTGTTGGCAGAGGATGGAAAAGTAGTTGTACTTGTAACTTGTAATATTCATTCAACGGAGATTGCCTCCGCTCAGATGTCTATGGAATTTGCTTACGATCTCGTTTCAGGATATGCTCCTGAAAAATCTCTTAGTGCGCTTAATGATGTAATCCTTATAATTATGCCATCCATAAATCCAGACGGTACAACTATGGTTGTTGATTGGTATAATAAATATCTCGGTACTGAATTTGAAGGTAGTCCGCTTCCATATCTTTATCATACTTATTCCGGTCATGATAATAACCGTGATTGGTTTATGTTTAATTTAGTTGAAACCAGAAATGTAATTGATATAGCATTTCATAAATGGATGCCGCAGATATGGCTTGATGAACACCAGATGGGAAGCACAGGTGCAAGACTTTTCGTAGTGCCATATAAAGATCCAATTAACCCAAATGTTCATCCAATGATATGGCAGTGGCAAAAAGTAATAGGTGCTCTTACAACCTTAAGATTGGAGTCGGAAGATAAGACCGGTGTAATTGATCACGCATACTTTGAAGGCTGGTGGGAGGGTCCGGCAAGTGACTGCGGTTTATGGCATAATCAAATTTCTTTACTTTCAGAAATGGCAAGTTGTAATATTGCTAGTCCTGTATATATCGATCCCTATGAAGTTAAAGCTACAACCGGATTAACAACTTATGATATCAGAACAAATTATCCTCATCCCTGGCGAGGTGGATGGTGGCGCCTTCGTGATATTGTTGATTATGAACTTTCCTTAACTTTTAGTTTACTCGAAACTTCAGCACAGTATAAAGAAGAGCTGCTTTACAACTATTATCTAATGGGCAAGGATGCTGTTAAACAGGGAGAAAAAGGCAATCCGTATGCAGTCATAATTCCGAGAGATCAAATTGATCCTGTAACAACATCAAAGATGATAGAAATATTACAACTGGGCGGGGTGGAGGTTCACTATGCTGATAAAGAATTTAGAATTGGTAATTCACTCTATCCAGCAGAAAGCTACGTTATCTTTTTAGCTCAGCCTAACGGAAAATATGTAAAGGATCTTTTTGAAGAACAGCGCTACCCCGATTTACGAGAATCAAAAAAGCAGGACCCAATTAATCCTTACGATGTTGCCGGCTGGACGCTGCCTTATTTGATGGGTGTTAAACATTTTACCATAGATCAGCCTTTTGAAATTCAATCAAAATTATTAACTGATCCCAATTATAAACCGGTTATGATCGACCAGAATAATGGGAAATATTTTATTTCAAAGGCAGGTCCTAATGTTAACTCCACACTTATAAACCGATTGCAGAAAAATAAAGTACCTGTTTACTGGAACACTGAAAAACTAAAATCAGATGGGCATCAGTATAATGAAGGCTCGGTAATAATTCCGCAGGATAAAATATCAAAAGATGATCTTAGTAAAATGATCAGCGATCTTCATTTACAGATTTCTTCCCATGATAATATAGATGTTAGTACGCTTAAAGAAATTAAAAAAGTAAAAGTTGGATTATACAATTCTTACTCAGCAAGTATGGATGAAGGATGGACAAGATTATTGCTGGAAAATTATGAATTCGATTTTGTTCAGATGTTCAATAAAGACTTTAAAGAGAAAAATATAAGAGAAAGGTTTGATGTAATCATTATCCCCGATATGAATTCTGAAGTTATAAAAACTGGCAAATACGGCGGTGAGTATAAAAGATACAACAGACCAAAACCGAAAGAATACGAAGGCGGAATTGAAAAAGAAGGTATCGAAAACCTAAAACAGTTTATCGAAAAAGACGGAGGCAGGCTTATAGTATTTGGTAATGCTTGTAATTTTGCAATTGAAGAACTTGAGCTTCGTGTAAGAAATTCTATTAAAGATTTAAAGAGCAATGAGTTTTACTGTCCGGGATCGCTTATTTCTTTAAATGTTGATAACACAAATCCTATTGGTTATGGATTTGAAAAAGAAATTATCGGTTATCAGGATAACACAATTGCTTTTGAAACTTCGGTTCCTTTCGGACAGTATGATCGTGATATAATAGTAAGATATCCTGATAAAGATATTTTGAAATCAGGATTTTTACTTGGTGAAGATAATCTTTACCGAAAAGCAGCGTTGGTGGATATAAAACAAAAATCAGGACACGTTATACTAATGGGATTTAAAGTGCAGAACCGACATCAAACTTTTGGAACATTTAAATTATTATTTAACAGCATCCATTCAGCAGGAATGAATTAGTAAGTCACCTTACACAAAAAGTAATTTCATATAATGTTTCCGTAACACAGACTTCAGTCTGTGCTGCGATTTTAAAGTGATTAGCTAAGTGCTGCGTAAGTTGAATTATTATCACTTTTGACAATCAGATTTTAATGTGTATTATTGTAATAGTTTCTGTCTCACATCTATAATTATAACTAATCATTATTTAACAAAATTTTAGGAGAAATAAATGAAAGTAAAAGGTTATGCAGCTTCTTCGCCAGGTGGTGAACTTAAGGAATTTGAATATGAACTTGGCCCGCTTGGACTTAACCAGGTAGATATTAAAGTGGAGTACTGCGGCATTTGCCACAGCGATTTAAGCATGCTTGATAATGAATGGGGCTTTACACAATATCCATTTGTTCCGGGACACGAGGTAGTAGGTATCGTTGATGCCGTCGGACAAAATGTAAAAGGGATTAAAGTTGGACAGCGTGTAGGTCTTGGCTGGAGTTCAGGTTCCTGCATGACTTGCGAATGGTGTACGTCGGGCAATCATAATCTTTGCAAATCAAACGAAGGAACTGTTGTTGGAAGATACGGCGGATTTGCCGATAAAGTTCGTGCAGAAGAAGCCTGGGTTATACCGCTGCCCGAAAAACTGGATGCAGAATCTTCAGGTCCTTTGTTCTGCGGTGGTATAACAGTTTTCAATCCCATGGTTCAATTCGATATTAAACCAACCGATCGTGTAGGTGTTATTGGAATCGGCGGTCTTGGTCATATGGCATTACGATTCTTAAGTGCCTGGGGTTGTGAAGTTACTGCCTTCTCAACAAGTTCTGATAAGGAAGCTGAAGCTAAAAGTTTTGGCGCCCATCACTTTGTTAACTCAAAAGATGCTAAAAGCTTGGAAGCAGTTGCTGATTCATTCGATTTTATTCTTGCTACAGTAAATTCTCCATTGGATTGGATGTTATACATAGGTGCATTAAGACCAAAAGGACGTCTTCATTTTGTTGGAGCTGTTCTTGAACCTCTTTCTATACCAGTGTTTCCATTATTAACTGGGCAAAAATCAATTTCAGCCTCGCCGCTTGGCAGCCCTGCCACAACTGTAAAGATGCTTGATTTTGCGGCACGGCATGATATTCATCCGACAGTTGAAGTATTTAAGTTCAGTCAGGTTAATGAAGCTATGGAAAAGCTTCGCACAGGTATGCCAAGATACAGGATTGTATTAAAACATTAATCTAGTCTTTATTAACTTATTTGTTATTTATCAAGCTGTCTCATAAGTCGATTTTTGTCATTCTGATTGCCGAAAGGCAGGGATGACATCCTTCGACTGAGTTTATCCCGATGAAGATCGCAAAGGCGTTAACCTAAGAGAATCAAATTCTAAATAAATATAGGCAGATTGTTTAATTTGGAACTATAATTATATCATGCCTACTGCATTCAGTTCGATTTTTTCTTAGTGTTTTTACAAATATTTCATCCCTCTGCGATGAGAAAAATAAATCCCGATAGGGATGAAATTTTGATAGATATATTTTTAAAACGGTAAATAAAACCCCTTTAGGGATGATATTATGATTTAGTTGATCCTAAAATCAAAACAACTATTCCAATTTTCGAAGGGAAAATATAGCCATTAAGTTGACACTTATGCTGTGAATATCGGGACTAAATAATTCTGTAACAGAACTTCCAGATCCAGAATCCCTATTTCTTTGCTGCGTAGTAATAATAATTTTTATACTTATAATAAGATCCGTAGGCACTCTTGGAATCAAAATTATTGAGCACTGTTCCTATAAGTGTAGTGTTATCATGCGTTATAAGCTGATTAGCACGATCTATCATCTGGAACTCGGTTATCTCTGATGAAACTACAAGAACTGCTCCATCTACTTTCTTTGCAAGTATCTCGGCATCTGTAACAGCTATTATCGGCGGTGAATCAATTATCACATAATCATACATTCCTCTTACCATTGCAAGAAACTCATCCATCTGTTTGGAGTCAAGCATTTCAGCAGGATTAGGAGGAATTGTACCGGAAGTAATTATTGTCAAATTCTTCATTTCACTTTTATGTGTTATTTCTTCCAGTTTTTTTTCACCTACAAGATAATCAATCAAACCAGGCTCCTTATTTAAATCAAATACACGGTGTACTCTGGGCTTTCTAAGATCACAATCCACAAGAAGGACTTTTTTATCTGATTGTGCAAAACTTCCGGCAAGATTTATTGTAACAAATGTTTTTCCTTCCTGCGGTGCAGGTGAAGTGATAACCAGAGTTTTGAGCGTCTCTTTATCAGGCCTTGAAAATTGTATCCTTGTACGTAATGCACGGAATGATTCACTCGTTACTGAATCAGGTTCGTTAAAAACAATAAAATCAAACTTGCTCGATTCCTTTAAAGTTAAATCCTCAACTCGCGGTATCCAAGCTAAAACATTCATATTCTTTTTTTGCAAATCTTCCGGAGTCTTGATAGTATTATCAAAGTAATTTTTTAAGAACACATATCCAAATGCTAAACCCACTCCAATAAGTAATCCTACAATAATAATAAGCATTCTATTTGGCTTAGAAGGAGAGTATGGTGTCCGGGCATCATCTATTATTAAAACATTACCTGGCTGTGACTGTTCATTGATCATTGCTTCCTGATACTTCTCTTCAACCAGAGTGTAAAGTTTTTCTAAAGATTCTCTGTTCCTCTGCAAGCGCGCTAATTCAATAGATGTCTTTGGAAGTTTGTTAAATCTTTCGTCATATCTTCTAACAACAACATTCAATTCTGTTAATGTAGTTTTTAATGAACCGTTCTTTATCTCTTCTTCGATTATCTTTTGACTTAGATTTTTTACCTCTTCCGGACTGCTGGCAAAAATACCTGCTTTTAATACTTTTATTTTGTCATCAAGCTTAGCATTAAGTTCTTTAAGTTTATCATCATATTCTTTTAATTTGGCTCTATAATCAGTTTCCGGATCAGCTTTTAAGATTGCTAGATCTCTTCGTATCTGAAATTCCGCTATCTGATTCTGAAGCGCTTTTATATATGTTTCTGATGTTGCTGATGCAAGATAATCTGCAAGCTTAGGATCCTGCTGAGATAATTCCTTTCTGTACTGTTTAAGTATTTCATTAGATGCTTCTAACTCAATCTGTGCAGCATTTTTCTGAGCTTCAAATTGTGAAAGCTGTTGTATAAGCATTTGTGCCTGCTGATCCAGTGCAATAATTCCACCCCGCTCCTGGTATGATCTTAATATTTCTTCTGCATCATTTAATTGCTCCTTCTTTTCTGCTCCTTGATCAGCAAGAAACTCCTTAACAAATGTAAGCTGGTTTCTGCTTATCTCAAGATTGTATGTCAGATACTCTTTAGCATAGACATTTGCAATCAGTGCCGCCTCTTTTGGTGATTGAGATTCAACACTTATGTCTATTATATCTAATCCGCGTTTTTGCTCAATCTGAACCACATTGCCTAATGCAGCCGCAATTTGAGGAACACTTGCAGGCTTTTTGTCTTCACCAAAAATATCAGTCAATAAAATGCTAAATGACCCCGGATCATCGCTTTTTACTAATGTGTCCAAAAGTATTTTTGCAATTCTTTCACGAATGTTGTTGCTCTTTAATATTTCAATTTCGTTTGCAATAAACCTATCGTTACCATAGTCGTTTATCTCAGGCATAAGAGGGGACTGCAGTATGCTGCCGCCCGGCTTTGTAATCTTTAATGCTGTGGAAGTTTTAAATATATCCGGGGCAGATATGGAATAAATAATTGAGATAATTAAACTTGCAATTAATATTGCAGTTACAGGCTTAATGTTTGCACTGATTAGCACTAAATAATCTTTTAAGGTGCTGCTTTGATTTTCATCAAAGTTCATATCATTTAAATTTGGATTGCTCATATTTCTTTTCTAATCTGTTAAGCTTATTATTAGTACAGCTAGAGTAGCTACCGCAAGTGAAAGAGATACAAAAAACTGAATATCTTCACGTACAAAGTAACGAGGCTCACCCGGAACAAGCACTACATCACCAGCATTTAATTTTGGAAATAAAATTTTTGTTGCTAAACTATCTCCCCATAACAGATCATCCAGATTATACTTTAAAAGCTCTTCATTCCCCGTTTCTGTTTTTCTGTAAATTCGTATATCATCCATCATTGCATCTAGGATCGGTCCACCTGCATATGAAAGAATATCATTTAAATTGCTGTTTGCAGGAACCACATAATAACCGGGGTACTTTACATATCCCCATAATTGTACTTTAATGTTAAATCCTGCAGGATCAGAATAATCAAACAACCCGCCTTGGGATTGTGTCCTATTTCCAAAACTGCTTCCAATCTGCACATCATCCTGCGCAAAAGTTGATAATCCGGCAATTATTATAAATAGGGAAATAAAAAAAATGTTCTTCATTTTACCGTTTAATTGTTATTGTTTGAAAATCAAATATAAAAATCTTTATTGTAATATCTCTACTATTATTTCAACCCAATTGATGACTATATTACCAGAAAACTATGACCCGACCCCTCTTTCCTCGCACTTCGTCCCTCGGCTCCGCTCGGGATGACATAAAGCTCAGGATGACAATAGGGATGTCGAAAATCCTCCATATCTAAAATCTCCCGCAGGGATGCCTTCGGCACAGTATCTAGCACCTGCCTGCCAGTAGGCAAGGTCTAGTATCTAGTATCTTACTTCTTTCGTCTAGCCTCTAACGACTCTGATCTACCCCAATTACTTTATACTTTCCCTAACCCCGTTCGCTTCATCAAAAGTATTGTAATAACCTACTCTTACGCGATACCAAGTTCCATCAAGTTCTGGTAACTCTGCAATCACAATAAAAGCATTATAGCCTTCTGATTCAAGACGCTTTGCTTCACTTTCTGCTTTTGCCCTTACACGCCAGGATGAAACCTGAATACAATATAAAGAGCCATCTGTAAAAATCATTTTACCGACATTTTTTTCTGCAGGAATATTGTATTTAGCTATCTCTTTAGGAGCAGTTATATTTTTGGCTTCATTTTCATTATCAGATACTAAAACTATTGCAACTCTTCTGTTTAATGCTTTTCCTGTTTCCGTAGTATTGTCTGCTATAGGATAATCAGAACCGTAACCATTATAGGATAGCCTGCCTGAACTTATACCACTGCTTACAAAATAATTATAAACTGATTTGGCTCTGTTAATGGATAAATCTCTATTCAGTTTTTGTGATCCTGTGATGTCAGTATGTCCTTCAATTTTCCACTTAGTTTCAGGATAATCTCTCATAACCTTCAATACTTTATCAAGTTCAGGAAATGCAGAAGGCAATAATTCTGCTTTACCGATTTCAAAATTTACTCCGCCATTTAAAACAAATTCAGTCTTTGTAATTGGTTCAACTACTTCTTCATCAATAGGGCAACCCCATTTATTTACCTCTGTTCCAACAGGAGTGTTAGTGCAAAGATCTTTATAATCAGGCACGCCATCTTCATCAGAATCAATCGGACAACCACGTGAATCAACTGCAACCTTCATCGGAGTATCATTACATAAATCCAAATAATCGGGTACACCGTCCTGATCAATATCCAACGGGCAGCCGTCTAAATCCACTGAAATATTTTTGGGTGTGTTATTGCATTTATCTAAATAATCAGGAACTCCATCCTTATCAATATCCACCGGGCAGCCAAACTTATCTACTTTTACATTCGGAGGTGTATCGGGACATAAGTCATTTTTATCCTCTACACCATCATTGTCAGTATCTAAGGTACCTCCAAAATAAAACGAAATACCTGCACGGGCTGTAAAAAATATATCTTTTTGAGTACCGTTTGAGATTGAATTATCAACATCTTCAAGATTATCTATAGGTAAATAATTATAATTAAAAGCTAAATTTATACTGATTGAATTCGATACAAAAAATCTGCTCCCAAGTTCACCTATAATCGACCAGGCAATATTACCATAGCTATTGTCCATGTTTCTTGGTAATTCATTTCCATCAATATCTTTAGGATTGAAATACAAATAATTAGCTCCAAGAAAAGCGTATGGATAAAATATCTCAGAAGCATTTATGGTGTAGGTTAATCCGGCACCTAAGGAAGCTATCTCTGTGAAATATTCCGGAATAGTTGGATATGCAGAGTTATTAGCATACGACCCCGAACCATTTAATTGGCCATAATAACCGAGTCCCCTTAAACCAAATACACCCATAGTTCTGCTTGGAAAAAAATAATCAAAAGATAACTGACCTATGTAGCTTATCTGATCATCGCTGAAATCTGTTCTGGGATAAGTTGCACCTCCTTCAAAATTTAAAGCAAATCTATTTGAAAGAGGATGAAACATTTTATTATCAACAGACTGCGATAAAATGTTTTGAGTTAATAATAAAAATGCCAAAGCTGATAGTATTGTAAAAGTCCGCATGAATTATCCCTCCGTATATGAAAAAAATTAAAAACCGTATGAAATAGTAATGCCAAAATAATGATTATCTGACAATTTATAATTAAGTGTTCTTCCCTCTAGTCCATCCGTAATATTCATAAAAGAATAATATGCTTCTGCAAGCACAGGATGCCAGGGTCGATATTTTAATCTGAGGTCAATTCCGTATTCGTATCTTTTTTCACCGTATAAAAACTCAGGATATGGTGAACTATATTGCTCATCGGGCAGTTCATTTTTACCTTTTCTAAAATACCAGGTTTTAATTGTAAAATTAAGTGAGCGCATTAAATATTGTTTATAAAAAAATGAGACTATGTCTCCATTGCTACCTGTCCAATTACCTAATGTATAACTGTCGTTTGCGAATGTCTGAGCATCAACCGAATTCATATAAACAAATGGATTAACCCTGGTGTATTCAATACCCATAGATGAATTCTTAATTAATAAATCAGCTGACTCTATACCAAGTGTATATCCAAGAGCAGATAAATTGCCGCCTTCAAATATACTATTGAGTGAAAGTTCATCAATAAAAAGTGAACCGTAAAATTTAGTTCGGATTGATTGATTGCTGTAAGAAGCATCTGCAAATAGCTGTGCGTTGCCGGATGCGGATGAGTTATCCCTGCTTAAATAATGATCTGCAACACGAAAAAACATAACGGGAATTAAATATATCGGCTGCAACTGCTCACTGTACACTATTGATTCACCTAATGTAAAAGAAAAGTTATCATCAGGATAAAAGGATAACGTATGAAATGCCATAAACTTCGGAACATCCGAAATGGAAGTTCTATTCTCCACACTGTTATACCTAAAAGTTGATGAATCAGGTACGTTTGAAACAAGAAATCCGTGAAAGTAAAAAAACCTTAGCCATTCCACAGGCTTATAATCCAATCGTATAAACGGAAAGGAAGGTGCCTGATCATAAATAATAACATTTCCGCTTTTACCGCTTCCGATTTTAAAATATTCCTTACCCAATGATATTGATCCGTCACTCCAGTAGTATCCAACCGATGCATTTACTTGATCATACTCAAATGCGTTCTCTTTAAGTTTAGTTACTGATGTGCCTCTTTCCGGAGTTAGATCTTTTGTGATATCAAGATTATTACCCGTTTCCTCATTGTCATAAAAGTTTAAACTATACGCCCAGTTACTTAAGGCATAGCCGTAAAACGAAAATCCATTCCTTCTTACAAAAAGATTTTCATCCGCAATTGATTCTTCTGATAAACTTAATATAGGATCTGCAAAAAATGAAAAATCTTTACCTGCATACTCAAAAAAGCGAATGCGTTTGTCTTTTTCAGTTATAAAAAATTCCGGACTGGTTTCAGCAGTAAAATCTTTTTTAATTAAATTAATTTCGTGTTTAAAATCCTGAATATAAAAACTTAATAGTTCTTTCTCTAGTGTCGTCATTTGTAAAGTATGCTTTTCAGCTTCAAGAATTTTTTCGGCAATCTCAATCCTTGTTAAAGGCTTTATCTCATAATCAAAACTAAAAAGACCCTTAATGGAAAGCTTTTCAAGAAAATCATAAACATCAGAGTTTACAGATTCAAAAGTACTTTGAGCAGGCATAACTGAAGTGAAAACCAATATTATCATAAATAACTTCATAGATTAAAATAATGATTTCACCACTGCTATAACAGCAATCAAAAATGAAATATAATAAAGGCTAAAGTGAAACTTTGGAAAAATTGTAATGATAATTTTATAGAACAGAAAAACTAAAAAACTTCTCAATAATGTATCGCTTATTTTATATGAATCAGGCAGGTCTATAAATTGTGCCGCTACGTAAATAAAAGCAATAAATAATGCAATTGTAAGATCAGTACCGGATAAAAATTGCTGCCTTAGATTGTGTATACGCTCCTTAAACAAAACAAAAAATATTATCATACCGGATAATGTTATTATCAATATCTGGTTGATGTTTATTTGAGTAATAACAGGAAACGGATAAGGCTTATAAAAAAATCCGTTAAGCCCGGTTACAATAAAAAACACTATCAAATTTATTAAAACAAATATTTCTGCATAGTACCCTTTTTTTCTTAATGTTATACCGGAATACAAAAGGGAAGGGATAATCAGCAGAAGAAAATATTTATAAATTTGTTTGCTGCCCTGTACTTCAGCAAAAGTAAGAATTGTAAATACTAAAATAACAAGAAGTGCAACGATTGGCAGAAGATATTTTTTATAAATTACAGGAAAACCACGGGGAATTTTTTTATACATCTGGCCATAAGATAAAAGATGTTCTTTCTTAATAATAAATCCAACGATCTGTTTAACAAATAAGAAAGCAGTGATCATAAAAACAAAAATTATAATCGCATTAAATTTTGAAACCCGGGCATAATAGATTGAAAGTAAAACAAACATTACAGAGAAGCCCTGAATTAATACTACTACTGTTTTATGCCTGATATTTTGACTATAAAGAATATGATGGATGTGACTGGAATCTGCCAGGAATATATTTTTTTTCCCTCTTAATCTAACGGATATTACTCTTAATGTATCACCAATTGGCACTGCAAAAACTATAAAGACAAAAGTTAAATCAATATTATTTGTTAAAGTTTTTGTTCCATTAACTAATCCATTAGATGATTCACCTGAGATAGCAAGAACCATAGCAGTAACAATGTAACCGAGAATTAAGGATCCGCTATCGCCTAAAAAAATTCTGGCAGGATTAGCATTAAATTTTAAGAACCCTAAAGTTGTACCGATTGTTGCTGCAGCCAAATAAGGCAAAAAAACAAACGGCTCTCCCATACTTAGTAGAAAACACATTGCCGCAATAACTAATGATATTCCTGTTACTAGTCCATCTAATCCGTCAAGCAGATTAAATGAATTTAACAACCCAACTATCAGTATAAATAGTACTAAGTAATTAAAACCCTGGTATAGCGTAAATTCTAAAAAATTAATTTTTGTAAAATTATGATCAATGAGGGAGAGTATTAAAAGTACTGCTACTATTGATTGTACCAAAAATTTGATATACCATTTTACAGGTTTAAAATCATCTGCTAACCCCAGTGCAAATACTACAAATGCGCCTGCAATAAAAAACTTTTTAGAATATATATCCTGATAAAATGCGAACGTAATTACTATAATAACAGCAAAGATTATTATGCCGCCCATCCTGGGTATAGGCTCGGTATGCATACGTCTTTCTTCACCATCTGGTTTATCAACAATATCTTTCTTGATCAGATGTTCTATAAGATATGGCGTAACTACAGCAGCGATAAGAAAACAGAGAAAAGCTATGATTAAATATATCAATTAAATTCCCCCAATAAAATTATTTTGATAAACCAGTATTAATAGATAGGATTTTTACAGCCAGAAGAATCATTATTATTTTCCTTTATATTTAATGTAAAATTAACTCCGATGGTTCTAAAAACAAAGAAATTTAAGATGCAAGTGAAAAGTGAACGGTAATCAGTAATCAGTAAAATATTAACCTGTAACAATAAACTTTCTTCCCCGCATTGAGGATTAGAAACTTGATATCCAGAATCAAGTGCGTGACAAGATCCAGATACCCCGAAACAATTCGCCGCGGCGAACGGGACAGACACCGAATCAAGACTTGTAAATATTTAACTATTACTTTTCTTTGAAGAAAAGTCGGAAGCAAATAATTGTTTTTAATTTGTCATACTTTTCTCCCCGATAAATCGGGATCTTCGACTTGATCAGAATCCCGATCCTTCGTCTCTCGTCTCCGCTCGAGATGACGAGCTCAGGATGACGCATCGGGACAAGATCCACAAAGAATCAAGACGATAAATAAATATTTAACTTTCTTTTGTCCCCGACAGGTCGGGATCTACGACTTGATCAGAATCCCGATCCTTCGTCTCTCGTCTCCGCTCGAGATGACGCGCTCAGGATGACGCATCGGGACAGGATCCTCAAAAGATCAAGACTAGCAAATCATTGGCTAAGAATTCCATTCACTTCGTTACGAAGAATGAACTCGCTGTGCTCAAAGAGCATTCTTCGCTTAACACTTCGTTAATTCATTCTCTTAACGCCAATTATTTTAGAGTGGAAGTTCTTTTGTAACTTTTCTTCAAATCCCAGATCCCGATTTGTCGAGAGAAAAGAATATGGTAATAAAGTTAGCAGCAAAATATTATCTCTCAACTTTCTTCTCCGATAAATCGGGATCTTCGACTTGATAGAAATCCCGATCCTTCGTCTCTCGTCTCCGCTCGAGATGACGAGCTCAGGATGACGCATCGGGACAGGATCCACAAAGAATCAAGACTGCAAAATCTCAGCTAAGAATTATTTTCGTTACGCTGCGACAAAATAACTCCCCATCGTCCTTCGTCTCTCGTCTCCGCTCGAGATGACGCACTCAGTGTGACACGCTCAGGATGGGCATAATAGTCATTTTGTGTTGCTAAAATTAAATTGGTTTTAAATAAAAATACCAGTTAAAATAACTTTTTCTTTTTTGAGGAGATAGTCCTCTATGTACTCTATACTTTTGTTTTAACCTTCCAAAATATCCTTCT
>JBGSPH010000011.1:0-12502 GCA_041738675.1 Ignavibacteriaceae bacterium
AGAAATAAAACTACAGCAAATAATAACCTATTTACTTGGTAGCTTATTAAAAACCCTCGTAATTTCATCGTAGTCCTTTTCTATTTTTAGTTACAGATCTAGTTTCAACATATGTGCCGTTATGAATCATTATTTTTTTGATACATTCAAAATGAGACGATCGGTAAAATCGTAAATTTTGTAATTATTACTCAAAATTTTATAAAACAAGTGAAATTATTTTTACGAACTTACCCCAATCCAGAGAATAATTTTTCTAATAATGGGAATTATGAAAGATAAAAGGAACTAGTATTACTCTTGTCTGTATTCTTAGCTACTATATTTTTAGGATCTAGGTTAAATGAAAACTCACTGACAAAACCTGTAAACAAAAAACCCCTATCAATGATAGGGGTAAAATCTTAAGGAGAAAAAAATATTTCTGTTACTTCAACAGCAACATTTTCTTAACCTGAACAAATGCATCATTTTCTATTCTGTAAAGGTATGCACCGCTTGGCAGAATGGAAGCATTGAACGTTACTTTATGATAACCAGCTTCGTAAGTTCCTTCAGAAAGAGTTTCTACCAATTCACCCAGCATATTGTAAATATTAATTTTTAACTGGGTTTGCTTTGGCAGTGAAAAATTTATTGTAGTAATTGGATTAAAAGGATTCGGGTAATTCTGTGAGAGTTCAAATTGAGTTGGCACTACTTCTACTTCAACAATATCAGAATATTCGAACGTGCCGTCATGATCGATCTGTTTTAGTCTATACTTAAACTTACTTCCTCCTGTAAATAAATCTTGATCTGTAAAGATGTATTCCTTTGGTAATGTTGAATTACCACTTCCTTCTACAAAACCTATTCTATTCCAATCGCCTTCGTTAATTCTTCTTTCTACATTGAATCCAGAGTTGTTAAGTTCAGTTTTTGTTTCCCACTTTAAGTGAACTGTGTTTTGATTAGCAGTTGCTGTGAAAGATGAAAGTTCAACAGGAAGTGGTAAATCGAGGTTTGGCCAGTTACCCACAGCATAATTTCCCTGTCCAAAAGCTGGTGCTATTTGTGTCTTCGTCCAAGTTAGCATTGAAAATTGTCCGGCATCTATTATGGTAAAATTTAATTGAATTATCGCTGTTGGTGTGGTTGATAGTGAAACTGGTGTACTAGAAGTTGCTAAGTTTACACTAACTTTATTTGAACCAATTTTTGTTACGTTCTTAGTAGGATAACCAGCAAAACCCCCCTGTAATATATAGTCAACACCATTAACAAGAGAAGCTGGAATTGATAAACCCAAATTGTTGAATGTAAAATCTATTGAAACTAATCCTGCGCTTCCTATTCCTGATTGCATATTAGCTTGGATAGTTACCTGATAAGTATTTCCTACGATATTCGAATTAAATTGCCCATCTACAGTTTGCGAATAACTTTTCACTGTTATTAGAATAAGCAGAAATGTTAATGATAAATACTTCATTTATTACTCTTTTATAAAGAATTATATCTAAATAATCGATTTTTGCAGTTTAAATTAATTATTATTAAGGCACTTGTGTGCTTAAACCAAAGTCTGGAAACCAAATTGAAAGTATATCATTTGGATAATCTACAGTTCCATCCATATTATTATCTGAGTCCATATATCCATTTAAACCAAAATTAGGAAACCATAAACTTAGAATATCATTTGGATAATCTACAGTTCCATCTGAATTTCCATCACCACCGATCATACCAAAATACCCACCTCCTAAATCCTTCATAGCATTCATTCCATATGCACGTGTGGGTGCAGTTGTAAAATCATACAATTCAGAATTACTGCTTAGTGAGATTGGAGCAGCAGTCATAACTGCCAAATGATTTCGGTGTCTTACAACCGTATAATAATTTCCGGCACTTAAACCTGTAAAAGTAACCTGGCTTGTTCCATTTGTGTCCACGATTGTTCCATCGCTTATAAGAAGTGCTGCACGTTCAGCAACTTTGGTTACAGACGCTGTTCCGGTTCTTAATTCAACAAGAACCCAATCAACAATATCGGAGTTAGGAATAATGGTAACAATACTTGCAGTATAACCATAAGCTGCAGTATCGTAAGCTTCCTCAGAATTAAATGGAATGAGATTATTTGTATTAAGTGTAGGCGTCATCCCACCGCTGCCATTATAAGGACCTTCCAAATATACTTTTAAATTTGCTGTAATTAATGTAGGTGACGGTGCTGAAGTTCTCAAAATAACACCGCCATTACCAACGACAGTTCCATTATTCGCGTCCGTAAAAAAGACGCCGGATAATAGGTTATTTGTATTCGTTTCTTCCAGAGTCCAATTTGCACCATCATCTGTAGTTCTGAAAATTGAACCCATTTCGCCAACAACAGTTCCGTTATTTACATCAGTAAAGAAAACATCCTTCAAATGGCTTTGTATTCCGCTTGTTTGGGCAGTCCAGGTTGTTCCTCCGTCAGTAGTTTTAATAATAGTTCCGTTATCACCCACAATAGTTCCGTTATTTGCATCTGAGAAGTAAACGCAAGTTAAATTATTTGTTGTTACGCTTGTTTGCGTAGTCCAGATCGTCCCACCGTCAGTAGTTTTCAGGATAGTTCCCGTATTACCAACAGCTATCCCTGTAGTTGCATTAGTTAGAAAAACACTAATCAGATTTTCAGTTGTTCCGCTAGTTTGGGTATTCCAGGTTGTTCCGCCGTCGGTAGTTTTCAGGATTGTTCCTGTATTACCAACAACTATTGCGTTACTTATATCAGTAAGAAAAACACTGTTATAAGTTTGTGTTATTCCGACTGTGGATGTGTCCCAGTTAGTTCCACCGTTACTGGTTTTACAGATAACTCCTGTTTCACCAACGGCTATTCCATATGATTTATTTCCCTTTGAAAAATGAACACCATTGAATCCATATTCTCTTCCCATTGGGAATATATCTACTATCCAGTCTGATCCGCCGTTTGTAGTACGGAGGATTCTTCCGGCGTGGCCAACAGTGAATCCGGTATCCTTATCGGTAAAGAAAACACTAAAAAGGTCTACCTGGGCTCCACTTGATTTTGCATTCCAGGTTGCACCGCCGTCTGTAGTTTTCAAAACTGATCCCCAAATCCCAACGGCAATCCCGTCATTTAAATTAGCAAAGCAGACACCGATTAATGTTTTTGTTAAATGTCCTGGTTCAACCCAGTTTGCGCCACCGTCGGTGGTTCTTACTATAACACCACCCCAGCCAACGGCTACACCATTATTTACATCTGAAAAGTAAACATCCTCAAAGTACGCACCGATTGATATTGGATCCTGAGCCCAGCTATCACCACCGTTAGTTGTTCGAATAATTGTTGACTCCCCACCAACGGCTGTGCCTGTATCTTTATTTGTGAAGAAAACACTTGTTAATATTTGTGTTGTTCCGCTTGTTTGTGGTGTCCAGCTTGTTCCGCCATCGGTAGTTCTTAGAATAGTTCCCCCTTTACCTACAGCTATACCATTACTGGTATCCGGAAGGGAAACTCCTATCAATTCATTTGTTGTAAGTCCTGTTACTTCAATCCAGTCCGTGCCGCCATTGGTGGTTCTTAGAATTATTCCATTCGGGCCATTCTGCCCAACAGCAATGCCGTGATTAAGATCAGCAAAAGAAACGCTATTCAGAAAATGTGACACTCCACTTGTTTGAGGAGTCCAGTTTGTTCCGCCATTGCTAGTCTTCAGAATTATTCCATCTGCACCTACAATCCATCCTATATTTGCGTTAATAAAGCTAACATCTGTCAGCTCAGATTCTGTTCCGCTTGTTTCAGATTCCCAGGTTACTCCGCCGTCGCTAGTTTTGAGAATTGTACCTGCTTGACCAATAGCCCACCCAACATCTTCTGAGTTAAGTTTAACATCGTTCAGTGTATTACCCGTAGGATATGGATTTTGCAAAAACCATTGTGCAAATGTGTTAAGGGAGGCCATACTAAATACAAAAGAAATCAGCAGTATTTTTTTCAAATAAACTCCATTAAAATATCTATTAGTGCTAAAAAAATTAATTGTAAATCTTAAATCTTAAAATTAAACAAACCGTATAAAATTTATAATTTATTATTTATTATTGTATTTATTAAAATAATAAGTCAATAATCATACCTTTAAAAGTTATCAATTATTGTCAAATTGTACTCAATTAATTTTTTTATTAAGAAGTAATATTGATTTGTGACAATTTTAAATCTGTTTGAATGGGCTGAGAAAACTACTGAAACTACTTGACCAATCCTGCTTTCCGTCCAAGCATGCCATTAATTAAAACACATATCTAAATAAATTATTATTTTATTACCAAAAAATAGAATAAAAACTGAGGCTTCTCACAGAATAATTTTACTTTCATTTCTGAATAACCTTTAGTGGTAGATCCTGAAGTATATTAAAAACTTATATTAGACAACGTGCACGTAATAAAAACCCAACAATCAAATTTAATTAATAATCTGTAAGACCAACACAAATTCTCTATGTCATTATCATTTGAGAGTATAGATCAAAAGAAAACATGTAAGCAGTTGTATTTAAGTTCTAAATTGCCCATCTACAGTTTGCGAATAACTTTTCAATGTTATTCGAATAAGCAGAAATGTTAATGAAAAATACTTCATTTATTACTCTTTTATAAAGAATTATATCTAAATAATCGATTTTTGTAGTTTAAATTAATTATTATTAAGGCACTTGTGTACTTAAGCCAAAGGCTGGGAACCAAATTGAAAGTACATCATTTGGATAATCCACTGATCCATCCATATTATTATCTGAATCCATATATCCATTTAAACCAAAATTTGGAAACCAAAGATTTAAAATATCATTCGGATAATCTATAGTGCCATCCGCATTTCCATCACCACCAATCATACCAAAATAGCTTACATCTAATTGAACCATCGCATTTGTTCCATAAGCTTGTGATTGAGAGGATGTAAAATCATACGATACAGAAGATCCTGCTGATAATGGGACTGAATTTGCAGTCATTATAGCCAGATGGTTTCTGTGCCTTACAACTATATAATAATTGCCATCGCTTATACCTTTAAATGAGACCGGGCTTATTCCATCAATATCAACAACACTGCCATCGCTTAATAATAAACCGGCACGTCTGCTTACAATAGTAGTTAAATCACTTCTTAATTCTATCATTACCCAATCAACTGCATTCGTTGGAAAAGTTGCAACTGCTTCTGTTCCTAAATAATTCCATTGAGCTGATTTGAAGGGCTGATACTTTGGTATTAACCCTTGTGTATAAAGTGTTGTTGTCATTGCTCCGCTGCCACTATAAGGCCCTTCCAGAAATACTTTTAAATTGAGTAATAGGGGCTTGGCATATAACTTTATAAATGCCCATCCTACATCTCCATCACTGCCCGAGACTACATCAGCATTCTGAGTGTAAAGCGCAAACTGCCCGTTGGTAACTGTAACCGTACCTAAAGAAACCTCGCTATTTTTATTTACAACCACATTGTATTGGGACGTATTGGTTGAATCAAATGAATAATATACCCTGTAGGTACTGCCGGAATTTTTCAAAATTATTGACGCACTTACATCATATTCACCATCAGGTACATTAAGGTAAAACTTCATTACGGGTAAACTATCATTTGAAGTATTACAGTACACAACAGGTGATCCCATGAAGCGAGGTCCTGTCCAGGAAGTATTATGCCAGTATTCATTCCAGACTGAAGAGTTTAGAGTTAGTGGTTCTCCTGTCCCTTGTTGTTCAAGATAAGTAAGCACCGGATATTGCATTGTATCTCTAGAACACTCGATGACACACCCCGGAGGAAATTGGTCATTAATTACTTCTCTTACTGTCTTAACCGGAATGCCGCGCAACACTATTTCATCAAATACCATCCTTAAAAGCTGCTCACTCTGGAACCAGGTACTTCCATCTCCATAAGTGCCGCCAAATTCATGTGCAAGAAATACTACCCACTTGTTATTTGCCACTGCATCGTCTAAGATTGTTCTAATAGCTGCTATGTTATCCCTGTTTGTCAGATTTATTTTTTGGACAAAGTATAGGTCAATAGGCTGAGGTATCCCTGGCAATTCTGTGGCAGTAGCAAAATATGGGCTGTGTTTTTTAACAAAATTAACCCTATTATGATCCCATATATTACAAGGTGCAGCAAAACCTGAATTTGGAAATCCATTAGCATTAAGCCAGTTTTTCATTGTGCTGACTTGTGATTCTCCGTATGAACAGTCGTGACTATAAGTATGATTGCTTATCTCCCATCCGGCTGCCTGCATCTCAAGTAATTTATCAACATTAGCTGAAACCCAAGAATTAGTTGCATTGATATTAACCACTCCCGGAAATCCGTACTCCTGGAATATAGGGAAACCGATATCATACCAGTTACTGAATCCATCATCGTAGGTAAATGAAACTACCGGTCCATACTGCGCATTTGAATAACCGAAGCCTAACAATAGCAGCATTATTAATAAAATCATTTTATTTTTCATTGCATCTTCCTTTTGGAATCATAAAATCTTAAAATATATACATTCGTCCTAGTTATGGACACAATGAAATTAATTATAGAGTTTGCGTTAACTAATAAAAACCGACAACACAAATTGCCCTCAAAAGAATAAACTTAATTTCTACTTAAATAAAATCGATTCAAAAAGTAAAAATTACCCATCCTTTTATTGAGTGGGATTATTTTCAGAAACTACTGAATAATTGTTTCGCTGTTCGTTGTCATTCCCATCCTATTGGGATGGGAATCTATTCTTAATTTGATGTTTTGGATTCCCGTTTTCACGGGAATGACACATAAAGCTTGACTTATGAGACAGCCTCAAGACAATATGAATATTTCAAATGTCTCTGATAGTGCTTCAGAAAGTTATTTTATTAAAATCATTTTTCTTACCTGCACAAATTCACTGCTTTCAATTCTGTATATATATGCACCACTTGGAAGGCTGGAAGCATTGAACGTTACTTTATGGTAACCGGCTTCGTAAGATCCTTCTGCTAGGCTTTGCACCATTTCACCAAGCATATTGTAAATATTAATTTTTAATCTCGTCTCCGTTGGCAACGAGAACCTAATTGTTGTGCTCGGGTTAAATGGATTTGGATAATTCTGCGAAAGTTCAAACTCAGTTGGCATTATTTCTACTTCTACAACATCTGAATACTCAAACTGACCATCGTTGTCAATTTGTTTTAGCCGATACACAAACTTGCTTCCTCCCGCAAAAAGATCATTATCTGTAAAGCTATAGTTCTTTGGTGAGTTTGAATTGCCGTGTCCTTCAACAAATCCAATACTTTTCCAATCTCCCTCATTTATTCTTCTTTCAACATTAAACCCGTAGTTGTTTACTTCTGTTTTTGTACCCCAGTTTAGCTGTATTTTATCATTCAAGAATTTTGATGTGAAGGATGAAAGTTCAACAGGTAATGGATCGTTAAACAGATTTGGCCAGTTACCAATAGTATAAACTGGTGCTATAAAACTTGGGGTTATTTCTGTCTTCGTCCAAGTTAGCATTGATGATTGTCCACCATCTATTATTGTAAAATTTAATAAAATTATAGCTTTTGGTGTTGTAGATAGTGAAACTGGTGTAGGTGTAAAGGCTAATATATTTACACTAACCTTATTTGGACCAACTTTTAGGATGTTTTTAGTTGGATAATTGAAAAAATCTCCCTGCACTATATAGTCAACGTTTTCAACAAGACTATTTGGAATTGATAAACCCAAATTATTGAATGTGAAATCTATTGCAACTATACTTGCGCTTCCGGTTCCTGATTGCATATTAGCTTGAATAGTTACCTGATAAGTGTTCCCTACGATATTTGTACTAAATTGACCATCTACAGTTTGAGAATAATTTTGCGAGGCTATGAAAACAAACATAGCTAATAATGTAAAATATCTCATTCAATACTCCTTTATAAAAAATCTTTCATATTTAAATAATCTGTTTTTACAGATAAAATTTCTAAAAACTACTATATTAAGGTACTTGTGTGCTTAAACCAAAATCTGGAAACCAAATTGAAAGTATATCATTTGGATAATCTACTGATCCATCCATATTATTATCTGAATCCATATATCCATTTAAACCAAAATTTGGAAACCAAAGATTTAATATATCATTCGGATAATCTACACTTCCATCTGCATTTCCATCTCCACCAATCATACCATAATTGCTTGCATCTAATTGAACCATCGCATTGGTTCCATAAGCCTGTGTCTGTGCTGTTGTAAAATTATACAAACTGCTAGCCCCACTTAATGTAACTGAATTTAAACTCATTATTGCAAGATGATTACGATGACGTACGACAATATAATAACTTCCAGCAGATAAACCAGTGAATTGCACCGGACTTGTTCCATCTGTGTCCACTATTATTCCATCGCTTTTAATAAATGCAGCTCTCCTTGCAACCACTGTAGTCAAATCTGATCTTAACTCTAAGAGTACCCAATCAACTACTCCTGCAGGAATACTCATGTTATTTTCAGTTCCGGTATAGCTCCAGGGTGCTGTATTATATGGCTGACTTAGCGGCAGTAGACTGTTATCTCTTAATGTTGTAGACATTGTGCTTCCGCTATAAGGTCCTTCTAAATATACTTTTAAATTTGCAGTAATAAAAGCTAGTACTTCAGTTCTTAGTATCGTTCCGCCTTGCCCGACAATCGTACCGTTATTTGCATCTGTAAATGTTATGCCCCATAAATTGTTTGACGTCCCACTATTTTCGGACGTCCAAATAGTACCACCGTTAGTAGTTCTAAGGATTACGCCCAGATTGCCAACAGCCGTTCCATTATTTACATCTGTAAAATAAACACCCATTAAATCTTCTGTAGTTCCACTAATCTGAGAAGCCCAGGTTACTCCTGCGTCAGTAGTTTTAAGAATTGTTCCCAAATGACCAACAACCATCCCGGTGTTTGTATTGATAAATGATAAACATTTTAAATCGCTTATAGTTCCGCTCGACTGAGAGTTCCAGTTTGTTCCGGCGTTGGTAGTTCGTAGAATTGTACCTGAATCACCAACAACTATCCAGGTATTTGCATCAATAAATTTTACACCCCATAAACTTTTTGTTGTTCCGCTGGTTTGAGAAGTCCAGTTTGCTCCAGCATTAGTAGTTTTAAGGATTGTTCCTGTATCACCAACGGCTATTCCTGTATTTGCATCAATAAATGATACACCGTAAAGAGCCTTTGTGGTACCACTCGATTGATATGTCCAGTTTATTCCGGCATCAGTAGTTCTAAGAATAGTTCCAAGATCGCCTACAATAGTACCATTATTTATATCTGTGAAGTAAACACCATATAAATCTCTTGAGTTTGTTTCTATTTGCTGAGTCCAATTTGTTCCGCCGTTTGTAGTATGGAGGATTCTGCCAACGAGGCCAACCACAGTTCCGTTATTAGCATCAGCAAAGGATACACTTTTAAGAACCACTTGAGAGCCTTCATATTGCGGCTCCCAATTTGCACCGCCGTCTGTAGTTGTAACGATGGTTCCGAAAATTCCAACAACAATTCCGTTATTTATATCAGAGAAGGACACACCAATGAGTGTTTTTGTTATTGCGGCTGTTTGCAAAATCCAATTTGATCCACCGTTAGTTGTATGGAGTATAACACCATCTCCAACAATAGTACCTGTATTAGCATCGAAAAAATAGACGTCTTCTAAATCTATACCTTCCGATAATCCAACGATTGATTGAGAAGTCCATGTTGTTCCGCCATTAGTAGTCCTGAGAATGGTGGTGTCCTGACCAACTATAGTACCTGTGTTTGCGTTAGTAAAAAAGACACTCTTCAATAACTTTAGCGACCCACTTGTTTGAGGAGTCCAGGTCGACCCTGCATCTGTACTTTTGAGAATTGTACCATCCCAACCGACAATCCAACCGTTATTTGCATCAATAAAACATACATCTGTAAGTTCAGATGTTGTTCCACTTAATTGTGTATTCCAATTTAGCCCACCATCAGTAGTCCTGATAATGGTGCCATCCTGCCCAACAGCAGTCCCATTATTTAAATCTGTAAAGGATACACTAAGAAGATATTTTGTTGGTACTCCATTTGTCTGAGGATTCCAGGTTGATCCACCATCCGTAGTGTTCAGAATTGTTCCGTACCAACCAACAACCCAACCGTTGTACGCATCTATAAAATTAACATCCATTAGATCGTTTGTTGTTCCACTTGTCAGTGTAGTCCAGGTTGTTCCACCGTCCGTAGTTTTGAGAATAGTACCCGCCATACCAACAGTCACTCCAACCGTTGATGATAGAAACTTCACGCTATTAAGTGTATTGCCTTGCGGCAATGGATTTTGCCAATACCATTGCGGATATATGTAATGGGTGCAAATAATAAAAACAAATAATAATAACTTTTTCAATTTAATTCTCATTATAAATCAGTTAAATATACGATTTTTGAGCAATATAATACTATAAAAACAAAATGATTTGTCAATCTTTATACCAATAAAATATGGCAATTATTGTTCAAAATAAGTCAATAATGATTATCCAATTGAGAAAGAGTGCTATTATATGACAGCATATAATATTAGGAGTCAAAGCTGGGCACAGTAAAAAAAGTATTAATTATGTAAGAATCACCTACCAATAACTTGGCAATATTTAATGCGTTAAATCATAATTTTGGTTGCATAAAAATACCCCTGTCAACCTCACTGCTGAACTTGCAGTTTTAATTGATAGGGGCAGCAAAAATGTTCTATTATTTCGCAGGTTTTTCTTTATACAACATTTTACAAAATATTTCATAAAGCCAGGCAACAAATACTCCGGCAATAAATCCGGTTACAAAACCATAAATAAAACCGATTACTGCACCGCCCCAGCTATATGAATAACCAATATAAAATGAACTTGCCTTAGAAAAAATCTCACCTGGTGAACCCCGCAATAAAAGAAACCAGGTACCCAAAAGCATAACTAATCCCCAAAATAAACCGATTGCCAGACCAAATGCCCTTTTTCTCAGTTCCATGATGCAACCTCCATATCATTGTTGATGTTAAAATTAAAAGTTAATCAGGAAATAGTTTATAGTAATTTATATTATTATTCAATCAAAATCATCTTCTTAGTTTCAACAAAACAATGTCCCGCTTGCCCACTATGGGTGCTTAATTGGATTGACCAATATTGAAATTGATCAAGTTAATTAATAAAAAAGACTGCCATTTCTAGCAGTCTTTTTAATGTACAAAACCAGATTAGGTTTATTCAACTTCCCAGCAAACACCGGCGTGAGCAGCAATATAAATTTTTCCGGAAAGACCATTAACTACTACCGGGTTTTCAAAATTATGATTGAACTGACCTGGTGCAGTTGTATATTTTCCTTTCTTCAAAGGAAGCGGTTTAGTGCCAACCCACACATGAGTATCACCTAGTTCAAATTCGGGGTCAATCTCATAGGTTATTGATACAGTTCCTCCAAAGTATTCCACACTCAAATTCCCAACCAGTGTACCCTTTGAGATATCACATTGGCCTGCACCCGCATAAATTGGCCAGTCATAAGAACCTTCGCCAATGTAATTTGTCCAGCCCCAGTTATTCGCATTAATCGGAGATAGATCTAAGAAACAGGTTGCAACACTTCCACCATACGCATATGCAGTTTCACAGTTAAGCTGAGGAGTAGGAGTATAGTCCAGCTCAAACTGAACCAAAGCTTGTTTTTCAAGATCAGTTTCCCATCCCCAACCAGTATACATCTCTGCTTTCCAGCCATTATTTTCATCCGGATTCAATTCATAAATATATGTATCACCAATGTTTCTTGTTGTATCACAAACTGCACTGCCATTCAAAGAGTAACAAATCTCTAAGTAGGAAGCCTCTGCACCAAAATTATATTCCCTTGTATCGATTGCAGTTCGAGGCCAAACTCTATTTACCTGATCAAGAAGCAATCCGTAATTTGGGTAAGTGCCATTCAACCAACCCCCAACTAAGCTTGTTATGTCGACTGAATTCCAGCCAACAGCGGAGGCGTTAAATGTTGCTTCAATTGTTGATGAATAGCCACCGAAATTATTCCAGGTGACTGATAGTTCTTGCCACGGACTAGTAATTCTATGCACGTTTATGTCTTGATTACTAGCCTCAAGAATTAAATAATTATATGTTGCGGACAATAATGTGGCTCCAGCGGGGAGAGTAAATTTATGCAAAGTTGTCTGATTTGACTCAACAGGTGTTGGTTCGTTTTGGGCATAATAGTCATTTTGTGTTGCTAAAATTAAATTGGTTTTAAATAAAAATACCAGTTAAAATAACTTTTTCTTTTTTGAGGAGATAGTCCTCTATGTACTCTATACTTTTGTTTTAACCTTCCAAAATATCCTTCTAA
>JBGSPH010000038.1:0-19279 GCA_041738675.1 Ignavibacteriaceae bacterium
ACGACAGATTGTAGATGTTAGAAAACAGAAATTGATAGTTAGGTCTGGAAAGTTTGTAAAGAAAAATTCGATAAGTGCTGTTGCAACTGTTTTACTTGCTGTACTTTTAGCGTATTTATTTGTAATGGATTTTGATGATAACCCATCGAGTTTATTCTCTGATGGATCAAAATTATTTGTGAAAAATAACAATGGTAAAGTGCTCTGGGCTCTAAATGTAAACCTGAATATTGATATTTTGGTCTACCCCGAGTTAATAAAAAATTTTGCAAAGATAATGGATATAGATAACGATAATGAAAATGAACTATTATTCGTTCAGACTGCTTTGGATGAAAGAAATGTAAAGAACGATAGAGGAACAATAATTTGTTATGATAAATATCAAAAAATAAAATGGAGATATACTTTCCAGGATACGGTATTTTCTGAAAGAGAAAATTTGCAGCCATTATATAACGCGTACTTAATTGATACTGCGACAATTGGAAACCAATTAGCGATATACTGTTATGCTAATAATGTCGCTTCATATAGTTCTGCAATCTTTGCTTTGGATTTGAACACTGGGAAAAGAATAAAAAAAACACAGTGGAATTCTGGATATACTTGGGATGCGAAGATAATCGATCTTGAAGGAGACGGTGAAAAAGAGATAGTTGCTATGGGTGCTGATAATGGATTTAATGATGGGGTCATTTGGGGAATGAAATTAAAAAATGCAGATGGTTACAGACCCACAACACAAAATTATAAAATTAAAGATTTTGATGAAAGTGAACTACTTTTTTATATCCGAATACCAAAAACTGATTATGATAGCATCAATGGTTCAAGAACCACGGGTATGCTAACGGGCACTTTAAGTTTCGATTATATTGAGAATAACATTAGATTCATTACAATAAGCCGTATTAATCCAGTGACAGATGAGACTAGTCCTGCTTTATATTATAACCTTAATCTCAAAAAGATGAATTTTGAAGTTTATCTAGTAGATAAATTCTCCTCCAAGCGTGATAGTCTAGTGGCAATTGGGACTTTGAACAAACCATATACTGACACCAAAGAGTATAAAGAAATTATTAAGAATAATATTCTTTACTGGAAAGCTAACAATTGGGTAAATAGAAAAGAACTGATTGAGTATGAGTGAAAACTCCTACAATAATTTAAGTATTTCAGAAATTGAATCTGAAAGAACGGCAATAATTTCTTACTTTGAAGAAGTATATTCAAAACGTGAAAGGCTTATAAAACTTTCCGATTATTTTAATAAAATTGTTCGCTCTCAAAACAGCAACATTCTGAACTCATTCCTACCAGAGTTTATTGAACAATATATAAGCCTGTTATCAAATTACGATCCTTTTTATCTAGCTCCTTCAAATTCAGTAAAAATATTGGATGCTGCTCGGAAACTTATCGAAATAAAAGCTGACTTTATTAACTTCACGTTAATTGATGAACAGATAAAAAGAATTGATCAAAAGTTTGAGAAACTATTGAATTATCTGAATGGAGATATTCAGAATAATCAAAGAGAATTTAAATTTCCAGTTTTGGAAAGTGATATTAATGCGGGTCAGTTTTCATTTGGTTTCCTTGAAAGCATAAGTATCCAGATCAGAAAAGCTATCAGTGAAACAAAGTTTTTAGTTATCCCTAGTGAAAGTCATTTAGAAGAGAAAATTGATAAACAGATAAGAGACTCATGGTCAAACGCAATCAACTATTTAATAAATAATAAAGTAAAGGTTCTGCATAAACATCACGAAGTGCTGATTGCATTTGATAGGAAAGTAGGAATTATAATCGGTAATTCACTCGGTGTTGTTCTTACAATTGCTTTCATTGAAGAATTACTAAAATTCCATAATTCTAAAATGATAGTTGATGCGAAAGAAAACATTTCACTAACTGGCGGTGTAGATGAAAATGGAAGAATAATCAGTACAAGCAGAGAAATAATAAGAATAAAAACTGAAATTGTTTTTTATTCCGCGATAAAAACATTATGTGTGTCAAAAGTAAATGAACTTGCAGCCGAAGAGAGATTATCAGAGCTAAAAAAAGAATATCCGAATCGAAACTTGGAAATTGTAGGACTGACTAGTATCAGTGATTTATTGAATAGAAGAAATATAGTAGAGATTAAAAGACAAAAGTTAAGTGTAAGAGCGGGAAAGTTTATAAGGAAGAATTGGGTCAGTGCTGTTGCCACAGTCTTGCTGGCGGTACTATTTAGTTACTTGTTTGTAATGGATTTTGATGATAATCCGGTCTTATTGCAAGCTGATGGGAGTAATTTATTTGTAAAAAATAAAAATGGAAAAGTCTTATGGACGAAACATGTAAATTTGGGTGGAGATGAATTTTCAAACTTCGAGCTACTATCAACAGCTAGAATTATTGATATCGATGGGGATAGAGTAAATGAAGTTTTGCTTACTCAAAAATTTGATGATAAGACTCTGACATTAAAGGACTACTCATCTGTTTATTGCTATGATAAAAAGGGGAAAATTATTTGGTTCTACGAATTTAAAGATAACGTTATCTCAAATAGGGAAGAGCTTAAGCCTGATTATACTGTGAAAATAGTTGATACACTAACATTGTATTCTAAGGAAAACATTTTACTTATATCTAACAATATGACCTCATATTCTTCCGCAATTTTTAGAATCAATTTAAGAACCGGAAAGAGATTACCAGGAACAGTTTGGACTGCTGGCCATATTTTGGGAGGAGAAATAAAAGATATTGACAAAGATGGTAAAAAAGAATTTATGGGCACCGGTTATGACAATGGTTATGAAGATGTTGTTTTTTGGGGCGTTGAAATTGATTCTCTTTTAAAGATGAGACCAACAAGAGAGGATTATCTTCTTAGAAATATGAGCATAGCCGAAATGAAGGTCTATATTAGATTTCCAAAAATTGACTACGACTATTTTAAACAAATACGGACTCCTACCTTAATTTCTGCTAACTTTTCGGATAATCAGAGTCAAAGGGAATATAGATTTTCGGTCGGCGAAAACACACAAGTTCAAGTACCAAATTTAAGCTATAAAATTAATTATAATTTCAAAGATATAGATGTTATAATAACCAGTGGTTTTAGAGTGAGAAGAGATTCGCTTGTTTCGCAAGGTAAACTAAACCTTCCTTTTACAGATACAGATGCATACAAAAAAATAATTATGGATAATATTCTATATTGGAAAGATGGGAAATGGGTAGATAGATATAGTAAAGTAAAAAAATGAAGCTGCTGCAACCTATGCAACGGCAGCTTCCAGAATATATCTATAATAAATTTATTTAATTGTGACTATTTTCTTGACATCAAAGGAATTTCTCGCGTCAATTCTGTAGAAATAAATTCCACCTGTTGATTACTCTATTAATAAGTTTCGGAGGAAATTATGTAGGTATATACCCATCACTCTTCAGGATAGAAATTAAATTTTACACTTTTTGAGCTAATGAATTTTCCATTCCCACCGCCGGAAGGGGGTTCCTTGGTGAGACGAGTATAAGTTTTTATTTCAGTATCCATTGAAAGACCATCACTAGATACCTGACCATCAATTATATAAAAACCAAAAAAATCTTTTAATTCTCTGATAAATTCTAAATGGATATTAATTTTACCGTTGTTACTTTTTATATCACCTGTCCCGGATATATTTTGTTGTATCATTTTCAAACCTAATTCGTTTTCTAAATCTTTATCTATTTGATCTCCTTTGTCAATACCTATAAATACAACATGAAAAACTGGATCATCTGGATCTACAGGATTCATGAATCTTAAGCAAAGACAGGTTTTCTTATCAGGCGAAAAAAAATTTTTTTCATAAATACCACAATCGCCAATATAATAACCTGAGCTTCTGACCATTTTATCCTGCGCTGTTAATATTTGAAAAGAAATTAGAAATAAGAATAATAAAAACAAATATTTATGATCTTCCATTTTATCCACCTTCAAATTGCACAATATTTTTGTTAAAATGTTTTAAATATAAAGTTACCATTGAGAGAGTATTGTAATTCCCAAGGGACATTCTTATCATAAGGATCACTATTCTTATTGTGAATTTTAAGATTAGCATTTCTGATGGAAAAACCATCCTCAGATAGGGCACCCTCTAAACCATAATGATATGACCATGCACCATTAGTCCATATTTGTTTACTATCAATGGAAAACGTTTCTGCATTAACATATACAAATAGTTTATCATTTTCATAGCTTAATTCACAAGTACCTTCAATATTAGCCCAAGATTTACTAATATTTCCTTCCAATTCGGTTCCTTCTTCCACATAGATTATCCCAAAATTTATTGTGAAGGTACTATTTAATCCAGGAGGAGTATTAGGAAAGAACAGTAGTGCATATGCTTCATTATTCGCAGTAAACAAATTTTTATCAATAATACCAGTTTTAAAGGCATAAAACCCATCATTTCTAATTAATTTTATTATCTTTTGTTCAGTGACCTTTTTATTGGCAATGTCGATTAATTCAGACAGATCCAATTCAGTTGTTTTATTGGCAACTATAGTTGTCTCTTTTATTAGATCCTCAAAACCAGTTTTCTTTATTTTTATAACATGAGAGCCCGAAGATATGTTCTTAATAAATAATCCCTCCTCCGCCTGATTAGTTATTCCCACAAGCACATCATCGACATATATTTTAAAGCCAGAGCTACACTGAATATATAAATTACCCGAGCTGATTTCTGTTTTCTTTTTAGAATCCTTTCCCTGCGAAAACAGAATTGTGGATGAAAAAAAGAGGAACAATAAAGCAATTATAAATATAAGTTTTGCCATATCTTTTACTACCTTAAAAAAATTAGAGTTCAATTTTTAACAAAAACAATTGTTACGATTAGTCCCCACCAAATAAAAAGTATACTATTGCAGAGACACCTGCCACAACAGGTCCTGCTTTCTTAGTACCTTCGTCTTTCGCAAATATCATTAATAAACCAACTGCTATACCTCACAATGCTAAATATTTTATAACCTTTACATCGCCTGAACCCATCGGTGGTTCATACTTCAGTGAAGATTGTGTGGGGAGTTGCTTAAAATCATATAATAATTTTTGACGCTGGGTATAAAGATCAGAACTATCTTTTAACGCGCCAATTTGAATGGTTTGCGCAATATTAAAGGTTGTTGCACAAAGTAATAGTATCAGCATTTTTTTAATCATTTGTTCCTCTTAAATAATTAGTTTATTTAATAATAGTATGAAAAAACGTTTATTCGGAAAAAATTTATTTTTTTATAAATAATTTTAGACTTTATTAAAGGTTGTTGCACAAAGAAATAGTATTATTATTTTTTTAATCACGTGTTCCTCCTAAATAATCAGGTGAAATTAATTAAAACTCTTAATCCAAGATTTCCCCACTCCATAAAAAAGATATATATCCTGAATAATCCATAATTCGGAAAAACTTCTAACATTTATTATTAATTATTTTCAGCCAAACTATTTTATTTAATGGTAGGTTTAGTAATTTTTGGTATTATGTTAAAAGTTGACTTGTTATTTTCATTTCTATTTCAGGAGGAGCAATGCTTAAATCTCGTATAATATTTTTCTCCCTATTTTTATTTGTTAGTTGCAGTGTTAGTAATGTTACTACACAATGGACTGGCCCTGATCGTATCAAGTTGAAAATAGTTGACCCAACCAAAGGCATTATTTTCGATTCTTCCCTGCCTGCTTTAATTGAATTATCGAATTACCTTAGTGCCTACAATCAAGGTTATTTTGTTGAACTTCTTACCAAAGATAAGCTAGCTATATTCGGCACATTAAATATTTATGAAGGCACAAAACTCACGGAGCTTTCTAATGTAAAAGTTGAAATAACAGACGCCATAATTAATAAAGTATTGGACAATCAAGTCTCTCAAATAACTGTTAATGATCCAAGTGCTCAGAAATTAATACTTAAACTTACAATTGGTAATAAAATGCCTTCCGAGATGAAAGAAGCGTATAAAGATCTAAACATAAGCCCGTTTTAAGAAGCTATGAAAAGATTAGTTGCTATTTCAATTATTACTTTTTTTTTATACTCTTGTTGTGAAATCCCCAAGTTACAAGATGATGCAATTGTAATTGAAAACGGTGGTGGTGAATTAAATTCTTTTACTTTTGAACTTTCTGATTCCATACTTTCAAAACTCAAACCTGGCTATACTTTTTGTTACTATCAGGATAATTTATTTCATTATGATTATGGTCCAAATTTTTCAAATAAAGTAGTTACATCAATTTCAAATGAATTAATTACTGAAATTAAATTTTTTGATTTACAGTCAGAAAAGTCTTACGATCTATTAAAATCAAATGTTGATGACTTTTCCTTAACCGGTATTTCTTCAGTTGAGGGGTTGCTTAGTTTTCTAGAATCAAACCAACTTACTTTTTCAATCGATTTAGTCTCTTTAATAAATCTTTACATTGATGCTATGCAGTCTTCCGATCTTAGTGTAAATGAATTTTTGGAGTATTTGTTATCAAATGGTCTAATTTCCCAAACTGAATACGATAGATTACTAAGTGAATTCAGTCAAATGGGTCTGGATTTGAATAGCAAACTTTCAAGTTTAGTTCCAGCTTTGGAGTCAACTAAACTCACAGCTGAGCTAAGGTCGGATAATTTTGTCAGTTTTATTGACCGTTTTCAATTGCAATCCAAACTTGATTTGAATATGATTAAAAGTAGCATTAAAACAGGGAAACCAGTTATTGTATTACGTAAGATCGCAGACAAATCTAAAATCTGGTTTGGTGGTACATTAGAATACACTTTAAATTATGAGAATATAGGGGGACTAGACGTAACTAATTTAGTAATAATAGATTGTTTACCTCTTGGTGTTTGTTATGAAGGGCTAATAAATTCTGAAAGTCCAACACCTGATTTTGATATGATTTTAATGGATGATTTTCAAATTTTAGTTTTTGAGATGGATGAATCTATTCCTCCGAATAGTAAGGGTATAATCAAATTTCGAGTAAAACTTTTAGATTAATAAAATATTAACTCACTATCTTTTGGACGCCTGCCCCTATTTAACCAATTTTTAATCGCATTTAATAATACTTTTATTTTCCGTCCTCGTATGCAAATAGGATTATTTCCTTAAACACCCAAAACTTTGTTGTGAAATTAATTTAGCCCTTTCAATAGGAGGCCCTGATTTGACTAATTATTTTATCACTTAAAAAGTATCAACTTTTTCTAGGACGATATATTACTTAAAAGATTAGGGGTAATAGGTTGCTCCTTCTTCACATTGACGGACGTTACAAGTTCCTCCCGAAAAATTACTTGATTCACCTTTATATGTTGCTGAAAATGCATAATTGCCAGACTTAATAGTCACTTTAATTCTGCTATTGGGTTCTATTTCAAAGGATTTACTAAGCCCGCCACCCGTTCCATAAGTATATATTTTATAGATAATGGTTCTAGTATGTTGATTTTCCGCCCAAAACCATCCTGTATCGTCTCGTTTACAATCAGGAATTTCAGTATTAGTTACCTCTGAATCTGGTTTACAGGAAAAAAATATTGATGAACTTACAAGCATGAGTAGAAATACTTTTTTCATAAAAACAACCTTTTATTTATTATTTTATTATATATCCGGAATTAAATCGCTTTCGGAAAATCGGAATGTTTTTTTACTATTAATTAAATCGAGATTGAATTTAAGAGGGAAACAACGGTTAGAAGATATAAATATTATAATAAAAGGTTTAATTTATTCTTATAACTAATTTCTGAAAAGCAGCAATAATTATTGCTAAATACAATAAAACAGTAATCATTGAATGTAAAAATAATCACTATTTCCCAAACCGTAGACTAAACCATAAGCGATACCACCAGCAACTTTGGTACAAAAAAGCTCTATTCTCCACCTACCTGGTGTAATCCAAGTAGGTATTGTAGTAGTAAGACTAGTATTATTACCGCTAAAACCAATTCCAACAATTCCTTGGCCTTCAGTCCCTTGTTCATTTACTAATGTTATTTGCATTTCTGACTCCAATGGAAGTGAGGGGCCCCAATTAATTTGATATGTGCCACCTCGATTCCAGACAGTTGATGAATCTGGCATAGAGACTATAATCTTTTTCGTTATATCAAATAAATCACTTCGTACTTCATTCCCCCCTCCATTCCAAGTAATACCTACTTCATAAGGTGAAGCAATTACATTCGAGGAGATATTAAAAAAATTAAAATTACCGTTATTATTTGTTGAATTAGTGATTGTCTGACTAACGACATAGTCGTTCGAATCCCAATCCCATCTGTATAAAACAATTTTAACACTCCCACCTAGGTATGCGTGTTTCCACTTTATTCCATATCGCTCACCGATAAACCAAATGGAATTTTCATTTGGCTCTAGGATTTCAATTTTTCCATATTTTATTTCAAAATATGGGCTGTAATTCAAATGAGTGCTTGAGTAATTAACCTTAATTCTGTAATCAGTGCCTGGAATTACATTGGTTGGTAATACATATTCTCTTTCATTATTAGATGAAGTACAGTTTTCATTCGAAATAATCTTTGCTATTTCAATATCACCTTTAAATAATGAAAGAGTTACAACTCCCGTTAATCCATTTGTATTCCATGCAATCATTACTGTGTCACCGATAAACCATTTCGTATTTTGTGATATATTAGGAAATTGAATATTCTGATCAAGTGTTTCAGTAGGATTAGTAGAATCATCATTTTTTTCACAACTGAAAGTTGAAAAAATAATTGAAGCGCAAATTAAGATATAAATTAGTTTCATTTCCCAATCCTATATGTTATAATTTTATTATCACTTTTAAAGATATAATTCACTGATCAAGAGATGGATCATATACGTCAACATTACCCAAAAATGAGGAGCCTGTATATCCGCCTATAATATAAATTTTGTTATTATATACAGTTGCCGTTGCACCCATACGTTTTGTCGGTAAAGGAGTTTTTTCAGTCCATTTATCTGTCACGGGATCGTATTCGAGAGTAATTGAACTTATTAGGTAACTATATATTGTTTGCGTTCCCGCGTATCCACCAAAAATATACAATTTTCCATTGACGGTCGCGGCGGCTGAACTGAATAACCCCAACGGCATTGGTGTTTTAGTCGTCCAAGAGTTTGTTACGGGATCATAGACTTCCAAATTAGCTAGAGCAATCGTCCCTCCCCCCTTATTACCACCTACTACATAAATTTTTCCATTAATCTCAACAGATGCACAATCAAATTTGGCTGTCGGCATATTAGTTTTATCAATCCACACATTTGTAATTGGATTATACTCAGAAGTCTTGTTCAACATTGGTAAGGAAGGAAAACCAAATCCACCAAATACATAAAGTCTATTGTTATACGAAGCCGATGAAAGACCATAGGATGTATAGTTCATGTTTTTATTTTGTATCCAGGTATTATAAATAGGATCATATTGAAATAATTCACTTTTACCCCCAGATGTATCATCAACACCACCAGCTACATATATTTGATTATCAATACCTGAAGCTGTCGCCCAAGTCCTTTTAACTGGCATGTACGAAATTACTGATGAAGTGCTTGTCTCTGGATTATATTGATCCACAGCATCTACAATATATTGCTGATTCCCTTGCAAATAATCTCCTCCAATTATATATATCTTATTTTGAACCAGGACAGCTGAATGAGTCCATCTTGCCCTTGAAATTGAACCACCTGAAGTCCAAGGATTTGCAATTGTAGTAAATGACCAGACAGGACCTAAAGTAATATTTCCGTAACTGTCTTTTGCTTTAATGTTCCAATAATATTTAGTACTATATTTTAAATTACCGACCTCAAAAGCCTTTGAAGTTTGATCTGTGCTTACAATATTAGATGGAGGATTTGCTTCGCTGAAATAGACATCATATGAAAGTTGATCAGTTGTATTTGAATCTAAACAAGACCATTGCAAAGTCAAATCTAAATCTTGATTAATAGAATTATCAAGAGGAAATACTAATGTTGGTATATTTGGGTGAGTGTTTTTCTCGGTTTCAAAAATCCAGACGGGAGACCAGTCTGAAGTCTTTGAACCATTCAATATAGCACGAATACGCCAGTAGTATGTGGATAAATAAGATAGAGTATCACTTGAAATATTTGTCCCCTTAATACCGACAATGTATTGCATAGGAAAATCAAACGAGGAATTTGGCGAAAGCTGAAATTCATATTCTATGGCATTCTCTAAAACTTCCCAACGAAATACCACCACCAATTTATTATTCTTGCTATTATTAGCTGGTGAAGTTTGGATAGGAGATTTTTTAAGGTCAGGTCCAGTTATATCTTCTTTACAACTGATAATTGTAAGAACAAATAACGTCAAAATTATATTTATTAAAACGCTACATTTTAAATTTATTACATTCATCATTATTTCCTTTTGGGAGGATAGAATATTACTTTATTAGCAATTGGTTCAGTATCAATTATTTGATTTATTACTGTAATCTGTCCAGTAGACCCATTGATGGTGCATACGTTCCAATATCTACCGGATCCTGAAGCTGGAATATGAATCGTTTGGATCAATCCTTGTATATTATACAGATCAATTACTGCAGAACTTGATGCAAGCGTAGTGCTATTTGGAATTTCTCTATCTGTAAAGTTATGAATGAATACTCGGTAAGTTCCTGGAAATAACTGAGTGATTGTTATAGTTTCAGGGCCGTAACTTGTTGTATCGTCGTGATCGAGATATGCATACGGTGGAGAAGTTGAATTACCTAAAGATGCATAATAGATGTGGTACTCATTGCCTTCAATTGTTGGTGTCTTCATGTGAAGATCAAGATCGTGTGGATTTTCGCCCCAAGTGAGGACAATTCTATTGACTGCATTTTGTAGAATTGGGGATAAAGTAAAATTCAGATAATAAGTGCCACCCGCAGAGACATTAATTGTTCTTGGTAAGGAAATAAAACCTGATTTAGATGCAGTGATTGTCCGGTTTCCGAGATTGACGTTTATTGAATAAGTCCCATCAGAATTCGTGATTGTATTAGATCCGTCATCTGAAGTTATTGAAACACCGGATATCGGTGAACCGTCTTGGGAATTTGTTACAATCCCTTGGATGGTCGCCTGAATTGATGAGGTAACGGCTGTTGCTACATTTGAATAACTGGATACATAACCGCTTTCATTTTCTCTGGCAATGCGAAAATCATAACTGGTTCCCGGATTAAGATTAGAAACTGAATAGCTATAAAGCTGTCCATAATTTGCATCTACCCGCGCATAGCCTCCTCCCCAGTTAGGATTAGATGATATTTTATTTTGAATCCTAATATATTTTTCATGATAAGAACTCTGATTCCAGTATAAATCTATCACTGTATTGGAATTTGTGTACGCCTCCAATCCAGTAGGAGCTGGTAAGTAGGTGCCTGATACAGAATTTGATGGATTTGATTCCCCCACCAGGTTATACGCTACCACATAATAATGATAGGTATAGCCATCGGTAATATTTTGATCGACGTACTGTTGTGTATTCGCAGATAATTCTATTGGATCAAATTGCGGTTCTGAGATTGAGGATTTATATAATCTGAATCCAGTCTCGTTACTTGAATTATCATTCCAAGATAGTTGCAGTATTCCTGGAGAATTATATGTTATTGCAAGGTTACTTGGACTAGGCGGAACATTATCTTGAGTTTTTGTAGTTAGAGTATTTGAAGGTGCAGAGACACCATTGCTATTAAATGCAGTTACACGATAAGAATAGGTCGTGTTTGATGAGAGCCCATTATTTGTATATGAAACTGTATTTGCTGGTTCCTCTGCAATCTGCGTCCAAGAAGTGTTAATTAAATCTTTCCTGGATATCCTAAATCCGGATTCTTTTCCTGAATTATCTTGCCACGTGAGACTGATACTCGTTGATGTCTGTTGTGGAGATGCAAGTAGTGTTGGTGGATTAGGGATATCAGGTTCAGGAGTAGAAATTGAAACAATATTAGAATAACCCGAATTTCCATTTGCATTGTATGCATAAACTCTGAAATAATAATCATTCATTTGTGTCAAGCCTGTCACTACAAAGTCAGTATCATTTGTTGAAGTCTGCCCCGATTGTTGCCAAGTACCGCCAGTTCCAAGTCTCTTTTCTATCTTGAATCCTGTCTCATTAGAAGCATTGTCGTGCCAAGTAAGTGCAACTTCGTTCGATGAAACCGATTGAGCAACTAAACTACTCGGTACAGCTGGCAGATTTGTTGTCGTAAAATTCCAAACAGCAGACCATGCAGAGGGTCCATCATTATTTAATGCATTAACTCTCCAGTAATATAATGTACCGCTACTAAGACCATTTATCTGTTTGCTTAATGTATTACCTACGGATTCATTAAAAATAAAGTTAGTAAAATCATTTTCGTGCGAAACCTGTAGCGTATAATTATTTGCGTTTGCGCTTGAATTCCATACAAGGTTCGGTTGAGATGTTGGCAGCATCGCTCCATTCGAAGGAGAAGATAACGTTGGAGCTGCAGGGACATTATAAGTGTACTGCCAAAACGGCCATTTTTTTTCTGCAAGCACCGCCTGAAGCGAAGCAATCCGGAATGTCAAAAATTTTATATCAAATCCTAATCCGCCATCTACCCCTAATCCCACTCCCAAATGAATTGGTGGATAAGTGAATTCTCCGTACAAGAAACCACGAACAAATAAAGTTGGGCCTAAGATATCAAATATTTTAGCTTTCAACTTAGGTTTTAAAAAGAATTTTGCATCTCCTGTAAGACTTGCTGTTGGTGTAAAATTAATATCAGTGGTTCCTTGGGTGGTTTTATTCCATACCTGAGTCCAACTGCCATTAATAAATTCAGCCCCAACATCATAGCTTGAAACTGAGGTCATATTGCTGACTAGGTTTGTGCCCGCTCCCATGAGGAACCGTCCTTGTATACCTGCAGCTAAATTGAAGTAGAACGTCATGATAATGGGTCCAAAAGCAGCAGATCCTAAAAAAATATCGTTAGGAATTAAATCCTCATGCAGTAAATCAGGGGACTGCTCATCCAATCCGCCTTTAAAAAGCATTTGAACATTATTAAATTGCTGTGTGGTTTCAACGCGGTAAATTAAACTAAATTGCTTGACATCCAGAAACCCTACATCCATAACATTTTTTATAACCGAGATATCAATCCCAATTGAAACATTATCTGCAGTAAGTTCAAATCTTGATTGATCAGGTTTAATAATTCGAAATATTAAATTTGGAAATTGAAGATTAATGGCGCCAGTAACGGAATTTATTTTAGCTACTGGGTTACCGCTTTGAACCTTTACTTCATAACTAGAAGTTTCAGTCTTAATAAGTTCATTATAATTAATCGATTCTAGCTTTGGTAATGTCGGTGAAAATGTGAAAGAAGTATCAATGAATATTTTTGAGAAGGCTTCATCCATACTCGCATTTGAAGTAAAAAGAGTTATAGTGTTTCCATTGGAAGTAATTGAATTTATCTTTCTTAGAAAGCCACCATTGTATTTGCTGAGGACAATATCCCCAACTTTGAAAGCTGGAATATTATTGTTAGAATTATATTCGAGAATAACTCTTTGACTATCAATAATGATTGATGTAAGATAGGCATCAATTTGGAGCTCTTTTGTGTTTGAAGCCAAAATTATATTAGATTTATTTTCTATAGGCTGGACAGGATTTTCTTTCTCACTACAACTTTGAAATAATATTACAATAAAAATGAAAGTTATTAGTGAAATGAGAGTAAGTTTCTTTTTCATAATTCATCTTCAAATTGATTGTTAATATATATTCATAGTCTAAAAAATTCTATTTTCGGAAAAATACTTCTAACATTTCTTATTTTTTTTGTATGTATTTATGGAAAGAAAAATGAATGGAAAATAGTTGATGTTTTTGGCGAAATAATCAAAATTAAAGACTAATGGGTATTTAAGCTTAAAACTAAAATCTATATGTTTGTTGTATAGATGAAAGATAATTTAGAAATACTTTCTTTTTTTACAAGTCCAGCTTCATTGGTTTCTCAATCGCAAATAAATAGTGTGATTGAAAAATCTTATCGGATTGCAATAAAATATCTCCAGGTACATCGGCTTAATATTTCAAAATTGATAAATAATGAAGATTTGACCTTACAAGAATTGGCAATGGATTGTATAGCGGGGCTATTTGTAAAAGAGACTGATAACGAAGTTATTGCGATCCAGAAGACATTTAATAATTGGAAGCCTGTTGTTAAAACGGAGGAAGATTGCCTTTTTTTTCTAAATAAGGTTGTGGCGAATAGAGTAGAGCAGCATATTTATAAATTATTAAAAGAAGAAGATCCTTTCTTTTCAAAACTGCTAGATTCGGTTAATTATCTTATTCGCATTAACGTCTTTTATAAAATTCATTTTCTTGGCAAAACTTTTATTACGGAAACTGATTTAGAAAACTTTAAAAAACGTTTTATTTCAACTGATGAATTTGAAAAACTACCTGCAGTTTTGTTTCAGAATAAGAAAACACTTTTAACTGATCTATTTAAATATCTAAAAAGCGAAACAGATTATAATCCGGTTATTCCACTTAATGATCTTATAAACAGATTAAAACATATCAACTTTTCTGATTACTTAGTAAACGAATTTGTTATTAATGAGTATAAGAAGATAGAAATAAATGAGATTGTTGAAGTCGGATTAAATTGCGCGATGGAAAGACTCCTAGCTAGTTATGTTGAAAAAGGGAAGTTAGATGCAGTGGAAAGAACAGCATTTGAATCAGCTTTAAAAGAGATGGTCATTGATTTAAGTGATGGTGGAATAAATCCTGGTTTGTATAAATATTTATCTCCTCACATAGCTGGACTGACAGAAGAAGATTATCAAACTAAGTATCATAATATTCTTGAATATTTATTAAAAGTGATGAAGAGCAAGATTGCGGATAGTTTAATGGAGAAAGAATAGATCATTTTCCGAATTGACCGTTTTTTAACTTATATAACATTTGAATTAAAGAGATAATAGAATTGAAAATAACAGAAAGAGATATATTTAATTTTGTATTTTACCCTGAGATCGTAAGGGATGAGATTAGATTGTTTTTAGCCTCTAAAGAAAATTCTACAGATGCAATATTTTTTTACAAAGAATTAAAATCATCTCTAGAAATTCCGCTCGATAATAATATAAAGCAAGATATCGCCAAAAAAATTAGTACGTACAAATTAAAAATGTTATTCACTTATATCCTGTTCAGGAACTAAAGAAGAAAAGAAATGGAATTGTATTGGCTGCTGCCTCTGTGGAAGAAAAGCCAAAGATTATTACAAAAACTTTTTATGATGCAGATAAGACTTATATAATAAAGGTTATTAACTATTCGGAAAATTCTAAGATATTCGTTTTTTCAACTCAGCAAGAAGTGATTAAGGATTTTGAAATAATAATTTTACCAGAGAATAAGAAGTATCATTGTGATGATAATTCATTACCACTTGAATTAAACGCACCTGTTGAAGCCGAATCAATTCAGATTGAATTTAATTTGAAATTAGTCTGAGATAAGATTTAGTTAAAGTTCTATTCATAAAATATAGAAAATCTCAAAAAATAACCCCCAAGCAATAAGTAGAATTATTGTGTAGGCAAATGCCAAGTACCATTTTTGTTTCTTTGTTAGTTTAAACATATAACCTACCATGCTAAGTAATGATGTTAAGAAAAGAATTTTACAGAAATGCCAGCCGTCAACGGTCCAGCCAAGTAAATATTTTTGAATCCAGGATTGCTGCCAGTTAGAAGCAATCCACCAGCCACCAAACCAGGCACGTGATGGATTAAATTGAATGATATCCATTTGAGAGTTGAATAGGGCTGCGGAAACAAGTAAAGCGAAAATTATTAAATAGTCCTTAAATCTCATTTACTGATCTTCACTTTGCAGAAATGTGAAGCTGGCGAAACCACTATGGTAAAAGTGAAGGTAAGGGAAAGCAAGTATTATTCTATAAAATAATTTATCTTTCAAAAGCTCCCATATCATAACTCGCACCTTGAGGTCTTACAACATCAAGCATATCTACATTATAAGGTGAACCTAAACTTATACCCGCATTTATTGCAGGTGAACCGGATTGTAAAGTAAAATCACTACCATCAGTTATAAATAAGGGATTTGCATTTACACCATTAAGGTCAGGATTGCCTGACATTGCTTGCCATTGTGCCCAAGTTTTATAAGTTGGACTTGAACCTGAAATATACATTACAGCATTTGTGGGCTGATATATCAAATTATTCTGCCATTTACTATAACTTGTTAAAGTGCCTACAATAGAAACGGGTGTAGTTGCAAAATCTGTAAGTTTCATTTTAGTAACCTTTCAATTTATTGTTTATAAAAATTTATTTTCGTTGTATTCAATCACCGAATCATTTAAATAATTTGCGAACCATTCCATTATATTATTGTGGTAAATTTCGCAATCATCAAGAAGCAGGTCGATAATATTTTCATCAGTTAGCTTTAAGACCTTCTGAATTTCATCTAGACCGAAAGCTGACAAAGTTCTGACTGCTTCATCAATACTGAAATCATTATTAAAGTTTTTCATTTTTAATCATCCTTTCCGGAATGCGTTCCCCGCTTGCGCGGTGATAAGCATTAAGCCGCAACTCCTTTTTGTTGTTTGTTTTCTGCAGTTAGTTCTTCCGTTTGTGAAATATCAAAAACAGCTTTCCACAAAAAGAATGTCGGATCTTCTGAATCTGCATTCTCATCATTCTTTTTATTGTTAGCCGGTACAGCTATTAAATAACCTCTTTCACCTTTACGAACCACACGACCATATTTTTTCCACTGCTGAAACCCGCCAACAACTGACAGAGGGTTACCGCTAGCTTGAAAATATAATAAAGCCTGATTACGACCTGTTAGCATATGTCCTTCAGGATTAAGTATGCCAAGCCGATCAACAAGAGCTTGCCTTTGTTCCTCTGAAAACTGAGAAAGTTTGTTCATCAGTTCTTTAATGCGTGTTTTCTTTTCTTCTTTCATTTTATAACTCCGATTTTTAATTAATGTTTTTATTGATTTTAGTTTGTGGGTGGAAATAACAAGGATTAGAATAAATTTGAATTTCTTTTGAGCCGCAGAGCTGCTTAAAAGAATTAAAGCCAATTTTTTCTGATGGGATAAACTTGTAAAGCTTTACAAACACCAGATAAACAAAAGCGTTTTTATGTATTGCGTATTTGTAATAATAATCAGTTTGAAAAATCAGATTTTGTGAACGCAAAAACTGTAAAAACTTACTGCGCTTTTCTTGTGTTTTGAACACAGCAACAAATAAGGATGGATACTTTGAAAAGTTGCCCATATTTTTAACACCGAACTGCGAAGCACCGCACCTAAGTGCGGCACTACCTAAAGTTTTATGCTTTAATAAAAGAGTGTTTACCATTTGTTTGCCTGTGGGATTTGAAACTCTGAAAGGTTAGCGAGGCGAAGAGCTAAATTGATTACCCAGATTTCATAATTTTCTAATTTGAAACCGTGCAAATAACGCAAAACACAATTTGCCCAGTTAAAATTTTCTGTTTTGATTAAATGTGAATGCAAAGCCATTAAAGCCACTTTACGTTTTACTACCATAACGCCACCTGATTTGGATTATTGAATGATTTATGTTTTTTAACTGATTTAAACTGAATTAAATATTTATATGCACTGCAAAGAGTTGAGAAGGGAACAGACCCAACAAAACCAACAGCATTAAAATGGTTTACGAAGTAAACAGTTTTTATTTTGCGTTTAACCATAACCAACCTGTAAAGACTACCATTATATTTTATTGATGCTATTAACACTTGCCACCTCTTAAAAAAAACAATTTTTTGAACCCGTAACGACAGGTCAAACGATTTACTGATAATGCGCAAGGGCGGAGTGCCGTAAAGAAAAGTGTGAAAAAAAATGCTGATGCGATTAGAGTGGTAGTTTTTTTTATCACTTTTTAGGCACTGCGTTTATATACCCTTGCGGTTGTTAAGTAAGAATGAAAATGTGTTTTTGATGACAAGGGAAGGTTAAGATGATTATATAAATTGTTCACAGGGGGCAAAAAACTGGAGCGAAAGGTTCTTAGGATTTAGTTAGTAGGTGGTTGTGATTAGCTATTTTGCGATTGAGAGAAGGACTGTGAGTTTGCCGATAGGCAAGTGCAGTGCAAACGAATGAGCATATTAGCGCACCGTGTTAGGGAAAAATATTTTGTATTGAATATAGTTTACGAAATGGATACAAATTATTTTTAGCCATTAAACCTTTTTGCCTGCTGAGTGAAGCGAACTAAAACCTTCAATGAACGTTGCCCTGTAATGATTATGGCTTGGCACCCCTGCGGGAAGGTTGTTTGGGAGTGAAAGAAGAAATGAACGAACGAGCAAATAACCGCAGTCCTATTGAAAAAATTAGCCTGTAGAGCGACATCAAATGAGAAGCTTGCCAAAATAAAAATAATAACTGCGAGCATTTATAGGAACGGAACAGGTTTATTTTTTATTCTGCTTTTATGATTTTTTGATTTGTGGTTATTATGAAGTCCTCCCCAGTTTCGAATTAACACAAGGCTCTGCAACTAAGGTTGCAAAGTATCAGATCTAGTAATAAAAATTCTGCACATACCGGTACGATTTATCCTCAAAAAAAGACTATCAACAGTAACAGATACCGTTTAGACAATAATTATCTATGACTTTGAATGTAATTAGTATGTTTAGCAGTGTAAATATTTAGTTCACAGAAAATACAACTGTAGTCCAGCGGAGTAATTATGCCAATAATTAGAACTATAAGTATAGTCTTATTAGCAATCTTCATAACAACAATTTCTGCTTGTAAAAAGGATAACGTAGTAAATCCTGATGACCAAATACCAAATCAAAATGATAGTGTTTTTACAGATATAGAAGGCAATACTTATAAGCTTAAGAAGTTTGGAAACAGATATTGGATGATAGAAAATTTTAAAGCAACTAAGGACACGAATGGCCAAATTTTACAAGGAGTATTTACATACGATAACAACAACAGCAATGTTAAAGATTACGGCAGACTATATACCTGGCCTGCAGCTGT
>JBGSPH010000061.1:0-60108 GCA_041738675.1 Ignavibacteriaceae bacterium
AGAAGAGGATTAATGATGATGGTTGGTAAGAGAAGAAGACTTCTCGATTATTTAATAAAAAAAGATATTGCACGATACAGAGCGATAATAAAAGAATTGAACATAAGAAAGTAAGGTTTAAAAATGGTTGTTAAGAAAGAAATTGAATTAGGCGGAAGAGTATTTTCAATAGAGACCGGAAAATATGCAAAACAAGCTAACGGCTCTGTTATGGTTCGCTACGGAGATACAATGGTATTGGTTACTGCGGTTGCTGCAACTGAAGCTAGAGAAGGATTGGATTATTTTCCACTTCAGGTTGAGTATCGCGAAAAAACTTCTGCAGCAGGAAAATTTCCCGGTGGATATATTAAACGCGAAGGCAGACCAACTGAAAAAGAAATTCTGAGCGCAAGATTGTGTGATAGACCTATAAGACCAATGTTTCCTGAAAGTTTTAAAAATGAAACTCAGGTTATTGCAATGGTTATGTCTTATGATGGAGAGAATGACCCTGATGTACTTGCCGCTTGCGGTGCTTCGGCTGCGCTTGCTATCTCTGATATTCCTTTTGATGGTCCGATAGCAGAAATTAGAATTGGTAGAGTTGCTGATGAACTTGTTGTTAATCCGACTCATGAGCAGTTAAAGTTAAGTGATATCGAACTTGTTGTTGCAGGTACTGCAGATTCTATTATGATGGTTGAAGGTGAATCTAAAGAAGTAAGTGAGCAGGAATTACTGGATGCTTTAAAGTTTGCTCAGCAGGAAATCAAAAAAATTGTTGATATGCAAAATCAATTAAGAGCAGAAGCAGGAAAAACCAAGTGGGTAGTTGTAGAAAAATCTGTTGATGCAAATATTAAAAAAGATGTTTATGATTTGGCAGAAGTAAAGTATAAAGAAATCGTTTATTCAATTCTTGCTAAAGAAGAAAGATCAGCAAAGAATAAAGAACTTTCTGAATCTGTAAAAAAAGCACTCGGAGAAAAATATCCCGAACAAGAAAAAGTTATTGGCGAAATTCTTCACGATATGGAAAAAGATATTATGCGTGAAAGAATATTAAAAGAAGGTATTCGTCTTGATGGAAGAAATACAACTCAAGTTCGTCCAATAACAATTGAACTTGGCAACTTACCAAGGACACACGGATCAGCTCTGTTTACTCGCGGTGAGACACAAAGCTTAACAAATGTTACACTTGGTACAAAAGACGATGAGCAGACTGTTGATGGTTTGCTGGCAGAATACTCAAAAAAATTCTACCTTCAGTACAACTTTCCACCGTTTAGCGTTGGAGAAGTTGGCAGAATGACAGGAGTTGGAAGAAGAGAAATTGGACATGGTAATCTTGCAGAAAGATCTTTAAAGCAAGTTTTACCGGCAGATGATCTTTTCCCATACACAGTAAGAATTATATCTGATATACTTGAATCAAACGGGTCATCATCAATGGCAACAGTTTGCGCTGGTTCACTTGCAATGATGGATGCTGGAGTGCCGATTACCAAAGCTGTTTCCGGTATTGCGATGGGTTTGGTTAAAGAAGGAAGTGATTATGCAATCCTTACAGATATTCTTGGAAATGAAGATCATCTTGGCGATATGGATTTTAAAGTTGCTGGAACAAGCGATGGTATCACCGGATTCCAGATGGATATTAAAATTCAGGGAATCTCTTTTGAGATCATGGAAAAAGCACTTCATCAAGCCAGAGAAGGAAGACTGCACATTCTTGGTAAGATGAATGAAACAATAAGTAAAGCTAATGATTCTTTATCTCCATATGCACCCAGATTAGTTACAATGAATGTTGCAACAGATCAGATTGGATTGATTATTGGTCCTGGTGGAAAAACAATACAGGGAATGCAAAGATTATTTGGTGTTGATATTAATATCGAAGATGACGGAACAATACGAATTGCCTCACCAAATAAAGAAAACGCTCAACAGGCAAAAGAGTACATCAAAAAATTAACTGCAACTCCGGAAGTTGGAGAAGTTTATGATGGTGTGGTTACAAAGATTGCAGAGTTTGGTGCGTTTGTAGAAATTCTTCCGGGTAAAGACGGATTACTTCATATTTCTGAGATAGACACTAAACGAGTAAATAAAGTTTCTGATTACCTAAAAGTTGGTGATAAGATTACCGTTAAATTATTGAAGATAGAAAACGGTAAGTTTTCTTTAAGCAGAAGAAAATTATTAATTGAAGCTGCTGAAAAAGAAGCCAAAAATAATCCACCAGCTAATTAGTGATGTAATTAGTTTATACTTTTATTTCGAGGAGCCTGCCTTTCGGTAGACAGGTATGACGACGAGAAATCTTTTAATTATTGAAATCAGATTTTTCCCTTTAGTCGAAATGACTTGGCATCTTTTGATATTTTATTTTTCATGTCACACTTCGACTTCGCTCAGTGTGACGGTTTTGAATTAACAGTCGTCCTGAGCGAAGTCGAAGGATGACTTGTTGATATTTTAAATAAATTTTTCAAATAGGATCTTAATGCTGTTAGCATTAATACATTTTTTTAGAAGTTTCACAATTCAGTCACTGCTATTAATAAATAGCCAGGGCATTAACCGCACTCAGAGCATTCCTTTGCTCAAATTAGCGTTTACTAAATTTTTATTAATGAAATGTTTTATTTCATACAAAGAGTTTTTTATTTATGATAAAAGAAATTATAATAAATTCATCTTCCAACCAGACGCGTGTTGCGATTACGGAAGATGGAGATTTAGCCGACTTTTTTGTTGACTATCCTGAAAACAGGAGAATGGTTGGGGATATTTATCTTGGAAGAGTTGCACGAGTTCTTCCCGGAATAAGAGCCGCATTTATAGATATTGGAATGAAGCACGATGGCTTCCTTCACTTTTCGGATATTGGTGACCGCACTAAACAATTCCAGGATATGCTTGGCGAAGAGGATTCTGATGTTGATCTTTCAGATGATGATGAATCTAAACCAAACCGCACTAACGGAAACGGAACTTCAGCTCCGCCTGCAGAACACGTTGTAACAAAACTACGCAAGGGCGAAGAAATTCTTGTTCAGATAACAAAAGAACCGGTTAGCAATAAAGGGGTGCGTGTTACTTCTTCAGTTTCTCTTCCGGGTAGATTTTGTGTTCTACTTCCTTTCGATAATAAAATTGGAATCTCAAAAAAAATATCAGATTATAAAGAACGCAAAAGATTAAGAAGTATCGCTCGAGGTATTCTTCCTCCAAATTATGGTCTAATTATTCGTACTGTTGCAAAAGATCAAACTGAAGATGCAGTTAAAGATGATTTAACAAATCTTGTAAAAACGTGGAAAACTATTGAAGCAACAGCAAAGAGTGAAGAACCGCCATCAATTGTTCATCAGGATTTAAGTACTACAGATAGTGTTATTCGAGATTTACTAACTCCGGATATTTCTAAAGTTTTTGTTGATTCAAAAAAACTATACAAGCAAATAAAAGGATATGTTCAATTAGTTCAGCCGGGCTTGTTAGAAAAAATTGATCTTTATAAATCATCTTCCTCTATCTTTGATGAATTTAAAATTGAAGAACAAATTAAAACTTTAATGGGAAGAAAAGTTCCTTTGCCAAGCGGTGGATATCTTATCATCGAACATACAGAAGCAATGGTAGTTATCGATGTTAACAGCGGACGTTATGCCAAGAGTAAAGAGCAGGAACTTAATTCTTTAAAAACAGATCTTGAAGCATCACGTGAAATTGCCAGACAATTGCGGCTAAGAGATATTGGCGGAATTATAGTAATCGATTTTATTGATCTTGAAGAAGATAAGAATCGTAAAAAAGTTTATGATGAATTGAAAAAAGAATTCCGAAGAGATCGTTCTAAGGTTTCTGTACTGCCAATGAGTGATTTTGGTTTAGTTCAGATTACTCGACAAAGAATTCGCCAAAACATTAACCAAGCAATGAAAGATGTATGTCCGGTTTGCGGCGGATCAGGATTGATGACAAAAGAATCACACCTTGTTTATGATATTGAAGATTGGTTAAAAAGATTTAGAAAATTTTTCGGCGGATTTAGTTTGATTATTAAATGTCACCCATCTGATGCAAGTAGATTGCAGGATAAAAAATTTACAAAAATTCAGTTTAAATATTTAGTTAGATTGCGTATTGAAGAAGATACCAGCATGGCTATGGGTAAGTTCAGATTTTTCTCTAAGAAAAAGGGAATTGATTTAACAGAAAAGTTTAAATAGAAGGAAGCCCCTTTTTCTGTTCCCAATATAGGGTGTGAAAAAGTAACGTCAGTCTGAGCAGACCTGCCTGCGGTAGGCAGGGTCGAAGATGGTAGTAAATATTATATTAAAAATAAAATGTATTTAATTATTGGAGATTATAAATGAAATTTTTTATCGACACAGCAAACATAAATGAAATTAAAGAAGCCGCAGCACTTGGTATTCTTGATGGTGTTACGACCAATCCCTCTCTGGTTGCTAAAGAAGGAAAAGATTTTAGAAAACTGCTTGATGAAATATTGGCAATCGTTGATGGTCCAGTTAGCGCTGAAGTTGTTTCTACAGATTATGACGGAATATTAAAAGAAGCTCATGAACTTTCTAAAATACATAAAAATATTGTTGTTAAAGTTCCATTGATTAAAGAAGGATTAAAAGCAGTTCGCACATTAAGCGCTGAAAATATAAATACTAATGTTACACTTTGTTTTTCAGCCTCGCAGGCTCTGCTTGCTGCAAAAGCAGGCGCAACCTATATAAGTCCGTTTGTAGGAAGACTTGACGATATTAGTCACGATGGAATGGAACTGATTTCTCAAATTGTGCAGATTTATAAAAATTATAATTACAAAACCGAAGTACTTGTTGCAAGTATTAGACATCCTTTACATCTTGTTGAAGCCGCACTGATGGGTGCAGATGTTTGCACAATGCCTTTTTCTGTAATTGATAAATTATTTAATCATCCTCTTACAGATCTTGGATTAGAAAAATTCTTAAGTGATTGGAAAAAATCTCAAAACAAATAAATTTTAGTTAAACTATCTGGAATGAAAAAAATGAAACGCACAACATTCTACAATATTCATAAAAATTTAGGTGCTAAGATCGTTGAGTTTGCCGGTTATGAAATGCCAATTCAATATTCTTCTATAATTGCGGAACACAAAGCTGTAAGAAATTCTGTTGGTGTTTTTGATGTATCGCATATGGGTGAAGTTTTTGTTCAAGGAGAAAAAGCTCTCGATTTTGTTCAGCATATCACTGTTAATGATGCTTCAAAACTTTTTCCTGGCAGAGTACAATACTCGGCAATGTGTTATGAGGATGGCGGAATAGTTGATGATTTACTTGTTTACAGAATTTCACAAAATGAATTTTTACTTGTTATAAATGCATCAAACATTGATAAAGATTTTGCATGGATGCAAAAGAATAACAAATTTGGTGTTGAGTTAACAAATCACAGTGATGAATATTCCTTACTTGCAGTTCAAGGACCCAACTCACTAAAGACATTACAAAAGCTTACTGATACCCCCATCAACCTTGAGTATTATCATTTCACAAAAATTAATCTGGCTGGTATTGATATGATATTTTCAAGAACCGGCTACACTGGTGAACTTGGGTATGAGCTTTATTTTACCGGAGATGAGAAAACTGCTGAAAATTTATGGAATAAAATTTTTGAAGCCGGTAAAGAATTTAACATTCAGCCGGTTGGATTAGCTGCGCGTGATTCTTTAAGATTGGAAATGGGATTCTGTCTCTATGGAAATGATATTGATCAAACTACAAATCCATTAGAAGCAGGCTTGGGCTGGATTACAAAACTTTCCAAACCAAATTTTATAGCTAAAGATGTTTTAGTAAAAGCAAAAGAAAGCGGTTTGAACCGAAAACTTGTAGCCATCACCTCCGAAGAAAAAATTTTTCCAAGACATGGTTATGAGCTCTCTGTAAAGAATAACAAAACAGGAGTTGTAACAAGCGGAACCGTAAGTCCGATGTTAGAGAAACCAATTGCCATGGGTTATGTTGAAACTAAATATGCAGAGATTGGTTCTGATGTTAACTTTCTCATCAGAGGAAAAGAAGTTCCTGCTAAAGTTGTAAAACTTCCGTTTGTAAAAAGATAAAGCTTAAAATGAAATTAAATGTATTTCTTTCACCAGTTATTGTTGATGAACTTTACTTTACAGGTAAAACTACAGTTGTAATTGATGTGCTGCGAGCAACTTCAACGATTGTAACTGCAATTAATAATGGCGCAAAAGAAGTTGTTCCAGTTGCCACCGTTGAGTTTGCTGTAAAAGTTTCAGGCGGAATGTTTGGAGGACAAATTTTACTCGGTGGCGAAAGAAATACAAAAAAGATAGAAGGCTTTGCTCTTGGTAATTCACCATTTGAATATTCTAAAGAAATTGTTGAAGGCAAAACAATTGTGTTTTACACAACCAACGGAACAAAATCAATCGCAAAAGCAAAGTATTCTGAAAATTTGTACACTTGTTCATTCTTAAATATCAGTGCAGTAGCAAAACATCTTATAACTTTAAATACTGATGTTGAAATTGTTTGTGCAGGAAGAAATAACTATTTCTCAATTGAAGACTCGGTTTGTGCGGGAATGCTTATTTCAAAAATTAGTAAAGTTAAAACAGATTCGTATCTAAATGATTCCGGAGCCGCTGTTTTAACTTTGTACGAAAAATATGGTTCTAATTTGATCAAGATGATGCGCGAATCTGATCACGGAAAAATACTTTTAGAAAATGGATTTGAAACCGATCTTGAATATTGCAGTTCTATTGATATGCTCGATGTAATTCCTTCGTATGCAAGCGGTATTTTGAAAAAACTAAAAAAAGATTAATTAAAAAGTTTTAATGGCATTTAAAAAGAAAAAAAGCGTTAAAGAAAAAAATGGAAAGAGTAGTTCAAACAAAAACTATTTTATTTTAACGCCTGATAATAAAAAACAAATATTTGGAATATTTCTTCTGATTATTTCTGTTATACTTTTTTTAAGCGTAATAACTTTTGATAGAAGAGATGAAGCTAATCTTACAACATTATTTTCAGATTTCTTTAAATCATTCGATAGTAAAATAGACATACAAAATTGGCTTGGGGTAGCCGGCGCACATTTTTCAAAGTTTCTTGTTAAAGCTACTTTCGGTTATTTCTCTATCACAATTCCCATTGTACTCTTTTTATGGGGAGTTTCATTCTTCAAAAAAATTGATTTCAAATTTCGCCTTCATGTTTCCAACTTTTTGTTATTGAGTTCAATCATATTTGCGAGTTTTTTTGGTGTGCTTCACGAAAATTATAATTTGTTTTCATCCACTTATGAGTTGTCCGGATTTATCGGAAATCATCTTGGTAATTTTTTAAGTGGATTGATAGGTGGTATTGGAAGTATACTTGTTCTTGCCGGATCTTTTATCACGCTATTAATTTTTGCTCTGGATATAAATATTGAAAGTATTATCAACTTCATTAAGGATGTATTTTCATTTAATGATGACGCAGAAGCTAATGATAACAAAGTTGATGGTGAATCTGATTCCAAAGAAAATCTTGATAAGATTAAAAAACTTAGCGGTGATAAAAAGAAGAAAAGAGAAAAACAATCTGGAGAGGAATTATCGGCTGCTGAATTGATGGAAAGGGAAGCTGAAGAACAAACACGAATCACAATTATCCGCAAAGATGATGTGCCTGTTACCGCTGCTGAAAATGAAGTATTGAATGAAGAAGTAAAAAAAGTTAATATCCAAAAGACCGGTGAGCTTCCTGAAAAGAAAGAAAAAAACGAATCTGAAGATGAACAGAAATTACCTAATCAGTGGGAAGAAAACATTGAATTTAAAATGCCGGGACTTGATCTACTTGATCCCGCACCAGAAGAAAATTATCAAGTAGCGGAAGAAGAATTAACACACAACGCAAGTCTGCTTAAAGAAAAATTAAAACTATTTGATATTGAAATAAAAGATATTTCTGTTACTCCAGGTCCGGTTGTTACATTGTATGAAATTGTTCCTGCTCCTGGTGTAAAGATCAGTAAAATTGTTGGATTGGAAAATGATATTGCACTTGCTCTTTCAGCACGTGGAATTAGAATCATCGCACCAATTCCTGGAAAAGGTGCAATTGGTGTTGAGATTCCGAACGCAGTGGCATCACTTGTAAATGCACGAGCTGTTATAGGCAGAATAAATGAATCTGATGCTGAACTGCCGCTTGCACTTGGTAAAACTATCAGCGGGGATGTTTATGTTGCCGATCTTGCAAAAATGCCGCACTTATTAATTGCAGGCTCTACCGGTTCTGGAAAGAGTGTCGGAATTAATATGATAGTTAGCAGTTTGCTTTACACAAAACATCCTTCAGAAGTTAAGTTTATTATGGTAGATCCTAAAAAAATTGAACTATCTTTTTACAACAAACTGCGTAAACATTATCTTGCTGTTTCACCTGATCTTGATGAAGAGATTATTACAAATCCGCAAAATGCAATCTTAGCTTTAAAGAGTGTTGAGTATGAGATGGAAAGACGTTACGATAAACTTGCTAAAGCCGGCGTAAGAAACATAGTTGATTACAATAAAAAAGTTAAAGATCCCAAAACCAGACCGCACGATACTGATAAAATTAAGCATCACCCAATTCCTTATGTAATTGTAATTGTTGATGAGCTTGCTGACTTAATGATTACAGCTGGAAAAGAAGTTGAGGAACCAATTACAAGGTTAGCTCAGCTTGCACGCGCAGTTGGAATTCATCTTGTGCTTGCAACACAACGACCATCTGTTAATGTTATAACAGGAGTAATTAAAGCGAACTTTAGTTCTAGAATTGCATATCAGGTTGCAACTAAAATTGATTCACGTACAATCCTTGATATGAATGGTGCGGAGCAATTGCTTGGAAGAGGTGATATGCTTTTCCTTCCAACGGGCTCACCAAAACCGATAAGAGTTCAGAACGCGTTCATATCAACTGAAGAAGTTGAAAAAATTACAAACTATGTTTATTCGCAGCCCGCATATTCAAAGCCATATTTTTTACCTTCTTTATATGATAAGAAAAAAGAAACTTCAAGCGGAGTTTCATCAGATTTAGATCCGATGTTTGAAGATGCCGCAAAAGTAATTGTGCGTCATCAGCAGGGTTCGGTTTCGTTACTTCAGAGAAGATTAAAACTCGGATATTCACGTGCCGCAAGAATTGTTGATCAGCTTGAAGAGGCTGGTATTGTTGGTCCAAATGATGGAAGCAAAGCTCGTTCTGTGCTTGTTGAGAATGAAGAGCAGCTTGAAACAATTCTGCGTAATCTGTAGTCCAAACGTAAAACTATTTTTTAACATTTAGAGTTTATTATGAAAATTTCAATTAGCCTTTTTGTATTACTTCTTTCAACAGTTGGGTTTACGCAAAATGCTGAATCAGTTTTAAAATCATTACAAAATAAATTTGATTCAGTTACCGATCTTACATCTGATATTGCTCAAAAAAATAATGGTCAATCAAATCTCACAGGTAAGATGTATTTTAAAAAGGAGAATAATATTCGACTCGAACTCGGTAATCAAACTATTGTCGCTGATGGAAAAACTTCCTGGAACTACAACAAGAAGAATAAAAAAGTTATTATAGGTGATTATGATGAAGCAGGCTCAGGCTTGTTATCAATTAATTATCTTGTTTATCAGTATCCATCCGAATGTGATTTAAGTTTATCATCCGAAGGAAGTAAACAAATATTAATTTTAAAACCAAAACCAAAATCAAATAAGAATAATCTTGGAGAAGTAAAACTTTATATCTCAAAAGAAAACTTGATTGATAAAGCTGTAATTTCAAATCCCGCAAGTGGATCGATGGAGGTTTCATTTTCAAATTATAAGCTCAATCAAAATTTATCTGAATCCAAATTTTCGTTTACAGCACCGGAAGGAACCACTGTAGTTGACCTCAGATAAGAAGAATAAATTTGGCAATGTTGGAATGATAGTTAACTATGGTTTATCTATCATACTCGCTGTAGTATTTCTATACATTGCATTTTATGATGTTGATTTTGGCGAAGTACTAAATATAGTATCTCACGCAAATTTACTGTGGGTTTTTATTTTTATAGCAGTTACAATGCTCGGTCATTATTTTCGTGCACTCAGATGGAAATACATTCTTAATTCCGTTAAGCCAAACACATCGATGAAAAATCTTTTTGGTTCTCTTATGGTTGGATACGGAGTTAATTGTGTTACTCCAAAGCTTGGCGAGGTTACTCGTGCAGTGTTGGTTGGAAAATGGGAAGGACTATCACGCTCATCAATGTTTGGTACTGTTATACTTGAACGAATTATAGATATAATATCTATGGGCGGATCTATTATAATTGCACTTTTTTTAACAAGTGTAAATCTTTCAGAAAAATTTCCGTGGTTAATTTCGTCTTTGTACATAATGGGCGTAGTTATAGTTTTAGCAATAATTGTTCTTTCTTTGATTTTACGATCAAAAGAAAAATTTTCCAGAATTATCATAAAGATAGTTGGGAAAATCTCTAATAAACTTGCCGAAAGAATTGCATATGTATTTACAATGCTGGCTGAAGGTTTTGCAAGTTTAAAAGGAACGAAAAATTATTTCTGGACTTTTTTTTGGACTGTATCTATAATGCTTTTGTACGCCTTTGGTTCTTATGCCGGAATGTTAATGCTTGACATGCAAAACTTTCAACCAATTACTTTTGGGATGGGCTGGATAATTATGAGCATTAGTGCTATTGGTGTGATAGTTCCAACACCCGGAAGCACGGGCTCATATCATACTCTGGCAAAATCAACTTTGGTTTTAATTTTTGGTTTTAATGAAACGATAAGTGCTGCTTATGCTTTTTTAACCCATATCATTGGATATATTATTTTTATAATAACGGCATTAATAATGTTTTTTATTGTTAATAAACAAAAAGAAAATTTATTTGAAGTAGTAGAAACAGAAATTAGGGAAGTATGAAAATAACTATAATAACTTTGTTTGTATTAATCATTTCGATTTTTTCACTTGCACAAACTCCAAATGAAGTACGAGGTTCAATGGGTATTGATTTTGTGAGCGTGCCATCCCTTAAAGAATACATTGATCAACTTCCATATGAACAGCTTACAGATTTTAATGCAGCAGTTAATTTCTCCGGTTCTTACGGCAGAATGCTTTCTGAATCATTTCAATTGCAGGCAGAATTAGGTTATCTGCTTTATTCATTTACTTCCGCAGGAACAGATGGTCAGTATGATTTAACATACAACTTGGTTATGCCATCGATACTTGGTTATTATGTACTTAATGGAACAGGATACAACTTTAAATTCGGTGGTGGTGCCGGGGTAAGATTTTTATCGGTTGATGAATCTTTGCCTGGAACAGGGAGCTCTGAAAATTATTCTTCAACAGGATATGGTTTTATCCTGCGTGCAGAAGGGAACACAGCCATTGCAGAAAATGTATATGCACACATTGCTGCTGATGTTCGTTATGATGTAAATGGTGAACCTGAAAATAATGGCGAGTACCTTTACAATATTGTGTACAAAGAAAATGTAAACTTCAATTCACTTTCATTTGGTCTAAGATTGGGAATCTCTTATCAATTTTAAGGAGTTTGTTTGAGTTTAATTGAAGCAGTTATTTTAGGAATAGTTCAGGGACTTACAGAGTTTCTTCCAATAAGCAGTACCGGACATCTTACGCTTGCCGGAAAATTTATGGGATTAATTTCTGATAAAAATCCCGAGCATTGGACTTCATTTATTGCAGTAATTCAACTTGGAACAATGCTTTCAATTTTCGTTTACTTCTGGAAAGATCTTTGGAATATTCTAACGGAATTCTTGCAGCAAAATTTACAAAGAAGAATACAATATTCTAAGCAATCAACAAACTCAAAGCTTGGCTGGATGATTATACTTGGAACAATACCAATCGTGGTTATCGGGTTGCTTTTTAAGGATATGATTGAAGGTGCTTTAACAAAAAATCTTTATGTAATTAGCGGAAGCTTAATTGTACTTGCAATTATTCTTGCTGTTGCAGAAAAAACCGCAAAGTTTAAAAAAGATATGGAAGACATAACCGTACTTGATTCCATTTTAATTGGATTAGCACAGGCTGTTGCATTAATTCCTGGTTCATCAAGATCGGGTACAACCATAACCGGCGGATTGTTTCTTGGATTAAAAAGAGATGTTGCAGCAAGATTTTCATTTCTATTAAGTGTGCCGGCAGTTCTTGCGAGCGGCTTGTTACAGCTTAAAGAATCTTTTGCATTTATTAATTATGATATGGCTGTAAGTCTTGTTGTTGCAACTGTTGTTTCAGGCATCAGCGGTTATCTGGCAATCGATTTTCTTCTGAAGTTTTTAAAAAAGAATACAACTTTTGTTTTTATCTATTACAGAATTACACTTGGAGTTTTAATTTTAGTTTTACTTTATTCAAATATTATAAATCCATAAGGAGGTTAAATGAAAAAACTATTTTTTGCGGCAGTATTAATGGGATTATTTTTATCAACGAATATTTTTTCACAAGAAAAGGAAACACAAGTAATGAGTGACAGCACAACGGTTGCGGTTATAAAAACCAATATGGGCACAATAGAAATAGAGCTATTTGAAAAACAAACACCAAAAACGGTAGAAAATTTTGTTGGACTTGCTAACAAAAACTATTACGATGGTGTAATCTTTCATAGAGTTATAGATGGCTTTATGATTCAGGGCGGTGATCCAACAGGAACAGGACGCGGCGGTGAAAGTTTTTGGGGCAAAAAATTTGAAGACGAAATAGTTAAAGAACTTGTCTTTGATTCTGAAGGAATTCTTGCAATGGCAAATGCGGGACCAAACACAAATGGAAGTCAGTTCTTTATAACATTAGCAGCAACAAAATGGTTAAATGGTAATCATACAATTTTTGGTAAAGTAATTAGCGGTATGGATGTGGTTAAAGCAATTGGCAAAGTTGAAAAAGGACCGCAAGATCGTCCAGTTAAAGATGTTGTAATGGAAAGTGTTACGATAGAAAAAAGATAGTTAATTTCTTTTTAACATTTTATTTGAGGTCGTTTCATAAATCCTTTTGTGTCATTCCCGTGTAAACGGGAATGACATTTAAAGGTATGCTTTTGATACAGCCTCTTCTCTTAAAAGTTTACTATGGCAAAAAGTAAAGCACCACCAATACAAGAAATAGAAAAGCAGTTAAAACAAAAAAAACTTTTACCTGTTTATTATCTTTTTGGTGAGGACACTTACAGTGTTGATATTACTTTTGCCGAAATTGAAAAAGCTGTTCAGCCTCTCATTACTTCAGATTTTGATAAAGAAGTTTTGTATGGTGAAAATCAAAACTTTATAAACATTATTGGATTAGCCTCAACTTTTCCGTTTGGTTCAGAAAAAAAACTAATCATTGTTAAGCAAGCCGAAAAATTAAAAGACAAAAAAGAAAAAAAAGAGATTGTCAGTTATTTTGAATCGCCTTCAGATTTTACAGTGCTGGTTTTTCTTCATGAAGGAACAATAACAAATCCCACTTCCGAACCATATAAAACACTAGCCAATCAAGGATATCTTTTTGAAGCTAAAGAATTAAAAGGTAAGAGTTTAATCGATTGGTTGATTTCAACAGTAGAAAAAAACGGAAAAACCATTTCTTACGACAACGCACAATTACTTACAGATATTTCCGGTGAAAATAGAAATGCTTTAGAATCCCAGCTTGAAAAAATATTTATTTATGTTGGTGATAATAAAGAGATTACTATTGAAAGCATCCGCGGTTTATCTACTTCGCTAAAACAATACACAATTTTTGATTTGCAAAATGCAATTGGCAAAAAGAATAAATCTGCTGCTCTAAAAGTTGTATTCAATCTTCTCAAAAACGGAATGGAACCAATTCAGATAATTGCAATGCTTAATAAATATTTTACCAGCCTTGCAAGATTAAATGAATTGGTTGCAACAAATACTAATGAATTTCAGATTGCAAGAATTATGAGCACGCATCCATTCTATCTTAAAGATTATCATAGTGCAAGAAGAGTGTATTCTGATAAACACTTAACCGCTGCCTTTTCTGCTCTATTAAAGACTGATTTTTCGATCAAAACCACATCACTTGATGATTACACACTATTAAGTGTATTAATTGCCGAAATAATCCCCGATTAAATGAAATTAAAAATCCACAAAAGCCTTTCTAAACTTTTTTGTAAATTTTGTATAGAAATTGAAACAAACATCCAACTAACAAAGTATAACACCGTTGACGGATAGAAATCTTAGCGAATTTACAGATGAAGAACTGATTCTTGAGTTTCAAAGCAGCGGCAGTGAAAAAGCGTTTGAAATTTTAGTTCAGAGATTCAAAAATCCTTTAATAAATTATGTTTATAGATTTCTTGGGGATTATGATTCTTGTGTTGATGTTGTGCAGGATACTTTTGTAAAAGTTTATCGGTATAAAGATAATTACAGTTCTTTGGCAAAGTTTTCTACCTGGATTTATACAATTGCGGGTAATCTTGCGCGAACAGAATATCAGAGAAAACACAGAAGAAATTTTTTCTCAATAAGTAGTTTTGGCGATGAAGAAAAGCCTTTTGATATTCCTGATAATTCTAATCGTCCCGATGTTGCGGCGGATATGAATTTGAAAAATGAAATTATTCAGAAAGCGTTATTAAAAGTACGAGATTCATATCGTGAGGCAGTTATTCTTAGAGATGTTCAGGAATTATCTTACGAAGAAATTGCTGAGATAATGAAAATTGAAGTTGGTACTGTAAAATCAAGAATAAATCGTGGAAGAGCGGAGTTGCAGAAATATCTAAAAGATATTTATAATGATTAGATTGAAAAGTCATGCTGAATTCATTTCAGCATCTCATTTTGGTTTTGAAGACCCTGAAACAAGTTCAGGGTGACGAAACAATGGTTAAGGTATAATGAAATGAATGAAGAAGAAAAAACATATAAAAAGTTATTGGATGATTTGAAGGATCTTCCCAAGATTGATGCGCCCAAAAATTTTGAAACAGAACTTTTAAGAAAGATCAATTCATCTGAACCGGAAAATAAAGAAAGTTTTTGGGATAAACTTCTTTCACCAGGAAAATTAGCTCCTGCCGCTATTGCAATTGCTTCTGCAGCAATTATCTTTTTTGTTGTTGATATTAATTCGGAAGAAATGGAAGACCCGCTTAACATCACACCAAGATTGCGCGAGGATTTAGTTGTAGTTGAATCGTTTGAAGAAATACCGGTGGCACCTTTAAAAAAATCTGAAAGAGTTAAAGAAGAATCAAAAGTAATTAATGAGGGATTGGATAAAACGAGGGCAAATGAGACTCAAATTGAACCTAAGGTTGGTTTAGAAAAACGATCCGATACAAAATCTCAGGGTGTTGAAAATTCATTTTCTGATGAGTCAGTTTTAGATAAATCCGACATAGATAATTTAAAATCTGAAGAAACCGGGCGATTGGATATGAGCGCGGCACCTTCAGCATCAAGCACCCTGGAATCTGAAATAAGTAAAGTCGATAGTTTTGAAAGAGAAATTAAAATAGAACGGGATGAAATTAAAAATCTTCCGGTTATACGAAGTAGTTCGGAAAATTTAAATAAGGATAATATCAACTTTATGCAGAGAAATCTTTCAACAGAAGAAAAAAGGGAAGTTCAGCAGTTAAAGATGAAGGTACAGACTGAAAAAAGTCAGAAAACTGAACAAAAATCCAACTAATTGCCCTGAAAGTTATATTGGATAATACTTTCGAAACGTCTATATTTACAGCCACTATTTAAGAAAAATAAATATTTAGGATAGACATGAAACCAGGAATTCACCCAGAATATAAACCAGTTGTATTTCAAGATACATCTTGTGATTTTGCAATTTTAACTCGATCTACGATTAGAACTACTGAAACTATTAAGTGGACAGATGGAAACACATATCCGTTAGTTAAGCTTGAAATTTCAAGCGGTTCACATCCATTCTTTACTGGAAAACAAAAGTTACTTGATACTGCCGGTAGAGTTGAAAAATTCAACAAAAAATACAGCAAAAAGCAGTAATATTTTTTGGAGCTTAGATTTAATTTTAGCCTCGATTATTCGGGGCTTTTTTATTTTTGGATTTAAGAAACCATGTGTTTGATTGGGTTGTTATAATATTATGAACAAAAACATAAAAAAATTACTCATCGGAATAACAATTGTAGTTGTACTTGCAATTGCTTTTCTTCCTAAAATATTATCTTCTTCTGAAGGCGGAAGTAACGTAATGTCTGGCAGCAGACCAAATATTGCCATCCCGGTTAAAGCGCATGTTGTTGCATTAGAAACATTAGGTAACAGTGTTTTTACAACGGGAACAATATTAGCAAATGAAGAAGTCGAGCTTAGAAGCGAAGTATCCGGTAAGATTGTTAAGATACTTTTTAAAGAGGGGTCATTTGTTAGTAAAGGTGATCTTTTAATAAAAATTAATGATGCTGATTTGCAGGCACAATTACGAAGAGCAGAATCAAAAGTAAAATTATCTCAGGAAAAAGAGACCAGGCAAAGACAATTACGTGATGGTAATTTGATTAGCCAGGAAGAATATGATAATACAGTTGGCGAGTTAAATGTTAATCAAGCAGATTATGATTTAATTAAAGCACAAATAGATAAAACAGAAATAAGAGCACCATTTAGTGGTGTTGTTGGTTTGAGATCTGTTAGTGAAGGCAGTTATGTAACCACTTCAACAGTTATGGCGCGATTACAAAATTTTAATAACATCAAAGTTGATTTTTCAATTCCCGAGCGACACTCCGCATCAGTGAAAACTGGTGACGATCTTGAATTTAAGATTAGCGGAAGCAAAAAAATATTTAAAGCAAAAGTTTATGCTATCGAACCGAAAATAGATCCCGGTACAAGAACATTACAGATCAGAGCAATTTGTAGTTCGGCTTATAAAGAGTTAATTCCTGGTGCTTTTGCAAATGTTGAGTTGAGCTTAAAACAAACGAGTGATGCTATACTTATTCCAACTGTTTCTATAGTTCCCGAATTAAAGGGACAAATAGTTTATCTTTACAAAAGCGGCGTTGTTGTTCCACAAAATGTTGAGCTTGGTACAAGAGAAGAAACTCGCGTTCAGGTAACATCTGGCTTAAGTTTGGGTGACACTGTAATTACTTCAGGTATTTTACAGATCAGACCAAATTCCAAAGTAAAAATTTCAGAATTTAATTAATCAAATTTCTATATGAGTTTATCCTCAATAAGTATTCAAAGACCGGTGCTGGCAATTGTAATGTCAATTGTAATTATTGTGTTTGGTATTCTTGGTTATACTTATTTGGGCATACGTGAATTTCCCTCCGTTGATCCGCCTATAATTACTGTCTCAACAAATTATGTTGGCGCTAATGCTGATGTAATTGAAAGCCAGATTACAGAACCCCTGGAAGAATCTATAAATGGAATTGCAGGAATAAAATCACTTACCTCAGTCAGCCGGGATGGAAGAAGTACCGTTACAGTTGAGTTTGATATAGACATTGATCTCGAAGCAGCCGCCAATGATGTGCGGGACAGAGTTTCAAGATCGCTCTTTAATTTGCCTCCTGATGTTGATATCCCGATAGTTTCTAAAGCTGATGCTGATGCTACCCCAATTGTTTTTTTAAGCGTTCAAAGTGATACCAGAAATCTTCTTGAACTTTCAGAATTAGCCAATAATGTTTTTAAAGAAAGATTTCAAACTATAACCGGTGTAAGCAATGTTCAGATTTGGGGAGACAAAAGATATGCAATGCGCCTCTGGCTGGATCCGGCAAAACTCGCATCATTCCAATTATCTCCTGTTGATGTTAGAAATGCACTTAACCGGGAAAATGTTGAACTTCCCTCAGGCAGAATAGAAGGCGATGACACAGAGCTTTCTATAAGGACAATTGGCAGACTTCAAACAGAGGAAGAGTTTAATAATTTAATTATAAAAGAATCTGAAGGCAGCATAGTAAGAGTTAGAGATGTTGGCAGTGCTGTGCTAGGTGCTGAAAATGAACGTTCAATTTTAAAGTTTGATGGAATTCCCACTGTTGGCGTTGTTCTTATTGCTCAGGCAGGTGCAAATAACATTGCAATTGCAGATGAGTTTTATAAAAGGTTAGACCAGTTAAAAAGAACAATTCCATCTGACATAAAAACCGGAATTGGATTTGATGTTACAACTTATATTCGTGAGTCTATTAAAGAAGTTGAGCAAACCATTATTGTTGCATTTCTATTAGTAGTATTAATTATATTTTTATTTCTGCGTGATTGGCGAACGACACTAATACCAATGCTGGTAATTCCTATTTCTCTTATCGGCTCATTTTTTATAATGTATATCGCAGATTTTTCTATCAATGTGTTAACACTGCTGGGCATTGTGCTTGCAATAGGGTTAGTTGTTGATGATGCAATTGTTGTGCTGGAAAACATCTACACAAAAATTGAAGATAAAATGGATCCTGTTGAAGCAGGTAGAAAAGGATCCGCTGAAATATTTTTTGCGGTAATTTCCACTACTGTTGCACTCGCCTCCGTTTTCATGCCCGTTATCTTTCTCCAGGGTTTAACAGGTAGACTCTTTAGAGAGTTTGGAATTGTTGTTGCGGGTGCTGTAATAATATCATCATTTGTTGCGCTTACATTAACACCAATGCTTAGTGCAAAAATTTTAAAGAGAAGAGAAAATCATAACTGGTTTTACAATATCACAGAACCTTTCTTTGTAAAAATTAATGAGACATATAAAAGACATCTAACCTATTTTATATCTCATCGGTGGTTGGCTTTTCCAGCCACAGCTGCAGCAATAATTTTGATTTTTATTCTCCTCTCGGCTATTCCAACAGAACTGGCACCGCTTGAAGATAGAAGTCGATTATCGATAATAGCAACCGCACCAGAAGGCGCAACTTTTGAATATATGGATAGATATGTTGATGAAACGGTTGAACTGTTAAATAAAAACGTACCTGAAAAGGAAGCAATATTTGCAGTTACATCTCCTGGCTTTGGTGCTTCAAGCTCCGTCAACTCTGCTTTTATGAACTTGATTTTGGTAAATCCTGAGTTGAGAAAAAAATCTCAACAACAAATTGCTGATGAAATTACTCCGCTTGTTAATTCGCTTAGCGGTGCAAGAGCATTTATAACTCAGCAGCAAACTATCGGCGGGGGCAGGCGAGGCGGCTTACCTGTTCAATTTGTTTTGCAGGCACCAAATTTTCAACTGCTTGAGGAATTTCTTCCAAAATTTGTTGATGAAACCAGGAACTATCCCGCTTTTACAATTGTCGATGTGAATTTAAAATTCAATAAGCCGGAACTTAAACTTTCAATCGATAGACAAAAAGCAAGAGCACTTGGTGTTTCAACAATCGATATCGCACAAACTATTCAATCTGCTTTTAGCGGGCAGCGGTTTGGTTACTTTATTAAAGACGGAAAACAATACCAGGTTATAGGACAATTTTCCAGAGAGAATAGAGATGCGCCGATTGATCTCAAATCAACTTATGTAAAAAACACAAAAGGCGAACTCATCCAATTAGATAATGTGGTTTTTGTTGATGAACAAAGCGCACCGCCGCAATTATTTAGATTTAACCGTTATGTATCCGCAACGGTTTCCGCAGGTTTAGCGCCGGGTGTATCTTTAGGTGAAGGCATTGATGCTATGTATGAAATTGCTGATAAAGTTTTAGATGAAAAGTTTGCAGTTGCTTTAGATGGACCATCAAAAGATTTTAGAGAGAGTTCTTCCAGTTTACTATTTGCTTTTATCCTTGCGCTGGGATTAATCTATCTCGTGCTGGCTGCACAGTTTGAAAGTTTTCGTGATCCGTTTATTATATTGTTTACGGTTCCACTTGCACTTGCGGGTGCATTATTTTCACTTTGGTACTTTAATCAAACCTTAAACATTTTTAGTGAGATTGGAATTATTATGTTAATCGGTTTGGTAACTAAAAACGGAATATTAATTGTTGAATTTGCTAACCAAAGAAAAGCCACAGGACTTTCAAAAAATGAAGCCGTAATCAGTGCTGCTGCTTCCCGATTAAGACCAATTTTGATGACAAGTCTTTCTACAGTGCTTGGTATTTTACCTATTGCCCTGGCGCTTGGTGCAGGTTCTGAAAGCAGAGTATCGATGGGTATCGCTGTTATTGGCGGATTAATTCTTTCTACATTCTTAACACTTTTTATTGTCCCCGCTATTTATTCCTTCTTCTCAAGAAAAACTGCTTCAGTTACTAATGTAACGGAGTAGTTTTATTTACTATTGTAGCTCAGGACTCCAGTCCTGAGATTTGCACAAGACAGACTCAGGTTTGGATTCGCCGCGGCGAACTGAGCTACGAATACGAAAAGAGATTATTGTCTACATTATTTATTCCTTCTTCTCAAGAAAAACTGCTTCGGTTGCGAATGTAACGAGTAGAACTTTCACTTTTTCACTTAGAGAATCTTACCTCAAAAAATGTTAAATTCTATGTTATATTTTGAAAAAGGATATAAAACTATATGCAAATCTGCATTTTTGAAGATATAAATTACTCAAACTTTGAGCCCATGGTTTTTTCTCGCCCTGTGTATGATTTGCTATGCGGTATTGATTCGCTAAAAGTAAAAATTATACGTAGTTATGGTGATATAAAAGTTTCGCTTCATTGCCGTCCTTATCTTACAGAAATTGTGCAGCACCAAAACCCAAATTATCTGGTTAATAAAATTGAAGACAATGAGTGCCTGTTTATTAATGGCAGGTTAATCGCACCTGAAAATTTATCTGAACTTTTGCCGTTACTGCCCGCAGAGGATAAAGTTTTTGTAAATGAAGAAACAGTTATTGCTGCTTACTTGTCGGGCGCACATCTGCAGCATAAAATAAATTATCTTAAGGATCTTTTTTCTGTAAGCGATTTTAACGGGCTTCCTATTAAAATTCTTGATCTTAAATGTGCAAACTTTTTATGGGATCTGATAAATCAAAACGGAGATCAAATTACAGAAGAGTTTAATTATCTGAAAAATATCTCCAAAGAAAATCAACTGAATGAAATAGAACCATCCGTACATATAATTAATAAGCAAAATGTTTTTATCAGTAATAAAGTTACAATCAGACCTGGTACTGTTTTAGATGCATCAAATGGACCAATAATTATTTCTGATGAAGTGTTTATTTATCCTAATGCTGTGCTTGAAGGACCCTGTTTTATAGGTGCTTCGACCAAAATTAAAAGTGGTGCGGTTATTTGCAGAAACACTTCGATTGGAAAATTTTGTAAAATTGGTGGTGAAGTTGATCAGTCGATATTTATGGATTATTCTAATAAACAGCATTCTGGTTTTATAGGCCACTCATATATCGGATCCTTCGTTAATCTTGGTGCAGATACAAACAATAGTGATCTTAAGAATAATTATTCTAAGATTAGAATTAACCTCAGCAATAAAGAAGTCGATAGTGGATCACAGTTTCTTGGATTGATGATTGGTGATCACTCCAAGAGTGCCATTAACACAATGTTTAACACGGGTACTGTTGTTGGATTTTCTTGTAATATCTTTACATCAGGATTTCCTGAAAAATATGTACCGTCTTTTACGTGGGGTGGAAATGATGCGTCAAAAGTTTATGAAATTAAAAAAGCTATAGAAACCGCAAAGATTGTAATGAATAGAAGAAATTTAGATTTTAATTCTAGAGACGATTTGATGTTTAATACAATATTTGATTTAACAAAAAATGACAGAGAAAAAAGAGGATATTAATTGGAAGAGAATACTGATCAAAATATAGAACATAAAGAAGAAAATATAAGCGAACAGACAGAACAAAGCGCGGAACAAAAAAGTGCCGGACATCTGGAAGAACATAAAGTTATAGATTTATATCAAGGGGTGCGTGGGCTTGCAGTAAAGATTCTTAATCGTGTTGAAAGAACAGACGCATATCTCGAAAAACTCTTAGATAATGAATTACGTAATGCTGAATTAAACGGACCCGACAAAGCACTGCTTTATGAAATTGTGCACGGTGTTACAAGATGGCAGGGAAGGCTGGATTGGATTCTTAATGGATTTTATAAAGGTCAATTTTCTAAAGCTATTCCGAATTTAAAAAATGGTTTACGCGTTGCTCTTTACCAGATATTATTTTTAGATAGAATTCCAGATCATGCAGCAGTTAATGAAGCTGTTGAATTTGTTAAAAAACTACAAGGGCAAAAACCAGCAGATCTTACAAATGCAATTCTTAGAAATATTATAAGAAGCAAAAATTCAATCAGGTATCCTGATCCTAATGAAGATATAATTGGATATTTAACTGCTTATTATTCTCATCCCGCGTGGATGGTTAAGCGTTATCTTGAAAGGTTTGGCAGAGAAGAAGCAGAAAAATTGTTGAGTGCTAATAATGAAAAGCCATATCTTACATTAAGAGTAAATGCGATTAAAACAACACCGGAAGAATTTAAAACTCTTTTAGGACAGGTAAATCTTAAATATCGACCCGGAAAATTTCTTAATGAATTTGTTCAGCTTCTAAACCTCACAAACATTACCGCCTGGGATTATTACATAAAAGGTTATTTTAATATTCAGGATGAAAGCGCAGGCTTAGCCGTAAGATTGTTGGATGTTGCACCCGGAATGAATGTTCTTGATATTTGTTCAGCACCGGGCGGCAAAACAGCTTATCTTGGTTCATTAATGAATAACACAGGTAAAATTACAGCACTGGATCGTTATGACGGCAGATTAAATCTTGTACGTAAAAATAATGAGCGTCTTGGATTAACTTGCGTTACAACGATTGAAACTGATGCACTGGAATTTGAATCCGAACCATTTGATCGTGTGCTTGCTGATGTACCTTGCAGCGGCACGGGAACGCTATCTAAAAAGCCAGATATAAAATGGAAAAAAGATATTTTTGATTTAAGAAGAATGACAGAAATGCAGCTTAAATTAGTTAGTAAAGCCGCAGCCTTAGTTAAAGTAGGCGGAGCTTTGGTTTACAGTACTTGTTCTATTGAACCCGAAGAAAATTTTGAAGTTGTAAAAAAGTTTCTTGATTCGCATCCAAACTTTAAATTTGAATCGGCAAAAGGGAAAGTTGCTGATAGTCTGGTTGACGAAAACGGATGCATCCAGACACTGCCTCAAAGGCATCAGATGGATGGAGCTTTTGCTGCTAAATTAATTAGAATTGAATAACCATAAATAAAAAAATATTATGCTCGATAAATTTGCAGATGAATTAAGAGAACAAAGAGAGAAATCCGGCTTAACTCTTCAACAGATGGCAACCAAAACAAGAATTGATCTTAAGTTTCTTGAAGCTATTGATCAGGGTAATTTTTCTTTTCTGCCTGATCTTTATGTAAAAGCATTTGTGAAACAGTATGCCAAAACAATCGGTCTTGATGAGAACATTGCACTAAAAAAATTTGAAGCAGCAAGAGAAGGAAATGAGTTTGATCCAAATCCGCCTGCACCGATTGAAGAAGTAAAACAAGCAGACGTTCCTAAAGTTGAATCGCCAATTACAGAAGCCCCTAAACCAATTGAAAAATCAACAGCCCCATTAAAATCTTATGTGGATGACCATAAACAAAAATCAGATGAAGATGAAAGTAAAGCAAACAACCAGCTTATGATTTTTGGGTTGGGTGGAGTTGGTTTAATAATTATTGCCGCTTTGATTTACTTTTTTGTTTTTAATAAAAGCGATAAAATAATTGTTGAGGAAACTCCAATTGAAGAAGTTATAGAGCAGAGCAATCAAAGATACGTTGAAGAAGAAGGGCTCTCTGAACAAATAACCAGCGATAGTACGTTGGTGCCGGTTTCTTCTGATAGTCTAACTCTTACTTTTTATGCGAAGGAAACTTCGTGGGTTTTTGTTGTGCTGGATAATAATATTACGCAAGAGTTTACACTCGCTGCAAATTTAAAATTTAGCATCAGTGCTGCAAATGAATTTAAGGGAACTATCGGAAATTCCGGTGCGGTGACATTGCAATTAAACGACCAGGCTGTGGATTTTAGCGGGCGATTGGGATCCGTTCGTCATTTTAAATTAGATAGAACCGGAATTGTTTATTTAAACGCACCTCCAAAATTAGAACAATAATAAATGTCTCAATCAGTTGAAAAAAAAATAGATGAACTGCGTGAGCAAATATTAAAACACGATTACAATTATTATGTTTTAGCTGAGCCTGTTATTAGTGATGAAAATTATGACAAGCTTGTTAAAGAACTTGAAAAACTTGAAACTGAAAATCCGCAGTTAATTACTCCTGATTCTCCAACCCAAAGAGTTGGTAAAGATATTACAAAAGAATTTAATCCTGTAAAACATAAAATTCCTATGCTAAGTCTTGCAAACTCTTATGATGAACAGGATTTAATCGATTTTGACAGACGAGTAAAAGAAAGTTTGCCCGAATCAGAAAAGGTTGAATACGTTGTTGAACTAAAAATTGATGGCGCTTCAGTTAGCATTAATTATATTGATGGCATGTTAAAAACTGCTGCTACAAGAGGTGATGGAACTATTGGTGAAGAAGTAACAAACAACATCAAAACTATACGTTCAATTCCCTTAAAGATTGATTTAAGTAAAGAAAAAAAATATAAGCTTAAAAATTTTGAAGTCCGTGGCGAAGTTTATATGCGTATCTCTGATTTCAATAAGTTAAACGAAGAGCGCGAAGCCAATGGTGAAAAACTTTTTGCAAATCCACGCAACTCAACCGCAGGCACATTAAAATTACAAGACCCCAAAACTGTGTCTGTAAGAAAACTAAATGTTTTTCTTTATTCTCTAATAAGTGTTGATGAAGATTTTGAATCACAGGAAGAAAATTTAAAGTTATTAAGTAAACTTGGATTTACAGTTAATCCGCAATACAAAGTTTGTAAAAACATAGATGAAGTATTAAAAGTGTGCAGCAAGTTTGAAGAAATCCGCGATACACTTGAATACGAAGTTGACGGTGCTGTTATTAAAGTAAATTCAATACGCCAGCAAAAATTGTTGGGAAGTATTGCAAAATCACCACGGTGGGCAGTTGCGTATAAGTTTAAGGCAAAGCAAGCATTTACAAAACTGAATTACATTACCTGGCAGGTTGGTAGAACGGGTGCAATTACTCCTGTTGCCGAATTAGAACCAGTTAAGCTTGCAGGTTCAACAATCAGTCGTGCAACTCTCCATAATTTTGATGAGATACAACGAAAGGATATTAGAGCAGAGGATACTGTTGTTATTGAAAAAGGCGGAGACGTAATTCCTAAAGTTGTTTCTGTAGTTTTAAGTGAGCGATCAAAAAAAAGTCAACCAACGCTTTCGCCGGAAAAATGTCCGGTATGTAATTCTAAATTATTTAAACCTGAAAATGAAGTAGCATTCTATTGTGAGAACCCGGAGTGCTCAGCTCAAATTAAAGGACGACTAATACACTTTGCATCTCGCGGTGCTATGGATATTGAAGGTCTAGGAGATGCACTGATTGATCTATTTGTAGATAAAGGTTTTATAACTCACTTTTCAGATATTTATAAGTTAAAAGATAAACGCCAAGAATTAGTTCAGATAGAACGATTAGGGGAAAAAAGCATTGATAATCTTTTAAAATCGATAGAAAAAAGTAAATCACAACCTTTTGCAAGGGTTCTGTTTGCAATTGGAATAAGATATGTTGGTGCAGGTGCGGCACAAAAAATTACAGATCATTTTAATTCAATTGATGATATTATTGCAGCAAGCGAAGAGGAAATTACTGCTATTTATGAAATTGGTCCAAGCATAAGTAAAAGTATTACTCAGTTCTTTTCAGATAAAAAAAATGTTAAGTTAATTGAAGAATTACGTAAATCGGGTTTAACTTTCTTATCAGAAAAAAAAGAAATTGTGCAATCAGCCTTAACGGGAAAAATTTTTGTGTTAACTGGGACCCTTTCTTCACTTTCGCGTGATGATGCCGGCGCAAGAATAATTGCGTTGGGTGGCAAGGTAACTTCTAGTGTAAGCAAGAATACGGATTTTGTTGTTGCTGGTGAAAAAGCCGGATCAAAATTATCTAAAGCTGAATCGCTTGGAGTAAAGGTATTGGATGAAACTGCATTCCTAAAAATGCTTGAAGAAAATAAATAATTATGATTGATGTAATTAAAGAAAATATTTCACGATTTTTAATTTCAAGACGATTAAAAAATGTTGTTCTTAATGAACAGGATTTTTCTGAATCGCTTAAAAGATCAGGTTCTTTTTTAGTGTTGATGCCGGAAGATGAAAAGGATTTTAGAGCAAGTTATCTTGTAATAGAACATCTTGAACATCTTAATAAATCCATAAAAATTTTAACTAGAGATTATCGAATTAGTTTACTACCAGCTAAGTTTAGAAATAAAGCAATGGAATTTGGTGTAGCTGATTTAAATAAACTCGATCTACCTGCTCACAAACTGATTGAAAAATTATCTGAAATGAAATTTGACGGTGTGATAGATCTAAACCGAAAAGATGATTTGTTTTATAGCTATGTTTCTAATCTTGTTAAAGCAAAAATAAGAATTGGATTTACAAAAAAAGGTGCTGATAAATTTTATAATTTTCAGATCTCCAACAGCGATGTTGAGGCTGAAAAATCATACAATAATTTCTTAAATTGTTTAAAAATGTTTTAAGGTAATATTATGAACTTCGAAACAAAACGTGTCGGCGATATTACAGTTTTTAAGTTGAACGAGAAACGATTGGATACAAGTATCTCAGGACTGCTTAAAGGTGAATTTACAATGATTCTAAAAGTAGAAGGAGTAAATAAACTTATAGTTGATCTTAGTGAAGTTGAAAGCTGCGATAGCTCCGGCTTAAGCGCAATACTTGTTGCAAACCGAATTATATCTGCAAACGAAGGACAGATAAGACTTGCTGCTCCTTCGGAGAAAGTGCATACGCTAATTAAGATTACTCAATTAGATAGAGTGCTTCCTGTTACTGATACTGTTGAGCATGCATTAGCAGAGCTGGGAAAATAATATTTGCAAGTTTCCACTTTAGATTACACAATAATTATTTTATATCTGATTAGCATTACTGCGTTTGGAAAAATTATCGGGGGAAAACAAAAAACAGTTAAAGATTATTTTGTCGGTAAAAAAGAAGTCCCCTGGTGGGTAATTAGTTTTTCTATAGTTGCCGCTGAAACAAGCACGTTAACTTTCATTTCAATTCCCGGACTAGCATATCTTACCAATCTTAATTTTCTTCAGTTAACTTTTGGATATTTAATTGGAAGAATAATTGTTGCACAATTCTTTTTGCCTGCATATTATAAGGGCGAACTCTCAACTGCATATTCTTATCTTCAAAATCGATTTGGAAACAAAACACGTTCATTAGCATCTGTAACTTTCTTATTTACAAGAACGGCGGCAGATGGTGTAAGGCTTTTTGCAACCGCTATTCCCCTTTATTTAATGTTAGACATTTCTCCAATGGTTGCAATAATAATAATTGCAATCGTTGCACTGCTCTATACTTTTACAGGTGGATTAAAAGGTGTGATCTGGGTTGATGCTATCCAGATGTTTATTTATATCGGCGGAGCAATTATTGCGGGGATTTATTTAATAAATAATATTCCTGGAAATATCGGAAAGATTTTCTCATCAACAGATATATCTTCAAAGCTAAGTGTTTTTAATTTTGGATTTGATAACGGAATTGCCGGATTCTTTTCACAGCCATATACATTGTTGAGCGGATTGATTGGCGGCGCGTTTCTTTCAATGTCATCTCACGGAACTGATCAGCTTATTGTACAAAGATTATTAGCCGCAAAAGGTCTTGGAGAAAGCAAGAAGGCGTTAATAACAACCGGTGTAATAATAATATTTCAGTTTGCTTTATTTTTGATCGTTGGTGTTTTACTCTATGCTTACTATGGATTAATTCATGTTAAGTCTGATGAAATATTTCCAAAATTTATTATTGAAGTTTTACCTTTCGGGGTTAAAGGAATTATTATAGCAGGATTATTCGCTGCCGCACTTTCCACTCTTGCAGGATCAATAACATCGCTTTCATCTTCTGTTATGTTAGATCTTTATATTCCATTCAAAAAAAATATTGATGAAAAAAAGAATTTATTGTACTCGAAACTGCTCACAATATTTTGGGCAATTATGCTGATTTTTTCTGCATTCATTTTTATGGAAAGCTCTAAAGCAGTCGTTGAGATAGCATTAAGTATTGCTTCGTTTACATACGGTGGTTTACTTGGTACATTCCTTTTAGGATTATCAAACAAAAAAATTAAGCAGAATCATGCTATTGCAGGATTTATTTCTGCAATCGTGGTTATGAGTTTTATAATCGTATTTAAAGTTGTAGCCTGGACGTGGTTTATACTGATTGGTGTTTGTGTAACTCTTCTTGTTGGAAATGTATTTGAAATGCTAACAAGAAAACGAAATTGAATATTTTCTTAATCATTATTAGTAAAAACATCTTATATTAATTCTTCAGCTCATTAGAGTATCCAACCAAATTTTTAACTTCTTTAACTTTTACTCAATAATAAATATTAAAGTTTAAGTATCCATTTTCGCAACTAAACCTTATATTTATCATCGTAAAAAAACATTTCCTGATCAGCAGAGATAAGAGACAAAAGAGGTAAATGTGGAATTAGTAGATTATTTAATCGTTATTGCATACTTCATTTTTTCAGTTTCAATCGCCTTAATTTATTCCAAAAGAGCAGGTAAAAGCACCAACGACTTTTTCCTATCAGGTAGAAATCTTCCCTGGTATTTAGCTGGCATATCAATGGTTGCCACAACTTTTGCCGCAGATACTCCGTTGGCAGTTACTGAACTTGTCGCTAAGAATGGTATTTCAGGAAACTGGATCTGGTGGAATTTTGCTTTTGGCGGAATGCTTACTGTTTTTTTCTTTGCAAGATTATGGCGCCGTGCAGGAATAATGACTGAAGCTGAGTTTGCTGAAATAAGATACTCGGGAAAACCAGCAAGATTTTTAAGAGGTTTCCGTGCATTGTATCTTGGTTTGTTCATGAACGTAATTATAATCGGCTGGGTTAATAAAGCAATGGCCTCAATCCTGCAAGGTATGTTTGGAATAGATGAATCAGCAGTTATGTTTTATGTATTTGCTTGTATGATTTTGGTTGCAGTGTATTCAGCTATCTCAGGCTTGTGGGGTGTTGTAATTACAGATGCATTTCAATTTTTTATCGCAATGTTTGGATGCATTGTTCTCGCGATTATTGTAGTTAACTCTCCTGAAGTTGGCGGCATTGCTGGATTAAAACAAAATCTTCCTGATTATGCTTTTGAATTCTTCCCCACAATTTCAGATATTCCTTCTGCAGCAGGTATGCTTTCAATGTCTGTATTTTCATTTCTAGCTTACATAGGAATAATTTGGTGGGCATCATGGTATCCCGGAGCAGAACCCGGCGGCGGTGGATATGTTGCACAACGAATGATGTCTGCTAAAGATGAAAAACATTCTTTATTTGCTACTTTGTTTTTTCAGATTGCACATTATGCAATAAGACCCTGGCCATGGATTTTAGTTGGATTAGCATCACTCGTACTTTATCCTGAACTTACCGATTCGCAAAAAGGTATGGGCTTTATTTATGCTATGCGTGATTTTCTGCCTGCTGGATTAAAAGGCTTATTAGTTGCAGCTTTTTTTGCAGCTTATATGAGTACAATTGCAACTCAATTAAATTGGGGAACTTCGTATATCATAAATGATTTTTACAAAAGATTTGTAAATGAGGGGAAGGAAGAATCGCATTACGTTTTATCTTCAAGAATTACCACAATTATTTTAATGCTTGTTTCGTTAGTTGTTACACTGTTTATAAATAAAATATCAGGTGCCTGGGCTTTTATTATTGAATGCGGTGCGGGTGTTGGTTTGGTTCTGATTCTACGGTGGTTCTGGTGGAGAATAAATGCATGGTCAGAAATTTCTGCAATGATAACACCATTTATAATTTTTCCAATCCTAAAAAGTGTTGGAATACTTTTTCCATACAGTTTATTCATAATCGTACCGGGCACTACATTAGTTTGGGTAGTTGTTACATTTTTAACTAAACCAACAAGTGAAGAAGTACTTTTTTCATTTTATAGGAAAATTCATCCCGGCGGTTTAATGTGGAAAAAGATTTCATCCAAACTACCTGATGTTGAAAGTGATTCCGGATTTTTTAGATTGTTTATTAACTGGTTAATTGGAGTTATTTTAGTCTATTCAATTTTATTTGGTACGGGAAAACTAATATTGGGCGAAATAACAGCTTTTATGGTTTACTTTATTATTGCAGCAATTTCCGTTTCAATTATTTATATCAATCTTTCAAAAATCGGTTGGAAAACTGTTGTAAAATAAAATGTTTGATTTAGAAAAGTTAAAAAAGATAGAACTTGTAGTTTTTGATGTTGATGGAACCTTAGTAAATGATGAAGGTGAAATTGGGGATAGAACAAGACAGCTGATAATGAGTCTCAAAAAATGCGGTGTACTTTTTTCATTTGCATCCGGTCGTTTACATTCTGCATTGTTGCCTTTAGCGGAAGATTTAAAAATATACTCACCGTTAATTTCTTTGGATGGGTCCGCAATAAAAAGCGTTACTGGTAAATATTTTGTTTATAGATCTTTTCTTAAACAAAGCCAGGTTAAAAAAGCAATTGAATTTTCCGAAAAATATCTTTTAAACATCGCTCTTTGCCATACAGAAGCTATTTATTATACTGAACAAAATTCTGTAATACCAAAATTAATGGATAAGTTTGGTGCTGTATATGAAGAAGTTAATGCGTATGATGATCTTACAACCAAAACATTAGAAATTGTTTTTGCCGGAGATAACAGACGAGCAGTCGAATTTGTTAGAGATAAATTAAGTTTTCCATTAACATTTGGAACTTCGGTTTCATTTTTCAGATCCCAAACTCACGAAGGAATTCACTATCTTGAAGTACGAAGATCAGGATCATCTAAAGGAAAAGCGATGCGGCGTTTACTAAAATATTTAAATATAAAAGAAAGTAGAACCGCTGTCTTAGGCGATTGGTATAATGATCTTAGTTTATTTAAGTCAAAAGGTCTAAAGATTGCTCTTAGTAATGCAATACCTGAATTAAAAAAAGAGGCAGACTATGTTCTTGAAAAATCAAATAACGAAGAAGGTGTTTCTGATTTTTTGGAAGCCTTATTAAAAGCTAAAATGTCTTAACTATGAACGAAGAACAAAATACTGTAAAGCAAACAGGAATTAAACGCAAAATTATAATCGGGCTAATTACAGTTATCCTGATTGTTATGATGTTTCCTAAAGGTGAGTCAATTGAATCAGAAGTTACTGAAGGTGCGATTTGGACAAACGATGATTTGATTGCCCCTTTTAGTTTTCCTATAATAAAGGAAAAGCAGACTTATCAGAAAGAAGTTAAAGATGCTGAGAGATCGGTATATCCCGTATTTAACAGCATCCCTTTAAAGAGTAATGATTCGTTAAAATCTTTTGCAGAATATATAATCAGCGTAATAGATGAAAATCTAGATAAACAATCTGATCCATACTTAAATCCTACATTCTTAAGTTCAAAAGCGTTTACACAATTTTTAACTTTACGTAAGCAGCAAAAAGATTCATATCGCGGTAAGGATAAAACGATAGATAATTTGTTTACTTACGCCGGAAACATTGCTGATGCAATTAACAAGCGCGGAATTATAAATCTTGAAAGTGATGCTAATATTCGGGATAGTATTGCAGTTAGGGTTGGAAACATAGATCGGATTGAACCGATAAGTAAGTTTTATTTTTATGATCAGGCAAGAAGAGAAACCCGAAATAAGATTAGAGAACTAAATTATTCTGAAGAAGTTAAAGAGGCTTTAATTGAGTTTACAGTTCATTTTGTTTATCCAAACATTGTATATAATGAGGATGCGACTAGCTTAGAAATTGAGCAGGCTAAAAATAATGTTTCCAAGTATGCAGGTATTGTTAATGAAAACGAAAGGGTGATAGCAAAACATGATCGTATTACTAAACAGGTTAAATTAAAGATTGAATCTTATAAAGAAGCCAAAGGGGAAGCGATTGGGTCTGAAGGAATTATTTTACAATTTATTGGTAAATTTTTACACATATCATTTTTTATAACTATTCTTGCTATCTATTTATATCTGTTCAGAAAAAAAATCTTTTATGATAACACCAAGATTGTACTAATCTCCATCCTTGTGGTATTCGTATCATTTGTAACATATCTTATAAATCACATTGCAATAAAAGCACCAATACACTTTTTAATTTTTGTTCCAGCCGCCTCAATGATATTTACGATTGTATTTGATTCAAGAGTTGGATTTTATTTAACAGTTATTCTTTCTTTGATTGTTGGTGCATTAAGAGGTAATGATTATAGTTTTATGGCAATGAATTTTATTGCAGGCGGATTGTCTGTTTATACTGTGCGTGATATAAAAAACCGTACACAAATCTTCCGCTCATTCCTTTTCATTTTAATCGGCTACACAGCATCCATATTAGCATTTGGATTTGAAAGATTTGCTCCTGCAGAAACTATGTTAATTGAATTTGCATTTGCAGCTTCCAATGCTTTAATAAGTCCCGTACTTACTTATGGACTATTAATTTTCTTTGAAAGACTTTTTAACATAACAACAGATCTAACTTTATTAGAACTTTCTAATTTTGACAGACCATTGTTACGTGAACTTGCAAGAAAAGCCCCAGGTACTTTTAATCATTCGATGACGATGGGGACAATTGCAGAAGCAGCTGCAGAAAAAATTGGCGCTAACTCATTACTTGCCAGAGTTGGTGCGTATTATCATGATATAGGTAAGACAATTGAACCGCAAGGGTTTGTAGAAAACCAAATGAATAGTCAAAATTTGCATGAGAGTCTGCCGCCCGCAGAAAGCGTACATATGATTCTTAAACATGTTAATGAAGGAATTGAGTTAGCCAGACAAAATAAATTACCGCAGGAGTTAATTGATTTTATTCCCATGCACCATGGTACAACAGTAAGTACATTTTTTTATGAAAAGGCTAAAACACTGTATGGTGAAGACAAAGTAAAAGTTGATGATTATAAATATCCGGGACCCAAACCAAATTCCAGAGAAACTGCAATTGTGATGCTTGCAGATGGATGTGAATCGGCTGTTAGATCTATAACTGAACCAGATCTCAGTAAAGTTGAAAATATGATTAATAATATTTTTAATTCAAGATTAAAAGAAGGTCAGCTTGATGATGCACCGATTACATTTAAAGATGTATCAAAAATGAAAGAAGCTTTTCTTTCTATTCTTATTAGTCAACATCACAGAAGAATTAAGTATCCTAAACAGGAAGATGCAGAAAAGGGAATAAGCTCGGAAAAAGAAAACTAATGGAGGTGTTTTTAAAAGAATATCTTGCTTATATCAAACTGGAAAAAAATCTCTCAAAAAACACGGTCTCTTCATACAAAAATGATATTTCATCTTTCATATCTTTTCTCACAACTAGGGGGAAAGACGATCCATCAATTATTTCATCAAACGATATTAGCGGATTCTTTAAAACTTTAAAAGAGCTCGGACTATCAGGCGCATCGTCCGCAAGGTATTTCTCTTCATTAAAGGGCTTCTTCTTATATCTGTTGAAGAATAAATACATTTTAAAAAATCCAATTGAAAAAATTACAGCACCCAAAATCGCAAAAAGATTACCCGGAGTTTTGGATGTAAATGAAATTGATAAAATTTTATCAAAGCCGGATGTTAAAGAAAAGTTGGGTTTACGTGATAAAGCTATGCTTGAATTATTTTATGCATGCGGAACAAGAGTATCTGAATTAATAGATCTAAAAGTAAACGATCTTTTTTTTGATGACGAAATTATTAGAGTATTCGGAAAAGGCTCTAAAGAAAGACTTATTCCCATCGGCTCAAGTGCAATTAAATGGGTAGGAGAGTATCTAAAAAAAAGCAGACCTTTATTAATGAAAAAATCTAAAAGCGAAAATAATTTATTTCTTAATTCCCGCGGTTCAAAACTTTCCAGAATGGGTGTGTGGAAAATTATCGATCGATATGTAAAAGAAGCCGGAATAGAAAAAGATGTTCATCCGCATACTTTTAGACATTCATTTGCTACTCATTTGCTTGAAGGAGGGGCAGACCTAAGAGCCGTGCAGGAAATGCTAGGACATGCTGATATCTCTACAACTCAAATTTATACACATGTTGATCGTGATTACATTAAGCAAGTTCATAAACAATATCATCCACGAGGGTAATTATGATGAATAAATTATTTATGAAATATTTTATGATATTGATTATTTCTATTATCATTTTATTATCCTGCAGTGATGTTAACAAAAACGATATTGATGAAGATAATCTTAATAAAGAAATTGAGAATGCCCAACTTTCAGAATTTTCTGATTTTTATTTTGTTGGTAATTATGCCGGCAAACCCTCCATTTATAGATATGATCACCAAACAGATAAATACAAAGTGTTCTGGCATTCCAATGATGAGCGTGTAATTGATCTTTTAATTTCTCCGGATTATAAATCCTGTTATTTTATCACAAAGAGAAAACAGCGTTTAAAATCATCGCAGCCCGCGATTGAAAAAGGCAGATTATACCGGATAGATTTAGAAATAAAAAAAGTTGAATCAATTACTCAATTAGAAGATGGTATTCAGATAATTCCTTTCTGGATCGATAATGATAGGTTTACATTAGTTGTTAATTCGATTGATAAAACTATAGCCTCTTACGTAAATAAAAACACACAGGTTTACAATCGCTTTGGTAAGCTGCTTTCTGACAATACAGAAGTTTATGATTTAACAAAGGATGGTTATCCAATTACAAAATTGCCAGCTATAAATTTTACATCACCTAATGAATTATTTACAGTAATTGAAAAGAATGATTCAATATTAGTACGTCAGCAGAAATCAAAAAAAGAAATTAATACAGAATTATCCAGCAAAATATTAAAGTTAGCCTGGGCTGAAAATAATAAACATCTTATCATGCTTATTAAATCTAAAGACCAGGAAAAACTCTCTACTAATAATGCTGATAAAACTGTATTGGCAATCTTTGATCTGCAAAAGAAAAAAGCGGTAAAAATGTTTGATACAGTTGGCAGCAATGGCTTTGTGCTGATTGGTGATTTTCTGATATTTGAAGTAGGGTTTGGTAAAGATTCACATATTGAAATATTTAAACTTGAGTCTTTATCAAATCATAAAATAATTAAAATTAATGGCGGCTGCGGTCTGCGTAATATTTAACAAGGCAAAGATATAATTTGAATTCATACTACCGAATACTTACCTATACAAAACCTTATTGGCGGCACATTCTACTAACGTTTGTGTTCACAATCTTATTTGCAATACTGAATGGGGTGTCAGTTTATCTTACAATCCCTTTGCTTGATACATTATTTCAGGAATCAGCCACAAAGCAAACGACAGTGGAGACTACTGGTATTGAAAAAACTTCAAGTATACTGCCGGATTGGATAAATAACGCTAAAGAAGAGCTTGTTCAATCATTCAATACTTTTATTTTTAGCGGTGATAAACCCGAAGTGCTTATTAAGATTTGCTTTTTAATACTTGCCGCTTTTTTGCTAAAAAATATTTTTGGGTATATGCAAGGATATTTTATGGCGTTTGTTGAATATGCATCAATGAAAGATTTACGTGACGATGCTTATAAGCACTTGCACAAATTACCTATTGGATACTTCAAATCAGAAAGAGTCGGAAATATTATTTCAAGATTTACAAATGATGTTAATGTTATTCAGCTAAGTATATCCACAACATTTTCAAATCTTATAAAAGAACCGCTTACAATTATAGTTTTTCTTGGCATTGCAATCAGCATAAGCTGGCAGCTTTCGTTGTTTGCTTTTATAATTGTTCCGGTTGCAAGCTTAATAATTGCCTGGATTGGGAATAAACTTAAGAAGCAAACCATAATTCTTCAAACTAAACTCGCAGATATAACAAGCGTACTTCAGGAAACAATTTCCGGAGTAAAGATTGTTAAAGCATTTGGGATGGAGAAATTTGAAAATCAAAGGTTTATGAATGAGACTAAAAGTTATTTTAAATTGGTTCTTAAAACAGTTAGAATAAGAAATCTTTCTTCACCTATAACAGAAATATTGAGTGTGATAATCGGTGCGGTAATAATTTATTACGGCGGAATTCTTGTTCTTGTTGATAAGACGCTTAATGCAAGTCAGTTTTTAGGATTTTTGTTTGCAATCTTTCAAATGATGCCCCCGATTAAGGAACTTGGAAGTGTTAATAATAGAATTCAGGAGGCTAGTGCAGCCGCAGATAGAATTTTTGAAATTACAGATATCGAACCTCATATAAAAAATATTCCAAACGCAATCGAACTAAAGGATTTTAAAAATGAAATAGTTTTCAAAAATGTTTCTTTCAAATATGAAGATTCTGATGTTAAGGTTTTAAATAATTTGAACTTTAGTGTTAAGCGCGGAGGAATTATTGCACTAGTCGGTCCAAGCGGCGGCGGTAAATCCACACTTGCAGATTTGATTCCAAGATTTTATGATCCTACTGAAGGACAGATTTTACTTGATGGAAATAATATTAAAGATGTTACCATTGAATCATTACGTTCAAAAATGGGAATTGTAACGCAAGAAACCTTTTTGTTCAATACAAATATCGCTGAAAATATTGCCTATGGTTTAACCAATTATCCTATGGATAAAATTATTGAAGCAGCAAAAACCGCTAACGCTCATAACTTCATTAGCGAAATGCCTCAAGGATATGATACAATCATTGGTGAAAGAGGAGTAAAACTTTCCGGTGGACAAAGGCAGCGCCTCACAATTGCCCGCGCATTATTAAAGAACCCTGAAATAATGATTTTTGATGAAGCAACTTCAGCGTTGGATAATGAATCTGAAATTCTGGTTCAGGAAGCGATTGAAAGATTAATGATGAACAGAACTACTTTTGTGATTGCCCATAGACTAAGCACGATAAGGAACGCAACAAATATTCTTGTTTTAGATAGAGGTCGCATAATTCAGCAAGGTACACACGATAAATTAATTGCTGAAGAAAAAGGACTTTATAGAAAACTTTACGAAATGCAATTTAGAGAAAATGAAAATTGAAGAGCAGATGGTTAAGAGTCGATTTAATTCTCGAATAATTTTTTCACTGCTAATAGTTCTATCCGTAAGTTTTGTTCTCTCTCTTTTTGTTATGCAGTTGATGGCTGGAATTTTATTTGTACTATGGTTATTTGAAAGACACAATGAACGGAAAAAATCTTTTGATCAAATTTTAGCATTCATTCTTGTCTTTGGATTGGTTCGGCTCATTTCAATCTTCCTATCAGAATATCCATCAATCAGCTTTGAATCATTTTACAAGGAAGGATTGTTTTACACTTCAGCAGCAGCAATTCCATTTTATCTTAAAACTCTTGATAAAAAATCTTTACTAAACTTAATGTTAGCGTTTATTATCGGTGCCGCCGTGATGTCTTTAGTTGGAAGTGCGAGATTTTTTTTAAATCAAGTTGAACGTGCTCAAGCTTTTACATCAAGTTATGCAGTTTTTTCTAGTTATCTGCTTGCTGCATTTTCGGTAGCATTGTTTTATCCAAAAAAGCTAAAGAGTAGCACGCACATTTTATTCTGGTCTGCCGTTTATATATTTATTTTGATTGGTATAGTTACATCATTGGGCAGAGCAAATATTGCAATTGCATTATTGACTATGGTATTGGCGATTTTATTCAAGCAGATTCCTTTTAAGCATATAATTATTCTTGGAATAATTTTTCTGATCGGTGCGGTTATCTACATTTATAAGCCACCCGCTTCTATGGAACAAAGAGTAGAAAATCTTACACAACTTTCTGATAGAGATATAATCTGGCAGGGTGCCAAAGAAATTAGTTTGAATCATCCGTTATTGGGATACGGACCTAGAACATTTCATCAGGTTTTCCCTTTCAAAGAAAAATTTGCTGATAAAGGAATCGGCGGTTGGCATAATGATTTTTTGCAGATTTATTTTGAGAGCGGTATTGCCGGAGTGATTTCTTTTATTGTTCTGCTATTTGTGATTTTAAAAACTTCTTTCAATCTGCTTAAAAACAAAAAAACAGATGCAGAATTAAAATCACTTTCTGCATCTGTTCTTGCTTCTATCTCAGCACTTATGTTATCTGGCTTGTTTGCTGGATTTATAACCTCTGTCGTTTTATCAATCGTTTTTGTTTTCCTAATTTCATTTCTATCAAGAATAGATTTTGAAATGTCTCTTGATCAGAATACTTCTAATTAAAAAAGTATCTCACACCAATTCCGCCATTAATCGCAAAGTCTGTTTCGGGAATAATATCCAATAAAGGTGCGACTTCTATAAATACATCAATTGGTGTATTTCGTGGAATCCAAACAAGTCCAACATCAAACCTGAATCCTAATCTGGTCGTGGCATCTTCCACAAATCTTAATCGTGCACCAGGACCATAGTACAATGAAATATTTTCTGATGTTTTAAAGATATTTTTTGTATGGAATAAATAATCTGCGTGTAAGTTTAGATAACTATTTTTTTCAAATGAGTATCCAACTCCAAAATCAAAAGCTGTGCTGCTGGAAGTCCAATATTTTCCACTTATTGCTGTCGGTTCTCCAAGTATAACTCCTAATCCAAATCCGTTTGATTGGGCAAAGGAGACTCCTGAAAAAATGATTAGAACCAGAATTATTTTAGTTAAATTGTTGTTCATTAACATTCCTTTTTATTATTAAAATTGCAGGCAAATTTAACAATTACAGGTAAACAATAAAATGCATAGGTTTGGAATAGGAGAAGCCTTTAATTAATTTTTAATCAATAATTTGATCAATTAAAAAGTTAAACAAGAAAAGAATATGAACAATACTTTAAACACAGAAATTTATTCTAAAGCTAAAGAAAGCTCTACAAAATTTAATTCATCAACTGAAGCTGCAATAATTCTTGCCGCCGGTCATGGCAAAAGAATTAAATCTCAAACATCAAAAATGCTGCATAAAATCTGGGAGATTCCTACCGTAGAAAGGGTTTATAATGCCTGCAGGTTGGGGATTGAGAACATTAACACTGTTGTTGTTGTGGGAATAAAAGCACTTGATGTAATTGATGTTATTGGTAAACGTGAATCGAACAAATTTGCATTTCAGGAAAAACAAAATGGTACCGGACACGCTGTACAGGTTGGATTAAATGAGATTGAGAATGATTTTAAAGATGGAATTGTTTATGTGCTGCCCGGTGATATGGGCTTATTAGATGATTCATCAATGATAAAGTTTAGAGAAGATTTTATTTCCTCTGGTGATGATATGATGGTGCTAACCGGAATTTATAATGGCGACCCATTTCTAAATTCTTATGGAAGGATTATAAGAGTTAAAAGTAAAGATAGCAGCGGCACCAGCTCAGGTAAAGATGAGGGTAATGTAATCCAGATTATGGAGTTTAAGGATATTCTTGCTTTGCCTGATGATAAGCCATATCAAGTTGCTTACAGAAATAAAACCTACTCATATACAAAAAAAGAATTAATTGAAACGAATGAGTTCAACTCAGGTGTTTATGCATTTAATTATAAAAAGCTTATAGAATTAATAAACAGTCTCTCGAGCGATAATGCACAGAATGAAATTTACATTACCGATTTAATCTCTCTGTTCAATCAAAAAGGATATTCAGTTGGAGCTGTAAGTCCTAAACATTATTATGTTGTTATGGGATTTAATGATAAATCCGTACTTAAAGAGATGGATGAAATTGCCCGCAAGAATGTTTATGAAAAACTAAAAAATATAATTGAGATTGATGATCCCTATGATTTTTTTATTCACGATTCTGTCGTTAACGATCTTATTGAATTGGATAAAAAAGGAATTCCACTTGATATAAAAGTTGGAAAGGGAACCTACATTGGTAAAGGTGTAAAACTAAATTATAATGTTGAACTTGGACGTGCTGCTCATATAAATGGAAATGTTGTGTTTGGGAATAATATTAAAATATGGCGCATTGTGCATCTATCAACATTCCCAAATCAAACTTTAACAATTGAAGACAATGTAAAAATACTTTGGGGAGATATTATTAAAGGAAACATTATCATTGGTGAAAATTCAACAATAGAATCCAGCGTTAATATGACAGGAAGTGATGAGTTTCCATTACGCATCGGAAAAAATGTTTTGATTAAAGGATCAAGCTATCTTTTCGGTTCCGTTGTTGAAGATGATGTAACAATCGAACACAGCGTTTTGATAAAGAAAAAAATAAAAGCTGCAAAAGATGCGACCGGAAAAATTAAGCCTGTGAGATTCTTCATTCCTGAAACAGAAGGCAAAGATTTATTGAGTGATATTTGAAATTGTTTAAAACAAAAAAAGCTCTTCAAACGAAGAGCTTTTTTGTAAGAATCTAACAGACTATTTTGCTGCTGTAACTTTATTTAAATGCTTTGTTAACTTTGATTTTTTTCTGGCTGCATTATTTTTGTGTAATCTGCCTTTTGAGGTTCCCTTATCCAAAATAGCGATAGCTTCTTTATACAATGCTTCAAGTTCTTCTTTTTTATCCGTAGCTAATGTTTTCTTAATTACAGTTTTAATTTTAGAGTCAGTCATTTTGTTCACTGCTTTTTTTCTCTCAGAGGAACGAATTCTCTTCTTTGCCGATTTATGATGAGCCATTTACAAAAAACCTTATAATTAGTTAAAAAATGTGAGCCAAATATAGGCATTGCCTCGTTTGATGTCAAATTTAGCTTTAGTAACTTTGCTCACAATTTATTTAGAATACGAGTAAAAATCGCACTTTTTATGCTTAAGGTTAATGAGATATACTTTTCTGTTCAGGGTGAAAGCACCGCAGCCGGTCTTCCTTGTGTATTCGTTCGTTTAACTTACTGCAACCTAAGATGTACTTATTGCGATACGGAATACGCCTTCTATGATGGAAAAGATATGGCAATTCCGGCAATAATCGATGAAGTTAAAAAGTATGATTGTAAGCTTGTAGAAATAACCGGCGGTGAACCGTTAGTCCAGATGGATGAATGTTTGGAATTGATGAAACAGTTGTATGATGATGGATTTGAAGTTCTGATTGAAACTGGCGGAAGTCTTACTATAAAAAATGTTGATCCACGAGTTAAAATTATTATGGATTTAAAATGTCCATCAAGCGGAATGGAAAAGAAAAATCTTTACGAAAATATCGGTTATTTAAAACCAACAGATGAGTTAAAGTTTGTTATCGGAAGTCGAGAAGATTATGACTGGACAAAAGAAATCATCTCAAAATATTATTTAGATCAAAAGTGTGAAATACTTTTTTCAGTAGTTTTCGGAAAACTTGAACCTGTTCAATTAGTTAATTGGATTTTAGAAGATAGATTAAATGTTAGATTTCAACTTCAGATGCATAAAATTATCTGGCATCCAGAAACAAAGGGAGTATAATATTCTTCGTCATTCTGAATGGAGCGTAGCGAAATGAAGAATCTATAGCATTTATCAGAGACCCTTCGCTTTGCTCAGAGTGACAGTTTAAATCTTTACATTAAATGAAATTGTAAATAATTGAGAAACCTAATATGAAAATAGCAAAAGAATTTCGTTGGGAAATGGGACACAGACTTCCAGAACATTTTGGTTTGTGTAAAAATATTCACGGACACTCTTACAAGATGATAGTTGAGTTTGAGGGTGAACTCGATAAGAATCAAATGGTAATAGATTATTATGATGTAGAGAAGATTATCAACCCGGTGATAGAAAAACTTGATCATTCTTTTATGGTGAACATAGATGATAAGATTGTTATTGAGTTTTTAGAAAAGATGAATTCAAAAAAAGTTGTAGTGGGTTTTAATTCAACCGCTGAAAATATTTGTAATTATCTTTTATCCGAAATAAAAAAGTGTCCTTTGCCACTAAATATTTCCTCGGTAAAAGTTAGAGTTTATGAAACTCAGTTTGATTATGCAGAAGAAACAGCGAGACTAAATTGAGAGGCAAAAAGTTTTATTCAAAGGATAAGTTTAAAGGCAAATCGGGCAGCCAATTTAAAAGTAAACCCTTTACAGCAGATAAACGTAAAACATCAAATCAGAATTATTCACGTTTTAAACTTTTTATTGAATATGAAGGAACTCGTTATTCGGGCTGGCAGAAACAAGAAAATGCTAAGACAATTCAAGGATCAATTCTAAAGGCTGCGCAGGAAGTTTTTGGAGATGCATTTATAGATATACAAGGTTCGGGTAGAACTGATAGCGGAGTACACGCACTTTGCCAGGTTGCGCATTTTGATGTGAAAACTGTTTTAGCACCTGAAATTATCAGAATGAAATTGAATGATATGCTGCCGCACGACATTACAATTCTTGAAGTAGAAAAGACAAATAAAGAATTTCATGCTCGGCACGATGCAACATCACGGAGTTATGTTTACCAGATATCAAGAAGGCGAACTGCTTTTGGTAAAAACTTTGTATGGTGGATAAAGGATGAGCTTGATTTTAAGAAAATGGAATCAGCATCAAAATTATTTTTGGGAATGAATAATTATTCTTCATTTTCAGATGATGATCCGACTGAAAAATCCACAAAGGTTTTAATCGATGATATTCAAATCAAAGAAGATGGAGATTTAATTCTCATAAGAATTATAGGTTCCCACTTCATCTGGAAGATGGTAAGACGAATTGTTGGAATATTAGCTGAAGTTGGCAGAGGAAGAAAAACTGAAAAAGAGATTTTGTTTTATCTAAGTAACAAAACCAATGAGCCTGCTAAATTTACTGCCCCTCCATCGGGATTGTTTCTTGAATCGGTTTCATATAAGGGAAGTAATATAAAGGAGGATTTCATTTCTCCTTTCCAAACATTCTACCTTAAAAAATAGTATATTATTCCAGTTCATTTAAGTCTAATCTTTACAAAATTGAAAAGTATTGATGCGAAAGTTTTTTACTAATAGACTTATTAAGTCCTCTGACAAATTAGGATTTGGAACTGCACCTGTTTTTTTTACAGCTATCTCAACCATTCTCGGTGCAATTCTATTTTTAAGATTTGGCTTTGCCGTTGGTAATTTAGGATTTATAGGCGTTTTATTTATTGTTTTGTTAGGTCATCTTGTTACAATTCCCACGGCACTTGCAATATCTGAAATTGCAACGAATCAAAAAGTAGAAGGCGGCGGAGAATATTTTATTATCTCCCGATCCTTTGGTTTAAATATTGGGGCAACCATTGGTATAGCTTTATTATTTTCGCAAGCAATAAGTGTTGCGTTTTATGTTATTGCATTCACTGAGGCATTTTATCCATTATTTGAATGGGTTAGGGTAAGCTACAATTTAGATTTGCCAAGACAAGTTATTAGTCTTCCCGCAATAATATTACTATCTCTTGTTATTATTTATAAGGGAGCTAACATTGGAGTTAAAGCTCTTTATATAGTTGTTGCCGTTTTATTTATTTCACTTATCTGTTTTTTTCTTGGCAAGCCTATCGGGGGTGAGCCTTATAACGTATTCAAAAATAGCTTTGGAGCCCCACAAAACTTCTTTATTGTTTTTGCAATAGTGTTTCCTGCATTTACAGGAATGACTGCGGGCGTTGGATTATCGGGCGATTTAAAAGATCCTAGCAAATCAATTCCATTAGGGACAATTACCGCAACAATTTCCGGGTTAATAATTTATATTTTCATTATCTGGAAACTTGCTATATCTGCAAGTACAGAAGACCTTCTCTCCAATCAACTTGTTATGTCTCATATTGCTTTATTTGGATTCATAATTATTCCTTTAGGATTAGCTGCATCAACAATTTCATCTGCAATTGGAAGTTTTCTTGTTGCTCCAAGAACTTTACAGGCGTTAAGTATAGATAAATCTTTTCCAATTCCATCTGTTAATGAGTTCTTAGCAAAAGGTGTTGGTAAACAGAACGAACCGCGTAATGCTTCAATTGTTGTTGGATTGATTGCTACTCTTTTTGTGATACTTGGAGATGTTGATATAGTGGCATCAATTATCACAATGTTTTTTATGGTTACATACGGTTCACTATGTTTAATATCTTTTCTATATCATTTTGGTGCGGATCCTTCATATCGGCCAAAATTTAAATCTAGATGGTATATATCTTTATTTGGATTTCTTATGTGTTTGATACTGATGTTTCAGATAAGCACTCCTTATGCAATTATTTCAATTATAATTATTACACTGATCTATGTTTATTTAAGTCATTATCATAAAGAACGAGAAGGTCTTGAAGCAATTTTTCAATCTTCGTTTTATCAGTTAAGCCGTAAAGTATATGTGTATCTTCAGAAAGCAAAGAAGTCAGACTTATCAAAAAATTGGCGACCATCTGCTGTTTGTGTTTCAAGGTATTCGTTTGAAAGAGATAAAGCTTTACAATTGCTTAATTGGATATCTTACAAATTTGGTTTTGGAACATACATTCATCTCTTAGAGGGATATTATTCCAAATCATCAAACACTGAGTCTAAAAAAGTTTTGTCTGCCCTTATAGAAAGATCAAGTAACATGAAGGGTAACATATATGTTGATACAATAATCTCTCCTTCATTTACATCTGCAATTGCTCAACTTGCACAGTTACCCAGTCCCTCTGGTATGGAAAATAATATGATAATATTTGAGTTTGATAAACAGACACCCCAAAATCTTGAGCAGATAGTTGAAAACATTGCACTTGTACAGGCAGGCGATTTTGATGTTTGTATTCTGGGCTCTTCATCGCGTAATACAAGATTTGAAAATGGAATACATGTTTGGTTTAGAAACTGGGATGAAGAAAATGCCAGCTTAATGATTTTATTAAGCTACATTATTTTGGGTCACCCAAGCTGGCAGAATGCCGAAATAAAAATTTTTAGTGTCTGTAAGCCTGGACTTAAGACGGAAGAAGAAAAAAAATTAAAAGATCTTATATTATTTGGAAGATTACCAATCGTTGAAAAGAACATTGTAGTTATTGAACTTGAAAATAATATGAATTTTAAATCTTTGGTTAACGAATATTCTATCGATGCCGGATTTACCATCATTGGATTTAAGGAAGGACAGCTAAAACACGAAGGGACTGAATTTTTTACTGGCTATAACAAGATTGGGGATGTGTTGTTTGTGGATGCAAAGGGAATTAAAGAAATAAAGTAACTGTTTTATCCGATCATCTTTTTAAGTTTATGAATTTCATCACGTAAGTTAGCCGCTTTCTCAAACTCAAGATCTTTTGCAGCTTTGTGCATTTCTTCAGTTAACTGATCTACTAAATCTTCTTTCTGCGCTTTATCCATATACTTAAGAATAGGCTCAGCAACTTTTGAAAAACCGTAACTTTCTTTTTCTTCTTTCTTTCTTATATCCGCAATTGAAGTTGAAGAAAGAATATCTTCCATTGATTTGTAAATCGTTGCAGGCACAATTCCATTTTTATCGTTATACTCTTTTTGAAGTTTTCGCCTTCGATTCGTTTCAGTGATTGTTTTTCGCATAGACTCAGTAATCTTATCCGCATACATAATAACTTTACCGTTAACGTTTCGGGCAGTTCTTCCAGCCGTTTGCATCAGTGATCTTTCGCTTCGCAAAAATCCTTCTTTATCTGCATCGATAATGGCAACCAGAGAAACCTCTGGTAAATCTAATCCTTCTCTTAAAAGATTTACACCAACTAAAACATCAAACTCTCCCAAACGAAGATCGCGAAGAATCTCAACACGTTCCAACGAATCAATATCGCTGTGAATGTAGCGTACTTTTATTCCGATCTTATCAAGATAGTCAGAAAGATCTTCAGCCATTTTTTTTGTTAAAGTTGTTACAAGAGTTCTTTCTTTAAGTACTGTTTTATTTCTTATCTCGGCAATCAGATCATCAATCTGTCCTTTAATCGGGCGCACTTCAATTTCTGGATCAAGCAATCCGGTTGGACGAATGATTTGCTCAACAATAATTCCACCGCTCATTTCCAATTCATAATCTGCTGGAGTAGCACTAACAAAAATCACCTGATCAATCATTCCCATAAATTCTTCATACTTCATCGGGCGATTGTCTAGTGCAGATGGAAGACGAAAACCGTAATCAACAAGAGTTTGTTTACGGCTTCTATCCCCAAGATACATGCCCCTTATTTGAGGGACACTAACGTGTGACTCATCAATTATTAAAAGGAAATCATCTGGAAAATAATCGAAAAGATTGAATGGACGTGAATTAGGTTCTCTTGCATCCATATGACGGGAATAGTTTTCAATTCCTGAACAGTACCCAATCTCCTTCATCATTTCGATATCAAACCTGGTTCTTTGTTCGAGTCTTTGTGCTTCTAAATATTTTTCTTCTTTACGCAAGACGTTCAATTGTTCAGATAGTTCCTGATCAATATTATAAATAGCCTTTTGCATTTTGCTTCGATCAGTTACAAAATATTTTGCCGGATAGATCGGGACTGATTCAACTTCACGAAGAATTTTACCGGTTACCGCATCTATTATGGAAATCTTTTCTACATCATTATCCCAGAATTCGATTCTAACAGCTTCTTCATACTGATAAGCTGGAATTATTTCAATAACATCTCCACGAGCACGAAAAGTACCGCGATTAAATTCCACATCATTTCTAGTAAAATAAATATCTATCAACTCACGCATAAATTTTTTACGATCAAGTTTATCACCTTTTTTAATAAAAATGATTTGTTTGGCATACTCTTCCGGTGCCCCGATACCATAAATACAACTTACGCTGGCAATTACAATTACATCTCTGCGGCCTTCAATTAAAGCCGTTGTGGCCTTTAATCTTAGCCTGTCAATCTCTTCATTTACGGAAAAATCTTTTTCAATAAAAACATCTCGGGAAACAACATAAGCTTCCGGTTGATAGTAATCGTAATAGCTGATAAAAAATTCTACTGCATTATTTGGGAAAAAAGATTTAAACTCAGAGTAAAGTTGTGCGGCTAAAGTTTTATTATGTGAGATTATTAATGTTGGTTTATTTGTTTGAACAATTACATTTGAGATTGTAAAAGTTTTTCCACTGCCGGTTACACCTAGTAAAGTTTGAAACTTATCTCCACGATTAACACCTTCAACCAATTGTTTTATTGCTTCCGGCTGATCGCCGGATGGTTTGTAACTTGATACAAGTTCAAAATTCTTCATTTATAATTAATCGGCTAAAACTTCGTGTGTACAAAATCCGCTTTGATTAACATGTCCTTTTAGAATGATTGTCTCTGCTTCACCAATTCCTTGCGGTAAACTTGCAGAACCGAATGCATTAAGAGTTTTTCCGTTTTTATCAGCAACGGCAAAAGAAAAACTACCACCCTCAGGATTAATATTTTGATTTGGTAATATCTGAACTTTAATTTCTTTTACAGCATTGTTGTTCGGATCAAAATCATCAAACGAACCTAATCCTGCATCTGCCTTATTGAAGTAAAAAGTATAAATAATAAATACTATTAATATCAAAAGTATTGGTAAAATCAGTTTTTGTAATGTCTTCATTTCTTTTCTTTGTTGTGATTAAATTGTGGGCAAAGTTAATAAAATTTGTTTTTACTATTCAATACAAATAGGGAGTTGAGAGCTATGAATGATAATAAATTATGGATTATTATTTCGGCTGTTTCAGGGTTTACTGCTGTAGCAATTGGCGCTTTTGGCGCCCACGGTTTGAGAGAAACGCTTATGCCGCAAATGCTAGAAGTTTATAAAACCGGGGTGCTTTATCAGCTTATTCATAGTGTTGTTTTACTGGCTCTTTCACTAAACACACTTATTAAAGCAAAGCTGCCCTCAATATTTTTTCTTTTGGGAATTATTTTATTTTCTTTCTCACTTTATATCTTTTCCACATCCGGAATACGAATATTTGCAATGATAACTCCAGCTGGAGGATTTTGCTTTTTGATCGGCTGGCTGTTAATAGTTTATGAAGCGCTAAAGTTGAAATGAGGTTTTTTTACCACTTAGGCACGAAGAGCACTTAGAAACACTAAGATCAATTATTTTATTGCTCTTAATTTAAAATAAACTTCTTCCGGCGAAAAGATTCCGGATAGAAATCTTTCGTACATAACAGGTTCAATGTTAACCAGAAAATCCATCCACTTAAGTGCAGCAAAGTGCGATGTTATAAACTTCTTTTCCAGCACTTCAAACTGAGCCCCGGTTTCATAATTGGTACGATGATTTAATTTCCACTTTTCATAAAATTTTAGTCTGCGATTTCCAATGTATTCGTAGTTATCAAACGTACGTATTGAAAATGGAATTTTATGATCGGGATCGCCAAAGTATTTTGTGTTTAGAAAGAATGGAGCGTAAACAATCATAGTTCCATTTGGTTTTAGAATCCTATAAAGCTCAGTAATTGTCTTGTTAAAGTTATCAATATGCTCAAGAATGTGTGAAGCATAAATCTCATCAAAATGATTTTCAGGAAAAGGGTAAGGAAATTTATTTATATCGTGAATCTGGTTTCCGCCGTAATCAACTATATCAAGATTAACATATCCCTCTTTAATATCTTTTCCGCAGCCTAAGTTTAATTTTATCATATCAAATTTATTTTAGTTAATGCACAAAGTTAAAACATCTAAACAAATAATTTTGCTTTAAAACAAAAAAAGCGGCACAAAGTACCGCCTTGAAAAATATTAATTGGTTAGTCAATAATTTCTATTAGAGCACTTGCAACAGTTTTATCTCTGTCATCAAGAAGAAAAACTCTGTAAAAACCAGGGTCTTCAAACTTTAGATCGCTTTCATCATTTTTTGCGAAGAAGATATATTTCATATCAGGTTCTACTACATAATCAAACTTTTTGTAGTACTCAAACTTTTTTGATCTTGCATTGTAAAGATCAAACTGGATTGAACAATCTTCCAGATCAAGTGCATAATCACATTTAACCATAACAGTTAAATAACCAGTTGTAAATCTATCGCTAACTCCAACTTCACCATTGTTACCATACTTTTCGCAAAAGTAGAGAACAGGTTCATTTTGGGCGAAGATATTTTGGTTTACCCCAAGAACTAAAGCAAAAAGAACTGCAAAAAGTACGAACGATTTTTTCATATAGAGCTCCTTGTTTGATTGATTAGAGCATAACTGCATAAACAATTATGCCATTAAATTAATTGGAATTTATTAAAAAATATAACCGTGAAAGAAAAATTTCATTCTTTATTACTTTAGCTGAGACAAATTTTCAGATAAAGTAAAAGATTGAGATTTATTATATGCTCATCTCTTGAAAAACTGTGTGTTTTTCTTAGTGAGAAAATTGTATTTTTCATGAAGAAAACAAAGCGTTAAGCAAAAAATATTAATTCCCACTACTGATATTTTATTTAGTTCATGAAAGAAATAAACAAAACCTCAAAATCCATTTGTCTATGGTGTGGGCAGCCAAACCAAATTATTTGGGTTCACGGACATGGGCAGTGTTCTGTTTGCGGATATAATATTGATGAATGCTGCAAAGGGGAAACTTGCGAACAACCAATTGTACAATATCCAATAAAAAAAGAAACGGAATAACTTGAAACAAAAACCACTCATCCAACACTGCTGTTTTGATCTTGATGGAACGTTGGTAGATTCTAATAAAACAATTTATAATTCAACAGCTTATGCTCTTGGTAAACTTGGAATAGAATTTAATGTAGCTGAAGATCTATTTGCACTAAAAATAGGGCAGCATTTTGTAGATATCTTTAATGCATTTAATATTGATGTACCTGACTTTGAAAAATTTATAACAATTTATAAAATCAACTACTTTGAGCAGATGGAATTTTCTAAAGTTTATAATGGAGTTGAAGAAACACTGGCATCTCTTAAAGATCGAAACATAAAAGTGTCATTGCTAACTACAAAAATTCAAGATCAAGCAGATAGAATAATAAATCATTTTAAACTAAGAAATTATTTTGATCTGGTTATGGGAAGAAGGGAAGGTATAGCGCACAAACCATCTCCGGAACCTTTATTAAAAATTTGTAGTGATCTTGTAGTATATGTTAAGAATACTCTAATGGTTGGCGATACAGAACTTGATATTCAATGTGGGAAAAATGCAGGTTCATTTACGTGTGGAGTTTTATACGGCTACAGAACAAAAGAATTATTGGAGCTTGAAAATCCGGATTTTATGTTAGGGAGCATAAAAGAAATTTTAAATGTAGTTTAACTAACTCTCCCCCTTTACAAAAGGGGGAGATAAAGAGGGGGTTTATCTAAGCAATAGTAATTTCTTTTTCAGCGTAAACATCCTGAATAAGATTTAATAATTGCACGCCTTCACTCATTGGGCGTTGAAAAGCTTTACGACCTGAGATTAATCCCATTCCACCCGCACGTTTATTTATTACTGCTGTTTTAGCTGCTTCAGCAAAATCGTTTTCACCGGAAGCACCACCGCTGTTTATCAGTCCAGCACGACCCATATAATTATTGATTACCTGATAGCGTGTTAAATCGATTGGATGATCTGTTGTCAAATCTGTATAAACTTTTTTACTGGTTTTGCCAAATCCTTTAATAGAATTGTATCCGCCGTTATTTTCAGGAAGTTTCTGTTTGATAATATCAGCCTGAATAGTAACGCCAAGATGGTTTGCCTGTCCGGTAAGATCAGCAGAAACATGATAATCTTTATCTGATTTGAAAGCATTGTTTCTTGTGTAGCACCATAAAATAGTAGCCAGGCCAAGTTCGTGAGCATATTGGAAAGCTTCGCTAACTTCAATTATCTGGTTACTGCTTTCTTCCGATCCAAAATAAATTGTTGCGCCAACTGCAGCGGCACCCATATCGTGTGCTTGTTCAACACTTGCAAACATAATCTGATCAAACTTATTTGGGTAAGTAAGCAATTCATTATGGTTGATTTTTAATATGTAAGGGATTTTGTGTGCATATTTTCTAGCTGTCATACCAAGAACACCAAGAGTAGATGCAACCGCGTTACATCCGCCTTCCATTGCAAGTTTTACAATGTTTTCAGGATCAAAGTAAACTGGGTTTGGTGCAAATGACGCACCCGCGCTGTGTTCAATACCCTGATCAACAGGAAGAATGGAAACATAACCCGTTCCAGCCAATCTACCTGTTTGGAATATCCACTCAAGATTTTTTAGTACATTAATATTTCTATCGGTTTGTGCAAAGATTCTATCCACAAAATCCGGCCCAGGTAAATGTAGTTGCTCTTTTGGAAATTTAGCTTTGTAGGATAACAAGGAATCAGCTTCACTGCCTAGCATTTCTTTTATTTTGTTTAACATTATAGCTCCATTTATTAAATGATTTATATTAGTTGTTCATATTTGCTATGCTAAAATAAGCTAAGCGGCAAAGTAATTCAATTTAAATTTGAGTTAAGAAATAATTATCTGTTTAAAAATGAAAAACCCGGTTAGCTCCGGGTTTAAATGTTAGATATGGTGAACAGTTCTTAGTTCATCATCTGGCTGTCCAATCCAGCAATTTTGATTTCCTCAACCTTAAGCCTTGCAACACCCTTTCGAACCATTCCGAGTTCGGAAGCTGCGGCTTTTGAAAGATCAAGATCTCTTCCGTGAATATAAGGACCTCTGTCGTTTATCCTTATAACTACAGATTTATTGTTTTTAAGATTTGTAATCTTTAATAAAGTGCCAAATTTTAACGATTTGTGAGCCGCTGTAAAGGAATTCTGATTATAAACTTCCCCATTTGCAGTTTTTCGACCGTGAAAACCTGGTCCATACCAGGAAGCTTTCATGTTTCCCTTATCTACAAACTCAACTAAGGAACGATCTGCGGTTATTGCTTCTTCCTCAACCGAAACCACATTTTCAACTGCAACTGGTTCGGTGATCTTATCTTCGTTTACCACTAAAGTAAAACCAACCAGTGCAACTAAAACAAGAGTAAATAATACCTTTGCTAATGACCTCAATAGTACCTCAAATTAATTAAACATATCGGATTGCTGGTACAAATTTAAGCCGAGACAATAGACCATCCAAGACTTTATTTGAAGCAGGGGTGCCACATCACAAACAGTCACATATTCGACCATATTGGTATTAAAGTCGAAACTCTAATCGTAATGGGAGAGCGGCTCTAAAATATCTTTCCAAATCTTTAGCAATGCCTCTAAGAAATTGGCACTTTTATTATTTAAGTTTGTATAAGGTTCTAAATTCTGGAGAAAAATATGAAATCGGTTCAAAAAAGAGGAATAATTTTCCTATCTATAGTTTTCATTACAACTTTTTTTATAGGCGGATCGACCCGACTACCACTAGTTGATGAGAATGAAAACTTCTATCTCTCAAACTACACGACATTTGCGCCTGGAGATATTGCTAAACTAAATCTCTACTCCTATTCTCAGAGCACTAAAAAATTTAGCTTTAAGTTATTAAAGATTGATGATCCAATTAGATTTTTTTCCCTTTTGGATCAGAATAATAGCCGATACGCATTTGATATCTGGGGAAAAGATAAAGCACTGCTTTTAAAATATACAAGCTTTATTCGAGATTGGGATTACAAACCTTCCGCTAAAAATAATAATTACTCTGGGGAGATTAGTGTTGGCAAAATTGATGAACCTGGAATTTATATAGTTCAGGCAATAAGAAACGATATAGTTGGTTATTGCGCAATTGTGGTTACAAACTATGCAATGGTTTATAAGAATAATCAAAAAGAGATTTTAGCTTTTATAGCTGACGCTAAGACAGGAGAGTTTGCAAGTAAAGCTAGATTTGATTTTTATCAGGATGGAAAGCAAATAGGAAGCAAGGTTACTGACAAAAATGGTTTATTATTTGCCAAACTGTCTGAATTTGAAGGAATTAAGAACTCAAACATCCAGCTTTATGGATATGCCGGTGGTGAAATTATATTAAGCGATCCGTACTTTTACTTTAATCAAAACCAATCTGAATATCTAACAGCTTACGTTTATACACAGCAGCCGGTTTACAGACCGGGACAAGAAGTAAACTTCAAAGCGATCTTCAGAAATAAAAAAGGAAATGAAATCCTTAATGCACCGGATTTAAAGTTTTCGGTTTCAATTAAATCTCCCAAAAACAAAGAAGTATATTCCGGTGAAGCAACCACAAATGAGTTTGGCTCTCTTTCAGGAAGTTTTTTGTTGGATGGTGAAGCAGATTTAGGATACTACTCAATCATATTTACAAAAGATGGAATGAGTTACCATGGTTCTTTTACAGTTGAGGAATATAAAAAACCCGAGTACAAAGTAAATGTAACTACAGACAGAAATCAGTATGCGAATGGAGATAAGATAGCTGCCACTGTTTCTGCGGATTACTATTTTGGTTCACCGGTTAAAGAAGGATCTGTTCAGATTAGTATTTACAGACAAAACTACTGGCGTCCCTGGTGGTACTGGAGTGAATGGTCGTGGTTTTACAAAGGGTTTAGAAATGATCGTTACTTTGGCGGGCAGCAAGAATTGATTCACCAGGAATCAGGCGTGTTAAATGAAAATGGAAAGTTAGAGTTTAGTTATAAAGTAGAATCGGATAAGAACTACGATTATCAATATATTATTTCAGCTCAGGTAACTGATGCTTCACGCAGAGCAATTTCAGGATCGACTCAAGCTTTTGTCACAAGAGGTTCATTTACAATTTCAACCTCGCCGGATAAATGGTTTTTTCAACAAGGTAAAGATGTAAAGTTAAAGATTAATGCCTCAGATTTTTCTGATAAACCGGTACAAACAGATTTAAGAGTTATCATCAATTATCCGGATGATCCTAAAAGCATGCGAATGAAATCAGAAAGCGATACACTTTTTGCTAAAACAAATGAAGCTGGTTCGGCGGTTGTTACTTTTAATCCAAAGAATGATAGAGTTGGATATTTTAATTACCGCATTATCGCTTTTGATGAAAAGGAAAGAGAAATAGAAACAGCCAGTTCATTCTATATTGGAGATTATAACGATTACTATTACCAGCGAACGAGTGCAGGGCTTGAAATCATAACTGATAAAGATTCTTATGAAAAGGGTGACTCGCTGATTGCTTATGTTTTTCTTCCAGATCCAAATCAGGAATTGCTGCTTACATATGAGACTGATAAAATTTTATCATACAAAAAACTAAAACCTGAAAATAATAGTTTTGAAATCAGGGAAAAGCTAACCGACAAGTTTTCACCAAGCTTTAATATTTCAATTAGTTTTATAAAAGATAGGCAGCTTTATCAAACAACAAAGCTTGTTGGAGTTTTAGCAAAAGATAAATTTCTAAATATCTCACTAAATTCATCTAAAGAAATTTATAAACCCGGTGAGCTAGCCGAGTATGAAATAGTTGTAAAAGATTATCTTGGCAATCCTGTTAAGAATACAGAAGTATCTTTTGGAATTATTGATGAAAGCATCTACGCAATTAAAGAAGATGAAACTCAGCCGATAGAAACATTTTTCTATTCTCCACAATATTCTTATATGCCGACTTACAATTCTTTGCAATCAGGTTACTTTAGTTCTTACAGCAGACCCGCTACCTACATTGATAAAAATTATTTTTCGTACAAAGAAGATGATGCAAAACATAAAGGCAAACTTTACGGAAAAGTTATAATTGAAAATGAAGAATCAATTCCGAATGGTTTGTTTGTAATCTTAACTGGAGAAAGATATTACTACACAGCAAAAGTTGATTCACTTGGAAACTACAAGATTGAAAATGTTGCGAAAGGAAGTTATCAATTATTCATCTCTGCAGGAATGGGCGGAATGATTTTAATAAGTGATGTTAAAGTATCTGGAGAGAAAAAATACAATTTCACTATCAAAGAAAATCAAAAACAGCAGATTGAAGATATGATTGCTCAAGGCGTCGGTGGAATGGGGGAAGGAGATGAATTAGGTAATAGTAATGTAAGGCAAGATGCTTTGCCAATGGTAAGTGAAATGTCCATAACGGATGGCAAGATGATGAAAAGTGAATCCAAAGATAAATCAGCTTACGTGCAGGCAGATGTGCGCACAAACTTTGTTGATGCATTAATCTGGAAAGCCCACGTTGTTACTGATGGAAATGGTAAAGCAAAAGTTGAGTTTAAGATTCCCGATAACTTAACAGCTTGGCGAACAACTGTAAGAGGAATAACAAAGCAAACAGATGTTGGTCAAAAAGTAAACAAGTTTATCAGCAGAAAAGATTTGCTGGTACGAATGGAAACCCCGCGTTTCTTTAGACAGGATGATGAAGTTGTGATTTCAACAATTGTACATAATTATCTTTCAAAAAAGAAAACAACAAAAATCCATTTTGAAGGCAAAAACTTAAAACTCGTTTCATCCTTCGTTAATTCAAAGGAAGTGATTAATAAGAAAGGTGGGGAAGCAAAAGACACTTATGAAATCAGTATTCCATCTCAAACAGAATTAAGAATTGATTGGAAAGTGAGAATTACAAATCCAACTGGAGAAGCAATTTTAAAAGTATCTGCGCTAACTGATGAGGAGTCCGATGCAATGGAAGTTAAAGTTCCAATTATTCCAAATGGAATTAAAGTTACTAATCCGGTTGTATTGCATTACCCGCAAGAAAATGTTAATGAGACAATTGAAATTTCATTTCCTGAGAACATTGATATTAGAACTGCCACGTTATCATTTACTGCAGATCCATCATTAGCAGGGACGATGTTAAAAGCTCTCGATGATCTTGCCGGCTATCCTTATGGATGTGTTGAGCAGACTATGAGCAGATTTTTGCCAACTGTAATTGTTGCAAAGACTTTTAAAGAAATTAATATTCCGTTAAAATCTCAAACAATTGAAGAACTTCCTAAGTATGTTGATGCAGGATTAAAACGTTTGTACGATTTTCAACTTTCCGATGGCGGCTGGGGCTGGTGGAAAAATGATAAATCGCAGCCGTATATGACAGCATATGTTATTTACGGATTGAGTTTAGCGCGCGAAGCTGGTTATGCTATTAATGAAAACGTTTTTTATAACGGATTGAATAATCTTAAAAACCAGATTACAAATGCTAAATCCGATATTGATGAAACAACTTTGGCATATATGATTTATTCATTAAGCACAGCAATGAAAAATCAAAGTTATGATAAAGACAATTATGTTGAGATCATTAATATTCTTCTTCGAAAAGATTTAAAATCTTATCCGCTGTCTTTACTTGCAATTTCTTTGAAGAATATGAATGAATCTCAAAAAGCAAAAGATGTTGTTGCAAGATTAAAGAAGCAGGTTAGTGAAGAAAAATCATTTGCGTTCTGGGGCGGGGAAGAGTGGCATTACAGATGGCAGAATGATAATGTGCAGGGAACAGCATTTGCAGTTAAATCAATCTTAAATGTTGAAGGTAATTCTGATCTTATAGCCAAAGCAGTTAGGTGGTTGCTTCTTAAAAGACAGGGGTATTCGTGGAGATCAACTCAGGAAACTTCTGTTGTGCTGTTTGCATTAACTGATTATCTAAAGATTACAAAAGAACTGGATCCTGATTTTTCAGTTAAGATTTTCTTAAACAATAAAGAAGTATTCAATAAAAGTTTTGATCAGTCTGACGTATTCAAGCAATCCGAAACTTTAAAGTTTAGCGGAAGTGAATTGAATACTTTGAAGAAAGGAAATAATAAACTTAGAATAGAAAAATCCGGTAAAGGAATTTTATATCTCTCCGGTCTAAGTGAGTTTTTTACTGAAGAAATTAAATCAGTTGAAAATAATAATGGATTTAAAGTAAGACGCGAATATTATGTCCTTGAAACCGGTGAAAAAGACGGACGTATCATATACTTTAAGAAAAAGTTTGATGGAATCGTTACAAGCGGACAGGATATTTTTGTAAAAACTTTTGTTGATTCAAAGTCTGATAATCTAGATTACTTTATTCTTGAAGACATGCTTCCATCCGGATTTGAAGTTGTGAAAGATATGGATAAATATTTTATTGATGGCGAGAACAATTACCAGACTTACTACGATTACTATTATGATTATATGCCTTGGCGCTGGCATTATGCTGATCGTGAATACCGTGATGAAAAGGTTGCATTCTTTGTAACAAGCTGCCAGAGTAAAATGGAATTTTCATACATTATTAAAGCACAAATTCCCGGCGACTATAAAATTATGCCTGCGCAGGGTTACTTAATGTACTATCCGGAACTAAATGGTTTTAGTGATGTTGTGAACATTAAAGTTGAAGATGTGAAATAATTTCTCCGCGACTCAGCGTCTCTGCGGTGAAGAAGTTTTTTACCGCAGAGGCGCAGAGATGCGGAGTTTATTTTAAAAGAATCATCTTCTTGGTTTCAATAAAGTCACCGGCTTGTAGTTTGTAAAAGTAAATTCCAGAACCTAATTGTACATTGTCAATTGTAAATTGTGCATTGTAAGAACCAGCTGGTTTCTCCTCATTAACAAGAGTTGCAACTTCTCTACCGAGTAAATCATAAACTTTAAGCGTTACAAATTGCGTACTGTTTATTGCATACTGAATGCTTGTACTTGGGTTAAACGGGTTTGGATAGTTTTGTTGTAATAAAAACTCTTTTGGTTGTGCAAAATTATTTTCTTCTTCAACAAATGTAACACCTCCATTTGTTGTGTGGAGGATTGCTCCGTAACTACCAACAACCCATCCATTATTTTCGTCAGAAAAAAAGATCGAATTTAGCCAATCATCTGTCCCACGAAATTGATATTGCCAGGTCGTTCCACCATCTGTAGTATTAAGAATTTTACCATAACCTCCAAGAATCCAACCTAAGTTTGTATTTGAGAAATGAACAGAAGTATACGCGAATCCTAATTGAATATTTTGAATCGCCCAATTTGAACCACCATCTGTTGTTCTTAGAATTATATCACTACCAACAACCCATCCATTGTCTTCATCAAGCATATAAATTGAATACAAATCTTTATAAGTTCCACAAGGTTGATTTGTCCAATTCGCTCCAGCGTCTGTAGTTTTAAAAATTTTACCAAAACTTCCAATGATCCACCCAACATTTGGATTTACGAAAACTATACTATTAATATATATATTAATTGTTGGCAGAGATATCCAGTTCTGCCCACCATCTGTAGTTTTTAAAATCAATCCTGCCTGACCACCAATCCATCCTAAATCTTGATTTAGAAAACAAATAGAATTTAAATTATAACCCGATCCACCCTGTTGAGTAATCCAGTTAGATCCTCCATTGGTTGTTTTTAGAATAGTCTCTCCCTGTCCAACTACCCAACCAATATTTGAATTGATAAATTGAACGTCTAACAAGTTCACCATTGTTCCACTATCCTGATATATCCATAAATTACCGCTATCCTGGGTCTTTAAAATTGAACCTGAACTACCTACAGCCCAACCAGTGTTTTGATTTACAAAATCAACTGACATTAAATCAGGTTTGTATTCTTCGGTTTGAAAAAACCAATTTGAACCACCATTAGTGGTTTTTAGAATACTTCCATGTGTGCCTACAGCCCAACCAGTATTGAAATCAGAAAAGTCAAATGAGTGTAAATAAACACCTGAACCAAGAGAAAAAGAACTCCAACTCGATCCTCCGTCTGTTGTTTTGTACAAAGTACTGCCTAAAATGAAGCCATTATTTTCATCAATGAATCTTACTGACAGAAATTCATCATTTTCATTTAAATTTTCTACCCAGCTATTACCACCATCTGTTGTCTTTAATATTTTTGTCCCAGCTGCAATCCATCCAATTTCATTACTACTAAATGTAATTGATCTGAATACAGTGTTTTGGGAACCCAATATTTCTTGACTCCAATCCTCTCCCCCATTTGTTGATTTTAAAATAGTCCCTTGTGAACATACTATTATAATATCATTATTATTTTTTATCCAAACATCATACAACCAAGCGGTAGTGTTGCTTGATTTGATAGCCCACGTATCTCCTCCATTAGTGGTTAACAGGATGGTTCCATTCTTGCCTACGGCTAATCCAAAATTGTTATCATAAAAAGATACACTAAACAAGTTGTTATATGTACCACTTATCTGAGTGATCCAATTTATTCCACCATCGGTTGATCTGAAAATAGTCCCAGTATCACCTACAACTATCCCGTTGTTGGAATCTATAAAATAAACATCGGAGAGATTATTTTGTGTAAATCTTAGCTGTGTACTCCAATTATTACCTCCATCTTTAGTATTTAATAGGGTCCCATTTTTTCCAACCGCCCAAATATTACTGTTGTCCACAACATCTACCGAAGTGAGCTCATTACCTTGTGGATATGGATTTTGCCAAAACCACTGTGCATTTATTTGAAATGAAATTGAGAAGAAGAGAACTAAACAAAAAACTAACCCGATCTTTTTCATAAAAGCCCCGCAATGGAAAATGGATAAATATTTCTACTTCAAAAAAGTGGAAATAATCTTGTAATGTCAAGCTTTAGAGTTTCTTGATTCAGAGAAATGATTTTTTGAACTTGGTATTACTACACAATTGTGAAATAATATTCATCAATAAAAACAAACATATCAATCATAAAAGCAGTTTTGTTCTATGGAACATTTTTTGAACTTTAACATTTTCAGGGAAGTGTATGAGGTTATATTAATATTCAATTGTCATTCTCGCGTAAGCGGGAATCCAAACATCTCTAG
>JBGSPH010000035.1:0-16494 GCA_041738675.1 Ignavibacteriaceae bacterium
AAAGAAATTATAAATCTGTTCGTTCCAACGGAGTATATGCTTTTAAGTAAAAACTTGAAAACATTTCATCCAAGGTTTGACTTTCCTTACACATATAAATTGTTGATCAATCTAATTCCTAAGTACCGTGAACGTAAAAGATTTCTGAACTGGCTGGCAGGTATTCTACAGACCAGACAGAAGCAACTTACTGCCTGGGTACTCAAGGGAGAACAAGGCGCAGGGAAGGGAATATTTCTTGATTATGTGCTCAAGGAACTATTTGGAAGAAGGCAAACAGTAAAAGTCGAAGACTCTGATTTACAAAGTGATTTTAATCCCTGGTTAAAGAATACAATACTGGTAGCATTCAATGAAGTAGCTCACGATAACAGTACAAGAAATAATATCAAGTCCAGGATCAAAGCAATTATAACTGATCCTGATGTAATGATAAACGAAAAGAACATCCGTAACTACTTCATCACCAATTATGTCAATTGTCTTTTCTTCAGTAATGAAAAAGTACCTTTGTTTATTGAACAAAAAGACAGAAGATTAAATGTTGTCTCTACAGGACCCAACCTACTCTCATTCGAATGGTTCAAGAAAGATCCTGAAGCATATATTAAATCCCTGCATACTGAAGTCCCGAAATTTGCTCAGTTCCTTATGAATTGGAAATATGATCCTATTGCTGCGAAGACCTGTATTGATAATGATGAAAAAGCTGCGATGGTTTCAGTTGGTCTGAATAAGTTTGAGGAATTTGCAATACATCTGAAGAAAGCAGACCTGGAATGGTTTGAGGAAAATATTATTTACAGTGATTATGAAATGGACCAGGATTTTCTGAACAGGAAAAGCTTGTTTAAAATGACAAAGGATGATCTCAAGGGAAGTATTAAAAAGGAACGCGCTCTTGAAGCATTCAATCATATATACGTGAACCAGAAGGTTAATAATATTCAACTCGGGAGAAGTTTGAAGCTTTATGGAATAAGATCAGAGAGAGCAAGAAAAACAGATGATAATAATTGGTACTATATGTGGGGGTAGGTAGAATAATCTATGGCAATTGCCATACTTTCTGCCATACCTTTTTTTAACCAGTCGTGTCTGTAAGTTCTTTTAAATAAGGGGGTTGCCATAGAATGTCATACTTTGTCATAGATTTTAAACTTAGGTTTGAAAAATAAATAATTTATAAAAATAAATATCCTACTGACCTTGTCCGATAATCTATGACAATCTATGGCAAGTGTGGCAATGTGCGAATTCAGGCTAAAATCAAAGGATTATTGACCATATTTGAAAATAATCTATGGCGCAATCTATGGCAATCTGGAATAATCTATGGCAATAGTTAAATGAGGTAATCCGCAAATAGATCAGACAAGAAAACTTAAAGTAGTGTAGGCGTAACTTATTAGGAGGGAAAAATGGGTAGAGATAACAAAAACATAGGAAAAAGAAACAACACAATGACTCAGAAGCTAATTTCTAAAATTGGTTTAGAAAAAGTAGAAGTTATTTGGGTTAAAAACGGGATGTATAAAGGTGCCGAAGAGCTGAGCAAGATCCTGAATGAATATATCAGTTCGTCAACTCTAAGGTATATGTCCTATAAATTTGATTGGAAACGACCAGTCAATCTAAAATCAGCAATCTATGTAGGAGTAAAACGGGGAACTGTTCCAAGCTCTTACTACAAGCACCTCATATTTCCAGTGGAGGATTAAACGATGGAAAAAGAAACTATTATAAATTATCTAGATAATTACCCGGAAGTGGTTTATGACGGGATCGACAGGAACATATCCAGACCAGAATATAAAAAGGGTAGAGAGATGTTACTCAATGCTACGGATGAAATCCAGAAATGTGTTTTTTGGTTGGTTGAGTTTTATAAACCAAATAAATCTTTGAGAAATTTAAAATCCAGTCTTCAGATAAAGTTTTATGTTGAAAAATATTTTGGAGGATACATCTCTAACGGCTCATTCATTGCCGCAGTAAAAATACTCGGATATGATTACCGTGAATTTCAAGGAGATATAGGGATTTACTTATCTTTTAACAGAATTCATTTAAGGCGCTACAGAGAGAAATATTTCAGAAGTGATTTATAAATGATTAAAATAATAAACTAAACTTATGGAGAAATTAAAATGAAAGATTTAATAATAAATAACAAACCGATCTTTGATAGCTTAATTAACAAAAAATCTAAAGAACGGGCAAACATAGTTTTTAATAAACTACTTGCTCAACAGAAAAGACCAAAAAACCCTTTCGATGATGCAAGAAGTTACACTTCACCATCAATGAGAGAAATTAAACCAGGGGGTAATATCGATGAGTCTGTATAGAGGCGATGGTTCTACCCAAGAAAAGGCCATTATCATCTTAGCAAATTCAGAGTATGAAGGAGTTAGTGCTGAGTGGGATTACCTTCAAGACAAATTCGGTACCTGGGATCTGGAAGAGCAAACATTTATAGAAGATGGCAATAGAAAGTATGATATAATGAACATTACTTATCATCTTGGACAGAAGCGTAGAGAAATATGGTTCGATGTCAGTGATTTTTATGGGAGGGAATGATATGTTAAAATATGTCTTTGCATTAGCTACCCTACTCGACTATAAATCCAAGATTAAAAAACATTACAAGCTAGACACGGTGATATCAGATTTGTTCGATGAGGATCTTGATGAAATAGATTTTATAAAGTCTCTGTCGGAGCTTGAGCTTGTGTATGGATTTGAAATCCCTGAAGATCTATATGATCGGACTGATTTAACTCTTGGTGAGTTTGGTGATGAGCTTTCACATCTACCAGTAATCCCTGATGAACTTTATCCTGAATTCTATGATATTAAATTCACCTCGATGAAGTTGACGAAAAGATATATTGAATTAGAAGATAAAACTGATGCTGATTCAGTTCGTGAAATGCAACAAATAAATGAAAAGTTTGAAGAGCTTGATGATCGCTTGAACGTTGTACTTGGGAATACATTAGTTAATTAAAAGGTGGTCAGTTGTCTCAATTTTCAGCTAATTTGATTGTACAAAATCTTGTTCTCAGTATAAGTTATTTATTCTTTTAATTCAATTTCAATAAATAAAACTAAATTCTGATATAAAAATAAAGGTAAGTATTTAATTTTTAATTCTTCTCAAAATTATTAAATAATTGTCAGCTATTTGACAACTATTTAAAGCCCATAGAAGCATTTTTATGATGAGAATAATTATTTTCAATGTATAATATTCTATTATTTAAAGGTTAATATGAAATTCCTATCCAAATACTTCAACTGGTTACAAAAAGATGTTCCGGTTGGTGAGGTCGAACGTTATCCAAAAATTGACGAGAATTCCGAGACAACTGTAAAAGGAATTTTTGTTACTGGCGATCTTACCGGAATTCCGCTACTAAAACTTGCTGCAGAAAACGGGCAGAAAGTTGTTCAGCATATACTTAGTACCGAGGAATTTAAAAAATTGAAAGCATCAAATACTCAAAAGAATGTTTATGATATTATAATTGTTGGCGCAGGTCCTGCAGGAATTTCTGCCGGGCTAGAGGCAGATAAGCAAAACATCAATTTTAAAATCCTCGAATCTTCACAAAAGTATAACACAATAATAAACTTCCCTAAGGGTAAACCTATTTATGCTGAGCCAGCAGACTTCAAACAGCGGGCAGAGTTGATTATTAATGAAGGCACAAAGGAAACTTTATTAGAAGAACTTTATTCTCAGATCAAAAATAAAAATCTTCCGGTTGAAGAAGGTATAATGGTGGAGTCTATTAATAAAGTTGGCGATCATTTTGAGATTGTTACGAAGAAAGAAACTTATAAAGCACTTCAGGTAATTCTTGGTATTGGAAAATCAGGTAATTCCAGAATGCTTAAAGTGCCTGGTGAAAATCTTCCTAAAGTTTTTAATAGATTATTTGATCCAGTTGATGCTAAAGGGCAGGATGTTTTAATTGTCGGCGGCGGCGATACTGCATTGGAAACTGCAATTGCTGTTACTGAATATGCAAAAACAACAACAATATCTTATCGCAAATCGGCTTTCTCTCGGCCAAAAGAAGGCAATGTTGAAAAGCTTAATAAACTTGTTAGTGATGGTAAGCTGAAGTTGATGATGGAATCGGGTGTTAAAGAAATTAAAGAAGATAAAGTTGTTCTTGTTGATAAGAATAAAAATGAAGTTGTAATCGATAACTCAATGGTTTTCACCATGATCGGCAAAGAACTTCCTTTAGATTTCTTTAAGAGATCAAAAATCCAAATGGAAGGCGAACTTTCTCTCACGGCTAAACTTCAGTTTGCTTTGCTTCTACTATTTGCAGGAGTTATGTATTTCGGTAAAAGCAGCGCGGATCTTTTTGAGCACTTTTTCGGAAAAGTTAATTCCTGGTCGGACGTTTTTTCAAATCTTTTTAATACTCAGTTCTGGAGTAATTTTGCAGTTCTGCCTGTTTTAGTACTGGAAACTATTTTTTCGGATAAAATAAAAGTATGGAGTTTCACAAAATATTTCAATGCTTTTGTCGCTTATCTATCTTTTATCGCCTTTGTTCTACTTGGTGTTTATCTGCTTTATAAATTTATAAAAGATTATCTGCCACAGTTTAAATTAAATTGGCAAACTTTTAAGTATCTCTATTTTATCATTATCGGAATTTTCTTTGCAGTTGTATTTTTTGGTGAAAGATATTTCGGTCTGGAGTTATTTGGTAAATCACAGGGCTTTTGGTACACTGGATTCTATTCACTTACAATTCTCCTTTTTGGATTAAGAAGAATTAAGATGAAACCCACGCGTTATATCAAATTGCAAACCTGGTCTTTAATTTTAATACAAGCATTGCCGCTTTTCGTTTTACCGGAATTTGTTCTTCCGCTTTTAGGTAAAATTGGTGCACTTGGCGCTAAAGATGGTTTTATGTTCACACAAGTTTTTCCCGGCGAAAGTTACTGGCGATCATATGGATTTATTTTAGCTTGGCCCTTATTTCTCAGTAATCTTTATACTTCAAATGTAACTACGTTTTGGTTGGTCTTTAGTTTTATCCAAACCTTTGTTTTCATTCCTTACATTGTTTATCGATGGGGCAAAGGCGCATATTGCGGATGGATCTGTTCGTGCGGTGCACTTGCAGAAACTCTTGGAGATGAGTACAGAACACTTGCATTACACGGTCCTAAAGCAAAAAAGTGGGAAAACTTTAGTCAATGGGCTTTGCTCGTAGCGTTTGCTGTTACTGGATTAAAGTTATTAAGCGGTTTGTATGATTTTAATATTCCAATTATAAGTGAAAAAATTTCCTACACTGCGGATATCTTTCATAACATTTATTACATCGGAATAGATGTGATATTTGCCGGAGTTCTTGGCTTAGGAGTTTATTTTTTCTTAAGCGGAAGAGTATGGTGTCGCTTTGGATGTCCGCTTGCTGCTTGGATGAATATTGTAAATCGTTTTTCACGATACAGAATTCTTTCAGAAAAGAAAAAATGTATTTCGTGTAATATTTGTACCAAAGTTTGTCACATGGGTATTGATGTTATGAACTACGCTAACAAAGGTATTCCGATGAATGATGTTGAGTGTGTGCGTTGTTCGGCTTGTGTTGTATATTGTCCAACCCAGGTTTTATCATTTGGTTCTTTACCAAAGGCAGATCTTGATAATAAACTTTATAAAGATATAAAAATTGATTTAAGCAACAAGGCTGCAAACTGGGGTAGCGGATTATAAGTAATGGGTATTAAGTATTCAATCATAATTCCAACCTTAAACGAAGAATATTTTCTTGAAAAGATTTTGTTGCACTTAAAATCTTTTGACAGAGATTTTGAGATAATCATTTCTGACGGAGGAAGTTCTGACAATACATTAAGGATAGCAAAGCAGCACAACACAAAAATTGTTAAATCAGAAAAGGGACGAGGGACACAATTAAACAAAGGTGCTGAATGCGCAAACACTGATGTATATTTATTTCTACATGCCGATACTTTTTTACCTGATAATGCTTTCGATCTTTTAGATAAATTCTTTGAGAATGCAGAAAATCAGATATGCAGGTTTTTACTTGGCTTCGATTTTAAACACAAGCTTTTGGATTTCTATTCAGCCTTCTCAAAATTTAATACTCAGTTTACAAGATATGGTGATTCGGTAATTATCATCAGAAAAACACTGTATGAAAAGCTAAACGGATTTGATCACAGAGAAACTTTTGAAGATGTAGATTTCTTAAAACGTGCTTCAGCGATGACTGAAGTTACTGTTCTCAATTCGAGTGTGGAATCATCAGCAAGAAGGTTTATTAAAGATGGAGTTATCAGGCGGCAACTGTTTAATATTTTATTATTCACAGGATATATTTTTAATTTTAGCGAGAAAACATTAAGTAAAATGTATAACAACACAATAAGCAAAACTAAAACCGATTCACTAATCATTTTTCTTCGGTATCCGAAAATTGGTAAAGTTAAAACCAGACTTGCAAAAACAACTTCATCGGAATTTGCACTTAGATTTTATAAATCGTGTGCAGAAAATTTAATTAATAATGTTAAGAAAATTCCTAAAGTAAATCGTTTTGTTTTTTATTCTAATAAAAACGAAAAAGATGAAATAACTAATTGGCTTGGCGGTAAATTATTTTTTGCGCACCAGGAAGGCGATGATCTTGGCAGCAGAATGAAGAATGCTTTTGAAAAAGTATTTACAACCGGTGCAAAAAAAGTGATTATCGTTGGAACTGATATACCTGATTTATCAAATGACATTATTCTGAAAGCTTTTGAATATCTGGACAGAAATGAGTTTGTTATCGGACCTTCTAGAGACGGCGGATATTATTTACTTGGAATGAAAAAGTCGTATCCAATTTTATTTGAGGATATTGAATTCAGTACCTCCTCAGTTTATGCGAAAACAATTAAAAAGATTAATGAACTAAAATTAAATTTTCATATCCTGCCCGAGCTTCAGGATATTGATACAGAGACTGATTTACAGCAATGGTTAAACAGCAGTTCGGTTAATTCAATTAAAGATTCAATTAAATTAAGTTATGAAACCACTTAGAAAGATTATTAGTGAAAAGAAGATATTTAGCTATTATCTGCAATTTGTTTTTAGTTTTGATTTTTAGGCAAAACTTGTTAGCTCAAGATCATCAAATGTTTACTAACATTTTAAAGAATTATGTAAAAAACGGATTAGTTGATTACAATGGATTGCAGAAAGATAAAGAGCTTGATAAATATCTCACACAACTTTCTGTTACAAATCCTGACAAGCTGAACAGAAATGAGAAACTTGCTTTCTGGATTAACGCATACAACGCTTTTACACTTCAGGTGGTTCGCGATAATTATCCGATAGAAAGCATAACCGATTTACACACCGGCGGAAAAATTATTGGTTATTTGATTGGTAAAACTGTTTGGGATAAAGAGTTTATCACAATCAATAATAAAAAATATTCGCTTAATGATATTGAACATAAGATTTTACGAAAGATGGACGAGCCAAGAATTCATTTTTCAATTGTGTGTGCATCCATAAGCTGCCCTGAATTGCGTAACGAAGCATTTGAAGCCGATAAGCTTGAAGCTCAACTGCAGGAACAATCCACAAAGTTTCTAAATGACAAAACAAGAAATCATTTTGATATAAAAAACAGAAAAGCATACGTCTCGGAAATATTTAGTTGGTTTGATGAAGACTTCGGGAAATCCGATGAAAATATTTTAAGGTTTATTGCCAATTATGTCCCGGATAATATTTCAAAAGATATTAAATCAAATATTTCTAAATGGGATATTTCTTACAACGACTATAACTGGAATCTTAACGAATTAAAATAAGGAGTTATAAAGTGAATTATTACGAATCAAAAGATCTTGGACGCTTTGCTGAAGTTGGGAAATTTAAACCCGAACTGATGAAAAAGTTTTTTGATTATTACAATGCCGCTGTCGGCACTGAAGGCGCTTTAACAAAAAGAGAAAAAGCATTAATTGCACTTGCGATTGCACACTTTAAACCATGCCCATATTGCATTGATGCATATACAACAGCTTGTCTTGAAAATGGTTCTAACCCCGATCAAATGACTGAAGCGATTCACGTTGCTGCTGCAATGGCTGCCGGAATAGACCTTGTTCACGGTGTACAAATGCTTAACAATTTAGAAAAGCACGGTGCTTAAAATTATTATGAAAGGTAATGTATGAGAGATAATGCACTCCATCTGGTAATAAAAAATAAATACGATTTTGAAGATAAGCTTCAGACAAATAATATTAATTTACCTCCGCTTTCTATTGAAACGCTTCAGGTAAACGTTACACTTAAATGCAATCAAGCCTGTTTACACTGTCATGTTGATTCGTCTCCGAAGCGAACTGAACAGATGAACAAAGAAACGGTTGACAAATGTTTAGAAATTTTGAAAGATAATCCACAAATTAAAAATCTTGATCTTACAGGCGGTGCTCCGGAGCTAAATCCTCACTTTGATTATTTTGTACTTGAAGCCAAAAAACTTGGCAAACATATTATGGTTCGGCATAATCTTACAGTAACCATTGATGGAGACCCTACGACTAAAGAATCCAAAATGTATCTTCCAAAATTCTATGCTGATAATAATGTTGAAGTAATATCATCACTTCCATATTATCAGGAGTATTTTACAGATAAGCAGCGCGGTAAAGGTGTCTTTCAGAAAAGCATTGATTCACTAAAAATGTTGAATGAAGTTGGTTATGGAAATGGGAACGGCAATTTAATACTTGATTTAGTTTATAATCCGGTTGGAGCTTTTCTTCCTGCTTCACAGCAAACTTTGGAAACGGATTTTAAAAAAGAACTTTGGGAAAAATATAAATTGAAATTCAACAGGCTTTATACAATTACAAATATGCCCATCCATCGTTTTAAAGAACAATTGGAAAGAAACGGCGGCTATGAAGAGTATATGGAAAAATTGGTAAATGCTTTTAATCCTGCTGCCGCGGAAGGAGTTATGTGCCGCTCATTATTAAGCGTATCGTGGGATGGTAAAATGTTTGACTGCGATTTTAACCAGATGCTTTATTTACAAATTATTTTCGATAAGCCAATGACTGTGTTTGATTTTGACTATGATAAACTTATGAATCGGAAAATAATTTTTGATTCACATTGTTTTGGCTGCACAGCCGGTGCCGGCAGTAGTTGCGGCGGAGCTATTTCGGAATGATTAGTGATAAGCGTATAGTTGTTATTATTCCTGCTTATAACGAAGAAGAATCATTACCGTTAGTTCTTTCAGATATCCCCTTATTTGTTGATGAGATTATCGTAACCAACAATGGATCAACAGATAAAACTGGTGAAGTTGCAAAAAAATCTGGTGCAACTGTTCTGAATGAAAATGAAAAAGGCTATGGTGCTGCTTGCCTAAAAGCAATTGATTACATAAAAGATAAAAATTATAATGTTGTAGTTTTTCTTGATGGTGATTATAGCGACTATCCTGGTGAAATGACTTTGGTTGTAGAGCCAATTGTTAAAGATGATTTTGATCTCGTAATTGGTTCACGGATAATTGGGAAAAGAGAAAGTGGTGCAATGCTGCCTCAAGCAATTTTTGGTAATTGGCTTTCTACTTTTCTGATAAAGTCATTTTGGAATTATAAATTCACGGATCTCGGGCCTTTCCGTGCAATTAAATATTCTGCTCTAATAAACCTCAAAATGCAGGATAGAAATTTCGGCTGGACAGTTGAGATGCAAATCAAAGCAGCTAAGCTAAAAATGAAAACCATTGAAGTTCCTGTTAGTTATCGTAAACGGATTGGTCAATCAAAAGTGACCGGGACAATAAAAGGAACAGTAAAAGCCTCTTATAAAATTCTCTATTTGATATTTGTTAGTCTATTTAAAGAATAAAATCATTTGACTTCTTTTTGTTTGTCCGGTTTATGACAAATTTTAGACGATCCATCCTCTACATTTACATAGGATTTAATAAATTAAGTCTGATATTAGAATAATTAACTTTGTAAAAAAATAATCGGAGTATAAAAATGAAGATCGGATTTATAGGCCTAGGTAAAATGGGGTTTAATATGGTTCAGCGTTTAATCGCAGACGGACACGAAGTAGTTGTCTGGAATCGGGATATTGAACCAATCAAAGAAGCAGAAAAAAAAGGCGCTATTGCTTCAGAATCAATACAAGATTTAATTAAAAAACTTCCTGAAAGAAAAATTGTTTGGTTAATGGTTCCCTCCGGGAAACCCGTTGATGAAAATATCAATGCTCTTGAAAGTCTTTTGAAAGAAAATGACATCATTATTGATGGCGGAAATTCATACTGGAAAGAAACTCAGCAGCGTTCAGAAAAATTAGCGAAATCAGGAATTCATTATTTAGATTGCGGAACAAGCGGCGGCGTTTGGGGATTGCAGAATGGTTATTGCTTAATGTATGGCGGTGATAAAAAATCAGCAGATTATGTTGAACCTGTCTTTAAAACATTAGCACCGGAAAATGGATATGTTTATTGCGGCGAATCAGGTACCGGTCATTTGGTTAAAATGGTACATAACGGAATAGAATATGGAATGATGCAATCTTATGCTGAAGGTTTTGAGATACTTGAAAAATCTCCTTACAAAATAAATTTAACTAAAGTTGCAGATGCCTGGCAGTATGGAAGTGTAGTTCGTTCTTGGTTACTTGAGTTAGCCGTAAATGCTTTTAAAGATGATCCGAAATTGGAAAAGCTAAAAGACTATGTTCAGGACAGCGGTGAGGGAAGATGGACTGTGCAAACTGCTATGGATTTTAATGTGCCGGCTCATGTTATTACAGCTTCTCTTTACACAAGATTTCAATCAAGACAGGAAGAATCTTTTGCAATGAAAGTATTAGCGGCGTTAAGAAATCAGTTTGGTGGACATGCAGTGAAAACTAAAGAGTGAGATTTATTATGAATAAAAATGAAAATCATATCTACGTTATCTTTGGTGCATCCGGGGATCTTACGAAAAGAAAATTAGTCCCGGCTATTTATTCTCTCTTTGTCCAAAATCTTTTACCCGAAAATTTTGTATTGCTTGGAGTATCAAGAACTGAGTTTAGCAATGATGAATTCAGAGAAAATATGAAATCTGCTATTACCGAGTTTAAAGAGATTGATGATGCTTCTAAAATTGATGAATTCATTAAAAAAATATTTTACACCTCAATAGTCTTTGATGATACGGCTTCGTATAAAAAATTGAGTGGGAAAATAATTGAACTCAGAAAAAGCAATAACATTGCCGGCAACACGATATTTTATTTATCAACTCCACCAAGTTTGTATGGGATTATCCCCCAGCATCTTGCTTCAGTTGGATTAAACAAACAGAATGATGGCTGGAAGAGACTGATAATTGAAAAACCTTTTGGTTATGATTTACAATCAGCATTAAAACTGAAAGATGAATTGTTAAAGGACTGGACGGAAGGACAAATTTTCAGAATAGATCATTACCTTGGAAAAGAAACAGTTCAGAATCTTTTAGTAACAAGATTTTCAAATGGAATATTTGAACCGCTGTGGAATAGAAATTACATTCACCACGTTGAGATTACATCTGCAGAAAGTATTGGTGTTGAAAAACGCGGTGGGTACTATGAATCATCAGGTGCATTACGTGATATGGTTCAAAATCATTTGCTACAGGTTGTAGGGTTAACTGCAATGGAATCCCCTTCATCGTTAGAGCCGATTGCTATAAGAAATGAAATCTTAAAAGTGTTTCAATCATTGCGTCCGATTAAAAAAGAAGATGTAAAAAATGTTGCAATTCGCGGGCAGTACCTGTCATCAAAAATTAAAGGCGAACAAGTACCCGGATATCGTGAAGAGGAAGGCGTTAAACCGGAATCAGTAACAGAGACTTATGCTGCATTAAAATTTTATATTGATAACTGGCGCTGGGGCGGCGTTCCGTTTTATATCAGAACCGGAAAACGATTGCCGACACGTGTTACAGAAGTTGTAATTCACTTTAAACCCACACCACATTTTTTATTTTCACAAAATGATGTCTGCCAATCTTGTAATCAACTTGTAATACGCATTCAGCCGGATGAAGGAATTTTACTAAAGTTTGGAATGAAAACACCGGGTGCCGGTTTTGATGTTCAGAATGTAAATATGGATTTTCACTATTCCGATCTTTCAAATCAAAGAATACCATCGGCGTATGAGCGATTACTGCACGATACAATGAAAGGTGATTCAACTTTATTTGCAAGAACTGAAGAAGTTTTAGAAGCCTGGAAATTTTTAACTCCCGTAATTGAATGCTGGAAAAATGATAAAGATGTTCCATTGTTTGGTTATCCTGCAGGCACCTGGGGACCCGAAAACGCGGACGATTTGATTGAGGATAAAAAGATGACATGGCGATATCCGTGTAAAAATCTTTCTGATGATGGAGTTTATTGTGAGTTATAAAATTCATATAAGCAAATCGGTTGAAGAATTATCTGAGTACTTTGCACAACTTCTGATTGATAAAGTAAATAACAGTAAAGATCATTTCCATATCGCATTATCAGGTGGCTCAACTCCCAAAAGCATATTTGAATATTTAGCTGCGCATTATCAAAAGACAATTAATTGGCAAAAGATTAATTTTTATTGGGGTGATGAACGCTGCGTTCCACCAAACGATTCTGAAAGTAATTATAAAATGGCTAATGATGCTTTGTTGAGCAATTTGCAAATTCCCGCGTCAAATATTTTTAGAATTAAAGGAGAAAATGATCCAAAGATTGAGGCGGATAATTACAGTTCTGCAATACTGAATCACATTAAGATTGAAAATAGTTTGCCAAGATTTGATTTGATAATGCTTGGCTTGGGTGAAGATGGACACACAGCATCAATTTTCCCAATCCAAAAAAGTTTACTGAACTCAGATAAAATTTATGCAACAGCAATTCAGCCTGTTTCGGGGCAAGCTCGAATTACATTGACTGGTAAAGTAATTAATAATGCGTCAGCCGTTGTGTTTATAGCAACCGGAAAAAACAAATCAAAAGTTGTTGATGAAATTATAAATCAAAAATACAATTATAAAAATTATCCGGCTTCATTTATTAATCCACAAAATGGTGAGCTTTACTGGCTTCTTGATAAAGCAGCTGCTTCACAAATTAAACATATTGCAAGTGAGGCCAAGAAATGATACTTGCCGGAGATGTTGGCGGAACAAAAACTCTGCTTGCCTTATTTGATATAAGAGATAATAAATTAGTCGAACAAAAAAAAAGAAAGTACACAAGTAATGATTACGAATCTTTTGAGATAATCTTAAAAGAATTTTTGAATGATGTTAATGAGAAAATAGAATCTGCTGCGTTTGGGATCCCGGGTCCGGTTATTGATGGCAAAGCGAAACCCACAAATCTTAAATGGTCAATAGATGCAAAGGGAATATCATCAAAGTTTGACATATCCGTAGTAAAACTTCTTAATGATTTAGCGGCAACTGCATTTGCTGTCCCGTATCTGAAAGATTCCGAGATTATTTCAATTAAAAAGGGGAGCGACAAATTATCATCGGAAAGATTTGCAGTTGTTGCACCGGGTACCGGATTAGGTGAAGCCTTTCTTATTTGCGAAGACAATAAGAAAATTGTTCTTTCCTCAGAAGGCGGGCATTCTGATTTTGCACCAACAAATGAAGTGGAAGCTGAACTGTTTAAATATCTCAGCAAAAAATTTGGCAGAGTAAGTTATGAAAGAATAATCTCCGGCAGCGGCTTGCCAAATGTTTTCGATTTTTTAGTCGATAACAATTATGGTGTGCCGGGAAAGATAACTTTGGAAAGAATGAAGAACGAAGATAGGGCAATCGTAATTTCTGAAATGGCACTGAATAAAAAAGACAAAGTTTGTGAAGACGCCCTTGAAATATTTGTTTCGGTTTTAGGTGCTCACGCTGGCAATTGTGTGTTAACTAATCTAACAACAGGTGGAGTTTATCTCGGCGGCGGCATTCCATTTAAGATATTACCGATACTTCAAAGTAAAATCTTTTTGAATAGCTTTTTAAATAAGGGAAGATTATCCAATTTAGTTGAAGCAACACCGATTTATATAATCAATAATAATAACGCTGCTCTTATTGGTGCAGCCTGGTATGCAGAAAATAATAAGTAATAGACAAGAATTTATTTTTATAGCCCCGCCTTTAAAGGTAGAGCTATTAACGGAGTAAAATAAATTTCTATAATAATTAAAATTTTATAAGGCAAAAAATGAAAAACAATCTAGATCAACTTTGTATCAACACAATCCGCACTCTTTCGATGGATGCTGTTCAAGCCGCTAATTCAGGTCATCCGGGAACACCGATGGCTTTGGCTCCGGTTGCATATACCATATACGATAAGTTTATGAAATTCAATCCGCATAATCCAAATTGGATTAATAGAGATAAATTTATTTTATCTGCCGGACACGCTTCAATGCTTCTTTATAGCACACTTCATATTACCGGTTACGATGTTGCTCTTGATGATATTAAAACTTTTCGCCAGCTTCACAGCAAATGTGCCGGTCATCCGGAATACGGACACACTCCCGGAGTTGAAACTACAACTGGTCCGCTTGGACAAGGCTTTGCAACAAGTGTTGGTTTTGCGATTGCTCAAAAATGGCTGTCAAGTTATTTCAACAAACCAAATTTTAATATAATTGATAATAAAATATTTGCACTTGGCGGTGATGGCTGTATGATGGAGGGAATTTCCGGTGAAGCTGCTTCTCTTGCCGGTCATCTTGGTTTAGATAATCTTGTTTGGTTTTACGATAACAACCACATTACAATTGAAGGTAATACAAGTTTAGCTTTTTCTGAAGATGTTGCAACAAGATTTATTGCTTATGGCTGGAATGTTCAGCGGGTTGGTGATGTGAATGATCTTGAAATGCTAAGTCGTGCAATTAAAATTGCAAATAAAGAAAGAGGAAGACCATCATTAATTATAGTTGATAGTCATATCGCCTACGGTGCACCAACAAAACAAGATACACATGGTGCACACGGCGCACCACTTGGTGAAGATGAAATTAAAGCCACAAAGAAATTTTATGGCTGGGATCCGGAAAAGAAATTTTTCGTACCTGATGAAGTGAAAGAATATTCAAAGCAGATTATTGAACGAGGGAAAAAGCAAAACGAAGAATGGAATCAACTGTTTGCACAGTACGAAAAAGAATATCCTGAACTTGCAGCACAATTAAAGTTAATTATGAATCGAGAGATGCCGAAAGATTGGGATTGCTGTATTCCGAAATTTGAAGCTGGTACAAAAATATCCGGCAGAGCAGCAAGCGGAAAAGTATTAAATGCAATTGCAGATCATATTCCATTTATGATTGGCGGTTCTGCAGATCTTTCTCCATCCACGTTAACTGATATAAAAAGTGCTAAGAGTTTTGAAAAAAATAATTACAGTGGAAGAAATTTGCATTTTGGAATTCGTGAGCATGCAATGGGCGCAATAATAAATGGAATTTCGCTAAGCGGATTAAAAACGTTCGGCTCAACATTTCTTGTATTCTCAGATTATGGAAGATCGTCAATTCGCCTTTCAGCTTTGATGAATCTACCTGTAACATACATATTTACACACGACAGCATTGGGGTTGGCGAAGATGGACCAACTCATCAACCTATTGAACACGTTGCATCGTTAAGAGCTATTCCAAATTTAGAAGTTATCCGTCCCGGTGATGCTAATGAAGTTGCTGTGATGTGGAAGTATATAATGGAATCTAAAAACACTCCGACTGCACTGATATTAAGCAGGCAGGATTTACCTGTGTTTGATAGATCAAAGTATTCATCAGCGGAAGGCGCATTAAAAGGCGGATATATTTTAGCAGATAGTGAAGGAACTCCTGATGTAATTTTAATTGCAACCGGTTCAGAAGTTCAGCTTGCAATTGATGCTTATGAAGAATTGAAGAAAGAAGGAATAAAAGTGCGGGTTGTTAGTATGCTAAACTGGAATTTGTATGAAAGACAAAGTCCGGAATATTGGGAATCAGTTCTTCCTTCAAAAGTAAGAGCACGTGTAGCTATTGAAGCGGGATCGACTTTTGGCTGGAGAAGATTTGTTGGTTTACACGGCGATGGTGAAGTTCTTGGTATGCGAACATTTGGCGCTTCGGGTAAACTTAGCAATCTGCTTGAAGAATTTGGATTGACAGTTAATGCAGTTGTTGAAGCCGCTAAGCGCGTTATAAAGTAAGTAGTCATTGCGGGCATAATAGTCATTTTGTGTTGCTAAAATTAAATTGGTTTTAAATAAAAATACCAGTTAAAATAACTTTTTCTTTTTTGAGGAGATAGTCCTCTATGTACTCTATACTTTTGTTTTAACCTTCCAAAATATCCTTCTAA